>NZ_JALKFZ020000031.1 GCF_023243075.1 Frankia sp. AiPa1 | reverse complement strand
ACGACGAATACCTGAAAAAGCAGCCCGCCGCGTAGATCAACCTAATAGAGACTGTCCGGATTTAAAAGGGCACATCAGCTTGCACCAGCAAGGCAGGTACGACCGGGGCAGCTACGGCGGACACGCGCGGGCACAACCGGCACGGCACCACAGGCACGGGCACCACAGGCACAGGACCGAGGAGGGGTCGTGGGGGATTCGTACGGCACGGGGTGGTCCGGCAGCGGGCCCGGCGAGCAGGCTGGCGAGGTTGATCCACGGACCGCGCCCGAGGCGCCTCATTCCCTGCCCACGCGCATCTCTCGCCGCGCCAGCACCAGCGCCATCCACCCCGACAGCGCCAGTGCGGCGTCGTCCCGCAATCCTGGCCAGAGTTTCCCCGGCGGTCTTGAGGTGGGGAGCCCCGGCAGCTTTGGCGAACTGCCTCCCGCAGGGTTGGACGGGATGCCCATCGGCGGTCCGGGCGTGGTGCGGACGCGACGCCGACGCCCGATGATCGTCGGGATCGGCGGCACCACCCAGATCCACTCGTTCACCCAGTGGCTGCTGGCCACCACCCTGGCCACGATGGCCCAAGCCGGAGCCGAGACCATGCTGTTCGGCCCCGCCGAGCTGGACCTGCCGATGTACGCCCCCGAGCGCCCCGAGCGGAGCGCGGCAGCGCTGCGCCTGCTCGCCGCCGTCGAACAGTGTGACGCCCTGGTCATCGCCACCGCTGCGCAGCACGGCCGGATCTCCGGGCTGGTCAGCAACGCGTTGGACTATCTCGACGACCTGCACGGCGCTCCCCGCCCACATCTCGACGGCCGGCCGGTCGGTCTCATCGTCACCGCGTCCGACGCCCGAGCGGCGACAACCACCCTGGGCGCCCTGCGCACGACTGTGCACTCGCTGCGCGGCTGGCCCACCCCCCAGGGTGTGATCTACGACACCTCTACCCAGCCGAGCCCCACCGCCCACCCCGGCGCGGTCGACTCGGAAGGCCGCCTGAGCGACCAGGCCACCGCCACGGCACTGGAGAATCTCGTCGATCAGATCATGGGCTTCACCTACGCCTGGTCCCAGGTCATCTGACCTCCCCCGCCGCCAGCCCTTGGCCTTGACCTTGGTCTTGGCCTTGGCCTTGGCCTTGGCCCTCGATCCTGCCCCGGGCCCGGGCACCCACTCGCCCGCCATTGCCCTGCCGACGTGCCACCGCCCCGCCCAACACCCGTCCCCCCGGGGCTCCTGACCCATCAACCAGAAGGTCGTCGCCACGTTCCGCAGTCGCCCGGCAGGCAAGATCCCGCTACCCAGGTCGCCGTGGGGGGCATATCGGACACCAAAGCCCCCACGACGACCTACTTGGATCTTCGGCTCTCGCAGCCAAGGGATCTCCGTCACAGATCGCAACTCCGACCTCTCGACGCCAGCACGCAGCCCTTGCGCAAGCCTTCAGGGGTAAAAGCAACATCATGCGGCCACGTCCGCGAGACGCCAAGGCAGGGACTGTCCGTTATGCGATGAATATCGGCCACAAAGCGCCGCCCGGAGCCGCTGGTCAGGCCGGGCAGGCGTCGGCGGTCACCCCACCGATCAGGGATGATCCGGGCCGGTCTACGGTTGCCTGACCCGGCGGCACTCCCCGTTCCATCCTCCGGTGAGGCTCACCCGGACTGCCCAGCCAGAAGACCCCGCAACGTGGCCCGACTGTGCCATCAGGCAGCGTTTGTGCAGCACCTGTGGTGCTCTCCGTAGCCCGAAGCGGGGCTTCTGGCCCTCCGTATGGAGTACCGAGGTAGCCCGGGCGGGATCCTCTGGTGGTCCGGGGGCGTGATCTCGGGATGTGCCTGCGGAGCGACGCGAGCAGGCGCGGTTCGGGTTCGCCGTACGGGGTTGGCACGGCTCTGGCATGGATGAGGAGGCGGCAGGGTGCGACGACGATTCGGGCTGGGCAGGTTCGCCGTGACGGCGGTGGCCGCCGCGCTCGCGGCGACACTGGCCGGATGCGGCGGCAGCTCGGCCTCGGGGAGCGCCGGCGCGGGCAGCGGCTCCGGCACCGCAGCAGGCAACGGCTCCGGCGGCGACGCGGCGAAGGGCAGCCCGACCAAGCTGATGATCATTGCGCCGACCGGGACCGCCGGCACCAACTATCCCGAGATGGTCGCCGCCGCGAAGGCCGCCGTCCGCGGCGTCAATGCCCGCGGTGGGATCGGCGGGCACCCGGTCACCCTCGAATACTGCAATGAGCGTAACGACGCCGCCACCGCGAAGAAGTGCGCCCAACAGGCGGTGGACGACCATGTCCTCGCGGTCGTCGGTGAGATCAGTGGCACCGGCGGAATCATGCCGATTCTCGAGAAGGCGGGTATTCCGTCGATCGGTTCGGCCGGCATCTCGGCGGATGGCTCCGAACTCAGCTCGCCGATCAGCTTCGTCATCAGCCCGCTGACGCTCTACCCCGCGGTGTGCCCGGCGCTGCTCGCCAAGTCCGGAGCCCGCCACATCGGCCTGGTCGGTTACGACCTGAGCGCGAGCGACCGCCTGATCACCATGGCCGTCGCGGGGGGTAAGGCCACGGGCCATCCGATCGACCCCAAGATCCGGATTCCGATCACGACCAGTGACTTCGCGCCGACGATCACCCAGCTGTCCCGATCCGGCGCGGACGGTGTGGTCCTCGTCGTCTTCGATCAGGCGGCCTACGCCGTCATCTCGAAGTCCGGCCAGCAGGTGCGTACCTGCCACGCTGGTGGAACCCTGTCGCCGAAGTTCCTGGCCACCCTCGGGACCGCCGCCGACCGCCTGGTCGTCGCCACCGCGTTCCCCGAACTCAGCCAGGCCAGCCAGTTCCCCGAGGTCGCCCGGATGCTGCGCGAACTCGACGCTGAGCAGACAGCAGGTGACGCCGGCGCGGCTCCAGCACTGCGTGCCAGCACCAGCACGACGGATGCCTGGCTGTCGGTGCAGATCGCCGAGAAGGTCGGCAACCAGGTGTCTGGCGACCTGACCGCGAAGAACCTGCTCACCGCGCTGAACAAGACCAAGCACCTGGACCTCGGCGGCATCGTCCCCCCGCTCGATCTGACGACCACCCTCCCGATCCCCGGCGCGGAACGCATCTTCAACACAACCATGCGCGGCTCCCGCTGGGACAGCGCGTCGAAGTCCTTCGTCCCGCTCGGCCCCGAGACCTACAACGGCCTCGACATCCTCCGTCGCGCCTCCTCCTGACCTCCCATGTGACCCGGATGGCCCACTCCGGTGGGCCATCCCACTTCCGCCGCGACGATGCCGGGGCGGCGTCACTGCCTGGGCGGCGTCACTGGCCGTCAGCGGACGCCGAGCGGGAGGTAGGCGTCGAGGAGATGTTCGCGGCCGGCGTCCGCCTCGGCGGCGGTTCCGGACCAGGCGATGGTCCCGTGCCGCAGGACATAGACCCGGTCGGCGATCGCGAGGGCGCTGCGCACGTGCTGTTCGACGAGGACGACGGCGAGTCCGGCGTCGGCCGCGGCGCGCACGGCGCCGAGCAGACGCTGGACCGCCTGGGGGGCGAGGCCGAGGGAGAGCTCGTCGGCCAGCAGCACCGTGGGTTGGCGTGCGAGAGCCCGGGCGAGGGCGACCATCTGCTGCTGACCGCCGGAGAGCAGGCCGGCCCGGCGGTCGAGATGTTCGGCGAGCTCGGGGAACACCTCAAGCGCACGGTCGGGATCGCACCGTCCGACCCGCAGATTTTGGCGCACGGTCAGGCTCATCACGACCGAGCGTTCTTCGGGCACCAGGCTCAGTCCGTGCCTGGCCCGCTCGTGCAGGGGAGCCCGCGAGATCTTCCCGTCGACATGCACCGCACCGCCCATCGGGACCAGTGCACCGGCCAAGGCCAGCAGCGTCGTTGTCTTGCCTGCCCCGTTCGGGCCAAGCAGGGTGACCACCTCCCCCGCCCGGACCTCCAAGTTCAGATCACGCACGACCGGTCCGGCACCATAGCCCGCGGACAGCCCACAGGCCGCCAGCGCCACCGGCCGTCCCTCCCGGCGCACCCTGTCAGCGCCGTCCCGGGCGTTTCCCCCGTCCCCGGCGCCGCCATTGCGAGACGTCTTCTCGTTCACGCCGCTCCCTCGTCGCGCCGCACCACACGCCGCCCCGTATTGTCAGGCCGCCCCGTTGTCAGGCCGCTCCTCCGCTTTGCCGCAATGCCGGGCCACCCGGCGAGCCGGGCCTGCCGGACCTCGCGGCCAGCGGCAGCAGGCTGGTCCAGCCGCGCAATACCGCTTCCGCATGACACGGTGGTTCCGCGGCACACCCCTGAGCATCAGCGCTGTTCCGCGCGAACTGGCGATGACACCGCCGGCGCCGGCGGACGTGCGGATGGTGTTTCGGGATCCGCATCACCGAGGTAGGCCGTGCGGACCCGGGGATTGGCGGCGACCTGGGCGGGCGATCCCTCGGCAATGAGCTCGCCGGCGTCGAGCACCACGACCCGGTCACACACTTCCATGATCACATCCATGTCATGCTCGTTGAGCAGGATGCCGAGCCCCCAGTCGTCGGCGAGCCGACGCAGCAGTGCCGCGACCTCGGCACTTTCGGACTCGTCGAGGCCGGCACAGGGCTCGTCGAGCAGCAGCACCCCGGGGCCGGCGGCGACGGCGCGAGCGATCGCCAGCAGACGGCGGCGCCCATAGGGCAGGTCGGAGACAGTACGCAGCAGGTCGTCGCGTAGGCCGAAGGCGCCAATGGCAGCGAGCGCTGGCGCTGGTAGCGGGCGTGACCGCGGGAAGAACAGGTCGGTGAGATAGGCGGCGCCGTCGCGCTGGTCGCTGGCGGCCTGAATGTTCTCCAGGACGGTGAGGTCCTCGAACAGCTCGAGGTTCTGGAACGAGCGGCTGACACCCGCACGGGCCCGGCGATGGGCGGACAGGCGCTCCAGGTGAACGTCCCCCAGCGTCATCGATCGGGCCGTCGAGGACGAGTAGCCGGTGATCGCGTCGATGACAGTGGTCTTGCCTGCACCGTTAGGTCCGATCATCCCGACCACCTGGCCCGGTTCGACTCGCAGATCGACGCCACGTACCGCAGCCACCCCGCCGAACCGGACGGTGAGCCCCTGCACCGACAACGTCGCCGGCTCCCCCCTTCGGACCAGGTTTCGGATCCCGATGCCCTCGAGCCTCGCCAGCACTGGGGTGGAGGGGGCAGAACTGACCACGGCGGAGGCAGCCGGGCCCAGACCATTCGGAACCGGACCATTCTGGCCAGACTCGCTCGGAGCGGAGCTGGTCGGGGCAGGGGCGGTCGGGGCAGGGTCAGTCGGACCCCGCCCCATCGGAGTAGGCCCGGCCGCACGTGGGCCGGGTGGGCCAGGGATGGCCACAGCGGCACTGATCGGCGCCAGAGCGGGGCCGAGAGCACGGTCCAGACGGAGGGTGTCGGCACGGCGTCGGCGGTCCGCGGCGTGGGGTACGAACCGGTCGTAGAGCAGGCCGGCGGCACGGGCGTTCTCCGGCGCCATCCCACCGCCGGACCGCGACAGGACGACAACGAGGATGATCCCACCGATCAGCGGAACGTACCGGTCAGGATGGGTCAGTACATGCCGCATCACGCCGCCGAGCAGGGCAGCGACAGCGGCGACGGCAACAGCGCCAAGCCAGGGCAGCCATCGGCGGGCGGATGGCCCGACCAGGCGGTGCGTTTGGCCCAGGCGGTACGCCGTGCGGGGATCACGCTGAAGTTTCGACGTTGCGGCCAGACCCAGCAGTCCACCGATGGTGGCGAGGATGACCCGTAGCAGCCATCCGAGGCGGGCAAGCCAGCCACCGACGGCGACCCCCAACCGGGCCAGCAGGGCTCCGGGCACGAGCAGCGCGCCGGCGAAGGAGCCGCTGACCCAGCCAACTCCGCCGACTACCGCGTAGGAGATGAGCTGGATCGACGGGAACGGCGAGAAATCCCCGTGACCGTAGTCGATGTTGCCGTTCTCCCCGAACACGTAGAACGCGTAGAGCACGCCACCGAAACCGGCGATCGCCGCCGAGAGCGCGAACGCGTACAGCTTGGCGCCGACAACGCTGATGCCCAGCGCCGCCGCGGCCCGTTCATTGGTCCGCACCGCGATGAGTCGACGCCCGGCCCGGCCCCGGCGCAGGTTCGCCACGGCAAGCGCGACAAGGATGAACGCAACCACCGAGAGGGTTGCGAAACCGCGTGGATTGTTGAGCGGATCCAATCGGATGCCCAGAAAACGCTGATGGCCGACGACCGTCCCCTCCGGACGGGCCAGGTCACCGAACAGGGAACCGAGCCCACCAGCACGTTCGGGGGGTGGCGAATGGTAGCCCCGCTGGAACAGCAGCGCGTCGACGGCCGCGCCGAGGCCGAGGGTGACCACGGCGAGCTGCAGTCCCCGCGTGCGTAGCGCCGGCAACGCAAACAGCACGCCGACCAGCGCCGTCCCCGCGACGCCGACGGCCATCGCTGCCTCCAGCGGCCAGCCGCGGGTCGCCACGAGCCGGCCGGCGATCAGCGCCGCGATTCCGGAGAAGGCGAGTTGACCGAGGGAGAGCTGCCCGGTGAATCCGACCAGCACCACCACCGACAGGATGATCAGTGCCCACAGAGCGTTGGCGTCCAGCGCGTCCACCCAGTCGGTAGGCAGCACCCACCAGGTGATGGCGAGCGTCGCCGCCAGCAGCACGGCAAGCGCACGAGGATGGACCCGTCCGCTGCCGAGCACCGGCTGGCGTTCGGCGACATGCCCCCGCTCGGGCAGGCCGCGGCCACGTACCGCCAGGTAAAAGACGATGACCGCGAGCGGGATCGCCCGGTCGACGCCCCGCCAGAACGGGTGGTGCGCGACCAGCTCGTACTGCGTCTCCACCTCGACCAGGCCGAGGGCGAGTCCACCGACGAACACGACGGGAAAGGAATGGAACCGGCCGATCAGGGCCACAGCCAGTGCCGGCACGATCAGCAGCAGCAGATTCGTCGAGGACAACGGGTTCTGCAAGGGAGCCAGCAACACCCCCGCGAGGCCCGCCAGGCCCGCGCCGACCCCCCAGGCCGCCGCGGCCAGCGCGTCTACCGACCAGCCGAACGTGGCTGCGGCCTGCGGATTCTCGGTGGCGGCAGTCGCGGCGAGCCCGAGCGTGGTGAACCGAAACACCACCCACAACGCCCCAATGAGCGCGGCAACCGCGCCAAGTCGGACGAACACACTGACGTCGATCTCGGTGCCGGCAAGCTTCACGCTGCCACCCGGGAGAACCGTGGGCGACGTCCGCACGGCACCGGCAAACATCAGTGTCAGCGACGACTCCAGAATGATCAGCAGTCCGAGTGTCGCCATCAGCCGCAGCAACGCCGTCGCCGCACGCAGTGGACGCATGACCAGAACGTGGAAGGCAACACCGATCGCAGACGTCGAGGCGATGGCCAGCACCGCGGCCAAGGGCAGGGGCAGCCCCCATGGGCCATGCATTCCGTGCAGGGCATAGGCCGACCAGGCGACCAGCGCGCCCTGGGCCATGTTGAGCACCCCGGCCCCGCGCGCGATGACCACGACTCCTGCCGCGACCAGCGCGTACAGCGCACCTGACCCGAGGCTGAGCAGGGCGAAACCCATGACGTCGTCCACGACCGGTCCACATCTGCTCCGGACGCAGGCCCGCCGGCCGCGCCCTACCGTCATCCCTGGGCGGTTCCCCCCTACCGCCGCCACCGGCCCAGCCCAATCGCGCCAGATCAGGTCTGATCGCGCCCGATCGGGGTGGCCAGTCCGGGCCAGGCCGTCGAAGACCCGGATCCCCGATTACGGCAACGGACGAGACGCTACGGCTCTCCGATCAAGCAAGGCAAGCAAACCGTCCACAACTGTCACCGCAGGTGGGGCCCACAATCGCGCCATTCCAGCCCGCACGGGCCACAGGCCTTGGTTTGCACGGTCCATCCCAGCCCGCACGGGCCACAGGCCTTTGGGCGGCACGACTCCATCCCAGCCCGCACGGGCCATCACGCCGGACAGCCGCCCCCCGCCGCGGGCTGGATCGAGAGCGGGCCGGATCCTGGCTGTCGGCGCGCCATCCGGTCTGACGCCACATCGCCCAGGCGGGCCGGAGTGGCGATGTGCCGGCGCCCGGACCGGGGATGGTGATGACGCTCGTCACCCGGTACACCTAGATAGGACGGATACGGTGCCTGCCGGATCCGGCGGACGGAAGTGGGGCAGATGACAGAGCTGGTGCCCGGGGCGAACTCAGCGTTGCCGCCGGGCCCTGTCCTGGTGCGCCTGCGCGGTCCGTTCGACCTCTGTGCCCTGGTGATCTCGGCGAACGGCAAGGTACAGGGAGACGACGACTTCGTCTTCTACAACCAGCCACGAACCCCCGGCGTCACACTGGCCGGCGCGGAGATCACCATCGACCCGGCGGCCCTGCGTCCCGGCGCCGAGCGCGTCGTGCTCGTAGCCAGTCCGGAGGACGGCTCCACCCCTTTCGGCCGGTTGCCGCCGCCCGTCGTGACCCTGCACAACCTGCGCGGAACACTGCTGGTGCATTTCACGCCGTCGTCGCTGTCCCGCGAGACCGTGCTCACCCTGGCCGAGGTCTACCGGCGTGGCCAGGACTGGAAGGTCCGCGCCGTCGGCCAGGGCTACGCCGACGGCCTTGCCGGCGTGGCACGCGACTTCGGCGTCGTGATCAGCGATGAGGGACAGGGGTCCCACCCACCCGCCGCGTCGCCACCCGCAGCCCCGACGCCACCCACGCCGCCGACACCACCCGTACGCCCGCTCGCGCCCGCGCCGCCTTTCACACCCCCGCAAGCAGCCGACCCGGCGCAGGCGCCCCCTCCACCCGTCCCCCTCCCGCCCCGGTCCAGTGCCTCACCGGCATGGCACGGTGGGGCCACTCCGCCCGGCGGCGACGGGCTCGCGCCGATGCTTGCCCAGGTCGTCACGCTGACAAACGTCGAACGGCAGCAGGCCGGGCTCCTGCCGCTCAGCGTCGATCCGGTGCTGACCGCCGCCGCTGACGGTCACAGCGCGGACATGGCGCGGCGCGGGTTCTTCGCGCATACCAGTCCGGATGGTCGGACGGTCTCGGATCGGGTGACCGCGCTCGGTTACCGCTACTCGCGCGTCGCGGAGAACATCGCCGCCGGTCAGACCTCCGCGCAGGAGGTCGTCTCGGGCTGGATGAACAGCCCCGGTCACCGGGCGAACATCCTTTTGCCGCAGCTGCGGGAGATCGGCGTCGGCCACGCCGTCGGTGGTGAATACGGCACCTACTGGACACAGGTCTTCGGCACCAAGCTCTGACCAGGCAGCTCTGACCAGGCAGCTCCGCCCGTCGCCAGACCAGACCGCCCTGCGGACCCGCTCGCCCGGTAACCAATCGCAGGCAGCGACTCCACATCGAACTCAGGGAGCGACGGGGCGCCCACGCAGGACGACGAGGTCCGGGGTGGCGAGGACCGCGAGATCGGTGCGGGGGTCGGCGGGGTAAAGGACGAGGTCGGCAGGGGCACCCTCGGTCAGAGCAGGGTGGCCGAGCCACGCGCGGGCGGACCAGGTGGCTGCGGACAACGCCGCCGTCACGGACAGACCGGCACGGCGCAGTTCGGCGACCTCGTCCGCGACCAGGCCGTGAGGCAGGCTGCCGCCGGCATCGGTGCCGACGTAGATGGGAATTCCCGCGTCGTGGGCGGCGCCGATCGTGTCGTACCGGCGAGCATGCAGGGCGCGCATGTGCGCGGCGTAGGCCGGGAACCTGGCCTCGGCACTGCGCGCGATGTTCTCGAACGTGGCGATGTTGACCAGGGTGGGGACGATCGCGACGCCGCGCTCGGCGAACAGGGGAATGGTGTCCGTGGTGAGCCCGGTCGCATGTTCGATGCAGTCGATGCCCGCCTCGACGAGGTCCGCGAGGGCGGCCTCGGCGAAGCAGTGGGCGGTGACCCGGGCGCCGGCGGCGTGCGCGGCGTCGATGGCGGCCTTGGCAGCGTCCATGGGCCAGCAGGCAGCCAGATCGCCATGATCACGATCGATCCAGTCGCCGACGATCTTGATCCAACCGTCGCCCCGCCGCGACTGAGTGATCACCTCGGCGACGAGGTCGTCTGGCTCGACCTCCGCCGCATAGTTACGGATGTAGCGGCGGGTCCGCGCGATGTGCCGGCCGGCGCGGATGAGATGGGGCAGGTCGGGACGCCCATCGATCCATCGGGTGTCGGCCGGCGACCCGGCGTCGCGCAGCAGTAGTGCGCCGGCCGCACGATCGGCGAGAATCTGCTCCTCGGTGGTGGGCTTGTCAACGGCGCCGTGCCCGTCCAGACCGACGTGGCAGTGGGCATCCACCAGCCCGGGGAGAGCCCAACCGGACACGGTCCGGACATCGCGGGCCGCGTCGCCGGTCGGCGCCGAGAAGCTGACCCGTCCGCCCATGACCCACACCTCGTCGACGACCTCGTCTGGACCGACGAGTACGGCCCCCCGAACCCGCAGCGTCGGCCCACCCATCCGCGAGGACGACGATCCAGACGCTGACGATCCAGACGCTGACGATCCCGTCGCCGAGGATCCGGTCGACGACTGTCCGGTCGATGGCGCCATGGCACCTCCTCGGCCTACCGAGAGCTTGTCGACTCCCAGTCTGCCCGTTCGGCGCTCGACCGGCTCCCAGCCGGCAACCGACCAAGGCACCGAGACGGAGACCGTCGGACGGCCATCCGACGACCCGAGTGGAGGGACCGATGGACGTCAGACGTCGAGCTGGGACTCGATGGAACGCAGGCGGTGGCGGGCCAGGGCCAGGTTCGCCCGGTTCTTGTCCAGGACGAGATAGAGAAACAGGCCCCGGCCGGAATGACTCTGCAGGAGTCGGATGAGGTGATACTGGCGACCAAGGCTGATCAGCATGTCCTCGATGGTGTCCTGCATACCGAGGCTCTCCATCGTGCGCAGCTTCGCCCGGATGACCTCGGTGTTTCCCGCCGCCGCGATCTCAAGGTCGAGCGAGTGCGGGTTACCGGCCGTGCCCAGGGTCATGCCGCTGGTGAAGTCGACGAGCGCGACTCCGAGCGCACCACCGATCTCCAGCGTCTCCTTCAGCGCGATATCGACATTGTTCATATCTCCTCCAGCATTCTTGGAATCGATGGCTCCCGTACCGCCGCCATCGCCGGTAACCGTCACCGGCTCACGCGAACCGCGCGCCGACATCCGTCCCCGCATCACAGTCCCTCGTCGCCTAAACGTCCGATCTCCGACTGCCTGGGCGAAGTCTAGCCAACAAGAGCGGTACCGCACCAGGCCGGAGGAATAAGAAAAAGGCCGCGCGGACAGGAGGACAACACCGACCTCATCGGCAGACACGGAAAGTATCGTCAAGCGATCGATCGTCAACCAGGAAAGCCAGGCACAGAAATAACGAAGAACAGATTCAGGTATCTGATACAAAGCACTCGTGGACCTCTCGGCGCGCCGCAAACGATGTCCGTCGACGTCACCATTGCCGTCGAAGCCGCCGCAGTGGTCGCCGCCCCCGTTGCCATTGCCGGGGTTGCCGTCGCCATTCCCGTCGGTCGCGGCTGGACCACCGAAGAGATCATCGAGCGGAAGCACCCGCCCTGCGGGGGAGGCCAAGCTCGCGCTCCCGCCAGGGCCCTTGTCCTCCTTGTGCTGGTTGCACGCCGCAAAGGTGGTGATGCATCGATTCGCGGGTAGTAGCGCCGGCATGGTCGATCAACGTGGCTCGAGCCGGCCCGCGACGGCGTCCTGCCGGCGACGGGCACCATCTCGGCCGGCGCCTCCCGCCGCCCAACCTGCCCCGGCCCAGCCTCCGGCAGCCCGGCCGGGACCCGCGGCCAGGAGGCCGTGGCTAGGGGGGACGCTGCTGGTCAGCGTCGCCATGCTGCTGTGGACGGGATGCGGGAACGACGCGCCCACGGCAGCCGCGGACGCGACGCGCGCATCGGCGGCCGGCACCGGCGGGCGACCGCACACATCGACGACGGGACCAGGGTCGCCGTCCCGGAGCCCAGGCACCGAAACCGGGACCGGGACCGGGACCGGGACCGGAGCCGACCGACGGTCCCGCGGGACCGCGCGGCGCGGCGACGATCCGGGGACCGCCGGGACGGGCGGCGGACCGGGAACGTCCCAGGAGCCGATGGGTGGGCGCACGCTACTGCCGCACTACCGGATCGTGGCGCACTACGGATCGGTCGGCGGTGGGGCGCTCGGCGTGCTCGGCGAGGGGACACCCGAGCAGGCAGCCGAGCGGGTGCTGGCCGCGGCTGCACCGTTCGGCGCGGGCGACCACCCGGTGCAGCCGGCGATGGAGCTGATCACCACCGTCGCCGCAGCGGCGCCGGGCCCGGACGGGCTCTACAGCAACATGCTGGCCGACGACTCCGTCGAGCCGTATCTGAACGCCGCGCGGGCGCACCGGATACTGCTCATCCTGGATCTGCAGCCGGGCCGCGGGCGATTCCTTGACCAGGCGAAACGGTATGAGCGTTTCCTCCGGGAACCCGATGTCGGGCTTGCCCTGGACCCGGAATGGAAGATGGGCCCGGGCCAGGTTCCCGGCCGTCAGATCGGCAGCAGCGACGCGGCCGACATCAACGAGGTGTCGGCCTGGCTCGCCGGCCTCGTCACCGCGCGTCGGCTACCGCAGAAACTGTTCGTCGTGCACCAGTTCACCCAGTCGATGCTGCCGGACCGGGCGAACATCGTGGCCCGCCCGGAACTGGCCACGGTCTTCCACATCGACGGGTTCGGCGCCCGGCAGGACAAGCTGGAGAAGTACGCCCTGCTGCACGCCGGGCCACCGTTCTTCACCGGAGTGAAGCTGTTCCTCACCCAGGACACGAACATCTTCAGCCCGGCCGAGGCGCTGACCCTCACGCCCCCGCCGGACCTCATCACCTACCAGTAACAGCCGGGCCAATGGTCAACATTCTGTCACCCTGCACCCGCAGCCTGTCGCGGACGAGGGAGGGGATGGAGGGCCCCTCAGCCGCGCCACCAGGGGCCGGTGATGGCAACCGTCAGCCCGTCGCCCTGAACGTTCGCGTAGAGCCATTTTCCGTCGGCGGAGAAAGTCGCACCCGCCCATTCACTGTCGCTTCCCGCGTTACGGGCCAGCGGGTACGGTGTGCCGTCCGCGGAGGGCGCGACCAGGTAGTTCTCCCCGTCGCCGTCCTCGCACAGCACAATGCCGCCGAACGGCGAAATGGTGATGTTGTCGGGCCCGTCGAACCGCCCGCCAACCGCGAGCCGCAGCACAAGCTCGAGGGTGGAGCGCTTCGGGTCGAACCGCCACACCTGGCCCGAGTGGTCCAGCGCGGCACCTGCGGACTTCTTCGCGTAGCTGGAGACGATGTAGATGCGACCCCGCGACCAGTAGATTCCCTCGGCCTTCGGGACGCGGGTGACCTTCGCGTCCGCGATCTGGGCGCGCACCGAAACGGTGGCGGCGTCCGGGTCAGGGACGTCCACCCAGGTGACGGAGAGCTTCGTGCCGAGTTTCACGACGGCGGACAGGTCGCGCACATCCGGCACCTGCAGGGCCTGCAGCTTCCCGCCGGCCCGCAGGCTGCCCGGCCCGCCGAGCGGCCTGCGCGGCCGGAACCGGTACACCAGGCCATAGGGCTTCGCGGCGTCCTCGGTCAGGTAGAGGGTGCCGTCCGCCGGGTCGACGGCGACGGCCTCGTGCGGAAACCGCCCGAGCGCGGTCAGCGGCACGGGGGCCGAGTCGCGCAGCCGGCCGAACGGGTCGACCTCGAAGACGTAGCCGTGCTTCTTCGTCAGCCCCGCCTCGGACGTCGGGGTCGCCTCGGTCTCCTCGCAGGACAGCCAGGTGTTCCACGGCGTCCCGCCGCCGGCGCAGTTACGGTACGTGCCGGCCAGGCTCGGCACATGGCTGAGCAGCCGGTCCTCCGCGACGGAGAGTGTGGTCGTCCCGCCGGGCGCGGCCGGGTCGTACACCAGCCCCTTGCGCTGCGGCACCGTCGGGTCGGTCGTCCCCGGCGAGAGTTCGTGGTTACGCACCAGCACACTGCGCCCCAGCCCCGCCGGGAATGCCCGCATCCCGTCATGTGCGGCCGGCACGAGGCCGCCGCCGTTCAGCGTGTCCTTGCCTGCCCGCGAAAACACCGCGTAACGGAACCCCTTCGGCAGGTCAATGACTCCCTTGGGGTCGGCGACGAGCTCCCCATACCCCTTGAACGCCGCCGGGGTGCCCGCGTTGGCCACTCCCCCGAACACCGCGTCCACCGCCCCCGACAAGGCAAAGCCAAAGCCGACGGTCCCCGCGCTGGCCAGCATCTGTCGACGGTCCACTGACATACGTCTCCTCTTCGCGGACGCCGTTGTCACGACGGCATCCCTGTGAGAAGGCGCCGCATCCCTACGACGCCCTCCTGCGTAGACGCCATGTCCCGACGGCGTCCGTGGCGACGCTCACAGCCCGAGATGACCAGGGTTCAACACGGACGGAAACATCAGTACACATGCAACCGTCCGCTTCACCCGTCTGGGCAGCCACCGGCCCCCACAACCTCCCCCGCGATCACCAGACCAATGGCGATCAACGAATCTTGATCATAACGGCGAAGACGGCGCCGCGGATGGACACGTCAGCCTCGAGCGCCTGTGGATGGCGACAGGCACTGCCGCTGCCCAAGTGGACCCCCGTCGTCCCAGCCCGGCCCGCCGCCCAGATCTCAGCCCCGATCACTGGCCGCGTCGCATCCCTCGACCACTCAGGGGCACCGCGGCCACGGTCGCGGCCACCGGTCACGCCGAAGCCGAGGTCGGTGGGTCTGGCCGCGCACCCGCGGCCTTGGCTGTCGCGAGGTCAGGCCGACCGGTTGCGGGCGAGGTTCAGTCACGTGCCGTCTCATGGGCGTCGTTCTCTGTATGAACGCCCGGCACGCTACTCGGTGTCGATCTCCGGTTCCCCGACCGTCGTGTCCGCCAGAACCAGGCCCTGCGCAAGAATGAAATCCTGCTCGCCTGCGACCAGGTATTTCTTCCGCTCTCGAAGGAAACCGGCATCGTCTCCCGCACGCAGCCGTTCGACCGCGCTTTCCGGAATCGCATGGCTCTGCAGGCCCTCACCGGGATCCATCGACGCCAGATTGAGTAGCGCCCTACGCACCGACAGGCCACGTGGCGTCGGCAGGATGATCCGGTTGGCGGGACCGCGCTCGGGGCGATCACCGACATCTGTCGTCACGATATGGCGATAGGCGCCCGTGTCCGACCTGGCCAGGACGTCGGCTGCCACAAAGGGTTGTCCGTTCGCACCGAGACGGCGAGGGTACTCCCTGAGTTCCCAGAGGAGATAAGTCCGTATACGGGCGCTTCGCATGTCGAAGCGGTCCGGGAAAGGACGCGCCCTCTCGTCGCAGCCGTCCGGAACTCCCTCTCCCCCAGCAAATTTCTTCATCGCGCGAGATAGCAACCGCGCGACTGAAGACAGCATCGGCACGAAAGCCGGCAAGTGCTGCCAGTGGAATATAATTCTCCACCTCTCGAAGCGAGAGTACCAGCACCGAAATCCTGGCCGATTCCAGTTGCTCGGCGACGGTATGCCCCTTGGTGCGACTTCCCGCATGCAGGCTGTCGCTGTCAAGGAAGCCGCACACACGCACAACCGACGAGAACTCGCCCGCACCCTGTAAGGCGATCTTTTGATACATGACGCCACCGCCACCTGCGTGCCGGAGGACAAGCCAGTTTCGGGCAAGTGCCTCGAGAAGGTCACGTCGATCGAACGCGCGAAAAACGGACCGGAGGAACGTACCATCCGATTCCTGGTTTTCGAGGACCACCAGCGCGGGCCGACCGAGGTCGTCCACGACGCCAGGCGCCGTTCTCCGGGTGATCATAGGCCTGTTCGCCCGTCCCGGCGGCCGGTACACGGCGTCCGTCGCGCTCTTCTGCGCGATCTGGTGGTAGGTCGGGGCTCTCAGCGGCGCGTGTCGTTCGAAGTACTCGGCGGCCTGCCGCTCGCTCGACTGATCAATATCCCACTGATGGCGACCTTCCACCACCATGCTCATGAACCGTACCAACGGTTCGAACAGCTCGTCGTCGAGGAAGACGTCGGGATCGGTCAGTACACGCATGACGTGGTCAGGTCCGCTCGATCTGGGCAGCGACGAGGGCACGTGCTTCGACGTAGTCCTCCGAAAAGACGCCGTCAGGCCAGTTCGCCACGTTTCCGAGCTCGTCCAGGTCGATACGACGTAGCGTCGCGGAGGTTCCGTCGTGCTCCACGAAGTACAGCGCGATCATGTCCGGTGAGACGTCGCCCTGAGCCACCCGGCGACGCAGGCGGAGAACAAATGTCTCGCTGTGGGTCTCAATGAGAAAACGGCAACGTCCGTTTTGCGCTCCGGACAGATAAAGGTCAGCCAGGGCGGCGTGCGCTGCGGGGTGCAGGTGCAGTTCGGGTTGTTCCACCACTTCAAGGACTTCCTCGCCCGGCGAGCGGATCGCGTCCATTGTCCGCTGGACGAGGATGGGCAGGACCTGGGCGAGTTCGGTGCCCGTGTCGGCAAGATTCACGCGTATGGCCGGATCCGTGGCCGAGGCAAGTACCAGCGAGAAAAGATTGGTGTTCGGGGTGACGTCAAGCGACCACCCGGGCAGTTCTCGGCGAAGATAGTCGTTCACGGCGGTAAGTAGTCCGGAGTTCCCGCGAATAACGTCGTCCGCCAGGATGTGCGGGGCATTTTCACCGACCACCCCAACGGCACCAGGTGCACGCGACGGCAGACGATAGTATCTTTGCGGACGGTCACGGAAAGGGCCGACATATCTGATCGTCGGATACTCTCTAGATGCCAGGCTCAGGCGGCGTAGCCATGGCTTCGACTCCGAGAGGGGGACGGTTGAACGAGGTCGCGGCAGGAGACCTCGAAAGACCGGGTCGCCGATCGTCGAGGCGAGAGACTCCGGCCCGGAGTAACTCCAGGTCGGCCGGGTCGGGTTGTCAATGTTCCAGGTCAAAGCGAAATCGGCGCCCTGATTCGGCATTCGCACCTGGAAGTCGCTGACCACCTGGAGCCGGAACTCGTCAATGTTCTGGACGCTTGCCTCTATTTCGAGGAGGCCCCGTTCCGCGCTGTCCAGACGGAGCCCGAAGGTGACCTTACCGTGTGGTCGCTGGCCGTAGATGAGGTCGGTGAAGGCGTCAGCAATGTCAAAATCCACGGCCTCGGGCTCCAGCGGCGCTTCGGAGTCGGTCCGCAGACCTGTCTCGAGGAAAACCGGCAGCCTGGCAAGCGCGCTCTTACCGGAGTTGTTCCGCCCCAACAGCACGGTGACGGGCCGCAACTCGAGCGTCTGGCGGCGCTCGAACACCTGTACCTCTCCACCGTGAGGGCCGTGAGCGCCATGCCACCAGCCTATCGGTGCCCGCTGTGGCATTTCGCCGTGCCGCCCGGTAGGGGCCCGCCCACACGGGCAGACGGAAGGCCCTTGCTCCGATGGCGCGCCCGTCGGCGGGCCGGGTCCGATCGGACCACAGCCTTGACGGCGGCGGTTCCATCAGACGATGCGCATTTCCGGCCTGGCCTCCCCTGGCCTCCGCCGGACTCCCCTGGCCTCCCCTGGCCTCCCCTGGCCTCCGCCGGCCTCGCCGGCTGAGCGGATCCGCGACCGCTCGGGCCGTCAGGGCTCGAGGAGCTCAGGACCGGGGGCGAGGCAATCGTGAGGGGATCCGACCAACGACCGTCTCGCGACCGGCGCGGTTTACATCCCCGACCACCCCAACAAACTGGCCGCCCGCAGGCCCGTCAGGGAGATCCCCGACAGCAAATGCCACCCTCCGTGACGGAGGCTTCCGGCTCTAGATCCAAACAGGTCGTTGTGGGGGCTTTGGTGTCCGATTTGCCCCCCACGGCGACCTACATAGGAGGATCTTGCTCGGTGACTGGCTGCGTTACGTATCGATCATGGGTTGAGGTTCCCGCCAGTGGGACGATGGGTGGCGTGGCTGAGCGTCTGGTCATCGGCGTGGCGGGGCCGGATCGGCGGCCGCAGTGGCTATCGGCGCAGGGACCTGCCCGCAGGGCTGAAATCACCAGGGGCGGGCCGGGGGTCGTCCAGAGTGGGTACCAGGCGGGCCGGTCGTGACGGGCACCCCCCCGAATTGGCCGGCGGAGGACGGGCAGTCCGCGGCGGGGACGACAAGGTCACCGGCGACACCAGGCGGGGCGACACCAGGCTGGGGGTCGCCGGGCGGGGCGACACCGGGCGAGGCGACACCAGGCGAGGCGACACCAGGCGAGGCGACACCAGGCGAGGCGACACCAGGCTGGGGGTCGCCGGGCGAGGCGACACCGGGCGGGGCGTCGGACTCCGGGTCGCGTAGGAGGCGGGTGCCGTCGGGGAGGTTGTTGGTGGTGGCGGCGTCGCGGAGGTATTCCCACAGGGCGCGCTGGAGTTCGACGGCGGCTCGGGTGGGCTCGACGTCGCGCCTTCGGGCCAGTCCGATGGTGCGCTGTAGCCCAGGCGGGGAGAACGGGGTGACGCGCATGCCCAGCCGGCGCGCCACCATGCTCGGGATGACGGCGCTACCGAGGCCGGCGGCGACGAAGCCGAGCACGGCGTCCATCTCGCCGCCCTCGATGGCGAAGATCGGTTCGAAGCCGGCCTCCCGACACGCCGACACGGTGGCTTCGCGCAGGTCATAACCCCGACGGAACATCACCAACGGACGATCCCGCAGATCAGACACGTATAGTGGACGTCCAGTCACCACCGGTGGCTCGTCCCGGGACGTCACCAGCACCAGGCTCTCGCGGATCAGCGGCGAGGTGACCAGGGCCGGGTCGGAGCTCTGCAGCGGCAGGATGATCAGTGCGAGGTCGAGGTCGCCGCCGGCGAGGTCGTGGACGAGGTCGCGGGAGCCGCCCTCCTCGACGAGCAGGCGGATGCCGGGGTAGCGCTGGTGGAACAGGCGCAGGACGTCGGGCAGGAAGCCGGTGCACAGGCTGGGGGTGGCGCCGAGGCGGACGGTGCCGTGGCGCAGGTCCAGCAGCTCGTGGACTCGCTGGCGGGCCGTCTCCGTGTCGGTGAGGATACGACGAGCGAGCGGAAGGAGCGTTTCGCCGGCGGCGGTCAGGCTGATGTTGCCGCGGGCGCGGTTGAACAGTGGTGCTCCCAACTCCTGTTCGAGTGACCGAACCTGCTGGGACAGTGAGGGTTGCGCCACATGCATGCGCTGCGCGGCCCGGGTGAAATGCCGGGTCTCGGCGACGGCGACGAAATAGGCGAGCTGGTGGAGCTGCACATCCGCCAGCGTAGACCTTCATAGGGCCCGGCTATGGACTCCAGCTTTATCATGTCTTGGACCTCTGGTGGCTGCGGTCCTAGGGTGCGGGCGTGGCTGTAACAACTCCGACGCGACCGGCGCCGCCAGCACGCCCAGCGCGTCCCGCACGGTCCTCCTTCGCCCCGTTGAACTTCTGGCGTTCAACGATCGGCAAGAAGACCGTGATGGCCGTCACCGGCCTGCTGATGCTGCTGTTCCTGATCGTTCACATGCTCGGGAACCTGAAGATCTTCTATGGCCGAGATGACTTCGATCACTATGCCGGCTGGCTCCGCACGATCGGGGAACCGGTCCTACACGGAGCATGGTATCTGTGGATCCAGCGCTTCGTCCTCCTCCTGGCCGTTGTCCTGCATGCGACATCCGCGTACCAGCTCAGCCGACGTGATCTCAAGGCCCGACCCACCAAATACGCGCACCACCAAAGGGCCCAGGCCGGTTACGCTACGCATGTCATGCGTTACGGCGGCATCACGCTGGCGTTGTTCATCATCTACCACATCCTCGACTTCACCACGCTCACGCTGAACCGCCATGGTGTCGAAGGCGCCGCCTACGACAACGTGGTGTCCAGTTTCAGTGTGTGGTGGGTCACCGCGATCTACATCGTCGCGATGATCTGCCTGGGACTGCATATCCAGCATGGTTTCTGGAGTGCGGCGCAGACCCTGGGGCTGAATCGACCGAGCCGTGACCGCGCCGTCCGTGGGCTGGCCACAGGACTGGCCGTGCTGCTCACCGTGGGATTCCTGATCGTTCCGGTGGCAGTCCTCGCCGGCCTGGTGGACTGAGAAGAAGGCTGACATGACGTTCTACAAGCTCGGCGACGACATCGCCGACACGTGCGCCCCGGACGTCCCGATCGAGCAGCGCTGGGACAAGCGCCGCTTCGACGCCAAGCTCGTCAACCCGGCCAACCGCCGCCGCCACTCCGTCATCATCGTGGGCACCGGTCTCGCCGGTGGCGCCGCCGGCGCCACCCTGGCCGAGCAGGGCTATAACGTCATCCAGTTCTGCTACCAGGACTCGCCGCGGCGCGCGCACTCCATCGCCGCGCAGGGTGGCATCAACGCGGCGAAGAACTACCGCAACGACGGCGACTCCGTCTACCGGCTGTTCTACGACACGGTCAAGGGCGGTGACTTCCGTGCCCGGGAGTCCAACGTCTACCGGCTGGCGCAGACGTCCACGCAGATCATCGACCAGTGCGTGGCGCAGGGCGTGCCGTTCGCCCGCGAGTACAGCGGTCTGCTCGACACCCGCTCGTTCGGTGGTGTGCAGGTCGCCCGGACCTTCTACGCCCGGGGCCAGACGGGGCAGCAGCTGCTGATCGGCGCCTACCAGGCGCTCTCGCGCCAGATCGACGCCGGCAACGTCGAGATGCACGAGCGCACCGAGATGCTCGACCTGATCGTGGTCGACGGCCGCGCGCGTGGCATCGTCGCCCGCGACCTGGTCACCGGGCAGATCTCCACATACCTTGCGGACGCGGTCGTGCTCGCCACCGGCGGCTACGGCAACGTGTTCTACCTGTCGACGAACGCCAAGAACTCGAACACGAGTGCCATCTGGCGGGCGCACCGGCGCGGCGCGTACTTCGGTAATCCGTGCTACACGCAGATTCACCCGACCTGCATTCCGCGTTCCGGTGACTACCAGTCGAAGCTCACCCTGATGAGTGAGTCGCTGCGTAACGACGGCCGGATCTGGGTACCGAAAAACGCCGGCGACACCCGCTCCCCCGACCAGATTCCCGAGGCCGAACGCGACTACTACCTCGAGCGGATCTACCCGGGATTCGGTAACCTGGTACCCCGCGACATCGCCTCGCGCGCCGCGAAGAACCAGTGCGACCTCGGCCGCGGCGTCGGCCCTGGCGGTCTCGGCGTCTTCCTCGACTTCGCCGACGCCATCCGGCGCCTCGGTGAGGACAAGGTCCGCGAGAAGTACGGCAACCTGTTCGAGATGTACGACCGCATTACCGGCGAGGACCCGTACAAGGTTCCCATGCGGATCTACCCCGCCGTCCACTACACGATGGGCGGCCTGTGGGTGGACTACGACCTGCAGAGCACCATTCCGGGTTGCTTCGTCGTCGGCGAGGCGAACTTCTCCGACCACGGCGCGAACCGGCTCGGCGCGAGCGCCCTCATGCAGGGCCTGGCCGACGGCTATTTCGTGCTGCCGCCCATGCTCGGCAACTACATCGCGTCCAACAAGTTCGACAAGGTCACCGAGGCGCACCCGGACGTCGTCGAGACCGTCAACGAGGCGACCGGCCGACTTACCAAGCTGCTCTCGGTCAACGGCGAGCGCACGGCGGACTCGTTCCACCGCGAGCTCGGCGAGATCATGTGGGACGAGTGCGGCATGGCCCGCAGCGAGGACGGCCTGCGCAAGGCACTCGGCCGTCTGCCGGAACTGCGCGAGGAGTTCTGGCGCTCGGTGAAGGTGCCCGGCAACGGCAACCAGGTCAACCAGAGCCTCGAGCGGGCCAACCGGGTCTCGGACTTCCTCGAGCTCGGCGAGCTCATGTGCGTCGACGCGCTGCACCGCGAGGAGTCCTGCGGCGGTCACTTCCGGGTGGAGAGCCAGACACCCGACGGTGAGGCCCGCCGCGACGACGACCGCTTCGCCTACGCCGCAGCCTGGGAATTCAACGGCACCGGCGAGCAGCCGACCCTGCACCGGGAGAACCTGACCTTCGACTACGTCCACCTCGCCCAGCGCAACTACGCGTGAGGCCAACGACGCGTGAGGCAGGGACCCGCGACGTGACAGCAGCGACGGGCTCTCCCTTCCTGCACGGCTTCCTAGCCGATTTCCTATCCGATCACGACAGCGACAGCGCAAGGAGCGGAACGTGAAGCTCACCCTGCGGATCTGGCGCCAGGCCGGCCCGGCCGAACCCGGCCGCATGGTGGCCTACGAGGTGCCGGACGCCAACCCGGACATGTCCTTCCTCGAGCTGCTCGATGTGCTCAACGAGCGACTCACCCTCGAGGGTGACGACCCGGTGACCTTCGACCACGACTGTCGCGAGGGCATCTGCGGCGCCTGTGGCGTGGTCATCAACGGGCAGGCGCACGGGCCGCGCGAGCGGACCACCACCTGCCAGCTGCACATGCGTGAGTTCTCCGACGGTGACGTCATCGACGTCGAGCCATGGCGCTCGGTCGCGTTCGGCGTCGTCAAGGACCTGATGGTCGACCGCTCGGGCCTCGACCGGATCATCCGAGCCGGCGGCTACATCAGCGTCAACACCGGAAGCGCCCCCGAGGCGCACGCCACCCCGGTGCCCAAGCCGATCGCGGACACCGCGTTCGACAACGCCACCTGCATCGGCTGCGGCGCCTGCGTCGCGGCCTGCCCGAACGGCGCGGCGATGCTGTTCGCCTCGGCAAAGGTGACGCATCTCAACAGCCTGCCGCAGGGCGCCCCCGAGCGCACCGAACGCGTTCTCAACATCGTCGAGGCGATGGATGCCGAAGGCTTCGGTGGCTGCACCAACACCGGCGAGTGCACCGTGGCCTGCCCGAAGGGCATCCCGATGGACAGCATCGCCACGCTCAACCGCGAGTACCTGCGCGCCTCCCTCGGCCGCAAGTAGCCCCGCGGCCCGGTGAGGGCCAGCCGACTGCCGCTCGCCGGCTGCCGGCGGGGCCTCACCGGATCGGTGGGCCGGCGGATCGGCGGGCCGGCGGCGCGCGATGCACAAGGGCACCGACGTCTGCCCTGGGGACGATCATTTCCGTCGTCCCCAGGGCAGACGTGCCTGCATCGCGGGCCCACCGCCCACATCTCCCACCGCGCCACCGCGCCACCGCCAGCCGGGCGATCTCCCTCACCCGCCCCCTTGAACGGACGGACGGTGACGGATGCGGGAGATAGATCGCGCCTAGCCCCCGCCCGCAGCTCGAGATCACTCTCCGCGACGACCATACGGCCTGCCACGCGCTCCGCGGGTACGACGACTGTGCGACAGGCTCGAGTTCCATGTGGGCAACGGAGGACAATGGTGCGAGTGGATGGTGGAGCGCACGATGCACCCGGGAACACCCGCACACCCAGGAACACCGGCGCACCCGATCAGGTCGCGGTCGTGGGCGGTGGGATGGTCGGGCTGTGTGTGGCCTGGTTCCTGCAGGAACGCGGCGTGCGGGTCACGGTCTTCGACCGGGATTCACTGACCACCGGGCCTGACCCAGCCGGCTCGGGATCGTCCTGGGGGAACGCCGGATGGCTCACCCCGGGGCTGGCCACGCCGCTGCCGGAGCCGGCGGTTCTGCGTTACGGGCTGCGGGTGCTGTGGCGTTCCGACTCCCCGGTGTACGTCCCGCCGGTGGCGGACCCGGGGCTCGCGCGCTTTGTGGCCGGGTTCGTCCGGCACAGTACGCACCGTCGCTGGCAGGCGTCGATGCGGGCGCTCGCCCCGTTGACCACCACCGCTCTCGAGGCGTTCGACCTGCTCGCCGCGGGTGGCGTGAGTGCTCCGACCCGGGCGGCCGCGCCGTTCCTTGCCGGCTATCGGGAACGCGCCGACCTCGACGCGCTGCTGCGCGAGCTCGAGGAGGTGCGTGCGGCGGGGCAGCCGGTGGACGCCGAGATCCTCGATCCGCTCGCCGCTCGCGACCTTGAACCTCTGCTGGGTGAGCAGGTCCGGCACGTTGCCCAGGTGCACGGGCAACGGTTCTGCGAGCCGGGACGCTACGTGGCCGCGCTCGTCGACGCGGTGCGGGAACGCGGTGGACTCGTGCACGAGCGCACGGCGGTCGAGGCGGTGCACACGTCCGCCAGCGGTGTCGAGGTACACGGCGTTCAGGTACGCGGTGTTCAGGTACGCGGTGGTGAGGTACGCGGTGGTGAGGTACGCGGTGTGCACCTGCTGGATGGGCCTGGTGCTGGCACCGGTGACGGCGCAGGCGGCCATGTTTCGGGAGGGTCGCTCGACGTTTCCACCAGTGACGCAACGGGTGGGCGGGCAGTCGGCGAGCCTGGAGCGGACCGGCACACGGGCGGTGGGCATGCGGGCGGTGGGCGCTTCGATGCGGTGGTGTTGGCCACCGGAGCGTGGCTGCCTCGGCTGGCCAGGACGTTCGGGGTACGGGTGCCGGTGCAGGCCGGGCGCGGGTACAGCTTTCACGTCGCGACACCCGAGCCGCCGAGCGGGCCGATCTACTTTCCGGCGGCCCGGGTGGCATGTACGCCGGTCGGAGACGGGCTGCGGATCGCTGGAATGATGGAGTTCCGGCGACCGGACGCTCCGTCGGACCCGCGGCGGATCCAGGCCGTGGTGGAGGCCAGTCGCGGTCTGCTGGCCGGTGTTGATCTCGAAGTTCGCACCCACGAATGGGTCGGGCCACGGCCCTGCACGCCGGACGGGTTGCCGCTGATCGGCCGGACCTCGTCACCACGGGTCTTCGTCGCCGGCGGGCATGGCATGTGGGGTGTCACGCTGGGCCCGGTGACCGGACGGCTGCTCGCCGATGCGGTCGTGACCGGAACACCCGCCGCCGCGCTGACCCCGTTCGATCCATTGCGCTGAAATCTGCCGCCGGGCCGGGCCTGGTGGTGGCCGGCGCGGGTCGTACTGGTCCGCGCCGGCCACCTGGTGGTCAGCCGATATTCGGTCAGTGCTGACCGACGGTGCACTGCCGGGTCAGGAGATGCGGTGAGGCGCCGGATCAGGCCTCGGTGCGGGTGACAGCGCTGGGGACGGCAACCGTGGTCCGCCGCCGACGGGCGGCGACCCGCAGCAGCACACCGCCGCCGAGCAGGGTGACGGCGATCGAGGCCATGGCCCCGGTCTGGACACCGGTGAAGGGCAGGGCGCCGCCGCCGGGAGTAGCGGCACCGGCGCCGAGTCCGGTTCCGGCTCCGGCACCGGCGCCGGCGCCGAACACACCGACACCAAGCCCGGCCGCCACACAGGTCGGACCGTGGTGCCGGTCCTTGTCGCCGCGGTCCCTGTCGCCGTGGTCGTTGTCCTTGTCGGCGAACCAGTCGTCGCCCCTGTCGCCGTCGTTGTGGCCGTCCCTGTGGCCCGATTTGTCGTCATCCAAGGCCGCGGCCTGCGGCTCCCTCAGGCCATCCCGGCCATCCCTGAAATCCCTGCTGTCCCGGCCATCTTTGAAATCCCTGCTGTCCCGGCCATCTTTGAAATCCCTGCTGTCCCGGTCGTCTTTGAAATCCCTGCTGTCCCGGTCGTCCTTGACATCCTTGATGTCCTTGCCGTTCCTGCCGTTCTTGTCGGCGAAGCCGCCGAAGCAGCCCTCGTCGCCGACACCGCCATCAGAATCGTCGTCGTGACGGTGGTGGTGCCTGCCGTCCTTGTCGAGGAAGGTGCCGATGAAGTTGGCGACCCAGCCCGGGTCGAACGGCAGGCCTTCGATGCCGTCCTTGCCGAAGCCGATGGCGGTGACCGAGTCGTTGACGATGCGGTAGCCGTGCAGGCCCCTGCCACTGGCCGCCAGATTCTGCTGGCCGGCGATGGGAAGGTTCAACGGCAGGCTGAAGATGCCACGGCGGCCCACGATCGCCCTACCCCGCGGTTCACCGTTGATAGTGATCCCAACGATGCTGCCCGGCACGAAACCGCCACCGCTGAAGATGATGCTCTCACCAGCGAGCACCACGGACTTGCTGACGGAACCAGTCCCGATCGACCCGCCGGCCCCGATCGACCCGCCGGCCCCGATCGGCTCGCTGCTCGCGGACGGCGGATAGGGCGTGCCCGGATCACCCGGATCACCGGGGTCACCCGGATCACCGGGGTCACCGGGGTCACCCGGATCACCAGGGTCATCGGGGTCACCGGGGTCACCGGGGTAGCCCGGATGGCCCGGCTTGTCGTCCCTGAAGATCGGCTTGTCGAAAATTGACTTATCGAAGATCGGCTTGTGGGTCCGGTCAGGCCAACCGGGGCCACCCCGACCGCCGGGCTGACCCGGCCCGCCGGGATCAGTAGGCAGATCCGGACCGCCAGGCGGACCGACGGCGGGGAGGTCGATGTTCGGTGGATTGACGACGGGTGTGTCGAGAGCAATTGCCGGAGGCGCCGCCAGGGTGGCGAGCGTGCCGCCGGCCAGCACTGCGACTCCGAGGGGTCGGAACTTCATACAGGCACTCTCCCTGCAGATGATCACGCCAAGTAGATGAACGAGTGATGTCACGGAGAGTACCCATGGCTACTCTCCGTGTCTACGACCCCTGGCGCCGATCGATAGCTCTACGTGACCACGGGGGGGCGACCCGAACCCCCTGGACAAGAATCTGCTCGGGAAAGGGCAGCGGCTGCGGACGGACGGCGACCACCGGTTCGGCGTGCGGCTCGAGCACCTTGAGCACGAGAGTGCGGGTCTGACCGCGATCGAGGGTCAGATAGGTGGAGACGACCGGCAGACCGTTCTCGGTGCCGGCATCCATGGCGATGTAGTGGCCGTCGAGCCGGGCACCGGCGAACAGGCTGCCGCGACCGGTGTAGATCGACAGCCAGATGTTGTTCTGCGCGAGGGGATTGCCGTCGGAGTTCTCCTCGTCTCCCCGGTTGCGGACGTAGGCCGACAGCCCGTCCGGGGCGGTGTTGGTCAGCTTGACCACGATCGTCACGGCGCCGGCGCCGCCCGGCATAGGCCGAACCTGATAGCTGACCCGCCGTCGCAGCCAGTAGTCAAGCTTGCTCGCCGCCGCATTCTGCGTGACCACAGCAAGGTAGGGCTCGTTGCCGGTCGGGAGCGCGCCACCCAACGCCGTTCCAGAAAGCGCGTCCTGTTCATCGGCGTGGTTGCTTGACACCAGCAGACGCCCTTCCTGGGCTGCCTGTGTCAAGGCGCTGAGCAGCTTCGTCGTGTTACCGCTGCCGGATTCGACCGCGGCATAGGCGGCCTGACCGACCTCAGCGAAGAACCGGTCGCGGCCGGCGACGGTCGGGATGGTCGCATACGCCTTCGACTCGACCAGATCGACGAGGTTACCCGCGGTTACTACCTGGCCATCCGGAAGCACTGCCGACCGGCTTGCCCTCAGCAGGTAGGCCAGCGCCGTCGGGTCGAGACTGATCGTGCCGTCCACCTTGACGCCCGTTCCGGCCTTGTACAGGCCGGTGTAGAGCCGCCCGGCGGTCGGGTAGTCCGGGGTCAGGTTCGCGTTCGCCCACACCCGGTCCGGCCAGAACGCTCCGTAGCGCGCCGCGAACGAGCCGTTCAAGGCAAGGACCGGACTCGCCTGGGTCGGCCCGCCCGGCAGCGAACCGTTCCCCGAGATGCCACTCAGCGTCAGCTGCCCGCCCTGCGCCGTAAGGAGACCGAACCCGCCGATGATCCCGCCGTTCGCCCGGGACTCGGCCGGGTTCTGCACGATCAGCAGGTAGCGCCGCGGCCGGTCGGCGCCGAGCATCCCCGGGCCGATCCGTGCCGCCAGGCTCACGGTGTCCAGCGCCCCCGCGAGGCGTTCCCCGCGGTCCACGACTTCCGCGCGGGCCGCGCTGACGCCGGTGACCCGGCCGATCCACCCGCAGTCCGGGGCTGCCTGCGCCGCCGCCCGCAGCGCATCGAGCGCGGCCGCGGCGCGCTGCGCCGGCGCACGCGCCCCAGCCAGCGCGTTCACATTGATGGTCAGCTGGTGCCGCAGCCGGGCCGGGTTAAGGCCATCACCCAGATCGGCCACGGCCGGCAGGCCGGTGTCCGTCATAGTGCCGAACGCCCGTGCCAGGACCGACGCCGAGCGCAGCGGGCAGCCCGCCCAGGGCAGGTGCCCGAACACCGACCACACAGGGTCGGCCGTCAGTGACCGAGCGGACCGGGCCCGCGTACCGATCGCCGCGACCTGGGCACGCAGCTCCGCCTGCGCCGGGATGTCTCCGGTCAGCACCTGTCGCTGGAGCACGGCGATGCGCGAACGCGCCTGGTCGAGCTGCTCGCGGGCCAGCAGCGCGTGCACCGCCACCCAACCGACCAGGCCCGCGACCACGACCACCAGAGCGGCGGCGCTCCCCACCAGCTGCCGGTGCCGATGCCCCCAGCCCTCGGCAGCTCCGGCCGCCGTCGCATCGGCCGCCCCGCCGCCATCACCCTGCCGGTCATCACTGCCATCCCGGCCCGCACTGCCATCCCGGCCCGCACCGCCATCCCGGCCCGCACCGCCCCTGCGACTCACAACGCCGTCCAGGCTGATGTCGCCCTGAGCGCTGCGCTCCGCGGACGGTTGACGCGGGATGAGACGGGTCACGTCCCGGTCGGTGAGTGCGGCCGAGCCGGTGGACCCGGTCAGATGGGTGAGGGCGGTCACGTCGGTCGGCGCGGCCGGATCAGTGGGCACGGCCGGGTCGACGGACGACCTGACCTCGCCATCCGAATCTGTGAAATCCGAATCTGTGACGTGCGGATCTGTGACGTGCGGGTCTGTGACGTGCGGGTCAGCTTCCGGTGCGGTCGTGGACTGGTCTGTTCCCCCCGATTCCTGCGCCGTCACCGAGGGGACGGTGGGCGGGCGCTGTCCCGCCCACCGACCGCCGCGCCAGGATGCGGGGACCGTCCGTCACCGCCTGCGCCGCCATCTGCACCGCCGCCGGTCGGCCGCTTGTCCGGGTCCACGCCGGCGTCGTCCGTCGTCCGCGCGCGCGCATCGCCGCCCGAATCCAGCTCGTCCGTACTCGCCCGCGCCCGATCACCGCGCCGCCCCCCGAGCCTCGACCGTCCGCCCGGAGCCACCTTCGCCGATGCCCGGCTGGTGCCGGCCCCCCGCGGGCGCTCGGCCTCGATCGGCTCCCGCGCCGACGGCACCGCCACGGCGCCCGCCGCGCTACGGCGCCCGCCCACCCCGGCCCGGTCATCGACGTGGCGCCCCAGGCCGGCCGCCTCGCGCCCGGGGCCGGGCTGGCCGCCGTCGGAGGTGACGGTGGCTGTGTCGACCAGCTCGCCGTCGTCGGCCCCGAGCTCCGTCTCCACCTCCGTGAACTCCTCGTCGCTGAGGCCGACGTCAGTGGCGAGAGGCTCGTCCGTGGGCAAAGGTCCGTCGGTGGACAGGCCATCCCTGGCAGGCAGGCCATCCCTGGCAGGCAGAGCGTCCCTGGCAGGCAGGCCATCCCTGGCAGGCAGAGCGTCCCTGGCCGCCCCGAAGTGATCGGCCCGGGCGGGTTCGCTCCGAGCCGGGACGATCTCCGCGTCACCGCCCAGGACGGTGGGCGCGTAGCGGGCCGGCCGGGTTGGGCGGATGCCCGCGTCCGTGGCGGCGTCCCGCCGCGCGCGGGCCCGCTCGGCACCCCGGGTATGCCGGCCGTGCGGAGCGTAGCTGCTGTACTGGCCGTAGTAGTAGGCGTCCGGGCCCTTGGCCGGGACCATGTTGAGGACGGTGCCGACCATCCGCGCGTCGACGGCGCGCAGCGCGTCGGCGGCTCGGCGCAGTTGCTCGCGGCGGGTCTTACCGATCCGGGCGACCAGCAGGACACCGTCGGCGCGGCTGGCGAGCACCGCGGCGTCGGTGACGGGCAGCAGCGGTGGCGCGTCGATGAGCACGAAGTCGAACCGGGCGTGCAGGACGTCGAGCAGGTCGGCCATGTTGCGCGAGCCCAGCAGCTCGCTGGGGTTGGGTGGGACCGGGCCGGAGGCGAGCACCTCGATCCGCCCGGAGCCGACCCGGCCCTCACCCCACGGCTGCAGCACGTCGTCCAGGTCGGCAGCGCCGATGAGCACGGAGGTCAGTCCCGCCGCCGACTCGACGCCGAGGTAGGCCGCGAAGGACGGGCGACGCAGGTCGCCCTCGATCAGGCAGACCCGGTGGCCGCTCTGCGCCAGGCTGATCGCCAGGTTGCAGACGGTCGTGGTCTTGCCCTCTCCGGGCACCGCACTGCTGACGATGATCGAGCGCGGGTCGGCGTCGACGTCGACGAACTGCAGGTTGGTCCGCAGCTGGCGGAAGGCCTCGGCCCGGGCAGAGTGCGGCCGGGCACTGGTGATCAGCGGATGCTGGACCGTGTCCGCATCAAAGATGATCATTGCGAGGTTCGGCAGATCGGTGGCCTCGCGCGCGTCCTCCTGGCCGGTGAGGCTGGTATCCAGGCGGAAGCGCAGCACGGCCGTGCCGATGCCGAGGATCAGACCGAGCAGGATGCCCAGCGCGTAGTTGCGGGTGGGCTGCGGCGACACGGGCGAGGTGGGCTGCTTCGGCCGCTCCCAGACTCTCACCCGCACCGTCGGCGGCCGATCCTCCTCGGGGGGCGCCTCGATCTGGGAGACGGCCTTCGAGAACTGCTCACCCACGGCGTTCGCGATCGACCGGGCCAGGCGCGGGTCCCGGTCCCGCACGGTGGCCTTGAGCAACACCGTGTCCGGCACCGCCGCCGCGGTGATCTTCTTACGCAGCTCCTCCGGCGTGGTGCGCAGGTGCAGCGTGGTGATGACCGCGGCAGCCACCCGATCGCTGGCCACCAGGTTGGCATAGGACTTGACCCGCTGCTGGGACAGCAGGCTGCCCTGGTAGGCGGACGCGGCGCCCTCGGCGTTGTCCGGCGAGGAGACGACCATGGTCACCGATGCGGCGTACACCTTCACCGAGCGCCATGTCAGAACACCGGCGAGTCCACCACCGAGCGCCACGACGGCGAGTATCAGCATCCAGCTGCGGCGAAGGACGCGGACATAGTCGCGCAGTTCCACTCGTCGACCACCCTCCCGGGACGAACATCCCGACCACCCGCTGTCATCGAGGACCACCTCAACATACTTGATGGGTAGCGATTATTTTACTCTCCGTTACGTTTACTCTATGGCCTCATGTGGAGACGTAGAGTAGACGTCACGGTGGATGGCCGGTGGACGGCACACCTGGCCCGGCGCGTGTCGCGCCTCGACCTGCGTAAGCGGGTCGGGTTGCAGATCACCCTCGACAGCCTGGCGATGGTCCTCGGACTCACCGCGGCGCAGATCGGCCGGTTCGACCGCACCCTCGGCGCCCTGTCCAGCCTCAACTTCTGGGTGATCTGCGCACTCGCGGTCTGCCTGCTCCACTTCCTCGGCACGGCCCTGCACCTCTACCTGGGGCGCTACCGCTTCGGCGGGTTCGAGGAGGTCCTCGGCCTGCTCGTCGCGGTGGTCCTGACGATCGTCGGAGTACTCGTCGTCATCGCCGCGTTCGGCTCGCCCCGGCCGATACCGCTGAGCGTCCCGCCCCTGGGCGGCACGGTGACCCTGGTGGTGATGTTCGGGGTGCGCTACTCGTGGCGTCTCGTCGAGGAACAGCTGCGCCGCCCCGACCGGGCCCGCGCCGAGCCCCTGCTCGTCTTCGGTGCCGGGCAGGGAGGCGAGAGCATCCTCGCGGCGATGCTGCGCACCGTGGACAGTCCCTACTATCCGGTCGCCCTGCTCGACGACGACCCCAAGCTGCACAATCTGCGCCTGTTCGGCGTCCCGGTCCGCGGCGGACGGCAGGCGATCGCCCCCGCCGCGGCCGCCAGCGGCGCCCGCACGCTGCTGGTGGCCATTCCCAGCGCGAACGCGGCCCTGCTCCGGGAGATCACCGGAATCGCCGAGGAGGCCGGGCTTGCCGTGAAGGTCGTGCCTCGAGTGGGCGACCTCATCGACGGACGGGTCGGCGTCGGCGACATCCGCGACCTCGACCTTGCCGACCTGCTCGGCCGGCGTCAGATCTCCACTGACATGACCGCCGCCGCGAGTTACCTGAGCGGGCGCCGCGTGCTGGTCACCGGTGCCGGCGGCTCCATCGGCTCGGAGCTGTGCCGGCAGATCGCCGCGTTTGCCCCGGCGGAGCTCATCATGCTCGACCGGGACGAGTCAGCGCTTCGAGCCGTCCAGCTGTCGATCTCCGGGCAGGCGATGCTCGACGACGAGTCGATCGTGCTCGGTGACATCCGCGACGTCGACCTGATGACCAACCTGTTCGAGCAGCGGCGCCCGCAGGTCGTCTTCCACGCCGCGGCCCTCAAGCACCTGCCCCTGCTCGAACGCTTCCCGGGCGAGTCCGTGCAGACCAATGTCTGGGGCACGCTGACCATCCTGCGCACGGCCGCGGCCTGTGGCGTCGACCGCCTGGTGAACATCTCCACCGACAAGGCGGCCAATCCCGCAAGCGCCCTGGGCTACTCCAAGCGGATCACCGAGCGGCTCACCGCGCACGTCGCCGATGAGGCGGCCGGGACGTTCGTCAGCGTCCGATTCGGCAACGTGCTGGGCAGCAACGGCTCCGTACTGACGGTCTTCGCCGGCCAGCTCGCCGCCGGCGGACCGCTCACCGTCACCCATCCCGACGTCACCCGTTACTTCATGACGATCCCCGAGGCCGTTCAGCTCGTCCTGCAGGCCGGCGCGTTCGGCGCGCCCGGGGAGGCGCTCGTGCTCGACATGGGCGAGCCGGTACGCATCGCCGACGTCGCCCGACGCCTGGCCGCTCGCGAGCCACGGCCGGTGGACATCATCTACACCGGGCTGGTCGCCGGTGAGAAACTGCACGAGGAGCTCCTCGGCGACGGCGAGTCCGACCGTCGGCCGTGCCATCCGCTCATCTCGCATGTGGACGTCCCCGCCCTGGATCCGACCACGGCCCTCGCCCTGGACCCCTGGGCACCCCCCGCCCAGGTCCTCGCCGACCTCATCGAGGTGGCCACCTCCCCCGCCGCCCAGCCCGCCCCCCCGGTCCACCCCGCCACCGCCATCCCCGCCCAGGTCGGCGGGCCCGAGGCGGACCCGGAGCCGAGACGCGGGTCGCCGCCGCAGGCCCCGGGAACCGCTCAGGAGGCGATGCCTGATCCGGCTCCGGCATCCGGCGCGGCGCTGATTCCCCGCCAGTCCCGGCAACAGCATGCCGAACCAGCCCGACGGAGCACGTCCCCCTGACAACCGACCACCGCCTCGCCGGCTCGTCCTACACCACGGAGCCGGCGGCCGACTCGTCAGAGGTGCCGGTGCCGGCGGCGGACCCGGTGCCGGCGGCGGACCCGGTAGCGGCGGCGGACCCGGTAGCGGCGGCGGACCCGGTGCCGGTGGTTTCCGTTCCCCGGTCGAGGTACCAGGCGAGGGTGGCCTCGAGGGCGCTGGCGAGGTCCAGACCGGCGGCATCGGGAAACAGGGCGCGCATCGTCTCCGTCGACGCCTGCGAGTCGCGGACGTCCCCGGAACGGGGGGCATCATGGCGGACGGGAAGCGATCGGCCGAGAAGCCGCTCGAGTTGCCCGATCATCGTGAGCAGGTCGGTGCGCGTACCGAAGGCGATGTTGACCGGGTGCGGATGGCTCAGTCGCCGCAGTGCCGCGTCGCACAGCATCCCGGCGACGTCGGCGACGTAGGTGAAGTCGCGGGTCTGCCGGCCGTCGCCGTGCACCGTCAGTGGCCGCCCGGAGAGTGCGGCCTCGATGAAGGTCGGCACGACCGCGGCATACGGATGCCCCACCGACTGGTACGGCCCGAAGACGTTGAACAGTCGCACGGCGAGCACCGGCAGGCCGAAGCCGGCCTGGTAGCTCAGGGCGTAGCCCTCGGCGGCCAGCTTGGACGCCGCGTACGGGCTGCGCGGGCGACACGGGGCATCCTCGGTGCGCGGCAGCGTTCCACCGGCCCCATACACCGACGACGAGGACACGACGACGACGTGGGTCTCATCCCGCTGGGCGACGTCGAGAACCGTCAGCGTTCCGGTGGCGTTGACGGCGTGGGTCGCCATCGGGTCGAGCAGCGAGCGCTCGACCGAGGGCCTGGCCGCCAGATGCACGATGCTGTCGACACCCGTACAGACCTCTTCGACTGTCGCACGGTCGGTGACGCTGCCGACGACCAGCCGCACGGGCAGGCCGGCGAGGTTCGCCACCGCGCCCGTACTCAGATCGTCGATCACGATCACTTCTGCGCCAGCGGCGAGCAGCGCCCTGGTCAGGTGGGCACCGACGAAGCCGGCACCGCCCGTCACTACTACCTTCACCGATCATCACCCTTCGAGATCATAAGGATGCCGATAGTAGCCGGTCCGGGCCGGGGTCAAGCGCGCCACGCCCCGGACCATCCACCGGGGCCCACCCCACACCGCAAAGATCCCCACCGACCCTGACCGCGCCCGCCCTCCCGCGCCACGGTCGCCACGGTCGCCACGGTCGCCACCCTGAGCATTGAATTGATTGCAATGAGTCGACGTTCTAGTGTGCGTCGCGTGCCGGACACTCCCCGCCCGCTGACGATCGTGGGTGCCGGGGGCCATGGCCGGGAGCTGCTCGACGTGGTCGAGGCCGTCAACGCCGCCAGCTCCCCCGCGCCGTACGCGTTCCTCGGGTTTCTCGACGACGGTCACGGCGGCGATCCGGGCGCCGTGGCCCGGCGCGGCGCTGCCCTGCTCGGCGGTCTGGACCTGCTCGGCAGCCTCGACGCCGACTACCTGATCGGGGTCGAGGACGCCCTGGCCCGTGCCCGCGTCGACCGGTACGCCTCCGTGCACGGGCGGCGCCCCGTCACGCTGGTCCATCCCCGGGCCAGTCTCGGTGGCGACGTCCAGCTCGGCCCGGGCACCGTCGTGTACGCACTCGCCAGCATCACCACGAACGTTCGCACCGGCCGGCATGTGGTGGTCAACATCGGGGCGAGCGTCGCCCACGACTGCCGGCTCGGCGACTACGTCACCCTCGCGCCGGGAGCGCGGATCGCCGGCGGGGTCACCATCGGCGCGCAGGCGTGGATCGGTGCCCAGGCGAGCATCGTCGGACGGCGCCGGATCGGCGAACGGGTGGTGGTCGGGACCGGCTCGGTCGTCACCGACGACATCCGCGCCGTTGCCGTCGTCACCGGCGTGCCGGCCAGGCCCATCGACACCATCGCGGACCATCCGCGCGCCGCGCCCCGACCCCGCGACCCCCCTGCCGGGCGGCGGGATGCCCCGCTACCCGAGCAGCCCGGGTAGCGGGGGAAAGCTGCGCCCGGGTGACCGCCCGGTGACCGTCGACGTCGGTACCCCGTCCTCGGCACTGCGGCGTCCTCGGCACTGCGGCGGATGCAATTCATCCATAGAAAGCAGGACAAGAACGGGCGACCGGGCGGGCGGGCATCCTAGGATCGATCTGTGGATCGCTGGTTCAACCTCACAGGCTGCGACAACGTACGCGACCTGGGCGGTCTGCCGACCGCCGAGGGCGCGCACACCCGGTACGGCGTCCTGCTGCGGGCCGACTCGGTGCAGATGCTCACCCAGGGTGACGTCTCCCTGCTGCGGGCGACGTTCGGCCTGCGGGCCGTCCTCGACCTGCGGGCGAAGGAGGAGGCCCTTCGAGAGGGGCGCGGCCCGCTCGCCATGGAGGACGTCGCCTACCATCACCTGTCGTTTCTGCCCGGCGAATGGGTGATGCCGGACGATCCGCGTTTTCCCGCGATCGTCCGCGACCTGAACCCGCAGGACCGCGTCGAGCACTACCTCGACTATCTGCGCCTGGCCGGCTCCGCCGTCGCCGAGGCACTGCGGATCCTGGCCCAGCCGGCCACCGGCCCCGCGCTGTTCCACTGCGCGGCCGGCAAGGACCGCACCGGGGTGCTCGCGGCCATGGTGCTCAGCATCGCCGGCGTCGACCGGGCGGCGATCATCGACGACTACACGCAGACCAACGAGCGGATCGACCGTGTCAACGCCCGGCTCGCCGACCGGCCCTCTTATCATCGGCAGGTCAACCCGAACAACTCCGGTCAGCTGTCCTGTCTGCCGGAGGTCATGGCGGGCTTCCTGGATGGCGTCGACGCCGGCTGGGGCAGCCCGGCCGGGTGGGCCCGGGCGGCCGGGCTCGCCGAGTCGGACCTGCGGGCCCTGCGCACCACCCTGGTTGGCTGATCTTCCGCGCCCCGGCCGACCAGCACCGCCGCCCGGCCGCGACGCGGTGCCGAGGGCACGTCTGACGGTCCCCCCTCGCGTCGCGGAATCGGCGAAACGGACAATACGACGATGGGTGACCGGGTGAGCGGACGAACGATCGTCGCCGCCCTGCTGACGGTCCTCGCCGTCTCGACGATGGTGGGCTGCGACGTCCTTCGCCGCCCCCGCCGCGTCCCCGCTGATCTGATACCGGTGTTCCAGGCCGCCGCGGCGGCCTACGGCGGCGGGCTTACCCCGGTGCAGCTCGCGGCGCAGGCGCGGGTGGAGAGCAAGTTCAACCCGCGGGCGGTCTCCCATGCCGGCGCCCAGGGCATCATGCAGTTCCTGCCCAGCACCTGGCAGGAGGTCGGCCTCGACGGTAACCACGACGGCCGGGCCGACCCGATGGATCCGCAGGACGCCATCCCGTCGGCGGCCCGCTACGAGGCACGGCTGGCATCGCTGGTCTCGGGCCTGCCCGGGGACCGCATCTCGCTGATCCTCGCCGCTTACAACGCCGGGCCCGACACCGTGCGCGCCGCGGGTGGCATCCCCGACATCGGTGAGACCCGGCACTACGTCGCGAAGGTGCACAGCTGGGCCGGCACCTACGCCGGACAGCTCTGATCACCCGGCGATCCTGACGGGCCGGGGCTCTCAGCCGACCCGTAGCTCCTCTCCGGGCACCCGCACCTCGTCGCCGGGCAGGAGCTGGCGCCCGCGGCGACTCTCCACCTCGCCGTTGACCAGCACCATGCCCCCGGCCAGCAGTCCCTTCACGTCCGAGCCGACGCCGACGACATCGGCAAGCTTGAGGAACTGGCCGAGCCGGATCGCCTCACCCTGGATACTCACCTGACGCATGCCACCAGCATCGCCCATCGACGCCGCAGCGTCGTCAGGCCCGTCCCCTGCCGAGCTGTCCGGGGCACGCCTGGGCGTTGGCGGCCGCAATCCGACCGCCCCGGGCGCCGCTGAGGCATGCTGACGGGCGTGGCAGGTACCCCCCCGGATCCGTCGGACCCGCCGGACGCGCGGGACACCGACAGTGGTTTCCTGACGGCACCCGGCGAGCTGCCGAACCTCGACGAGCTGCCCGACCAGCGCGTTCCCCGCCTGGACCAGCTGCGGGCGGCAAATACGGGTCCGGGCAGCGCAGATGCAGGCGGCACCGCGGTGGGCGGCCCACCCGCCCGCGGCGGGTTGGTGGGAACGGGTGCGGCGAGCGAACAAGCGGTACGGCGGGTGGAGCTGGCCAGCGGCCTGCTCGCCACCCGCGCGGTCGCCCGGATGCACGAGGTCCTGCCCTGGTTCCCGGCGATGTCGGCCAGCCACCGGGCCGGGATCCAGCTGGTCGTGCAGGCCGGGATCTCCTCCTTCGTCGCGTGGTGCCGCCGTCCCGAACATGCTCGGGAGCTGTCGGAGGACGTCTTCCGGGTCGCGCCGCGCGAGCTGGTGCGCGCGGTGACGTTCCGCCGGCTGGTGGACCTCGTCCGGGTCGCCGTGGAGGCGGTCGAGACCGAGGTGCCCAACCTGGTCGAGCCGCAGGACAACCAGCGGCTCCTCGCCGACGTCCTGCGCTACTCGCGCGACATCGCGTTCGCCGGCGCGGTGGTCTACGCCCGCGCCGCGGAGGAACGCGGCGCCTGGGACGCCCGACTGGAAGCCCTCATCGTCGATCACGTGGTCCGCGGCGAAGCTGATCGGGCGCTGCCGTCGCGGGCTGCGGCGGCGGGCTGGCGCAATCCGCCGGCCGTCACGGTGATCATCGCGCGAGCCGGCGGTGATGCGCCGGAGGTGGTGGTCGACGAGGCCCACCGGCTGGCCCGGCTGACGGGTCTGGAACTGCTCGCCGGAGTGCACCACAACCGACTGGTGATGATCGTCGGCGGAGGATTCGCGGCCACCGACGACGGCATCGGCCGCCCCGAGGACGCGGTGGTGCCCCTGCCCGGCCCGGTCACCGGCAGTGCGGCCGCGGCCCGGGGCGGCGCCTCCGCCCAGGCCGCGGCGACGGCGGCTTCGGGTTCCACGACTGCCTCCGCGCCCGCCCGGCCGGCGATGTCGAAGGCCGACGTGCACACCGCGCTGGATGCGGCGCGTGCCCTGCTGCCGGTCTGCGAGCCGGGGCCGGTCGTCGTCGGTCCGGTGGCCGGCGATCTCACCGGTGCGCCCCGCTCGGCCCGGATCGCGCTGGCCGCCTCCGATGTGGTCGCCGCCTGGCCCGCCGCACCCCGGCCGGTGCGGGCCCGGGCGCTGCTGCCGGAACTCGCGCTCGCCGGCGACGCCGACGCCCGCCGCTCCCTGATCGACGAGGTGTACCGACCGCTGCGCGACGCCGGCACGCCGCTGTTGGAAACGGCGGGAGCCTACCTGGACTTCGGGTCGTCGCTGGAGGCCACAGCACGCGCCCTCTACCTGCATACGAACACGGTGCGTTACCGTCTGCGCAAGGCGGCGGAGGTCTGCGGTCTCGATCCGGCAGACCACCGGGAGCGGTTCATCCTGCATGTCGCGCTCGTGCTGGGCCGACTGGACGGTGTGTCATCTACAGGAGGACCGTGATCGTCGTAGCCGGTCCGTCCCCGGAGCAGCGCACTGCGAAACCGGTCATGCCTGGCTAGTTCGCTGGTCCTTGACACGAATCCGACCTATACGCGCAGCTCCAACGAAGTTCTCTCGACTACCCGTAGGTTTGTAGGTCTTCTACAACACCCGGTCGACACATCGGTGACTCGCCGCCAGCGACAAGTGGTCCCCGCGAAGGGTTAGGTAGACAGGTGCTCGCGATCCTCGCACCCGGCCAGGGTGCACAGACCCCCGGACAGCTTCGTGCCTGGCGCGATCTCCCCGGGGTGGAGGACAGACTGCGCTGGTGGTCGGCCGCGGCCGGCGTCGACCTGTTGGAGGTCGGGTGTGACGCCCCAGCGGAGACGATCCGGGACACCGCGATCGCCCAGCCGCTGATCGTCGCCAGCGGTCTGCTGGCCGCCGAACAGCTCGGCCTCCCGCTGACCACCCCGGTCGGAACGGACGCGCTGATCCTCGCGGGCCACAGTGTCGGAGAGATCACCGCGGCGGCGCTCGCCGGCGGCCTGTCGGTCGAGCAGGCCCTGACGCTGGTCGCGTTGCGCGGCCGGGCGATGGCCGAGGCCTCGGCCCGCGCCGCGACCGGCATGACGGCGCTGCTCGGCGGCGATCCCGAGGCGGTCGCGGCGCGCCTCGCCGAGCTGGACCTCACCGCCGCGAACCGCAACGGCGCCGGCCAGATCGTCGCCGCCGGAACCATGTCGGACCTGGCCCGCCTCGCGCAGGAGCCACCCACGGGTGTGCGCCTGCGTTCGCTGTCGGTCGCCGGCGCCTTCCACACCCACCACATGGAACCCGCCCGGGCGGCGCTGGCCGCCGTGGCCGGCGGTCTGCGGCCCGCGGCGCCGGTGGCGGCCGTCCTGTCCAACGCGGACGGCGCACTCGTCACCGATGCCAGCGAGCTGTTGTCGCGGCTGGTCGCCCAGGTCGCGGCGCCGGTGCGCTGGGATCTGTGCCTGGCGACCCTGCGCGAGCTCGGGGTCGACGCGGTCATCGAACTACCTCCGGCCGGGACGCTCGCCGGGATCGCTCGCCGCGAGCTGCCCGGCGTGCGGATCCTCGCGGTGAAGTCCCCGGACGATCTGGCCGCCGCCCGCGAGCTCGTGGCCGAGCATGTGGGCATCGATCAGGTGCGGGGCCTGCCGGACGGCCCCAGACCGCGGTCCGCCGCGGACGACGGGGCACTCGTCGGAGCGCAGGCATGAGCGCCACCGGTGCCCGGCTGCTGGGGCTCGGCGTGTACCGGCCCGCCCGGCTCGTCTCCAACGACGAGCTGGCCCAGCGGGTTGACACCTCCGACGAGTGGATCCGCACCCGCACCGGCATCGCGGCCCGGCGGATCGCCGACGCTGAGGAGACCACGGCCGTGATGGGCGCGGCGGCCGCGGAGAAGGCCCTGGCCGCCGCCGGCCTCGCCGCGGACAGCATCGACCTGGTCATCGCCGCCACCTGCACCTCGCCGTCGCAGATCCCCGGGGTCGGGCCGCAGATCGCGCACCGGGTGGGCGCGGCGCGGGCCGGCGCGTTCGACCTCAACGGCGGCTGTGCCGGTTTCAGCTACGCCGTGTCCACCGCGGCCGACCTGGTCCGCGCCGGTGGCGTGCGCCACGTGCTTGTCGTCGCCACCGAGCGACTGTCGGACTACACCGACTGGGACGACCGCACCACCTGCATCCTGCTCGCCGACGGCGCCGGCGCGACGGTGGTCGGCGCATCGGACAGTGACGAGATCGGCCCGCCGGTGTGGGGGCACGACGGCTCCCGCCCCGAGGTGATCCGTGTGCCCGGCGGCGGCGACAACGCGTTCCGGATGGAGGGCCAGGCGGTCTTCCGCTGGGCGATCTCCCTGGTTCCGACGGTGCGGCAGATCTGCGAACGGGCCGGAGTGGCACCCGAGGAGCTCGCGGGTATCGTTCCGCACCAGGCCAACCTGCGGATCGTCGAGGCACTCGCGACGGGCATCGGCGCCACGAACGCCGCCATCGCACGCGACGTCGTCGACGCTGGCAACACCTCCGCCGCGAGTATCCCGCTGGGGCTTGCCCGCCTGATCGACGCCGGTGAGATCCGCCGCGGCGACCCGGTGCTGCTGTTCGGGTTCGGCGCGGGGCTGACCTTCTGCGGTCAGGTCATCCGATGCCCGTGAGCCGAGCCGCCGCACCACGCGCACTACATGACCCGAACCTCGTGACCCGCTCGCTTCGGTTCGCATCATCCGACGCGACGTTCCGCCCGCGGCGGGTCGCCCGCGTCCACCACCCCTGACCCCGGCCCACGTTCCGCGGCCTGCGCCCGCGGCGGTTGCCCAGCCGTGAGCGCACCCGCCATCCCCATCGCACATCGCACAGGAGGCACCACATGTCCCAGGACATCCTCGCCGGACTCGCCGACATCCTCGAAGAGGTCGCCGGTGTCGACCCGTCGGACGTCACCCCGGAGAAGACCTTCATCGACGACCTGGATGTCGACTCGCTGTCCATGGTCGAGGTCGTCGTGGCCGCCGAGGAGAAGTTCTCGGTCAAGATCCCGGACGACGACGTGAAGTCCCTCAAGACCGTGGGTGACGCGGTGTCGTACATCCAGCGGGCGGGTGTGGCGGCGTGACCACCACCCCCAGGCAGGTTGTCGTCACCGGCCTCGGGGCAATCACTCCCCTCGGTGGCGATGTCGCCTCGACGTGGGAGGGGCTGCTCGCCAGCCGCTCCGGCGTGCGGCGGATCACCGAGGCATGGATCGAAGAACTCCCGGTCCACATCGCCGCGCCGCTCGCGGTGGAGCCGCCGCTGGGCCGGGTGGAGGCCCGGACCCTCGACCGCAGCCAGCAGATGGCTCTGGTCGCCGCCCGGGAGGCCTGGGCGGACGCGGGCTCCCCCGACGTCGACCAGGAACGCCTCGCGGCCTGCGTGGCCTCCGGGATCGGCGGGGTGCAGACCCTGCTCAGCCAGCACGACGTGCTGCGAGAGAAGGGCCCACGGCGAGTCTCGCCGCATGTCGTGCCGATGCTGATGCCCAACGGGCCGGCAAGCACGGTGGGACTCGCCTTCGGGGCGAAGGCCGGGGTGCACGCGCCGGTCAGCGCCTGCGCCTCCGGCTCGGAGGCGATCGCCCTCGGCCTGGACATCATCCGGGCCGGCCGGGCGGATGTCGTCATCGCCGGCGGCACCGAGGCGGCGATCGCGGCTCTGCCGATCGCCGGGTTCGCGCAGATGCAGGCCCTGTCCCGCCGCAACGACACGCCGCAGACCGCATCGCGCCCGTTCGACAAGGCCCGCGACGGCTTCGTCCTCGGCGAGGGCGCGGCCATCCTGGTCCTGGAGTCCGCCGAGCACGCGGCCGCCCGGGGTGCCCGGGTGCACGGGGTGCTCGCCGGTGCCGGGATCAGCTCGGACGCCTACCACATCGCCGCTCCTGATCCCGAGGGAGCGGGTGCGGCACGGGCGGTGCGTGCCGCACTGCGCTCGGCGTCGCTCGCGGCGACGGACGTCGTCCACATCAACGCGCACGCGACGTCCACCCCCGCGGGTGACCTCGCCGAGGCCGTCGCGCTGCGCTCGGCGCTGGGCGGCCACATCGACTCGGTGGCCATCACCGCGACGAAGTCGATGACCGGTCATCTGCTCGGCGCGGCCGGCGCGGTGGAGGCGATCGCCACCCTGCTCGCGTTGCGCGAGCGGACCGTCCCGGCGACGCGCAACCTTGACGCGCTCGACGACGAGATCGCCCTCGACGTGGTCAGCGTCGACAACCGCACGATCGGCGCCGGCGCGGGCCTGTCGAACTCCTTCGGGTTCGGCGGCCACGACGTGTGCCTGGCCTTCACGGTGTGACCGTCGACTCGTGATCTTCCTGCCGTGCGGGTCGCCCGTGGAATCCGAGACGCGTCACGCCGTGCCGGGCGGAGCAGGCCGCCGCCCGGCACGGTCAGGCAGACTGGCCCACCGACCTGCCCGACCCACCGCCGGGATGACCGTGGACGCCGGGCTCCCTGGCATCCACGGCACCTTCGGGCACGCGTGGGGACGCACCGACCTGGAGAGGGGCAACCCGCGCACCGCACATGTTGAGCGCCACACCGCAGGCCAACTAGAAAGCCGCATACAACCCTATATCGCCGTGACGCCGGCCGCTCCCCCGATGCCACGGCCACGCCCGTCTCGCTGACGGGCGCCCATGGTTGCCGGACCGTGATCTGACGGGACACCGGCGTGCAGGCCCGGGGGGTCGCACGTCGACCTTCCGCCGATCCCAGTTCGACGCCGTCCAGGCAAGGAGACGCACGGTGAGTCTGTCCACGCTCGACCGAGTCGACCCACGCGCGCCCGAGGCTCGGCTCGCCCGATTCTTCGACCCCGACACCCTGTCCGAGTTCGCGGCCGCGGACAGTTCCGGTGTGGTTGCCGGACATGGCCTGGTCCGGGGCAACGAAGTTGTGGCTTTTGCGACCGACCCAACGGTACAGGGCGGTGCTATGGGGCGCGATGGCTGCGCCCGCATTGTGCACGCCATCGAATCCGCCGCGCGTCTGGGCTGCCCGGTGGTCGGCATCTGGCATTCCGGCGGCGCCCGCCTGCAGGAGGGCGTCGCCTCGCTCGACGGCGTCGGGCGGATCTTCGCCGCGACCGTCCGCGCCTCGGGACGCATTCCGCAGCTGTCGCTGGTGCTCGGCGCGGCCGCCGGCGGCGCGGCCTACGGGCCGGCCCTGACCGACATCGTCATCATGGGCCCCGAGGCCAAGGTCTTCGTCACCGGCCCGGACGTCGTGCGCTCGGTGACCGGCGAGGAGTGCACCGCCACCAGCCTCGGCGGCCCGGAGGTCCACTCCAGGCGCAGCGGGGTCGTGCACGTGACGTGCGACTCCGAGGACGAGGCGATGGAGCGCACCCGCGAGCTCGCGGTGCTGCTCGCCGACCAGCGTGACATCGGCGAGGTCCCGGACCGGGAGCTCGCCGACCTGCTGCCCGACAACCCGCGCCGGGCCTACAACGTCCGCCCGCTCGTGAACGCGGTACTCGACGACGAGGGCATCGAGCTGCACCCCAAGTGGGCCCCGAACGTCGTGACGAGCCTCGGCCGAATCGGCGGGCGCACGGTCGGCGTGGTCGCGAACAACCCGCTGCGCCGAGGCGGCTGCCTCGACTCGACCTCCGCGGAGAAGGCCTCCCGGTTCGTGCGGATGTGCGACTCCTTCGGTGTGCCGCTCATCGTCCTGGTGGACGTTCCGGGCTACCTGCCGGGTGTCGGGCAGGAGTGGGAGGGCGTCGTGCGCCGCGGCGCCAAGCTGCTCTACGCCTTCGCCGAGTGCACGGTGCCCCGGGTCACCGTGGTGACGCGCAAGTCGTATGGCGGCGCCTACATCGCGATGAACTCCCGCTCGCTCGGCGCCACCGCCGTCTACGCCTGGCCGGGCGCCCAGCTCGCCGTGATGGGCGCTGAGGCCGCCGTGGGAATCCTGCACCGACGCACGCTCGCGGACGTCCCGGCGCAGCGCCGGCCCACTGTGCTCGCCGAGCTCGCCGAGGAGCACGTGCGCACCGTCGGGGGTGTCGAGCGCGCCATCGAACTCGGCGCCGTCGACGCGGAGATCGCCCCGGGCCAGACCCGCGGCATCGTCGCCTCGGCACTGGCCGGCGCGCTCGCCGACGCCCGCGCGCACAAGAACGTCCACGGCAACATCCCGCTGTAGCGGCGGCGGGCTCCAGCGACACCGGGAGCCCCCCGGAGCTCTCGGCCCCCACTGCCCCTGGGGCCGGGCTCGCAGCGCCGACCCGCACCACCCGGCGAAGGCTTCGCGGACAGGCCAGACACCGCCACCCGCGCACCGCCGGCCCCACCTGCCTGCCGGGCCGGCCCTCATCCGTCCGCCAGCTGCAGCCAGGTGCGCACGACGTTGCTCATCTGCCGCGGGTTCATCCACAGCGCCGCACGAGCGAAGATCGGGTCCGCCCGCAGCGCCACCTCGCGCCGCGGCGGCTCGGCCGCCGGCGCGATCGCCCGCATGTGCTCGAAACTGATGTCTCCGGCGCGAAAGGCGGCACCGGACGCCGGCAGGACACGCGCGGCCCGCGCGACGACCAGGGCCGTCGCCGTCGTGGGATGCACCAGCCGGCACTCGCGGCGCAGCCAGGCCACGGCGGAACGCGCCCCGTCGACCCGCCACAGCTCGCGCTGGTCGAACTCGGCCAGCGCCCGGGCCCACAGCGCATCCGTCGCATCGACCAGGCGCCGCAGCTCGACGACCAGCAGAGCGACCTCGACGTCAGGAAGATCGCCCACCTCCGGCACGACGACACCGGCCAGCAGCGACTCGACATTGATCACGGTCGACCACCCTCCCGCGCCAACGCGGCGGCGAGCGCCCCCACCGACCGCCGGCAATCCGGAATCGAACACATGTTCGCATAATAGATCAGGCGCCAACGCATGCCAACCGGCGGCTCGGCTGCGTCACGACGAGGGTCACGGCACGACGAGGGTCACACGTCACGATGAGGGTCACGCGTCACGATGAGGGTCAAGGGTGGCCGGGCAGACGAGCCGGCGAGACCGCCACCCCGGCAGACCTTCCAGCGCGCACGGACGCGACAGGTACGGCATCGCGTACACGCCAACCGCCCGCCGATCGCCATGACGGATAATCTTTAGCTGATGCGAAATAACGATCGCCCTCGGCGGCGTTACGCGCAGGTGGAGGTGCAAGCATGGTCCTGCAGGTGGACAGCGCAGTCCGACCGCCGCGCGCGGAGACACCGCCGCCGCACCCGACATCTCAGCTGAACACCACGACCCAGGTGAACACCCAGCCGGGCACGGCGGCCCGGCCGGACCCGAAGGGGCCGACCGGGGGCACGTTCGCCGCGTTACGGATCCGCAATTTCCGGTTGTTCCTTGCCGGGCAGATCGTGTCGCTGTGCGGCACGTGGATGCAGACGATCGCGCTGGGCTGGCTGGTGTTGTCGCTGGGGGCATCGGGTACGGCGCTGGGCCTGGTGACGGCCGCGCAGTTCCTGCCGGTGCTGCTGTTCGGGCCCTATGGCGGTGTGATCGCCGACCGGGCCGACCGGCGGCGACTGCTGATGATCACGCAGTCCGGGTCGGGGCTGGCGGCGCTCACCCTGGGCGTGCTCGATCTGACCGGTGTCGCCCAGCTGTGGATGGTTGCCGTGACGGCGTCCCTCATCGGGCTGTGCAACGCGGTGGACAACCCGACCCGGCAGACGTTCGTGCAGGAGATGGTCGGGCCGGATCACCTGCCCAACGCGATCACGCTCAACTCGGTGACCATGAACGCGGCCCGGATCGTCGGTCCGGCGCTGGCCGGCGTCATCATTCTCGGCATCGGCACCTCGGGATGCTTCCTCCTCAACGCGGCGTCGTTCGCGGCGGTGCTGCTGGCACTGCGGTTCATGAACACCGCCGAGCTGCACTCCCGGGCATCGGTGCGCCGGGCCCCCGGACAGCTGCGGGCCGGCCTGCGCTACGCGAGGCGGACCGGGGCACTGCGCGTTCCATTGATCATGATGGTGGTCATCGGCGCGTTGTCGTACGAGTTCCAGGTCGTGCTGCCGCTGGTGGCACGGGAGACCTTCCACGGAACGGCCGGAACCTACAGCCTGATGACGTCCGCGATGGGGGCCGGGGCGGTGGTCGGCGGGCTCGCTGTGGCACGCCGGCGACGGATCGGTGTGCGGCCGCTCGGCTGGATCGCGGCCATGTTCGGGGGCGCGCTGCTGTTGGCGGCGATCGCGCCGACGCTGCCGCTGGAGATCGCGGCACTGGTGCTGGTCGGCGCGGGCAGCGTCGCCTTCATCTCGACCGGAAACGCCACCGTCCAGCTGTCCGCCGACCCCGCGATGCGGGGACGGGTGATGGCGCTGTGGTCGGTGGCATTCCTCGGGACGACGCCGCTCGGCGGGCCGATCGCCGGCTGGGTGGTGCAGAGCTTCGGGGCGCGCTCTGGCCTGGTACTGGCGGGGGTCGCGGCGCTCGTGGCCGCCGGCTACGCGTTGGCCTCGCTTCGCCCACGTTTCCCCACGCTCTCGGCCGGACGGGTCCCTGCACTGACGGCGCCGACGGTGCCGTCAGCGGGACGGGCGCTCTCGGTGGAGAGCCCGCTCCCGCCGCGATGACCGGTCTCGGTGTGCCGTCCAGGCTCGGCCGACGGGTCGGGTTCCGCGCGGTTCCTGGCGGCGGCCCGTCCCAGCTCGGGGAAGGGACGCGCCTCCCGGGTCTGGCCTCGGTGCGCGCTGACCGCATGGGAGTGGTAGCCCTCGAACACGGTGAGGAAGTCCGGCTCGCGGTAGCGACGGCCATCGACGGTGGGGCCGTCCGTGCCCTCCATGATGGCCTCGACGTCCTCGCCGGTGATCGTCTTGTGCTCCTCCAGGGCGTGGGTGAGGGCGAGGATCTCGCGGCGGTTCTCCCGCAGGACCACCTCGGTGCGCTCGTAGAGTTCCCGCAGCTTGGCCTCGATCTGCTCCCCGAAGGGGCGGTCGGCGTCCAGGGAGAGGTTGCCCATCTGCTGCTCGAGCATGGCCAGCCGGGAGGCGAGCGTGTCGCCCATCGCCGCCGACGACATGTAGCCGGCCACCAGCATGGTGGCGCTGCGAAGGTCCCCGCCGACGCCGACCGTGTTGTCGCCCTCGAAGAACATCCGCTCGCCGGCGAGTGAGGCCAGGGAGACCATCACCTGGATCTCGATCTCGGACTTCCACATGAACATCCGGTCCTCGACCGCGACGTGCGCGACGAAGCCGCCGACGCCACCGCGCCGTTCGATCGTCGCGAGGTCGATGACCCGCCCCCGCTGCATCCGGTAGGCGACGACGGCATGGCAGGCCTCATGCAGGGCGATGCTGTGCCGCTCCCGGTCGATGTGCTCGTGGTCGTCGGCGAGGCCGTACTCCTTGATCACCCGGGCGCGCAGCATGTCCTGCCAGGTGATCACCTCCCGACCGTCCTTGACCGCCTGGACCAGTGCCTCGTTGACGGTGTCCTTGATCGTCGCGCCGGTGGCCTCGGGGCTCATCACGGCGAGCCGGTCGACCTGCTCGCCGGTGAGCTCGTGGCGGACCTTCGCGAGATAGCCCTCGAAGGTCCGTACCCGCCCCTCCTTGCTCGGATAGCCGACCTTGTACTGCCGGTCGATGCGGCCGGGACGCAGCAGCGCCTCGTCCAGGGCCTGGGGCATGTTGGTCGCCATCATCACGAGAATGCGATATTTCGGCGGGGGCTTCGGCCGCATGCCGAGCGTGCGGCGCACGATCCGGTTGAGGAACCCGCGCGGCTTCTTCAGCCCGGACATCTCGGTCAGCAGCGCCTGCAGGGTGCCGTCGAACCCGCCGCCGCCACCCCCACCCCCACCGACCACGAACTGCTCCCGGGCCTGCTCGCGGCCGATCTCCGCCCGCGCCGCCGCGCTGAGGTACGACAGCCCGTTGCACATCTGTCCGGACGGGTCGCCCGATCCCGCACGCCGTCCAAAGGCCGCGGCTGTGCCGATCGGCCGTTCGCCATGGCGGGTGGCCAGCGGTCCCTGCCGGGCGAAGTAGGAGCGGGCGCCGGTGCCGACCCCGCCGCCGCCGAAACTGCCGCCGAGCTGGCCGCGGCTGCCCAGCGTGTCCGCCTCGTCGAAGAAGACGATCACGCCGCCGTACCGGAGCGCGAGCTTGCGCAGCTTGCGGAACAGCGACTTGACCTTCAGGATGCCCACCCCGACGAACATCGCCGAGAACGCGCCCGGGTCAACGAAGACGAAGGGCTTGCCCGTCTCGCCGGCCACCGCCTCCGCGAGGAGCGTCTTGCCCGTTCCTGGCGGCCCCCACAGCAGGATGCCGCCGGGAACATGGCCGCCCCGGCTCTCGATCTCCTCGGGGCGCTCCAGGTAGAAGACGTTCTCCCGCACCCTGTTCACGACGTGGTCCTGACCCCAGACATCGGCGAAGCGGGTGGTGATGTCCTCGGGGAAGTACGTCTCGACGCCACCCTTGGACAGGAACCAGAACATCACCACGAACTGGCCGACGACGAGGACCATCAGCAGGACGATCTGCAGCACGACGGGAATCGCGTCCCACACCGCGCCGGGTACGTTCACCAGCGCGTCGAAGACCGAGGTGTGCGACAGCCGGGCATAGACGAACAGGGCCAGGGCCAGACCCGCGACCCACTTCGCGGCCCGGGAGAGCCGAAAGCGGTTCCAGTCCTTGATCCGCAGGAACCGCCGCTCGACCCGGGCGAAGACCCGGTCGGTCCAGAAGACGTAGTAGGCCGACCAGCGTTCACCGACGACCATGTGCACCTGGCGCAGCACTTCGAGGCCCAGCAGGACCAGTACCCAGGCACTCTTGCGGGCCTGGATCCGAAACGCGTCACCCCAGGTCATCAGCGGGTCGCCGGAGACCTCCGCGGCGACCACGAAGAGGAACACCGCGCCGAGCAGCAGGAGGAACTTCGATCGGTCCCACATCGACAGCGGCCGCCGTCGTCTGCCCGGTCCGGTCGACGGAGCCGAGTCCGGTGACGCCGACGGCGAAGATCCCGACGCCGGAGATCCCGACGCCGACGGTGGCGACGCCGAAGCCGCCGACGATGACGGCGCCGACGTGCTGGGAACGGCCCGGGGTGGCACGGGCTGCCGTCCGGCGCCGGCGTCGTCCGTGATCCGGTCTGCGTGGTCCATCACGCCCATCCCTACTGATCCTGATCCGTCGGCTCGATCGTGAAGGACCTGGCCACGTCGCTGATCTGCGCTCCGTGCTGGGCGTAACACAGCGACGAACACGCGAGAATGAGTTGGTAGAGCATGGTCTGCCCGGAGTCGAGCAGGCTCGTCTGGTCGATGGTCACCAGCCCGGCATCGGTCTTCACCTGGTAGACGAGGTGCACTCCGTGTACGCCGGCCTTCTTGTGCACGACCTCGTCGGTGAGCAGCAGGAAGCTCGGGGAAAGCCGGGCTCCGTACGGATCCTGACGGACCGCCTGCTCCTGGGCGGCCTGCGCGTCGTCGACCGACAGCACGAAGTTGCGCAGGTCGTTGGTGGACACCGCGTTCGCCTCCTCGGGCAGGAGGTGGCGAACCTGGACGAATCCCTTGGGCTGCACCGCATCCGGAACGAGCAGCCGGGTGGCGTCGAAGCGCGCACCAGCGTCGATGCCGACCACCCATTCCCGGGACATCAGCCCCTGCAGCATCTCTGGGCTGACGTTTCGGGCGTCGATCCCGAACAACGCGGGACCGGGCATCTCCTGGTGATCCCAGCTATTCGGGACGCGCAGATACGCGCCGTCTTTCTTGTTTGTCACATACTGGTAACTCGGCGAGCCGCAGCCACCCGCCAGCAGCACCACAGCGGCGGTGACCAGCAGGAAGACAGCCGGTACGGACCTTCGGCGCGGACCTGATGTCCAGCGTCGAGACTCCACGGCAAACCTCCAGCCTCGCGAGGTTGAACGCATGGTGCGCCGTCGGGCCATGGTCCTACGCATTCCTGGAAAGTGTGGACCAGATCGCCGCGGAAGCGCGGAACATTCACCAGAAAGGGTGGCCGCTGCCACCCTCTGCGGTCGCGAGCCCGCGGCCTGTTTCCCCATCCGGTCCTTCCGCAACGCCATGACACGACTCGACTCGGCCCTCGGAGTCATCCCGCCCGGCGATACCCGGGGGGGCACCGGTCGAACCCGGCCCCCTCGGGTGGCCGCGCACAGTCACCCGAGCCGAGGGAGCCGGGAGATCCACCCGCCGCAAGGCACGGCGTCGCCCTGGGCCGACCTGCCTGGCCGAGGTGTCTGGGCCGACCTGCCTGGCCGACCTGCCTGGCCGAGGTGTCTGGACGAGGTGTCTGGACCATGGTGGCGCACGGCCAGGGATGACGATCAGCGCAGCGCCACCCGGCCACTTGGGGACACGAGCCATGTCCGGCACACTGGTGGTATGGCGCATTATCGGCGCGGTCGGAAGGTTCCAGCGCTTCGCCCCGGCCGCCGCCATCTCGTGGGCGCAGTCACCGTGGCCGTGGTGTTCCTCCTGGTTGGCCTGTCGGCCTGGAACCCGATCGCCGCGCTGCCCGCGCTCGGGGTGATCCTCGTGCTCGGCGTGATCGACTGGGCGATCGTCACCGCCTCGCCCAGCGCCGAGGACCTGCCGTCCGGTCCCGCCGCCTTCTCCGGCGACGAGCCCGACTGGGACGGTGGGATGGACACACCCACCCAGGTGCTGCCGAGGCTGACCTTCGGCTATGCCCGCGCGGGCAGCGGCGAGCCGTACGAGGAGCCCGACCAGGACGCCGTGCGCACCATGGCGATCGACATGCGCGGCTACCTCGACGAGGCCGGCCCCGGCCGGATGGGCTAGCCGATACCGCCCGGGTTCGATGCCCACGTCACGCGGGTCACGGAGCGTCTGTGGCGGCCCAGCGGTGGGCTCGTTCGACGTCGGCCGGGGCGTCGCAGTCCAGGCAGGCACGCGCGTCGGCGGGCACCGTGGCCACCGGACGTCCGGCGAACAGGGCGCGCACCGGGGCGCCGACAGGGTCGGCGGGCATCGCCGCCCGCAGCCGGGCCGTCCGCCAGACGGCGGCGAGGTACTGCGCCCGGCCGTCCGGATCGACGAGGACCGCGACGTCCACCTCTGTCGTGCCGGCCGTCCGTAGCAGTGCACCGAGCTCACGGCTGGTGAGAAACGGCAGGTCCGCGGCGAGCACCGCGACGAACGGCGTGGTGACCGCGTCGAGTCCGCAGGCGATGGCAGCGACCGGGCCGCCCCCGGGTGGCTCCTCGCGGCGCCAGTCCACGGCGTCGGACGGTCCGTCCAGTGGCCGGCGAGGCCCGACGATGATCTGCCGCACGGCACCCGCGGTCGCGGCGAGCACCCGGTCAAGGAGCGTCGACCCGCCGACGACCACAGCCGGCTTGTCCCGCCCGCCGAGACGGCGGGCGGCGCCGCCCGCGCAGAGCAGCGCGCTCCAGTTGGCCGCCGGCGTCTCGCCCGCGGTGGTGCTGATCATCCGCCGATCGCGGACATCGGCCGGTCGGGCTGGCGGAAGTCGGGTTCGCCGATGCCGTGGCCGGCGTGTTTTCCCCACACAGCCGAACACCACCGCCGGGCGAGTTCGTCGTCGTCCGCGCCGGCCCGCAGCGCGGTGCGCAGATCGCTCTCCTGCCGGGCGAACAGGCAGTTGCGCACCTGGCCGTCAGCGGTCAGCCGGACCCGGTCGCAGGCCGCGCAGAACGGGGCGGACACCGAGCCGATCACCCCCACCCGACCGGGGCCGCCGTCGACCTCGAACAGCTCGGCCGGCGCGCTGCCCCGACCGGGCACGGGATCCAGGGTGAACGCGGTGCGCAGGGCGGCGAGGATCTCGGTGGCGCCCACCATGTCGGCGCGTCGCCAGCCGTGCTGGGCGTCCAGCGGCATCTGCTCGATGAACCGCAGCTCGTAACCCTCGTCCAGGGCCCAGCGCAGGAGCGCGACCGCCTCGTCGTCGTTGACCCCGCGCAGGAGCACGCTGTTGACCTTGACCGGGGTCAACCCGGCCGTCGCGGCGGCCCGCAGCCCCGCCAGCACGTCGTCGAATCGGTCCCGGCGGGTCAGGGTGGCGAAGCGGGCCGGGTCCAGTGTGTCCAGCGACACGTTCACCCGGTCGAGCCCGGCCCGGCGCAGCCCCGTCGCGAGACCGGCCAGGCGCAGACCGTTCGTGGTCAGGGCCAGCCGCGGCCGTGGACGCAGCGCGGCGAACCGGGCCACCAGATCCGCGAGGCCCGGGCGCAGGGTCGGCTCCCCGCCGGTCAGACGCACGTCGGTGACACCAAGCCGGCGCACCGCGACCCCCACCAGGCGCACCACCTCGTCGTCGGTCAGCAGCCGCTCGGACGGCAGCCAGGGCAGGCCTTCGGCGGGCATGCAGTAGGCGCAGCGCAGGTTGCAACGGTCGGTCAACGACACTCGCAGATCGGTCGAGAGCCGACCAAAAGTGTCAACTAGCCGCATCATCCCAGCGTATAGAGGCTTTCGCCGGACTCAACCGATCGCTTCGGCTCACGCCGCGGCGGGGACGTCGCGGCGATCGGAGTCCACCCCACCCGCGACTCCCTGGTGACGATCTTCCGACGCCTATATGACGACCTCGCGACGGCACGGCGACCGCGCGACGACCGGACCGTGACGGCACCGTGGCCGCCGACCGCAGGGCGTGCTCGTCCGCCCGGACGGCTCGCCGTAACCGGGTGGACGCCACCATGGTCCACCGGCCTGAGAGACTTGTTCTTCGGCGGTCGTCGAACCGGCCACGGGTCGTCCTGTGCGACGCGTGTGCCGCGGGTGCATCCGACCGTCGGGGGCCGGTGGCGCCGGCCCGCTGTCGCACGCCGTAGGTACGGGAGGGCTCGGTCATGCAGGTCTTCGGGGTTGACGTCGGGGGAAGCGGCATCAAGGGCGCTCCGGTCAACGTCGAGGATGGGACGCTCGCCGCTCCTCGGCACCGGATCGTGACACCGCAGCCGGCAAGCCCGGACGCGGTGGCGACGACCGTGGCCGAGGTGGTGCGCCACTTCGACTGGTCCGGGCCCGTCGGGGTCGCGCTGCCAGCGGTGGTGAAGAACGGCGTGGCACTGACGGCCGCGAACATCGACGCTTCCTGGATCGGCACGGACACGGTCGCGGTGCTGTCCGCCGCCTTCGCCCAGGCCGGGATCGACGCCACCTCGGTGCCCCCTCCGCCGGCTCCGGCGGGCGCCGCGTCCGACATCACAACGGTCAACGACGCTGATGCCGCCGGCATCGCCGAGATGGCCTTCGGCGCCGGCCGGGACGCCAGCGGCCTCGTGATCATGACAACGTTCGGGACGGGCATCGGTACCGCGCTGTTCCTGCACGGCCAGCTGCTGCCCAACACCGAGCTCGGGCACCTCGAGGTCCACGGGCACGACGCGGAGACCCGCGCCTCCGACGCGGCGCGGGAGCGCGAGGACCTGTCCTGGGACAAGTGGGCCAGGCGGGTGACCCGCTACCTGTCCGCCCTCGAGGCGCTCCTGTGGCCGGATCTCATCATCATCGGCGGCGGGGTCAGCAAGAAGGCCGAGAGGTTTCTCGACGCACTCGAGGTCCGGACGAAGGTGGTACCCGCTCAGCTACAGAACGAGGCGGGCATCGTCGGGGCGGCGCTCGCGGGTCTCGGTGACCAGTCCCGTCCGCGGCCCGCGGCGCGGCCCACGCGCCGTCGTGGCCCGGCAACCCGCCCACCAGGCGGTCGCCGTCCGTAGGACGATCCGGCCCGAACCCGGCGCCATCCGCCCCGATCCGGCCCGACCGGACAGGCCCGACACGGTCAGACTGCGCGTGTCGCCCGCCGGCAGCCGGCCGAGTGGCCGTATCGATGGCAGGCTGTCATCTACCGGGACGCACTCGCCGAAGGCGGGTTCGGGTGCGTCATGCCGACCTGCCCGCTGGAACGTCCCCCGCCGCGTGTCCCGCGTCGGGGGCGGTCCGATGGGTACGGCTCCGATCGGATGCGGCAGTCCGGTCGGGCACCGCCGCCCGGCCAGGCAGGGCGGCCCGAGCGGGCGGGGCGGCCCGAGCGGGCGGGCCGTGTGGTGGGGCACGACAGTCCAGATGGGCACGGCAGTCCAGGTGGGCACGGTACGGCTTCAGGAGAACAGGAGGCGCCATGCGTGAGCTGCGGGCGATCGCACTCAGCGAGGACGGCGGCTACCTCGTACTCGCGGACGCGACCGGCAGGACCGACGGTGAGCAGTTCCGGGTGCCGGTGGACGACCGGCTCCGGGCCGCACTGCGCGGCGTGCGCCGCAGCGAGGTACGCACGGAGAGCGCGCTGACCCCGCGCGAGATCCAGGCCAGGCTCCGAGCCGGCGAGACGGCCGCCGAGGTCGCGCGCGCCGCCGGAATCCCGGTGGAACGGGTGGAACGGTACGAGGGGCCGGTGCTGGCCGAACGCGCCCGCGTCGTCCAGGAGGCACGGGCGGCCCTGCTCCCCAAGGACCCGGGTGGAGTACCCGGCCGTCCCCTCGGGGAGGTCGTGGACGCCCGGCTCGTCGTCGCCCAGGACAATCCCGCCGCAGCCCAGTGGGATGCCTGGCGCCGGGTCGACGGCATCTGGCTGGTCCAGCTCACCTCGGAGAGCCGCTGCGCGCGCTGGACGTGGGATCCCGTGGTCCGCCGCGTGCGCCCGCACGACGACGCCGCCCGGGCGCTCGTCGCCCCGGAGAGTGTCGAACCGCCCGCGCCCAGCGTTCCCTCCACACCGCCGGCCTCTGCACCCGGCGGGTCCGCGCCGAGATCTGGTACCCCGGCGCTCACACTCGTGCCCGACCAGGGACTGACGGCTGTTCCCGCCCGGCCCCCGGTGTCCGCTCGCCCAGCCCCGCTCGCCCCGCAGGAGCCCGCCGCCCGCACCCAGCCCCAGCCCGCGCAGTTGCCCGCGGCCGCGCCACGGCCGGGCGCCCACCCCGGTGGCGCCTACCCGGATGGCGATGAGCAGCCGCTGCGGACCGCCGCCCGGTTTGACGGTCGTTACCCGGCCACTGCCCAGCAGTGGGAGGCACCGCCGCCGAGCCCGGTTCATCCAGCTGCGCCCGCGGCCGGCTTCGCACCGCAACCAGCCGCTCCCGCGCCACGGCCCGGTGGTTACGTCCCGACGGCCACCGGAGTGCGGCCGGCCGCCGGCGCCGGGCAGGCCGCTCCTCCCGCGCCCGAAACCTTCCGCGCGGGGACGCCGGCCCGGCCGGCGACTCCGGCCGCCTTTGGCGGCTCCGGCGTGCGCACCTCGGCCGCCGGTGTGACGGCACCAGCGGCCGCGCGTCCCTACCCCGCCGCCGACGCCCAGGGACCCGCCTACGCCGGCCACGGCGCCGCTGGCGGCACGCTCGGGCCGACGGAGACGGCCGACGGCGAACCGGCCCACGGTGTCGAGGCCGCATCCGCCTACGAGGCGGCCCCGGGCTTCCAGGCGGCCTCTGACTTCCAGGCTGCCCCGGGCTTCCAGGCTGCCCCGGGCCTCCAGGCGGCGCAGCATGGCGCACCGGACTACCCGGCCGCCCCCGCCTACCAGCCCGCCCCGGACTCACCCGGGTACGGCCACGTCCCGTCCAGGCCGGCGGACCCGGCGCCGACCGGGATACGGCAGACGGCCGTGGCGCCCCAGGCGGGCGCCTCCCTGGTCGACGCGGACCTCCAGGCGGACGTGCACGAGGAGGCGACCTGGATCAGGTCGTCGGCACCGTCCGCGGCACCCGCCTCCGACAGCACCGCATATGAGGCCGGGCCCGAAGGCGTCGGAAACGAAGGCGTCGGAAACGACGAGGCCGGATACGAGGGGACCGAGCTCGAGGCCACCCAGGCGGTGGACGCGTCCGACAGCAGCCACACCCGTCGGCCCGAGCCACAGCCACCGCGGCGGACCGCCGCCAGCCGGGTCAACTCGCTGCCCCGCAACACCGGTCGCCGAGTTCCCAGCGCGCCGGGAGCCGGCCGCACCGCTGTTCCCACCTCCTCTGTCCCCTCCGCGCCGACGCCGGCCAGCCCGGCGGCCACGCCGCCGCCAGCGGCCGCCGTGGCCGCCGTGGCCGCTGCCTCACCAGCCGCTCCCCCACCGGCCACGGCTCCGCCGGCCGCCGAGCGCCGCGCACCGGACCTCGGCGCGCGGCCGACAGAGACGGGGAGGGCCGCGGTCGCCGCGGCCACCCCGACGGCACGTTCCGGACGTACAGGTGAAACCCCCCGGGCGGCCGTCGCCCAGGCCAGCCGCCCGGCAGTGACTTCCGCCACATCGAAGTCGACAGATGTCACTAGTCCGACGAACACGGATGCAACGCCCGCGCGCAGTCGGGCCGCCGCCGCGACCGCCACCTCGCCGGTCTCCCGACCGGCCAGCGCCGGATCACCCGCCCTGGCGGCGCGTTCCGCCGACGCCGAGCCAGCGGACACCGCCATCGCCGACGCCGCGACCTCGGCCGATAGCGGCGATTCCACGCCTTCCCGCGCGGCTGCACCCGCCACCCGAGGTCGACCGGCCGCGGGCGCGGCCGCCGCCAAACGCAAGCAGGCTGCTACCCAAAATGAGGATGCGAGCACGGACAGCAGCGAAGATGCAAGCGCAGAGAAGCCAAACGGACCCGGTGCGTCACGAGGCCGTCAGAACACCGGCACCCGTGGGGGGGATCGCCCCGCAGGCGGTCGACGCGGGCGCAAGTCAGTGCCAGCATGGGACGACATCGTCTTCGGTGCTCGGCGGACATGAACTCTCCGACGGGTCCGATCCGAGAACGTCTGCGGCCATCACCCGCCGCAGGCACCACGCCGCTCTGGATGCAAAGACGCCACGAGAGCCGGCTGTGAGTAAACCGTCACATGGTCAGCCGGAACGTCTGGCCGCCTAACACAGTTGGAGTAGATGTGACAGGGACTACCACGAAGCCGACGCTGACCAACCTCGATCGTTGCGACCGGTGCGGTGCCCAGGCATACGTGCGTGTGGTGCTGCCGGGCGGCGGGGACCTTCTGTTCTGCCGGCACCATGCCAAGTCGCACGACTCCAAGCTGCGTGAGATGGCCGTCGAGTACCACGACGAGACCGACAAACTCACCGTCTCCTGACGCGCTCGTCAGATAGCCGAAGGGGCATGTCACGGCGACGTGGCGTGCCCTTTTCGCTGCCTGGGGCAGGGTCGAACGGGGCACGTCCCGGCCGCGGGTCCATCCGGTGGACGGCCTTGCCCAGGTGACCGATCGCGTCAGGGAGCGGCATCCGACCCGTACGCGAGCGCCGTTGGGTGGCAGGCACCGTAGTAGGCCATACGGTGACACCGTGGCCGTCGGCGGTAGTGGGCCGCCCACCACAGCGCAGAGCGGCCGAGCACGCCGTGCCGCGGTGGTATTGCGGCGCGCGGCGACCGTCGGTGCTGCCCCGGGCCTGGTGGCGCAGGCCCGGCGGGGTCGGGACGTCGCGGAGGCGAAGGTGCGCGGTAGCGCCGTCTACCACCGGCTCGACCAACAGCGCAGACGGGTGCCTCGCCGGCCCGTTGCCCTGATCCGCGACACCGTCTCCAACGCCTGGCGGCACCGGGTGCTGGGGCTGGCCGCGGAGGCCGGGTTCTGGCAGCTGCTCTCGCTTCCACCGCTGCTGCTGTCACTGCTCGGGGCGCTCGGCTATGTAGCCGAAGCAATCGGGCACAACGCGTTGGGCAGCATCCGCACGAGCATCCTCGACGGCGCCGGTGACCTGCTCACCAAGTCCGTCGTCGACGAAGCCGTGCGGCCCACCGTCGACGAGATCCTTTCCCGCGGCCGCCCGGACGTGATCTCCATCGGGTTCGTGCTGTCGCTGTGGACGGGATCGACCGCGATGGCCACCTTCGTGAACACGATCACCATTGCCTACGGTCAACGTGACCTGCGGTCAGCGGTACGCAGCCGGCTGGTGGCACTCGGGCTGTTCGTCGGTCAGATCACCAGCGGTGTGATCATTCTGCCGGCACTGGTGCTCGGTCCTGGGCTGATCTCCCGGATCCTCGACGCCGACCGGCACCCGTCTGTCGACCGAGTGCTGACCCTGCTCTTCTGGCCGGTGGTGGGCCTGGTCGCGCTCACCATGCTCACCTCGCTTTACCACCTGTCGCTGCCGGTGCGCCGCCGCTGGTGGCGGGCGCTGCCCGGCGCGTCGCTCGCCCTGGTGTGCTGGCTGGTCGGCAGTTACGCGCTGCGGTTGTACCTGGAGTTCGTGTTCAGCCACGAGCTGGTCTACAGCACGCTGGGCTCGCCGGTGGCAGCGTTGCTGTTCTTCTACATCACCGCTCTGGCCGTGCTGCTCGGCGCCGAGCTCAACGCAGCTCTGGACGAGGACGTCCGCAAGCCGACGATCGATGCTGGTCCAGCGGTGGACGCTGAACCGACACCAGAGGCCGGGCCGGACGGTCAGTAGGTGCAACCCACCCCGGATTCCGCGGCGGGAGCTACTGCGGCCTCGACGCGTGCCGTGACCGGCTCCGACCAGATCGCAGCCAGGGAGGTGGAACGAGCGGAACCGGCGAGACCGACGGCCGCCACCGAGCCCGCCGGGCCGTCCGCCTGCCCCCAGCCTGCCTCACGTGCCGCCTGCGCCACGGAGCCGGAGCCGCCCGGGACGGCCAGAGCCCCGGTCGTGCCCTGCTGGGACGGCGCGCCTCCGAAGGGCGCGAGGAAGGTGCCGAGCTGGTTCGGATCGGGCACCAGCACGCTCTGGCCGGCGCGGCTGCCCGCCGTCGCGGGCACTGTGGCGAACTGCACTCCGCCTGAGCCGATGGACTGCATCCGGAGCGCGAGCAGACGCAGATCGGCCAGTGATGTGCCGTCGTCGAGGGTCAGTGCCGAGGTGGCGGCATCCACCACGTTGATCAGTCTCGACGGGTTGAACAGGGTGTCGGTGGACGCGATGCGTTTGAAGATCACGCCAAGGAACTGCTGCTGCCGGCGGATTCGGTCCAGGTCGCTTTCGGGCAGGCCGTAGCGCTGCCGGACGAAGGCGAGCGCCTGGGCACCGTTGAGACGGTTCTCGCCGACCTGGCCGGACCATCCGGAGTAGTGGTCGTGCACATTGTCGAAACCCTGCGCCTTCAGCGACGCCGGCAGCTCCTTGACACAGACGGTGACCCCGCCGAGCGCGTCGGTCATCCCCTGGAAGCCGACGAAGTCGATCTGGACGTAGTGGTTGACCCGGATCCCGGTCAGCGTCTCGATCGTCGACACCAGCAGGGACGGCCCGCCATAGGAGAAGGCGGCGTTCAGCTTGGAACGCTGGGCGGTGTGCCTGGTGCCGCGGGAGTCGGTGTACGTGGGGATGGTCACCCACAGATCCCGGGGGAACGAGATCAACGTGGTCGATCCGTTCGCGTCCAGATGAGCGAGGATCGTGGTGTCCGAGCGCTGTCCTTCCGCCTCGCCGAACGCCCCGTTCGTGCCAGCCCGCGAGTCCGACCCGACCAGCAGGATGTTCTGCGTCCCGCCGCCGGCGGGTGACGGTCGGTCGACGCCGGAGCCGAAGGTCAGCGGAATATGATTCACCCGGCCGTCGTAGTGACGCAGCACGGCCCAGCCCGTCGTGGCCAGGATCAGCACAACGGCGGCGACCACGGCGGCCAGTGCGGTCACCGTGCGGCGCACACCGCCCGGGCGGGCAGCAGGCTCCGGCTCGTCCGGCGAGGGCAGATCCACCTCGGTGGGCGGAATGGCCCCTGGGTACGGGCCGACGCCGTACCGGCCGCGCGGGGACCCGTCGTCCGGATGGTGGCCGTCCGGAAAGCGGCCGTCGCGGTCGGGACGGCCAGCCGGGTAACGCCTCGTGGGCGGCTCGTCATGGTTCGGCGCACGGCGCGCGACGCGCGGGTCGGAACGGCCTCTCTCGGACCGCCCGGAGCGCGGATCGTCGGCCGGGCGCCGACGCTGAGGGTGCGCGTTCGCGGGCCAGTTCCCGGCCGGGGAACCACGCTGATCATCACGTCGGGCGGGATCCCGTGGGGAACGGCCGCGGGGGGCAGGCGTACCCCGTCCGGGGCGGTCCCCCCGACCGGCCTCGGGTGGGCCATCGCGTTCCGGCCGATCCGGAGGCCAGGTCATGGCTGCCTTCCCTCCCTCGTCCACCGGGGCACCATCATCCGTGCCGGTGGAGCCGGCGCAGGACCCGGCCGTCGGCGGACCGCCCGTTCGATCGCGAGCCCTCAGCCATGTCGGCGGCCATATCCACAGCGACCGCGGCCGTGGCCGTGTCGGCAGTGGCCGGGGCCGTGTCAGCGGCAGCCGTGTCAGCGGCGGGCGAACGGAACACTCCTGGACACCTTCTCACCGATCCTCCGGCGAGAACACCGCGGACGCCCCACCCGCCTGTCGCGTGGCCGACGCCAGACGGCGACAAAAAGGGGCAGAGCGGCGTATTTTATACCATAGCGTCCTTACGGGTCCCCGATCGGCCCGCAGACCCGCACGTACACCGGCACGACCGGCTCGGATCCGCGTCTGCGGTGGCCGCGCGCCCCGTCGGGGGTGGCACCGCTCCGGCTCCGGTAGTTCCTCCGTTCGGCCGGGGATATGTCCATGCGTCCCGAATTTCACCGGACGCATGGACATCCGCACCCGCCGAGAAGCCCGGCCGCACTTCCGGCACGTCCCCATCACGCCGCCCGGGGATGCGTAAACATTTGGCAACAGGTAGTCACAGATCTGCAGATTATTCCGATCCCAGACAACCCGCCGCATGTCTGTGTCCACCAATCGGTGGCGACCGGATGCGCGCGGGATCGCCGCCCGGGCGGCGGACCACTCAGATGACGGTTCACTCAGGTGGCGGCGCACCAGATTGCCGCACGCTCCGGATGGCTGGGTACATCCGCGACACATCAGATCTGGATCGTGGCCGGGTTGCCGGCAGGCGGGCGTAGTAGAGGACTACCCGAGAAGGATCGCGCCACCTGGGGAGCGGAGCACTACCCGTGGAAGCCCCGTCGCCCTACCGTTAACCGTATGAGTGGCCAGTCCGACGAAAGCACACCCACACCGCGCGGCCCAAGCGTACCCGGGACCGCCTCGGCGGAGCGCGACCAGAACATCGGCGCCGGCGGAGCGGATCTCGTCCGTCCCGATGGGCCGGACGAGGCGCGCGATTCCATCGGCTCCGGAGTGGATTTGACATCTGCCGCCGACTCCGACCAAGGCGGCCCGGGTTCGGAAGACCAGCCCGCTTCCCGGCGCGAAACGGGTCAGGTCAGCCACGATGAGGTACCGCACGCGGCGTTCCGGCGATTTATGGCGGCCGGCTGGGCCCCCCTGGACAACGCTCTGCCATCCCGCGATGACTGCGCACCCTACACCTCGAAACGACGCGACTTGTTGGGTGCGCGGTTCCCCACGGACGTCCTGGTAGTGCCGACCGGTGGCCTGCGGGTGCGGGCAAACGACACAGATTATCCGTTCCGTCCGGGAAGTGACTTCTTCTGGCTGACAGGTTGTCATGAACCGGACGCCGTACTGGTTCTGCTACCGAACACGGCCGGCGAGCACACGGCAACGCTGTATGTCCCCGGCCGCTCGGATCGGTCCACCTCAGCGTTCTACGCCGATCGTCGATACGGCGAACTGTGGGTGGGGCCCCGCCCAGGGGTGCGCGAGACCCAGACAGCGTTGGAGATCGAATGTCGGCCCCTGTCCGAACTCTCCGACGCCCTCGCCCGACTCGCGCCTCGAAACACCAGGGTGTTGCGGGGAATCGATCCGCTGGTAGACCGCTCGGTGCTGCGCTGGTCAGCCGACGGCGCCGATGTCGATCGCGACGCCCAACTGGCCCAGACACTTTCCGAACTTCGGCTGGTCAAGGACGACTTCGAGCTCCTCGCGCTTGACGATGCCGTCGCGGCCACCACGCGCGGCTTCACCGAGTGCGTGGGGGAAATCGGCCACGCCATGACACTGGCCAACGGAGAACGTTGGCTGGAGGGCACGTTCTGGCGCCGGGCGCGGGTCGACGGCAACGACGTGGGATACGGCTCGATCGTTGCCTGCGGGCAGCACGCGACGACCCTGCACTGGGTCCGCGACGACGGCCCGGTGCGTGCCGGTGACCTCGCCCTGCTGGACATGGGAGTGGAGGGACGATCTCTCTACACCGCCGACGTCACCCGCACGCTGCCGATCACCGGTCGGTTCACCGACCTGCAGCGGAAGGTCTATGACGTGGTACTTCACGCGCAGCAGGCCGGCATCGAGGCGGTCCGGCCAGGCGCGTCCTTCCTGGATCCGCATCGGGCGGCCATGCGGGTCATCGCCACGGCGCTCGAGGACTGGGGGCTGCTTCCCGGCGGGGCGCAGGCCTCACTGTCCGAGGATCCGCAGGCGCCGAACGCCGGCCTGCACCGGCGATACACCCTGCATTCCACATCCCACATGCTGGGGTTGGATGTGCACGACTGCGCCGCGGCGCGGGATGAGGCGTACCGGGACGGCGCCCTCGCCGCGGGGATGGTCCTCACTGTGGAACCTGGCCTGTACTTCCAGCCCGACGACCTGACAGTCCCCCCGGAGCTACGCGGCATCGGGGTGCGGATAGAAGACGACATCCTGGTCACCAGGGATGGATGCCAGAACATGTCGGCCGCGCTTCCGCGAACGGCGGAAGAGGTCGAAAACTGGATGGGTCAACACCTGCCGAACTGACGGAACGAACAGAGCCGGCGACAGTCTGCGTCGGCGGCCGGTGGTCAAACGTTCCTGCCACACCAGCCATGCCGGTGTGGCAGGAACACGCCCCGGGAAAACCTGACCGGCAGGTCCAGGGCCAGCGAGGCGCGCGGCCCGCGGCGGAATACCGCGAGCGCGATGGGTACTACGGGGTCCACTGCTTCAAGCGCCTCGGCCCGGAAAAGCCGTCAAGGCCAGGATCAGTGAGCCTTGTCGTACGCCTCAACGATGTTGGAGGCGATACGGCCACGGTCACTCACCGTGTATCCGTTGCTGCGCGCCCACTCACGAATGTCGGCGGTGCGGTCGGTTCCACCGGTACGCCGCGAAGGGGTACGCACGCCACGGCGACTGCCGGCCGCACGACCGCCGGAACGGCGGGCCGCGGTGACGAACGGAGCCAGGGACTCGCGCAACTTCGTGGCGTTCTTCTCCGACAGGTCGATCTCATACTGCGCACCGTCGAGTCCGAAGCGGACAGTCTCGTCGGCCTCTTCTCCACTGAGATCGTCAATCAACGAGACGATGGTCTTCTGAGCCATGCCACTCTCCTTCAGGTCAGCGGACCGCAGAACTCACGCGTCTAGTATTACCACGAGAACACCAGGAACTGTCACGCGCGCTTGGACGGAGTCGCGAACTCGAGCTGCCGAACACCAAGAGACGGACTAGCGCTCGGCGGTGTGGTGCTCGGAGTGCGCAACCCAAAGCTGGGTGCCAAGCCCGTCGCGATAGGGAGTGATCATGTTCTGCGAATCACACCTTCCCAGCCGAAACGCCGACCGCAACCGGACAGTTGGGCGGCCGTCGGCCAGGCGGCGAGCATGTCCACCGAGCTTGGGACACCGATCGTGTTCGTCTACCGACTCCCCGGGTGATTGCCTGGCAATCGGCGGCCATGAGCCGGTGGGTGCTTTGGGGCGGCGGCGCAGGGAGCGGAACCGACCGGTACGAATGCCATTGGAGATCGGCGCGGCGGATGAGTACGCCTGATTCCGGCGCCGACCCTATGCCTCGGCGCACGGATGAGTACCCACAGACGTGGGTGATGGACGGCGCCAACGTGATTGGGGCCGGTGCCGACGGCTGGTGGCGCGACCGTCCAGGCGCCGCCCGCCGGCTGATCGCCGCCATTTCGGCGTGGATCGACGAGTCCGGCGTCCAGCGCGCATCACCCGAGTCGGTCAGGCCGCCCGAGCGAATCGTCGTCGTACTCGAGGGTGCGGCGCGCTCCGGTTACCCGGCCGGCCCGGTTGCCAACGGCCCCGGCGGGAAGGCTGTTACGGGGGATTTCGCGGGGTCGAGCTTGAGAGCTGATCCGGTATCCGCCCGCGGGTTGTGGACCGGATCGGCCGAACGGCCCGCCCTGGAGATCGTGCACGCGCCCGGACACGGCGACGATGCCATTGTGGCCGCCGCACACGACGCCGGTCCGGGCACCCTTGTGATCACCTCGGATCGAGCGCTCGCCGGCCGGGTGCGAATGATCGGCGCCAGTACCCGCGGCGCCCGCTGGCTGCGGGACACGATCGGTATCTGACCCGGCCGCCTACGATGCGCCTGGGGGCAGGTGAGCGCGCCGTGCGGGCGTCAGGCGCCGCTCCCGATGGGCCTTCGGCGTGCCAACGGTCGTTCGTGAACCGCCCGGGGGCCCGTGGCCCCTACGGTGGCCGCCAGCCCTCCGGCTGGCCCTCCAGCGGACCATGGTGGGTCCAGTGGGGGGCATCCGGAGGAAATCAGTCCACGCGGACTCACCGGGCTATCTGGGACCTCCCAGGGCGGCAAGGGACATCACACCGGAGGGCGTCGGCTGACGCCCTCATGGCCCCGCTGGGACCACTGCCGGCCGCACGCATCCCACGCGCGGAACCGGCCACGCCGACCGGCGAGATCCGCCCTGCCACACCTCTCGGACGCCGCTCTTCCGCGCGTCCCCCGTGGCCGTGTCCGTCGGACGCCGTTCTTCCGCGCGTCCCCCGTGGCCGTGTCCGCATGTCCCCGGGACCCCCGCCCCTGCCCATCCCGGCCGCCATTGGCGACGGACATCTCGTCCAGGACGACGGTGAGGTGGGGCAGGACCGGAAAACGCGGGCCGACGCCGCGGATCGCTCAGACGCCGACGGAGGCGGGACGGCGCGCCGGGGGGCGAGCCGCGAGCCGGGCGGAGTAGCGCCCGGCGGTCACCGTGATCTCGAGCGGGATGCCGAAACAGTCCGACAGGCGGTCGGCGGTCAGCACCTCGGCGACCGGCCCGGCAGCACGCACCTGGCCCGAGCGGACCAGCAACGCGTGGGTGACCCCGACCGGGATCTCCTCCACGTGATGGCTGACCAGAACGGTGACCGGCGCGGTGGCATCGGCGGCGAAGCGGGTCAGCCGGCGCAGCAACGCCTCCCGGGCACCGAGATCAAGACCGGAGGCGGGCTCGTCGAGCAGAAGCAGCTCAGGATCGGTCATCAGCGACCGGGCGATCAACACCCGCTTGCGTTCGCCCTCGGACAGCGTCCCGAACCGCCGCTCGCGCAACTCCCGGCAGCCGAACTGGGTGAGCAGCCCGGCGGCTCGATCGAGGTCGACCTGGTCGTACTGCTCCTCGGCCCGGCCGAACACCGACCATCCGGCCGTCACCACCGCGTCGAGCACCCGCTCGTCCCCCGGCGGCATCTCGACCAGCGCCGGGCTGACGACACCCACCCGGTAACGCAGGTCGAGCATGTTCACCGAGCCCAACCGGTAGCCCAGCAGATCGACCATGCCGGAGGTGGGGAACAGGCGCCCGGAGGCGACCTGCAGCAGCGTCGTCTTGCCCGCACCGTTGGGCCCGAGCACCACCCATCGCTGCCCGGACGCCACCTCCCAGGTCACGTCCCGCAGCAGCGGGGAACCGTCGCGTACGACGTTGACGTGGTCAAGGCGCAGCACCGCGTCCGGCATAACGCTCACGTTACGCGACCTGACCCGTCCGGCGGCAGGAGGACGGCCGCGAACCCACCACACCGCCCCGCAGGCCCCGATCGGGCCATTCAGTGGGTCGGCGGATCGACAAGGTCGATCTCCGCCCACACCACCTTGCCAGCGGCGATCGGCCGGGTGCCTTGGCGCACGGCGAGCCGCGAGACCAGGTCCAGCCCTCGGCCGGCCTCGTCGTCGACGGCTGCCAGACGTCGGCGGGGCAGCCGGCCGCCGCTGTCGGCCACCTCGACCACGGCCCGGGTGCCCAGCAGGCGCAGCCGTACGCTCAGGGGCGGGCGCCCATGCCGGACCGCGTTGCTGGTCAGCTCGGACTGGACAAGGACGATGACGTCGACGAGCGCGGTGCTGAGGTTGGCGTTCTCCAACGCGAGCCTGGACTGCGCACGCACGGCGCGTAGCCCGTCCGGACCATCCACGGTGACGTCGAGCAGCGTCGGCCCGGCGAGCGGATCGGCGGGCAGGCGGGCGAACAGCAGGGCCACACCCGGATCGTCCGGCGCCGGCTCGCCGTCCCGGCCGAGTCCGGCGCAGGCGGCATCAACCAGGGCGTCGAGCGGGGCGCCAGCGCCATCACCGATGCTGGCGAGCACCGCCGCCAGGTCCGACACGCCCGCGTCGGCATCCCGCCCGCCCGCCCGGACCAGTCCGTCGGTGAACAGCGCGAGCAGGTAACCCTGGCCCAGCCGGACGGTGTACTCGGTGGGTTCGCCCGCCACCCCGGCCGCGGCGCGGGCCGCCCCGAGCGGTGCCCCGACCGCCATGTACAACCGGGAGACCAGGCCGTCGGGGGCGACAACCAGGGGCGGGGGATGCCCGGCGCTGGCCAGCGTCAGGACACCCGTGTCCACCTCGGCGATCGCGTACAGGCAGGTGGCAGACTGCTCACCCGGTGCGTCCGCGACCACCGTGTGCAGCAGGGCCAGCACCTCGCCGGGCGGCAGGTCCAGCCGCGCGCAGGCCCGCGCCGTGGCCCGCAGCTGGCCCATCGTGGCAGTCGCCGCCACGTCCTGGCCACGGGCCTCCCCGATGACAAGCGCGATCCGACCCGCGCCGAGATCGACCACGTCGGACCACTCGCCCCCGGCCCTGCCCTCGCCACCCGCGGAAAGGTAGCGGGCCGCGACCTGCAGGCCGACGGGAGCGCCCGGACGGGTGCCACGCAGCGTCTCCCGCAGCTGGACGGCTCCGTCGACGGCGGCCCGGTCCCGCTCGATACGCCCCAGGGCCACGCCAGCGCGGGCGGAGAGCTCGGCGAGGAACGTGAGGTCGCTGTCGGTATACGGGGTCTGTTCCGCGGTGCGCGTCAGGGTGATGACCGCCGCGATCCCGTCCGGGCCCGGCACGGGCAGCACGGCAGTCGTGTCGGCGTCGATCTGGCGCAGCCAGCGGGCGGTGTCGGCCGGCGGCTCCCAGCCGTCCGCCGCGTGGACGATGATGCGCCCGCCCGCCCCCTCGGCCACCGCGGCGATCGGGTCGGGGGGCGCGACGAGGGCCGCGGCCCAGGCCGTCCGGGCCACCTGGTCCGCCGCGGGACTCCGCCCGGCGCCCGAGCCCCTCCCGTCGCTCCCCGGGACGCGTGTTCCGGCGGAACCGACCGCGACGATCAGGGTCGTCAGCCCGGGCACAGGTTCCGTGCCGGATCGACCGGTCGCTCCCGCCATCCCGCTCCCGCCGGACTCGGCCTGCTCGGCGCCGACGGCCAGCTGGGCCTCACCGCCGTCCGGATCGACATCGCTGTCCGGATCGACAGCGCCGTCCGGCTCACCGTCCCCGGCGCCGATGCCCGCTGGGTCCGCGTCCGCGTCCGCCTCCGTCGCACCCGTCGCCGCGGAGACCTCGGGGGGGATGTCGGCCCGACCGGCCAGATCGTCCGGGCCGGCGGAGGCGACCGCGGGTGCGGGCGGCGTACCGTCCAAGGACGAACCGTCGACGGAGGCCCGGTCAGCGGCCTGCGTGACCAGGTGGATCGCGCAGACATCGGCGACCTCGGCGACGAGCAGCCGCGCGAACGACCGCAGCGCCGCGCGGGCATCGCCGGGGGCGTTGACGACCGCGGTGGCGCGGGCCAGCAGATCCAGTCGGCCGGCGGCGACCAGGCGAGCTTCCCGTTCCGTGTCAGCCACGCTCAGTGCGGCGCGGCCCTCGACAGCGTCCCCGGCGAGCCGGTCATGGGTGCCGGCACGCTCGATCGCCCGAGCGGCCGCCGCGGCCACACCGTCCAGATAGACCTGTTCGATCAGAGTGAATGCCCGAGGTGCCGGAAACCCGAAGGTCACCACGCCGAACGGCGTTCCGTCCGCGGTGGTGAGCGGCAGCAGCGCCCACGCCTGCTCGCCGGTGGCGGCGACGGCGTCGGCCAGGTCTGCCACGGGCCAACGAGCGAGCAGCTCGTCGCGGTCGGCCAGGTACAGCCCCCGGCTGCCGCGGACCACTTCGGCGACGGGATGCACCGCGCCGAGGGCCACGTCCGGCCAGGACCAGTCCCGGCTGCCTCGGTCGGACGGGCGCAGGAAGCGCAGCTGGTCGTGGTCAGCGTCGACCAGGGCCACCCCACGCCTGCCGGCCTGCACCGCGTCGCCCCCGGCGTCCAGGATCGCGGTAACGACGTCATCGACGGTGCCCGCGCCGGCGAGGGCGAGGGCGAACCGGCCGCCCGCCTCGAGCCAGTCGCCCGCGGCCACCGCTTCCCGCTCCGCCTGGTCGCTCCGAGCCTGCGTCGCCGCCACCGCTTCTTCGGCGTTCTGCGCCCGCTGCGTCGCCGCGGCGGCCTGTTCCGCATGCTGAGCGGCCTCACGCTCGGCGGCCGTCGCCCGCGACTCGGCGGCAGCGGCCTGTTCGGCGAGCTGCTCCGCACGGCGGTCGGCGGCTTGTGCCTCACCGACCGCGGCTTCCGCCTGGCCGACCGCGGCCTGCGCGCGCTGGTCGGCAGCCTCGGCCAGGCTCTGCGCCTCGCTGACCCGCAGATCGGCCGAACTCACCTGCTCCGCGGCCGACCCGGCTTCTTCCAGGGCCGCCGCTACCTGTGCCTCGGCTTCCTCCGCCCGACGTACGGCGGCCTCGAGCCGCTGCTGCCCGGCCGCTGCCTGTGCCAGCGCCGTCCGCGACGCCTCCTGCGCGGCGTCCGCCCCTGCCTCGGCGACCTCGGCCCGCTGCTCGGCCGCCGCTGTCCGCGTCTCGGCCACATCCGCCCGGGACTGCGCCGCCTCGGCCCGGGACTGCGCCGCCTCGGCCTGGCGGACGGCCCCCTCGACCTGCTGACGCGCCTCGATCTGGCCGGACTCGGCGGCCCGTTGCGCACTGAGGTCACGCAGAACACCGATCCATTCGACTGGCCGGCCTTCCCCCACCACCACCGGCAGCACGCGCGCCACGACCACCCGCGGCGCGCCATGCGCGGCGCCGGCCTCGGAAGGTCCGGTCGCGGGCGGCCCGGACAGCCGGAACTCGGCCTCGAACACGCCACCGCGATCGAGCGTGGCATGCCAGAGCCGGGCCACGTTCTCGCGATCGTCGGGGTGCACCCCGGCAAGCCAGCCGGTACCGGCGAGATCACCCGGGTGCTGACCGGTCACCGACCGCCAGGCGGGCAGATCGACGTCAAGACCTCCCTGAGCGGTCGCGTGAAAGACGTCCCCGCCGCCGGCCTCGGCCACCGCCCGGTACCGTGCCTGCGCCTGCGCGCGTTCCCGCTCCGCCTGGCGAACGCCGGTGATGTCCACCGCGACGAAGGCGAGGCCGACCGGGCCGAGCTGCGGGTCGTGCACCGGAAACCAACTGGCCGACCAGGTCCGGGCCGGTTCCCCAGCGCCGCCGGCGACCGCCACCTCGAGGTCGAGTACGGGTTCGCCGGTGCGCAGTGCGCCGGCGACGAGCGCGTCGAGTTCCTGCCCGGTGTCCCCCAACACCTCGCTGATGGTGCGGCCCAGATGCTCCCGGGCAGGCCGGCGACCCAGCCGGGCCAGCGTGTCGTTGACCCGGACGAAGCGGCCGGCCCGGTCGAGCAGGGCAAGCCCGACCGAGGCCCGGGCGAACAGGGCGTCGAGCAACGCGTAGACGGCGACCGCCGGATCCACCACCGCGGCGGCGGCAGCAGCGATCGTCCCCCGCCCGGGGCCGGCCGCGCCGGCGGCCGATGATCCGGAGCCCGACGGCCCCGAACCGGACGACCCTGACCCGAAAGGACCGGACCCGAACGAGGCAGAACCAGACGGGCCAGACGGGCCAGACGCATCAGACGCATCAGGTCCGAACCCGCCGGATTCGGCGGGACCCGGCTCCGGCCGGCCGTACCCGGGCGGCGCGCCGTCCGCCGGGCGCCGCGGACCGGTGCCGTCGATGGCCTCGCGCTGCACCATCGGCCAGCCTGGCGGCAGCACGGGCAGGTCCCGTCCGCCGCCCCGCCCAGGCCCGGTGGCCGATGCCGACGCTGATGCCGATGCCGAGATCTGCGCGGCGTCGCCGGGGGTCCCCCGGTCGAACACCCCCGTTGCGGGTACGCCCGCCCCTGCCACTCCCGTGGCCCGAACGGGCCAACCAGCGTCGGACTGGGGACCCCCGAAGGCTCCGGATGCAGGCCAGATGGGGGGCTGCTCGGAGTGCGGCGACGTCATGGGAGACGATTGTGGCCGGTGTGACCATGTTGGGCAGAACCGCCCCGGGTAGCCGGCGCTCCGACGGCGGGTCGCGCCTGGTCAGTCACGGGCGGCGGATGGTCCCCGCCGGGCAGCGCCGGAGACCAGAAGCGGCGCGGGCCGACATCGGCCCGGGGCGCGGACGGCCCGAGGACGATCTCGGCGGACAGCACCGTGATCCGCCCCGCGGAGACGACCACGGGGTCAAGGGTGAGACTGGTCACCTCGGACAGGTCGTCGGCAAGACGGCCCACCCGCAGCAGCAGGTCCTCCAACGCGGCGACGTCCAACGGCTGCGACCCGTGATAGCCGAGCAGCAGCGGAGCGGCCCGCACCATCCGCACCAACCGCGCGGCGTCGACGTCGGTCAACGGCAGAATGTGATGCGCACGGTCACCGAGCAGGTCGGTCGCGGGACCGGACAGGCCGAAGGACACCAACGGCCCGTAACGGGGATGTTCCTCCGACCCGACGACCACCGGCACGCCGGCCGGCGCCATCGGCTGCACGGCGATCATCGGCGCCGGTCCAAGCTGGGCGCGCAGCGACGCCCAGGCTGCCCGCACCGCGTCCGAGTCGGCCAGGTGCAGGCGCTGCCCGCCCAGGTCCGCCCGGTGACGGTAGGGCTCGGCCAGAGTCTTGAGGACCACCGGAAAGCCGAGTTCCGCGGCAGCCCGGGCGGCCTCGTCCCCGGAGGTCACCACCGGCGCAGGCAGTACGCCGATGCCGTAGCGGGCGAGCAGTGCCCCGGCCTGGACGTCGGACATCCGACCGGTGACGTCGGCGACGAGTGGACGGACGTCGTCGACGCGCACCGGAACGTCCGCCGGGGTGGGCACGGTGCCGCTAGGCCGAGCCCGCCACTCCGCGTAACCGGCCACCCGGCGAAGGGCGGACACCGCCGCCTCCGGCGACGGGTAGACCGGGACACCGGCCAGGCTCGGCGGCAGCGCCATGCCACGCAGCGCGATCAGCACCGGCACCTCGATCCGGCCGAGGGCCAGGGCCAGCCCGCCGAGCGCCGAGGTGGGCAGGACGACCGGTAGCCGCACGACCGACACGATCAGCGCGTCGACCCGACCCGCGGCCGCCAGCACCGCGTCGGCGAACATCGCCGGATCGCCGCCAGCGGGCAGCAGCACCTCCTCGGCGTCGAGTCCGGCGGCATCCGCCGCCCGGGCGGTCAGCCGCACGAGTGCCCGCGAGTCCCCGACGACGGCGACCCGCCGTCCGGCCGGCAGCGGGCCCGCGGTCAGCAGCAGGGCGACGTCGAACGCCTGCGAGATCCGGTCCACGCCGATCACGCCGGCCTGGCGCAGCAGCGCGTCGTCGAGCACGGAACGGCCCGAGTAGACCGTCACCACCGGCTTGCGCCGGCCGACCCGGCGGGCGAGCCGGACGAACTTGCGCGGGTTGCCGAACGTCTCCAGATGCATGATCACGGCGTCGGTGGCGGTGTCCTCCTCCCAGTACTGCAACAGGTCGTTGCCGCTGACGTCGCCGCGGTCCCCGGCGGAGACGAACGCGGACAGACCCACCTGGCGCGCCGCGGCCGCCTCCAGAATCGCTCCGCCGAACGGCCCGGACTGCGCATAGCAGCCGATCCGGCCCGCCGGCGGCATCCAGGGCACCATGCTGGCATTCAGGCCCGCCCGCGGATTCTGCACGCCCATGCTCGCCGGACCCACCACCCGCATCCCGTCGGCCCGTGCCTCGGCCACCAGCATCCCGTCCGCGGCGTCGTCCCGCTGGTCAGTGATCACTATCAGGCCCCAGACGCCGGCCCGCCCGCAGGCGGCGACGACACCGGGCACCTCGGCCGGCGGCACGCACACCACGGCCAGGTCCACAGGCTTGGGCACGTCCTCGATGCCGGCGTAGGCGCGAATCGAGGCGACGGCTGTGCCGGCGGCCGCGGCTGCCGGGTTGACCGGGTACACCGGGCCGTCGAATCCGCCGGCCAGCAGGTGATGGAGCACCGCGTTGCCCACCGATCCGGTCGATCGGCCCGCGCCGAGCACGGCGATCGCCCGCGGATGCAGCAGCCGGCGGATGGAGGCGGCCTCCGCCCGGTGCTCGCGGGCCCGCATGACGTCAACGGACCGCTCAGTCGGCGCGATCTCGAACGAGAGCCGTACCGCGCCGGAGTCGAACGCCCGGGCCACTGTGTAGCCGGCGTCAAGAAAAACCCTGAGCATCTGCCGGTTCTCGCCGAGCACGTCCGCGTCGAACCGACGGATCCCCCGGTCGCGTGCGGCCGCGGCCAGGTGTTCCAGCAGGATGGAGCCGAGGCCCCGGCGCTGCTGGTCGTCCTGGACCAGGAAAGCGATCTCGGCCTCGGTCGGGTGCGACGCGCTGCTCTCCCAGTGCGCGAGCGCGACCAGATCCTCGCCGATCATGGCGACCAGGGCGCCCCGCAGGCGCTGGTCGACCACGACGATGCGGTGAATGTCGGCGTCCGACAGGACGCGGCGGGCCGCGAAGAAGCGGAAGTAGATCGTCTGCGGGGACAGTCGGGTCCAGAACGCCCGCAGCAGCGGCCCGTCGGAGGGCAGGACCGGCCGCAGGTGCGCCGTGCCGCCGTCGGTGAGAATGACGTCGGCCTCCCACTCGGCCGGGTAGACGACCGGGTCCGCCTCACCCACCGGTGGACGCCCGCCCACCCCGCACCTGGCTGCCCGGCGCGCTCATCGGTCGACGGACGGGTCGAGGCCGTGCAGCGGCAGAACTTCGCGCCGGGTCGCGGCGATCGCCCGGTCCAGTGGGCTGTCCGGGTCGCCGTCGCCGGCGTCCCACGGCCGGTAGCGCACGCCCGCACCGTCCCCGAGGGTGCGCGGCATGCCGGCTACCGAGCCGACCGACGGGCGGCCGGTGGCGGCGCGGACCTGTTCCGGCGCGGCGGCCCGCCACTGCGCCGGTAGCGCCGCGCCGGGTTCGAGCGGATGATGCGCGGCGATCGCGAGCAGCTGCGTCCACGCCCGCGGCACGACGGCGTCCAGTGCGTACCCGCCGCCGCCGCAGGCGAGCCAGCGGCCCTCGCACAACTCGTGGGCCAGGGCGTGCAGCGTCTCGTAGGAGGCCCGTTGGCCGTCCACCGACAGATCCAGGTCGGCCAGTGGGTCCAACGCGTGGGTGTCGCAGCCGTGCTGGGTGACGAGTACCTGCGGGCGGAACGCGCGCAACAGCACCGGGACCACCCCGGAGAACGCCCGCAGCCAGCCGGCGTCACGGGTGCGCGCGGGCAGCGCCACGTTGACGGCGCTGCCCGCTGCCTGCGGCCCACCGGACTCGTCCGGAAACCCGGTGCCCGGGAACAGGGTGCGCCCGGACTGGTGCAACGAGATCGTGAGCACCCGCGGGTCGTCGTAGAACGCCGCCTGCACACCGTCGCCGTGGTGCACGTCGACGTCGACGTAGGCGACCCGCTCGGCGCCGGCTGAGAGCAACCAGGCGATCGCGACCGCCGGATCGTTGTAGACGCAGAAGCCGCTGGCGGCACTCGGCATCGCGTGGTGCAGACCGCCGGCGATCGACACCGCGTGCCGCGGGGGGTCCGACCACACGGCCCGGGCGGCCTCGAGCGTCCCGCCAGTGATCAGCGCGGCGGCCTCGTGCATCCGGTCGAACACCGGGTTGTCGGTACTGCCGAGGCCGAACCGGGCGGCGAGCCAGGCCTGGGCGGGTTCGGGGGCGGCCCGCACGGCGGCGACATAGGCCGGGTCGTGGACGAGTTCGATCAGATCGTCCGGGGCGAAGGTCGGCGCGACCAGCTCCAGCCCCGGCGCGTCGAGCACACCGAGACGGCCGGCGAGATCCATCGTCAGGCCCAGCCGGATCGGGTGCAGCGGATGCTGCGGCCCGAAGTCGTAGTGGGCCATCGCGGGATCCCAGGCCAGCAGCGTCGGCACCATCACGCCTTCGACGGTAGCCTGAACGGGTGCGCTCGGGCAGCCGCACGCGATCGGTGCAGGCGCCCCGGGCTGGCCATGCGCCTTTCTGAAATGCCCTAGGGTCAGTGCCCGTGGCAGCAGACGGAACGACACCGCTACCAGAGACGGCCGGCGGGAGGCACGTCCGGCCCGGCACCCCGCTGTGGCAGCCCTCCCCCGAACGGGCCAGCCAGGCGGCGGTGACGCACTACCGGAGCTGGCTCGCGCAGGAGCGCGGTGTCGCGCTCGACGACGACCCCGCGCTGTGGCGGTGGTCGGTCAGCGAGCCGGACGGCTTCTGGGAGTCGATCTGGGACTTCTGCGCCGTCGAGGGTGAGCGCGGCCCGGGGCCGGCGCTGGCCGACGCGACGCTGCCCGGCGCCGTGTGGTTCCCGGGCGCGCGGGTGAACTACGCCGAGAACGCGCTGACCCGGCGTGGCCCGGCACCTGCCGTGATCGGAGTGCGGGAGGACGGCGCCACCGCCGTCGTGTCCTGGGACGAGCTGCGCCGCCAGGTCGCCCGCGCCGCGGCGGGGCTGCGCGCCCTCGGCGTCACCGCCGGCGACCGCGTCTGCGCCGTCCTGCCCAACACCGTCTACGCGGCGGTGGCGATGCTGGCCACGGCGAGCATCGGCGCGGTGTGGTCGTCGTGTGCTCCCGAACTCGGCCCGACGGCGCTCGCCTCCCGGTTCGCCCAGGTAGCGCCGAAGGTGCTGTTCGGCGTCGACGGCTACAGCCACCGCGGCCGCGCCTACAACACGATCGAGGCGCTCGCCACCGTCGCCGCGGACCTGCCGGGCCTCGCCGCGACGGTGATCGTGCCGTATCTGTCGGCCGATGCCTTCACCCAGGCCCAGGAGGCCGGGCTGCCGGGCCTGCTCACCTGGGACGAGCTGATGGCGGACGACGCGGCCGAGCCCACGTTCACCCGTGTTCCCTTCGACGCCCCGCTGTGGATTCTGTACTCGTCGGGCACCACCGGGCCGCCCAAGGCGATCGTGCACGGCCACGGCGGCATCCTGCTGGAACATCTCAAGACGCTGGCCCTGCATCTCGACCTCGGTCCGGACGACCGATTCTGCTGGTTCACGACAACCGGCTGGATGATGTGGAACTTCCTGCTGTCCGGCCTGCTGGTCGGCGCGACCGTGGTGCTCTACGACGGCGCACCCGGCTATCCGACGCTCGGCACCCAGTTCGGTCTGGCCGAGGCGCTGGAGCTGACGGTTCTCGGCACTTCCGCGGCCTATCTGCACGCCTGCCGGAACGCTGGGCTGGTGCCCGGGGATGACAACGATCTGTCGCTGCTGCGCACCATCGGGTCGACCGGGTCGCCGCTGTCGGCCTCCGGCTACGCCTGGGTGTACGACGCGGTGAGCCCGGATGTGCTGCTCTCGTCGATCAGCGGCGGCACCGATGTCTGCACGGCACTGCTCGCCGGCCTTCCGACCCTGCCCGTGCGGGCCGGGGAGATCGGTTCCCGTGCTCTGGGCTGCGCCGCCGCGGCCTTCGACCCCGGCGGCGCGCCGCTCGTCGACCAGGTCGGTGAGCTCGTGGTCACCGCGCCGATGCCCTCGATGCCGGTGTCGTTCTGGGATGATCCGGACGGCACGCGACTGCGTGAGGCCTATTACTCCACCTATCCCGGCGTCTGGCGCCATGGCGACTGGGTGCGGTTCACCGCGGACGGCGCCGCGGTTGTCGAGGGACGTTCGGACGCGACCCTGAACCGGCACGGGGTGCGGATCGGCACCGCGGAGCTCTACGGCGTGGTCGAGGCGCTGCCCGAGGTGCTGGACAGCATCGCCGTCGACGTCTCGGACGCCGCCGGCCCGCTGGGCGCCGCCGGCGGCGGGCTGCTGCTGTTCGTGGTGCTGGCCGAAGCCGGCCTGACCGAGCAGACCGCCCACCGGATCCGCACGGCGCTGCGCTCGGAACTGAGCCCTCGGCACGTGCCGGACCAGATCATCGAGATCGCTGCCGTGCCGCGTACCCACTCCGGCAAGAAACTCGAGGTCCCGCTGCGGCGTCTGCTTGCCGGGGCGGAGCTGGCCGATGTCGTCAGCCTCGACGCCGTGGCGAACCCGCAGGCCCTGCTGGCCTTCGCGGCAGCGGCCCAGACCTCCTCGATGGCCCAGACAACAAAGCCGGATCTTCGCCGCTGATCAGGCGAAGATCCGGCTTTCATCGGTTCCCCCGGTTCCGCGGTCACCCTCCACCGCGGTTGCGGGTGGATGCCACCCGAGACCTCGAACACGCACCCGCCGGGCGGGTGAGTTCCGCGACCGCCGGCGGTAGGTGGTGCCGGCGGACGGCAGTCAGTCGAGAAACTCGCGCAGCCGGCCGGCGACCGCGGGCTTACGCAGCTCGCGCAGCGTGTCGCGCTCGATCTGGCGGATGCGTTCCCGAGTGAGACCCAGGCGGTTGCCCACCTCGGCGAGGGTGTGCTGCTTGCCGTCGGCGAGGCCGAACCGCAGCCGCATCACCTCCCGCTCCCGCGGGTTGAGCCCACCGAGGACGTTGTCGATCTCGTCCTGCATGGCGCCGTAGGACGCGGCGTCGGCAGGCGAGGTCGCGTCCGAGTCCTCGATGAAGTCGCCGAGCACGGAATCGCCGTCGTCACCGACGGAGGTTTCCAGGCTGACCGTGTCCTGCGCGTAGCGGCGCAGTTCGACGACCTGCTCGATCGGCATGTCGAGCTCGAGCGCGAGCTCCTCGTCGGTCGGTTCCCGACCGAGCGTGGAGACGAGCTGGCGCTGCAGGCGGGTGATCTTGTTGATCTGCTCGACGACGTGGACCGGGATGCGGATGGTCCGCGCCTGGTCGGCGAGTGCCCGACCGATGGCCTGGCGGATCCACCAGGTCGCGTAGGTCGAGAACTTGTAGCCCTTGGCGTAGTCGAACTTCTCCACCGCGCGGATGAGTCCGAGATTGCCCTCCTGGACCAGGTCCAGCAGGGTCATCCCGCGACCGCTGTACTTCTTCGCGACGGAGACGACCAGGCGCAGGTTCGCTGAGACAAGCTGCTGCTTGGCGGCGTGGCCGTCCTTGACCAGCAGACCAAGATCCCGGCGGAGGTCCGCGGGCAGGTCGGGGACGGACTCCACCTTGTGTTCGGCGAACAGGCCGGCCTCGACCCGCTTGGAGAGCTCGACCTCCTGAGCGGCGTTGAGCAGCGGCACCTTGCCGATCTCGCGCAGGTACATGCGCACGAGATCCGCGGTGCCCGCGTGCTCGGAGGTGGAACGACTGACGGCGACGGTGTCGCTGGCCGCCTCGCCGTCCTCATCCTCGAGGAGCTCGACGCCGGCGGCGTTCAGCCGCGCGATGAGCGCGGGCAGCAGCTCAAGGCCGATGTCCGCGGCCTCGAGGGCGTCTCGCAGCTCGGCACGACTGATTTCGCCGGCATCACGACCACGGGCGATGACCTCGGCGACGGCGCTCACGTCAAGCTCGTCGACGTCGTCAGGAACCGCGGCCAGGGAGCGGCTGGGGGCGGTACGGGCAGGGGTTGCGGACCGGCGAGCGCGCCGCGGGCTACGCGGACGGTTCTCGTCGGTACGCTCGGCAAGGTCCAGGGCAGGCAGCGTCATCAGTGGCAAATCCGATGGTCGGTGCGGGTGGGACATCTGTTTCCGTGCACATGGGGGGCAACGAACGATGCCGTGGAACCATTCCCTGTGCAGGCGCACCCGGACATCAGCGATCGCCGGGCCTACCGGCAGTGTAGACCCTAGCCCTCGAGCCGCTGGACTCGCTGTCGCGAAGACTACCTGTCAGATCCCCTCGTGTGGCGTGTTCAGCGAACTATCTTGACCGTCTTGCGTACCGGGAGCGCCGCCCGAGCCCCACATCCTCAACTGCGAGTAGCAGAATAATCACTTTAGGCGAGAATTTGCGGCGGCTGCTGCGCGTGCCACATTTTCGCGCCGCTACCGCCATCGGGCCGCAACCCACCGTTGGCCATGCCGAGAGGTGCCGGCACCACCGCGCGACGACCCCCACCCGGGCGCACTCCGGTCCATGTCTTCGCGGGTCCATGTCTTCGCGCCGTCCCGGCGCTGTCCGGTGCACGCCCTGCGCCAGGCTCGGCCTGCCGGCATCGGCGACCCGTCGACGACGCTCATCGAAGCCAATCGACGCCAACACGTGGCGGCCTGGTCGGCGCGGTCGCTTCGGGCCGCCACGGTGCGCGTCCGCGCCTCGTAACGCGGGCCACACCCGGGGCGGCCTCCCTGTGGGCACAGGGTGTGACCGCTACTCTCACACGATGGTCGCACCCAGCCTCCCGACAGAGCTGGCGGCGCTGCGTGAGACCGCGGTCTCGGTGCTGCGTGGCAACGACCTCGGCGACGTCACCCGACCGTCGCCGACGCTGTATCCGCACCAGTGGCTGTGGGACTCCTGTTTCATCGCGATCGGGCTGCGCCACCTCGACCCCGAGCGCGCCGCGGCCGAGATCCTCTCGCTGCTGGGCGGCCAGTGGCCGAACGGGATGATCCCGCACGTGATCTTCGCCGAGACCACGGACTTCTACCACGCCGGCCCGCAGCGCTGGCGGTGCGACCGGGTGACCACGACCGCCGGCGGCGCGCAGAGCACCGGCGTGACCCAGCCGCCCATGATTGCCGAGGCGGCCGTCCGGGTCGGCGAGAAGATGTCCGACGCGCAGCGCGCGGCGTTCTACCGGCAGCTCTACCCGGGGCTGCTGCGCTTTCACCAGTGGCTGTACGACGAGCGCGACCCCGACGACGACGGCCTCGTGGCGCTGGTCCATTCCTGGGAGTCGGGCATGGACAACACCCCGACCTGGATGGAGATCACCCGACCGGTCGCTCCCCTGGGCGTGCGGGTGCTGCGCCGGGTCAACGGGGACGACGCGCTCGACGCACTGCGCCGCGATTCCAAGGAGGTCCCCCCGGACGAGCGGCTGACCTCCGGGGACCTGTTCACCCTGTACCGGATCGTGCGCGAACTGCGCCGGGCGCACTACAACTTCCGCGAGATTCGGCGGACGATCGTCCCACTGGTGCAGGACGTCGCGTTCAATTCCATCCTGATCCGCGCCAACGAGCACCTGGCGACGATCGCCGCCGAGATCGGCGAGGTCATCCCGACCCGCCTGCGCCGCTCGATCCGCCGCTCGCGTGAGGCCATCAGCCAGCTCGTCGTCGACGGCGTGTATTACAGCCGCGACTTCCGTACCCACACGCTGCTGCGTCACGAGACGATCGCCGGCCTGCTGCCGCTGTATGCCGGGGTGGTGCCCGACGACCGGGTCGACGAGATGGTCAAGATGCTCACCTCACCGCGGTACTGGTCGCGGTTCGGCGTGGCCAGCGTCCCGCAGGACGACCCGAGTTTCCTGCCGCGCTGCTACTGGCAGGGCCCAGTCTGGGTGAACATGAACTGGCTGATCGCCGACGGCCTGGAGCGCTACGGCCGCCTGGACGCCGCCGACGACCTGCGCCGCAACACCGTCGACGTGATCGCGGCCTCGGGCGCCATGTTCGAGTACTACTCCCCCCTCGACGGCACCGGCGCCGGCAGCAACCGCTTCTCCTGGACGGCCGCCCTGCTCCTCGACCTCCTCGCCACCCAGCGCTGACGCCGCACCGCGCCGACGGCCCGTCCACCCCGCCGCGACGGTTCCGCGGAACCGTCTGCCGATCTCGGTGCCCCGTGCCGTCGGCATCCACCGCACCGCGGACCGAAGGCGGCGAAGCGGATCCGCGCCGCCGCACGTCTTGGAAAAATTAAGGTCAACTTCTTGAAAGTTGAAGTCTGAAGCGGTCTAATCTCAGACATGGCAAAGCGCGCGATGGACTGGCAGGAGCTCACGGACCTCACCCGAGGTCAGCCGTTCGTCGTCGAGCGGGTGCGCCTGGCGGGCAGCGGCGTGGCGGTCGAGGGCGAGTTCGAGCTACCTCAGCTGGCCCAGCTGGGCGTCGAGGACCAGGTCTTCGTCACGGCGTTCGTGCGGTGCCACGGCTCCATCAAAGAGATGGAACGGATCTTCGGGGTGAGCTATCCGACGATCAAGTCACGGCTGAACCGGATCATGCGGATGCTCGACTTCGTCGAAACCGATCCGGCGCCGTCACGGGCCGACGTCATCGACCGGTTGCGCCGCGGCGAGATCACCGCCCAGCAGGCGGTGTCCGAGCTGGAGGACCGCTCGTGATGCCGCAGTTGGTGACCGCACGGATCAGGCGCTCGAGCGGTCACCCCCTGCGGATCTGGGTTCCGGTGCTTCCCGTGGTCGTCGTGCTCTCGCCGCTCCTTCTGCTGGCCGTGCCGGTAGCGGTCGTCGCCTGTCGCAGGTACCGCATCAGTGCGGTGCGGGCATTCGGCACCGCACTGCGCATCATCTGTGCCCTGCCGGGCACCCGGTTCGACCTCGAGCAGGGTCATACGGCCGTGCTCGTCACCGTCCGATAACGCTCGTCCCCTGGAGGCTCTGATGAACGACCAGCGCAAGGACATTCTCGACCTACTGGCCGAGGGCAAGATCACCGCGGCGGAGGCGGAGCGGCTCCTCTCGGCGCTCGAGGCGGACCAGCCGCCCGCCGCGGTCGGGCCCGACATCCGTCCGAAGGGCAGACCGAAGTACCTGCGGGTGCTCGTGGACACCGTGGACAACGGCGAGCCGGGGCGGGTCAACGTGCGGGTGCCGCTGCAGCTGCTGCGGGCCGGCGTGCGGCTCGCAGCCCTGGTCCCGCCGCAGGCCCTGGGCCGGGCCAACACCGAACTGAGCAGGTCGGGCGTACCGCTGGACCTCACCCAGCTCAAGCCCGAACAGCTCGAGGCACTCGTCGAGCACCTCGACGAGGTGACCGTGGAGGTCGACTCCCCCGACGCCAAGGTGCGCGTCTTCTGCGAGTAGGCCCGCGCGCCAGGTCCGGAGGGCGGCGTGGATCAGCTGCAGCCGCTGGTGGAGCCGCACTGTTCGCAGACGTAGCAGCTGCCGGCGGGGCGCATCGTCACTCCGCAGGTGAAGCACAGCGGAGCGTCGACGACCGTCTGCGCGACCAGCGACTCGCCAGGCGGGGCGAGACGCAGCTCCCGGGCGACGTGCTCGGGGCCGTGCCCGTTCAGGTGGACCACGGCGTCCGCCGTTCCGGGCAGGGCACTCGGCACGGTCTCGTCGGCGGGAGCGGGGGTGCTGCCGTACTGGCCGGCGACGGTACGGGTCCGTTCGGCGGCGGTGGAGATGCCGAGCTCGGCGCGGTGGTCGGCGTCGAGATAGTCCAGCGCCAGGCGGCGGAACAGATAGTCCATGATCGACTGGGCGATCCGGACGTCGGGGTCGTCGGTCATCCCGGCGGGCTCGAAGCGCATGTTGATGAACTTGCTGACGTAGGCCTCGAGCGGCACCCCGTACTGCAGGCCGATGGAGATCGCGATGGCGAAGGCGTCCATGACACCGGCGAGCGTCGAGCCCTGCTTCGACATCTTGATGAAGACCTCGCCGAGGCCGTCGTCCGGATAGGACCCGGCAGTGAGGTAGCCCTCGGCACCGCCGACGGAGAACGAGACCGTCTGCGACGGACGTGTCTTCGGCAACCGGCGGCGCACCGGCCGGTACTCCACCTCGGCAGCAGCCGCAGGCTCGCGGGCGGCGGCCGCGGCCGCGTCCCGCTTCGCACCCCTGACGTCGGTCAACGGCTGGCCGACCTTGCAGTTGTCCCGGTAGATGGCCAGGGCCTTGAGGCCAACCTGCCAACCGGCGAGGTAGATCTCCTCGACGTCCTCGACGGTGGCCGTCGCCGGCATGTTCACCGTCTTGGAGATCGCGCCAGACAGGAACGGTTGCACCGAGGCCATCATCCGCACGTGGCCCATCGGGGAGATGGCCCGCTCACCGATGGCGCAGTCGAACACGTCATAGTGCTCGGGGCGAAGGCCCGGCGCATCGACGACGTGCCCGTGCTCGGCGATGAACTCGACGATCGCCTCGAGGGTCTCCTCGGTGTAGCCGAGCGCGCGCAGCGCCGCCGGGACCGTCTGGTTCACGATCTTCATGCTGGCGCCGCCGACCAGCTTCTTCATCTTGACCAGGGCGAGGTCCGGCTCGATGCCGGTGGTGTCGCAGTCCATCGCGAGGCCGATGGTGCCGGTCGGGGCGAGCAGGCTGACCTGGGCGTTGCGCCAGCCGTGCTTCTCGCCGACGCTCTGTGCCTTCGACCACTCCTTCGAGGCGGCGGCGAGGACACGGGCGTCCTCGGGGTGCACGGAGCGCACGTCGTCGTTGGCGACAGCGTGCTTGCGCACGACCCGGCGGTGGGCGTCGGCATTGCGGGCGAAGCCGTCGTAGGCGCCGACGATGCCGGCGAGCTCCGCGGACCGGCGGTAGGCGGTGGCGCTCATCAGCGAGGTGATCGCCGCGGCGAGGGCTCGACCGCCGTCGGAGTCGTAGGCGCGGGCGCTGGCCATGAGCAGTGCGCCCAGGTTGGCGTAGCCGATGCCGAGCTGCCGGTAGGCGCGGGTCACCGCGGTGATCTCGGGCGTCGGGAAGTCCGCGAAGCAGATCGAGATGTCCATCGCCGTGATGATTATCTCGACGGCGGCGACGAACGCTTCGGCGTCGAACGTCCGGTCCGGGCGCAGGAACTTCAGCAGGTTCAGCGACGCGAGGTTGCAGCTGGAATTGTCCAGGTGGACGTATTCACTGCACGGGTTGGACGCGCTGATCCGGCCGGACTCCGGGCAGGTGTGCCAGTCATTGATGGTGCCGTCGTACTGGATGCCGGGATCCGCACACGCCCAGGCCGCTTCGGCGATGGTCCGGAACAGCCCCTTCGCGTCGATCGACTCGATGGTGCGGCCGTCAAGGCGGGCCCGCAGGTCGAAGGTGCTCTCGTCGACGACGGCCTGCATGAACTCGTCGGTGACGCGCACCGAGTTGTTGGCGTTCTGGTACTGCACCGAGGCGATGTCCCGCCCGCCGAGGTCCATGTCGAACCCAGCGTCGCGCAGCGCCCGGATCTTGACCTCTTCACGCGCCTTCGTCTCGACGAACTCGACGATGTCCGGGTGGTCGACGTCCAGCACGACCATCTTGGCCGCCCGCCGGGTCGCGCCGCCCGACTTGATCGTCCCCGCCGACGCGTCGGCGCCACGCATGAAGCTCACCGGCCCGGAGGCGGTGCCCCCGGACGACAGCAGCTCCTTCGAGGAGCGAATACGGGACAGATTCAGCCCCGCCCCCGAGCCACCCTTGAAGATCAGCCCTTCTTCCCTATACCAGTTGAGAATAGACTCCATGGTGTCATCAACGGAAAGAATAAAACAAGCGGAGACCTGCTGCGGGGCCGAGGTGCCGACGTTGAACCAGACGGGAGAATTGAAGCTGAATACCTGGTGCAGCAGCATCCAGGTCAGCTCGTGCTCGAAGATCTCGGCGTCGGCGTCGGCGTCGAAGTAACCGTGCTCGCGGCCGGCCTTGGTGTATGTGAGCACGACCCGGTCGATGAGCTGGCGCAGCGAGGATTCCCGGACCGGCCCGCCAAGAGCGCCGCGGAAGTACTTGCTGGTCACGATGTTGGACGCGTTGACCGACCAGAAGTCGGGGAACTCGACCCCGCGCTGCTCGAAGTTGACCGAGCCGTCCCGCCAGTTGGTCATGACGACGTCCCGGGACTCCCAGGTGACCTCGTCGTAGGGATGGACCCCGGCGGTGGTACGCGAGCGGCGGATCTTCAGCCCGGACGGCCTGGCTACCGACCTACCCGCCTTGGTGCCGCGACTTTCGGTCATGACGCTCCTCGTCCTGTCCTCGTGCTAGTCGGCGCGCGCCGGCTCGCCGCACCGCGGCGGCCGCGCTGTCGCTGTGGTTGAGATGCCCGCAGGCCGCGGATCCACGGCGAATGTTCGGCGGCGTCTCGGACGAGGAACGCCACTCGAACACAGGCGGATCAGGGCATGCGGAAAAAACCCACGTCGGCGGGGTCAGGTCGTCCCGCCCTCACTGGGGCGGACCGGCGTGGCACTGTGCTGTGCTGTGCTGAGGGCCTTGTCAGGCGTGCTCTGCCGCGGCCCCGGCGGGCGGGCCCAGCGTCGGGCTCACCTCGTCCGGCGGATCCACATCCGGCCCACCCGGGTCCAGCGGCCCGCCTTCCAGCAGCCCAGCCCCGGGCGGACCCGTGGCGGGTGGCCGCACGCCACTCTCGGGCTCCGCTCGTCCGGCCGGGCGGCCCGTGTCCCGGCGGACGCCGGAGGTCTCGGCCCGTAGCGCCGCGATCGCGTTCTCGAAGTCGCCGAGCGACTCGAACGCGAGGTACACCGAGGCGAACCGGAGGTAGGCGACCTCGTCGAGCTCCCGCAGCGGGCCGAGAATCGCCCGGCCAATCGCCTCCGCGGGGACCTCGGCGGACCCTGCGGAACGCACCGCATCCTCCACCCGCTGCGCGAGAAGGGCGAGATCGTCGTCGCGCACCGGTCGGCCCTGGCAGGCCTTGCGCACGCCAGCGATCACCTTCGCCCGGCTGTACGGCTCGGCCACACCGCTGCGCTTGACCACCCGCAGCGATGCTTCCTCCATCGTCGTGAACCGGCGACCGCACGACAGGCAGGAGCGCCGCCGACGAATCGCCGACCCCTCCTCCGCCTCCCGGCTGTCGACGACGCGACTGTCCGGATGCCGGCAGAACGGGCACCGCACGCGTGACGCCTCCTTAGCCCGAAACGGCATCCACGCACCTCGCGGGCGCCCCACAAGAAACCGAACCAGCACCCGAACCAGCACCAGATGTTGTGTCTAATCCTAGCGCATAACACCATGGCTGGGACAGGGACCCCCCGCCATGCCACATCGGGGCACCGGTCCGCGGATGGTCGACGACCGTCCGCGAGCGGCGTCGAGCCGGCCGGAACCGTCGGATACCGACAGGTCACCGCGACGGCCATCCCGCCACCCGGGCGTCAACGGTGGGTGTCCGATCAGTCGGGGGGGTACCCGCCACGCGCCACGCACGCCGCACCTGGACGGACCGACGTCCCATCCAGGGCGCACCCCCACCTGAGCCTCGGCGCCCACCCACGGCGCCGAGGCCGGCGTCAGGTCAGTAACAGAAGCTGGCCAGGGGTCAGATCGGGCGATGACAGATGGTTGATCCGCATCAGCCGGGCGACGACGACCCGGGTATCCGCGTCGGGCTCGAGCGTCACGGCAAGCTGCCACAGCGTCTCCCCCGCCACGACCAGATGGCCACGGGGCGGCTCGTCCGCCCAGGCAACCGACGCGCGCGGCACCATGACCATCAGCGCGGCGACGACACACAGCGCAACGAGCCCGACCACGACCACGCGACCACGCCGCGTGAGCCGCAGCGGCGGCTGAACTCCACTCCCCCCGCGCACCGTCGCCCTGGCGCCACGATCGCCCCTCCCGCGGCCGTCACGAGCGCGACAGCCATCAGCGCGAGACCGGGCACCGCCGCGCCGCTCGGCACGCACCGCCGCCAGATCGACGACTCGCGTCACGTGGTCCACACTCACGGAAACCTCCCGGGCGAGCGGACGGAAGGTCAACACGAACTCCCGTTCGATCGAACTACTGGTCGATTGTGCCATGCGGCCACATGCCGAGGAAAGCGACACGCTCGAACAGACGTTTGAGATTCCGCGACCGTCCGATTACTGTCAAGACGATCAGGTGTGGACCGGGTGAGTCACCCGGTCGCGGAGAACCGCACGCCGTGGAGTCGTCGGGAACACACAGTGACCCCGACGGTCGCCCAGTCGTCTGGCCCGCGACCTCAGGGTGGCCATCCGGATGCCCACGACGTGGTACGCGACGAGGAGTGCGGTAAGCGATGACCACCCAAAGCAGGGGCACGCGCCGGGGCGGCGCCCGCGGCAACGTGCGGGCCTTCCCGGAAAGCCCCGCGGACGCGGCCGGACTGACCCCCCGGCAGCGCAAGGTGCTCGAGGTCATCCGGGCGGCCGTCGAACGGCGAGGCTACCCGCCCAGCGTGCGGGAAATCGGCGAGGCCGTCGGGCTGACCAGTACCAGCAGCGTGGCTCACCAGTTGAAGATGCTGGAGGAGAAGGGCTTCATCCGGCGTGACCCGAACCGCCCGCGGGCGATGGAGGTGCTCAGCCCCGACCGGCCGCGCCGCATCCCGGACGCGGGCGGCATGGCCACCGTCGTGCCGGCGTTCAGCGGCGGGGTACCGGCCACCCCAGGGGCCGATGGCGACACACGGGCGACCTACGTGCCCGTGCTCGGCCGGATCGCCGCCGGTGGCCCGATCCTTGCCGAGCAGGCGATCGAGGATGTCTTCCCGCTGCCCCGGGAGATCGTCGGCGAGGGCACGCTGTTCCTGCTGCGGGTCGTCGGCGAGTCGATGGTGGGCGCGGCGATCTGCGACGGCGACTGGGTCGTGGTCCGCCAGCAGCCCGTGGCGGACAACGGCGAGATCGTCGCCGCCATGATCGACGGCGAGGCGACCGTCAAGCGGCTGCGGGTGCGGGACGGCAAGGTCTGGCTGCACCCGGAGAACCCGGCCTTCAGCGATATTCCGGGCGAGGGCGCGAGCATCCTTGGCCGAATCGTCGCGGTGCTGCGCCGGGTCTGACCAGCAATGGCCGGCCGCGGTGGGCGGCCGGCCACTCCAGTGGGCCGAGGGTGCTCAGGCGCGGAACACGTCGAGATCCGCGGCAAGCGATGGAGAGACCCGGGCGGTCAGTCGAGTGCCGTCGGCGATGTGCTCCTGGCCGAGCACCTCGCCATGGGCGTGCACCCGGGAGACGAGATCGCCCCGTGTGTACGGGAGCAGCACCGTGAGCTCCACGTCGGGGTGCGGCACACGCTCGCACAGAGCGTCGACGAGCGCGCTGAGCCCGTCGCCGGTGCGGGCGGAGACGAACACCGCGTCCGGGGCGAGCTGGCGCAGCTCGGCCAGCGCCGTCGGTTCGACCGTGTCGATCTTGTTGACGACGATCAGCTCAGCCACACCACCCGCGTCGATGTCGTTCAGAACCTCCCGCACCGCCGAGATCTGGGCGGCCGGGTCGGGGGCGGAACCATCGACCACGTGCAGGATCAGGTCCGCGCCGGCGACCTCCTCCAGCGTGGAGCGGAACGCCTCGACGATCTGGTGCGGCAGGTGGCGGACGAAACCGACCGTGTCAGCGAGGGTGAAGGTCCGCCCGTCGGGCAGCGTGGCGCGGCGGACGGTGGGATCAAGCGTGGCGAACAGCGCGTCCTCCACCAGCACCCCAGCACCGGTGAGCCGGTTGAGCAGCGACGACTTGCCGCCGTTGGTATAGCCGGCGATCGCGACCGAGGGCACCTCGCCGCGACGGCGGGACGAGCGTTTGGTCTCCCGCACGGTGGCCATCGCGGCAAGCTCGCGGCGCAGCCGGGCCATCCGGGCGCGCAGCCGGCGCCGATCCGTCTCGATCTTGGTCTCACCCGGGCCGCGGGTACCGATCGGCGCGCGGCCACCGCCGCTGGCGGCGGCTCGGGACATGGATTCACCCCAGCCGCGCAGCCGCGGCAACATGTACTGCAGCTGCGCGAGCTCGACCTGGGCCTTGCCCTCCCGGGAGGTCGCGTGCTGGGCGAAGATGTCGAGGATCAGGGCGGTCCGGTCGATCACCTTGACCTTGACGATCTCCTCAAGCTGGCGGAGCTGGCCCGGGGTGAGCTCGCCGTCACAGATCACCGTGTCGGCGCCACTCGCGGCGACGACCTCGGCGAGGGAGCGCGCCTTGCCGGAACCGACGTAGGTCGCGGCGTCCGGGCGGTCCCGGCGCTGCACGAGCGCATCGAGCACGACCGAGCCCGCGGTCGTGGCGAGCGCGCCAAGCTCTGCCATGGACGCCTCGGCCGTCCGCAGTGAACCCGACGTCCACACACCGATAAGTACGACCCGCTCCAGCCGGAGCTGTCGGTACTCGACCTCGGTGACGTCGTCGAGCTCGGTCGCGAGACCCGGCACCCGACGCAGGGCCGCACGGTCCGCCAGGTCGAGGCCCTCACCTGAATCGGCGAAAAAGCCGGAAAGTGCCGCAGTCTCGTCGCCATCGTCGGTGAGCTCGATGAGCGATCTGTCAAAAATGGACGCATCCAGGGCGTCAACAGGAAGTGTCATACCATCCGTTCTCAACGTGGCCCGCTGCCGCGGCATTCCGCGCTGCTTCGTCCGGCCAGGTCACGCGCGTCTGCGGCGACCTCCGGAAGGGCCCTGCCCGGCCGGCGTACAACCGCCCGACCGGGCACCGACATCAGCATGGCGCCGGTGGTCCCTCCCTCAGTTGCCAGGGTCCCACGCCGACCCGGCGATCGCGAACGGATTTGGCCAGGTCTCGATGCGGTGTCCGGTGTCGCAAGCTCCGCGTGCCCTTTCCCCGCGTCATTCCCCGTGCGTCCTGCGGCATGCCCCGGATGACGCGTACCCTCGCCCCCATGTACCGCGAGCGCCGATCCACGCGGCTCCCGGCCACCGTCTGGACCGCCCAGGCGGACCCGAACGATCAGGCGAGCCGGGCCGTCGAACGGGCCGACCGGTCCGATCCGGGGGCGGCCGAAGGCGGCGGTTGCGGGCAGGACACCCACCGAGTGCTGCCCGACGGTGGCATCGACATCATCTGGAGTTCGGACGGCCGGCTGATCGTGGCCGGGCCGGACACCGCCGCGACGTTCGCCCACTGGGCGCCCGGTGTGCGCTACGTCGGCATGCGTTTCGATCCCGGGCACGGACCGGCCCAGGCGGGCGCGGACGCCGAGGCACTGCGAGACGGGCGCCACGACCTGGCGGAGCTGTGGGGAGATGCCCCGGCCCGACGGCTCGCCGACCGGCTCATGGCGGTCTCCCTGCCCAGGAGGTCGTCCGGGACGGCAGGCCACGACCCTGTAACCCGCACGGCAGTGACGCGAACCCGCACGGCAGTGACGCGCGAGGCAGCGGTCCACCAGGCAGCGGTCCACCAGGCCGCGGCCCATGGGTCAGTGGGCCGCGGGTCAGTGGCCGACGGGGCAGCGGAGCTCAGAGCAGCCGAACATCAGATGGCGGCCCGTGAGGCTGCGGAACTCGAGGCGGCCCTGGCCGCACGGGCGCCTGATCCAGGCCTGCACGACCCGCTGGCGCCGGCGATCGTGGCCGGTACCCGAGATCACCTCCGGGTTGGCACGCTCGCCCAGGAAGTCGGGCTGAGCGAGCGGCAGCTGTTGCGCCGCAGCCGGCGGGCCTTCGGTTACGGACCGATGACCCTGGCCCGCATTCTTCGCCTGCAGGATGCGCTGCGCGCCGCCCGGCTGGGCCATGGGCTCGCCTCGGTGGCGGCGATGACCGGCTACGCCGACCAGGCCCATCTCGCCCGCGAGGTGCGGGCACTCACCGGCGTCACCGCGACCCACCTGCTCACGTACGTCCCGCCCCGCTGACGGTGCCCCGCGCGGGCGTCCGGAAGACGGCGCGGGCCGGCGCTCAGGGCGCCGATGGGACGGCTGCGGGAAGCGGGGCATAGAGATCGATGCTGTTGCCGTCGGGGTCGGCGACGCTGGCGTAGCGCTGACCCCAGAAGGCATCCCAGGGCGCTCGATGGCTGTCATGCCCGGCAGCGACCAGCTCGTCGTGGACGGTGTCGACCTCCGCCGGGCTCCCGCAGGCGAACGCGAGACCGATCCGGCCCTGGCCACCGGTGGCCGGCGTCCAGCCCGGGTCGAAGGAGCGCACGGTGCCCTCGGTGTCGAACAGCAGCCGCAGCCCGCCCGGCAGGACGACCTCGACATGCGGTTCGGCGTCGGCGGACACCGGGATGTCAAGCCCGAGCCGGCGGTAGAAGGCCAGGCTGCGGGCCATGTCGGAAACGATCAGGCTGGTGACGTTGAAGGTGATGGACATGGCGGCAGACTAGGTCCGCCCGACCCACGCGGTCTTGTCGGAATCGGACATCCAGCGAAGTGGCGCGTCCGGGCGCACCACGCCGTCGAAGACCAGCTCGGCCGGCCCCCGCAACAGCACTGTGTCCGCCCGCCACCGGACGGTCAACGTCCCGCCGGGCACGTCCACCGCCACCTCGACCTCGGCCTCGGTGCCGGCCTCGGTGCCGAAGCCAGCACCGGAGGCACCGCCACCATCGGCGACCGGGACCGGCCGTCGGCCCTGCCGTTCGGCCCAGGCCACAGCCACGGCACACGCACCCGTGCCACACGAGTCCGTTTCTCCGACGCCGCGTTCGTAGACCCGCATGGCCACCCCGCCGCCGGGCCGGTCCACGACGATCTCGACGTTGACCCCGTCGGGGAAGTCGCAGGCGCGGAACTCCGGCGGGCGGGTCAGGTCCAGCCCGCGCAGCGAGACGACGTTCAGGTCGTCGGCGAAGCAGACAGCGTGCGGGTTGCCCATCGACACGGCGACCGCGGCGAACGCCCGGCCGGCGACAGTGACCGGCGGCGCGGGCACCGGTGCCGCGGCCAGGCGCGGCGGGCCCATCTCGACGGTGACGTCGCCGACCGATCCCACCTCGACGAGCCGCGGGCCCGCCCGGGTGGCAAGCGAAAAACTGCCTGGTGCGGCGTAACCGGCGTCCACCAGGTAACGGGCGAACACCCGGGCGCCGTTGCCGCACATCTCGGCGGGCGACCCGTCGGCGTTGCGGTAGTCCATGAACCAGCGGGCGGCACGGGCGAACGGAGCTCCGTCAGGGTCCGCGGCCGCTAGCACCACTCGCAGCACACCGTCGGCGCCGATGCCGGTCCGGCGGTCGCACAGCGCCCGGACCAGATCGGGGGTCAGATCAAGATCGCCGTCCGGATCGGGCAGGATGACGAAGTCGTTGCCCGTGCCGTGGCCCTTGACGAAGCGCAGCTGCCGACCGTCCCGCACGGGCACATCGTACGGCCACGCGCGGATCCGCTCAGCCGCCGGCGGCCGGCACCCAGGCCCGCAGGCGGTCGTCGGCCCGCTGCGGCGGCCGGTACCAGCGGTCCGGACGGCCTCGTCCGAGCGCGATCATCCGGGCGTCCTCGACCGGGACCGGCGGGCAGAACACCGGGCCGATGGCGCGGTCACAGCCCAGGTCGTGCACCCGGGAGGCGAATGGCGCGGTGTCCACCCCGTCGGCGACGACCGTCAGCTCCCGGCCGTGCGCGAGGCGGATGATCGCCGCCACGACCGCCTCCCCCTCAAGGTCACGCATCGTGGCCCGCAGATACAGACCGTCGAGCTTGACCAGATCCAGAGGCAGCAGGTCGAGCATGGTCAACGAGCCGAACCAGGTCCCGAACGACTCGACCGCGATGGCCACCCCGAGCGCACGCAGCCGCGCCAGCAGACCCGGCACGATCGGGGCGGCCAGGCCCAGCGCACGCTCGCTGAACTCCAGGCCAATCGCTCCAGCCGGCAACAGCCGTCCAGACAGCAGCCGGTCCACCTCGGTGAGGAACACGGGGCTGGCCAGCTGGCGCCCGTCGATGTTCACCCACAGTCGCGGTGGCCGGATTGGCGTACCCACCGCCATGCGGTGCCACGTCCGCGCCTCGGTCACCGCCATCCGCAGGACCCACTGGTCCACCTGATGGGTGAGCCCGGCTGCCGCGGCGATCGGCATGAACTCCGCGGGCCCCAGCACCCCCCGCTCGGGATGTTGCCAGCGCGGATGTGCCTCCATGCCGGGAACCGAGCCGTTGCGCAGGTCCACTTCGGGCTGGAAGTGCAGCCGCAGCGAACCGTCATCGAAGGCTGCGTAGAGTGCGGGCACGAGGGTGAGGTCGGGTGGTGAACCACCAGCGGTGGCGGGCGTGGTCACATCGATCTCTCCAGACGCCGAGCGGGACAGGCCGCTGGGCGCCGGACTTCCGGCGACGCCGCGGCCAGCGCCAACCATGCTTCCGGCGATCGGACGAACCGGTCACCCGTCAGAGCGAACCCACCAGCCGTAGCGCCTGCGTGACGTCCGGATGGTCGAGCCACGATATCCGGTCATCCCGGCGAAACCAGGACCTTTGCCGCCGAGCGAAACGCCGCGTCGCGGAAATTGTGGCGAGCTTGGCCTCCTCGGCGGACTCCATTGCGCCGTCCATCCAGGCGAGGAGCTGAGCGTATCCAAGCGCACGGGACGCCGTACGCCCTTCCCGGAGACCGCATTCTGCCAACTGTCGCACTTCATCCAAAAAACCGGCCTGCCACATCCGGTCCACCCGCTGGGTGATTCGCTCATCGAGATCCGCCCGGTCGAGGCCGATCTGGACGATATCGTAGAACGCTCGGTGTTCCGGGAGCGTCGCCACGTAGTCCCCGGTCAGTTCGACGACCTCGAGGGCACGCACGATCCGCCGGCCGTTGCTGACCAGAATCGCCTCGGCTGCCCGCGGCGCTCGCCGTGCCAGCTCCGCGTGCAGCTCGGCGGGCCCCCGCCGGGCAAGCTCGGCCTCCCATCGAGCCCGCACGGCCGGGTCGGTGCCCGGAAAGCTCAGATCATCGAGGGCCGCGCGCAGGTACAGCCCCGAGCCACCGACCAGGATCGGGACCCGGCCCGCGGCCAGCAGCGCGTCGATCACCCGGCGGGCGTCGGTCTGATAGCTCGCGACGTCCGCGGCGCGGCTGATCTCCCAGACGTCGAGCAGATGGTGCGGCACCCCGCGGCGCTCATCCTGGGGGATCTTGGCCGTGCCGATGTCCATCCCGCGGTAGAGCTGCATCGAGTCGGCGTTGACGACCTCGCCGCCGAGCGCGAGCGCGAGCTCGATCCCGAGATCGCTCTTGCCCGCCGCGGTCGGCCCGACCACCGCCACCACCGGCCCCTGCCCCTGCCCCTGCCCCTGCCCGCCGACCCCAGGACGGGACCCGGAACTCCCACATGCGCTCATCGCGAGAATGGTGCCACGCCCCACGACCCGTGGTCATCGCCCGCGGATCCCCACCCTCGCGTACCGGACGCTCCTCGCTCGACCCGGTCAGACGCCGCCGCGCGCGGTTGCGCGGTGAGGTCTTCGTCCGCCGGGCTCGGCCTGCCGGGTTGTCCCCGCCTGCCAGAACCGGATGAGCGTGGCCACGAGTGCGTCCGGGCTGTCGCGCACCGGGTCATGACGGGCGGCGGGGATCACCTCGTAGCGGGCCGCGAGCCGGCGGGCCATGTCCGCCTGCACACTCGCGGGCCAGCCGTCATCGCCATCGCCATGGGCGACGAGGACAGGCAGCCTCGTCGCCCGCGTCACTCCGGCAAGCTGATCGACCTGGTCGGGGGCGGACAGGAGATGGTCACTGACGGCGGTCAGGCCCACGCGATGGTGCGCGAGGAATCTGCGCCGCAGAAACTCGTCGGTCTGGTCGGGGCGCGGGTGGGCGACCGCGTGCAGCGCCGCCCACACCGCCGGCTGCCCGCCGTGCAGCAGCATCCGTCGGATCGTGCGCAGCGCCCGACGGCGGTGGCCGACAATGCCGGCCGGGCCGGACGACAGCAGCGCCAACGTGCGTACCGCGGTGGGCTCGGTGAGGACCACCTCCCGCGCGACCAGACCGCCGAAGCTGTGCCCGACCAGGTGGACCGGCCCACCGCCGAGCGCACCGATCACCCGGTGGACGTCGGCGGCGAACGCGGCCAAGGTGTAGCCGGCGACATCGTCGGGGCCGGGTGACTCGTACTGGCCACGCTGATCCGGAGCGACCGCGGTGAAACCCGCGGCGGCCAGCGCTGGCAGGATCGGCAGGTAGTCCTCCTTGCTCGCGGCGAATCCCGCGAGCAACAGAACCGCGGTACCGTCCGGCGCCACAGCTGTGGTCCGCAGAGCAGCCAGGCCCGCTATCTCCGTTCGTCGCACTCCTGACGGCAGATCACTCGCCGGCTCCCTCACGTGCTGCATCCCCCCGGATCCAAACGGCTACCAGATAACCGACACCGTAGGGTGCGGCGTCGTAACCGAGCGCGCCGATCCAGGCCGCGCGGGGCGTGTCGTCCCGAGTCGCGGCGACTAGCGCACCGGCGAGGACCTGCCAGGAAGCCCGTCCGGCCACGAGCAGATCGGCCGCGAGCCCGGCGTCGAGGCCGAGCAGTCCGTCCGGGTCGACGCCGAGCAGCGCGGCGGCGACAGCGGCGTCGAACGGCGCGGCCCGCTCATCCAGCGCACCCGGCGCCTTCACCGTCCGGCGGGCGGAGGCGTCGCCCATCACCAACAGCCCGAGCCGCTCGGCCGGGTCGCTCGCCGCCACCAGCCGCTGCCCGAGCTCGGCCGCCTGGCGCGCCGAGTACCCGCTGGGCACACCCAGCGCCGTACGCGCGCCCGGCCACCCAGCCGTCGCGAGCAGCCACGCACCGACCGTGAGCGACAGCGGCAGGACCGGCGCGGACGGCACAGCTGCCTCAACGCCAAGAGACACCGAGAGGTCCACCCCGAAGCCGGCGAACGTGCCTGCGGTCGCCGGGCCGTAGTCGATCTCAGCGGGCACGTCCCCGGCGTCGCCGACGACGACGATCCGGTCCGGGGAGGCCGCGGTCAGCTGGCGCACCGCGGCGAGGGCGGCCGGCCGCGCCGCCACCGGCTCGGCGCCGCCGACCTCCGGGACCAGCAACGGAGGATGCGGGCAGACCGCCGCCGCGACGAACGTCACCGCGAGCCAGGCCCGGCGTCGGCCGCGGAACAGGCCGTGATCGGCGCCCCCGACCCCTCCGATCCCGAGTCCGTCGGCCGCAGCGCTGGCATACCAAGGGTGACGGTCGGCCGCGAGGAGGCATCGGGCGTCGCCGCCGACGTGCGACGGGCCTGCTCCCAGGCGTCACCGGCGCGGGTCCGCCGCAGCGACAGCAGCGGCCCGTCCGCGGTCAGGTGGTGCGGCGCGGCCCTGGTCACCAAGGTCTCCACAACATCACCAGGCCGAACCTCCCCGGGCCGGCTCTCCCCAGGTGTGAGCTCGGCGGCGCGGAAGTGGACGAGCCGGCCGTCGCGGGCCCGGCCGGTCAGCCGGCCGGTCGCGTCGTCCTTGCGACCCTCGCCCTCGGCGACCAGCAGTTCCACCCGGGCGCCCACCAGCTCACGGTTCTCCGCCCAGGAGATCTCATCCTGCAGCGCGACGAGCCGACCGTAACGCTCAGCGACCGTGGCCCGGTCGATCTGGTGGTCCATCGTCGCCGCCGGCGTGCCGGGGCGCGGCGAGTACTGGAACGTGAACGCGCCGGAGAACCGGGCCGCGCGCACGACGTCGAGGGTGTCGACGAAGTCGGCCTCGGTCTCGCCGGGGAAGCCGACGATGATGTCGGTGCTGATCGCGGCGTCCGGCATCGCGGCGCGGACCCGCTCGATGATGCCGAGGTAACGCTCGCGCCGGTAGGAACGGCGCATCCGGCGCAGCACCGCGTCCGAGCCTGACTGGAGCGGCATGTGCAGCTGATGGCAGACGTTCGGGGTGGCGGCCATGGCTTCGATGACGTCGTCGGTGAAGTCCCGCGGATGCGGTGAGGTGAAGCGCACCCGCTCCAGGCCCTCGATGCCGCCGCAGGACCGCAGTAGTTTCGCGAACGCGCCGGGGTCACCGAGCGAGCGGCCGTAGGAGTTCACGTTCTGGCCAAGCAGGGTGATCTCCAGGACGCCCTCGGCGACCAGCGCCTCGACCTCGGCGAGCACGTCACCGGGCCGCCGGTCGCGTTCGGTCCCGCGCAGGCTCGGCACGATGCAGAAGGTGCAGGTGTTGTCGCAGCCGACGCTGATGCTGACCCATGCGCAGTGGTGACTGGCGCGCCGGGTCGGCAACGTGCTGGGAAACACCTCCAGCGCCTCGACGATCTCGAGCTGCGCGGCGGCGTTGTGCCGAGCACGTTCGAGCAGGACGGGCAGGCGGTGCAGGTTGTGGGTGCCGAAGACCACGTCGACCCACGGCGCCCGATCGAGGATCGTCGCCCGGTCCTTCTGCGCGAGGCAGCCGCCGACGGCGATCTGCATGCCGGGATGGGACTTCTTCGCCGGGACGAGCTGGCCAAGGTTGCCGTACAACCGGTTGTCCGCGTTCTCTCGCACCGCGCAGGTGTTGAACACGACGACATCCGCCTCGGCACCAGCGGCTGCGGGGACGTAGCCTGCGGACTCGAGCAGGCCGGAGAGCCGCTCGGAGTCGTGAACGTTCATCTGACACCCGAACGTGCGTACCTCATAACTGCGTCCGGTCACGTCCACCAGCGTACGGCGAGGCCCCGACAAACCAGCACGACGACGAGTCATGGAGGCACAGCGTCAGCGCGGAGAGCACGAGCACGGACGGAAGGGCGTCGGAGCCGACCGGCGCTGCCGCTGTCGGACTCACGACCGATCCGCGCGTCGAACGGCACGCGACGGCCAGGATCGGGATGATCGGCCCATCACCTACCGTTTCCATAATGTGTCGGGAGGTTCCACGTGCCCCTGGTGGCCCTGGAGGGCGTCGGCAAGTCGTTCGGCGACCACCGCGTGCTTTCCGATATCGATCTGTCCGTGGAGGCGGGCGAGGTGGTGGTCGTCATCGGGCCGTCCGGGTCCGGCAAGTCGACGATGTGCCGCTGTATCAACCGGCTCGAGACGATCGACGAGGGCCGGATCCTGTTCGAGGACAGGCCGCTGCCCGCGGAGGGCCGTGAGCTCGCCCGGATGCGGGCGCGGGTCGGGATGGTGTTCCAGTCGTTCAACCTGTTCGCCCACCGGACGATCCTGGACAACCTGACGCTCGGTCCGGTGAAGGTGCTCGGCCAGAAGCGCCCTGTGGCCGAGGCTCGGGCCCGCGAACTGCTCGCGCGGGTGGGGATCGCGGACAAGGCCGACCGGCTGCCGCGCCAGCTCTCCGGGGGCCAGCAGCAACGGGCCGCCATCGCCCGGGCACTCGCGATGGATCCGGTCCTGATGCTGTTCGACGAGCCGACCTCGGCCCTCGACCCGGAGATGATCTCCGAGGTGCTCGACGTCATGCGCTCGCTGGCCGCCAGCGGCATGACCATGATCGTGGTCACCCACGAGATGGGCTTCGCCCGCTCCGCCGCCGACCGGGTCGCCTTCATGGCCGACGGCCGGATCGTGGAGATCGCCCCGCCGGCCACCTTCTTCGACGCCCCGAACTCGGACCGCGCCCGCGATTTCCTTGGCCGGGTGCTGCGGCACTGAGCCCGCCAGGCGCCCTGAGCCATCTGAAACAGAACGATCCGCGAACGCCCCCGAAGGGAATGGTTCATGCGCACAGCAATCGGTCGAGATACTGGGTCCAGCCGAGGTACTGGGTCCAGCCGAGGTACTGGGCTCGGTCGAACTGGGTTTGGTCTGCGCCGTCGACGCGCCGGCGCACTGCTGCTCGGCGCCGTGCTGCTCACCACGCTGGGCCTGTCCGCCTGCGGCAGCGACGACGACGGTGACAGCGCAACGCCCAGTGCCGCCACGAGCTTCGCCCCCGGCACCACCATGGCCCGCCTGCACGACGCCGGAAAGATCACGGTCGGTACGAAGTTCGACCAGCCACTGTTCGGGCTGAAGAACCTCAGCGGCAAGCCCGAGGGCTTCGACGTCGAGATCTCCAAGATCATCGCGGGCGCGCTGGGAATCCCGGAGAACAAAATCAACTTTGTCGAAACCGTCTCCGCGAACCGTGAACCGTTCATCGAGCAGGGCCGGGTCGACATCGTGGCGGCCACGTACACCATCAACGACAAACGCAAGAAGGTCGTCGACTTCGCCGGGCCGTACTACGTCGCCGGCCAGGCCATTATGGTGAAGAAGGACAACACCACCATCACCGGCAAGGACTCCCTGGCCGGCAAGAAGGTGTGCTCAGTAAGCGGCTCCACTCCGGCCGACAACATCCGCAAGGTCGCGCCCGCCGCCCAGCTCGTCCTGTTCGACGTCTACAGCAAGTGCGCGGACGCGCTGAAGAATGGCCAGGTCGACGCCGTCACCACCGACAACGTGATTCTGCTCGGCCTGATCGACAAGGATCCGGACGCGTTCAAGCTGGTCGGCGGCACCTTCACCAAGGAGCCGTACGGCATCGGGCTCCGCAAGGGTGACACCGCGTTCCGGACGTTCGTCAACGACACCCTCGAGGCCTCCTACCGTGACGGACGCTGGGCGAAGGCGTTCGCCAGCACCGTCGGCAAGGTCGAGAAGACGACGCCGACCCCGCCGCCAGTGGACCGATACACCAGCTGACGGGCAGGGGCTCCGGGCAGCGCGACGGAGGCCACAGGACAGAGCCGGCGGGTGGCCGCGGTACCGCGCAACCGCGCCCGTCCCGCCGGCCTTCCCACCGGCGTCCCCAGCCGCCGCGGTGACCGGTGCGACCAGGGCCGACCGGTGGGACAGAAGGGAGGGGCTCGCGATCGACGCCGTTCTTGACAACCTCGACATCTTCGCCGAGGGCCTGCGCCGCACGGTGGGGCTGAGCCTGTTCGCCACGGTGGCGGCGCTCGTCGGCGGGACTCTGCTTGCCACCATGCGGGTCGGACCGGTGCCTCCGTTGCGCTGGGCCGGCACCGTTTACGTGGAGGTCGTGCGCAACACCCCGCTGACAGTGGTGTTCTTCTTCGTGGTGTTCGTTCTGCCCCAGGTCGACATCGTCTTCTCGTATTTCACTTTTGCCGTGGTCGCGCTGTCGATCTACCACGCGGCGATGGTCTGCGAGGCGGTACGCTCCGGCATCAACGGGGTCGATGTCGGCCAGGTGGAGGCAGCGCGAGCGCTGGGCCTCACCTTCAGCCAGAACCTTCGGCTGGTCGTGCTGCCGCAGGCGCTGCGCACCGTTGTGCAGCCGCTGGGCAGCGTCATCAGCGCTCTGATCCGCAACACCTCGATTGCCGCGGCCTTCGGCGTCCAGGAGCTCACCGGCGTGGTGCAGCGGCTGACCACGGCTAACCCGGACGCCGTCATCGCCATCCTGCTCGGTGGTGTGGTCGGCTACCTGATCCTCACTCTCACGCTGGCCGGCGGGCTCGCAGTGACCGAGCGGCGGCTGGAGCGGGTTCGATGAACGGCGGCACGTCCCTCATGCTCGCCGATCCACCCGGGCCGCGCGGACGCCGACGGATCCTGGTCGGAAGTGTCGCCGCGCTGGTCGTGTTCGCCGGGCTGGTCGCGCTCGCCCTGGCCAGGCTTGCCAGCAAGGGGCAGCTCGACGCGGAGATCTGGCGGGTGTTCCTGGACGAGCCGGAGCTACGTACCCTGTTGTGGAAGGGACTGCTCGCCACGCTGCGTGTGGCCGTCACCGGAATGGTCCTCGCGGTGGGACTCGGCCTGCTGCTGGCGCTCGGCCGGATGTCCAGCCGCCGGGTGGTTCGCCTACCGGCCACGGTCGCGGTGGAACTGCTGCGCAGCCTGCCAGTGCTGATGCTGATCCTCTTCGCCTATTTGGGGCTACCGGCACTTGGCTGGCAGGTGTCAACCTTCTGGGCGCTCGTGCTCGGCCTGACCGTCTACAACGGCGCGGTGCTCAGCGAGATCTTCCGGGCCGGCGTCGGCTCGATCGATCGGGGGCAGGCGGAGGCCGCCGCAGCCCTCGGCCTGCGGCCGTTGCAGGCCTTCCGGCTCGTCCTGCTCCCGCAGGCCGTGCGGCGAATGAGCCCCACCCTGGTCAGTCAGCTCGTCATCCTGCTCAAGGACACCTCGCTCGGATTCGTGATCGCCTACAGCGAGCTGCTGCGGTCCGGCCGAGGCGCGGTGGAGTATCTCGGCAGTCGCTACGCCCTGCCCGTCTACACCGTGCTGGCACTGATCTACATCGTGACCAACGGTCTACTGTCGCTGCTGGCCCGCTGGCTGGATCGTCGGCAGGACCGGCGGCTCGGCGCGCCCGCGGCCATCGGGCCAGTCGACCCGCCGCTGACTCGGGGCTGATCCCCACTCACCCTCCCCGCTCAGGTTCTCCGTTCAGCGGGCGGTGCCCACGGCCCGGGTTTCGCGCACCACGGTGACCCGGATCTGGCCGGGATAGGTCAGCTCGTCCTCGATCTGACGGGCGACATCGCGGGCGAGCAGATGGGCCGCAGCGTCGTCGACCTCCTCGGGAACCACCATGACCCGCACCTCACGGCCGGCCTGCATGGCGAACACCCGATCGACACCGGGGCGCTCCCCGGCGATCTGCTCGATGCGCTCGAGGCGTTTCACGTACGACTCGAGACTCGCGCGCCGGGCACCGGGCCGCCCGCCGGAGATCTGATCGGCGGCCTGGGTGAGCACCGCACACAGCGAGCGCGGCGCCACCTCGTTGTGATGCGCCTCGATGGCGTGTACGACCTCCTCGGATTCGCCGTAGCGGCGAGCGACGTCGGCGCCGATCAGCGCGTGCGAGCCCTCCACCTGGTGGGTCAACGCCTTGCCGAGGTCGTGCAGCAGCGCTGCCCGTTTCGCCAGGGGCAGTTCCATCCTGAGCTCAGCGGCCATGATCCCGGCGAGGTGCGCACTCTCGATCAGATGCGCGAGCACGTTCTGCCCGTAGCTGGTGCGGTAGCGCAGCCTCCCGAGCAGGACGATCAGCTCCGGGTGCAGCTCCGAGATCCCCGTCTCGACCAGGGCGTCCTCCCCCGCCCGCACGCAGCGCGCCTCGACCTCGACCTGGGCGCGGGCGTACTCCTCCTCGATCCGGTGCGGATGGATCCGCCCGTCGGCGACCAGCGCCGCGAGCGTGATCCGCCCGACCTCCCGGCGCACCGGGTCGAAGCAGCTCAGCAGCACCGCTTCCGGCGTGTCATCGATGAGAACGTTCACCCCGGTGACGGACTCGAAGGTGCGGATGTTGCGGCCTTCGCGGCCGATGATCCGCCCCTTCATTTCGTCGCCTGGCAGCTGCAGCACGGTCACGACGGACTCCGTGGTCTGCTCGGCGGCGACCCGCTGGATCGCGGTCGTGACGATGCGCCGCGCCCGTTCCTCACCTTCTTCCTCGGCCCGCGTCTCGATCTCCCGGACCAGCAGCACCGCCTCTCGACGGGCCTCCTGCTGGATGGTGCTGACAAGCTCGGCGCGAGCCTGTGTGGCGGTGAGCCCGGCAACCTGCTCGAGCGCCTGCCGCCGCTCGGCCTCGAGGTCGTCCGCCTCTGCCGCCCGCCGAGTGAGCTCCGTCTCCCTTGCGCGGAGATCCTGCTCCCGGTCGGCCAGGCGGTTCGCGTGCTCGTCAAGGCTGGCCGCGCGCTGCTCGATCAGTTGCTCGCGGCCGGTCAGGGCGTCCTCGCGTCGACGCAGTTCGGCCCGGGCCTCTTCGACCTTCGCTCGGGCCGACTCGGCCTGAGCCTGGGCCTTCTCGCGGGCGGCGGCCTCGAGCCGTTCTGCCTCGGCCGCGGCCTCCGCCCGGGCCCGGTCACGCAGCGAGGCGGCCTCCTCGGCACCGCGCCGACGGATCTCGGCGCCTTCCCGCTCAGCCCGCGCCAGGCGCTCCTGCGACTCCCGTTCAGCGCGGACGAGTAGCTGCGCGCCCTCGACGGCCGCACGGCCGGCAGAAGCGCTCCCCGCGGTCGCAGCGCCGGCGGCCCCGACGCTTGCATGCGTGGCCACGGAACCGGTCGTGTTCACCACCGTGGTCTGTGGGGTCTCGGTGGTCTGTGAGGTCTGTGGGGTCTCGGTGGTCTGTGAGGTCTGTGGGGTCTCGGCGATCTCCGGGGTCGTGGGGATCCCCGGGATCTCGGCGGGCCCAGAGGCCTCGGGTGCCTCCGGCGGGTCCACCGGCGCCACGGCGGACGGCCGGCCGTCGTCGTGGGATTGCTGCCGCGTTCCGCCGGTGGCAGCGGGCAGGACCCTCACGGTGGGTTCCCCGTCCGCACCGTCAGAGGCCGGGTCGTAACGCGGAGCGTCGTACGCGTCGGGGCTTCTCGGGGTCGCGGACCCGAGGCCGGGCCGCAGTCGTCGTACGCGACCCGGCAGTGACACCCGCCCGTCGTTGTGCGCGAGCCGGGCAACCATCACCACCAGCCCGACAAGCACGAGGAGGACGACGGACAGGACGATGACCAGGACGCCCTCCACCGCGGTTCCCTCCGCTGTCTTCGGGCCCACGCGAGCGGGCTTGGACGGGGGGCGGCGAAGGATCCACGGCCTGGCACAAACACCACCGCGGCACGAACACCCGTACTCCCAGGCAGCGTGTGAAGCCGCTGTGGCGTACTTGCGCGGACCGCCAATCGTGACGGGCCGCGTCGCGCACCGGCCTGGACATCCGCAGGTGGCGGGTGCCCACGTGTGAAGTTGGACCAGCTATCTACATCGCGCTACCTGCATCGCCGCATCGCAGAACCGCGAGATCCTGTCACCTTTCCAGTGAAGCGTAGATCACAACACATTCCTGCGTCAAGAAATCGCGCATATCACTCACCGCCGCAATCCGGCCAGGACAAGCTGGCTACCAGTCCGGCTCCGCGTCGCCCGCGCCAAGCCCGTCAGCGCCAAGCCCGTCAGCGCCAGGGTCGCCCATGCCACCGTGATCTGCCTCGAGCTCCTCGCGCACGACCCGGGCGGCGAGCTGCGCCGAATAGCCGCGCCGGGCCAGCACGGCAAGCAACCGCCGCGCCCGCACCGGCGCGGGCAACCCACGCATCGCGGCTGATCGGCGCCGCACGAGATCGCGGGCGCCGTTTTCCTCCTCCTCACCGGAGACGGACTCGGTGGCGACCCGGACGACGTCGGGCTGCACTCCGCGCCGGCGCAGTTCAGCGGCGAGCGCCTGCCGCCCCAACCCACGTCGGCTTCGCGCAGAGGAGACATAGTCCGCAGCGAAGGCACTGTCATCTATCAGGCCGACCGCGGTCAGCCGGTCCAGCACCGCCTCGGCGACGTCCTCTGCGACTCCTCTTCGACGCAGAGTGGCGGCAAGCTCAGCACGGCTACGCGCCCGCGTAGCCAGCTGACGCAGACAGATCTCCCGAGCCACCACCGCCGGATCGACCGCCTGACCACCCCTGTCGGCCACGTCATGCCCGGCAGCGGTGGTCGGGCCGCGTTCGGCGTCACGCCGACTCGCGCGCATCCGCTACAGATCGACCGGGACCGGCGCCGCCGCGTCGGACTCAAGGGTCGGCAGAATACCGAGCTTCTCCTTGATCTTCTTCTCGATCTCGTTGGCAAGGTCTGGATTGTCGCGCATGAACGACCGGGCGTTTTCTTTGCCCTGACCGAGCTGGTCACCGTCATAGGTGTACCAGGCGCCGGACTTACGAATGATGCCGTGTTCGACGCCCATGTCGATGAGGGAACCCTCACGACTGATACCACCGCCATACACGATGTCAAATTCGGCGGTCCGGAAGGGCGGTGCGACCTTGTTCTTCACCACCTTCACACGGGTGCGGTTACCCACGGCCTCGGCGCCGTCCTTGAGCGTCTCGATTCGGCGCACGTCCAGACGCACCGAGGCGTAGAATTTCAATGCCTTTCCACCGGTCGTCGTCTCCGGGGAGCCGAACATGACACCGATCTTCTCGCGCAGCTGGTTGATGAAGATCGCGGTGGTGCCGGAGTTCGCGAGCGCCCCGGTCATCTTGCGCAGCGCCTGCGACATCAGCCGGGCCTGCAGACCGACGTGGCTGTCGCCCATCTCACCCTCGATCTCGGCGCGCGGAACAAGCGCGGCCACCGAGTCGATGACGATGATGTCCAACGCCCCGGAGCGAACCAGCATGTCCGCGATCTCCAGGGCCTGCTCACCCGTGTCGGGCTGGGAGACGAGCAGGGCATCCGTGTCCACCCCGAGCTTCCCCGCGTACTCCGGGTCGAGCGCGTGCTCCGCGTCGATGAATGCCGCGATGCCCCCGGCGGCCTGCGCATTGGCCACCACGTGCAATGCCACGGTCGTCTTCCCTGACGACTCGGGGCCGTACACCTCGATGACGCGGCCACGGGGGAGCCCGCCGATGCCCAGCGCTACGTCCAACGCGATGGAGCCGGTGGGGATGGCCTGAATGGGCGGCCGGGAGTCGTCTCCCAGCCGCATGACGGATCCCTTGCCGAACGCCTTGTCGATCTGAGCGAGGGCGTTCTCCAACGCCTTCTCACGGTCAAGCCCTGCCGCCATCGGAGTAACTCCATGCTGAGGTCGTCGATTCTTGGCCACGGGGCTGACGCTAGGCCCTGGGTCCGACAGTTTCGAGGGCCGTGGCTGATCTGTGGACAAGTTGCCGCATGGGGACAACCATAGACGAACAAGCGTTCGACGCGAAGGCGACACGCCGGACGGGGGCCCTCAGTGCTCCCGGGCAGGCACATCGAACTCCTCGCACACGGCCCGCCACACCGACTTGGCGTCATCCCCGCGGGCCAGCGCCACCTCCACGGTAGCGCCGTCGAGGCCGGCCAACACGTGATCACGGGCGAACGACTCCGCGTAGGAGGAACCGAACTGCTTGTTCATCCTCGCCCAGAACTCGGTCAGCCGCATCCGTCCAGTGTGCACCTGCCTCCGGCACGGACATCGCCTCCCACAGACGCACTAATCCGGCATTCTGGCCGGGGCGGGGCGAGTAGGGCAGACGGAAACTGTCGGAGCCGCGTCGCACACTGGACGGCATGCAGGACGACAGCGCCGGGGAGGACACGGCCATCGAGGACACGGTCGGGGAGGACACGGTCGGGGAGGACACGGTCGGGGAGGACACGGTCGGGGAGGACACGGCCGGGGAGGACACGGCCGGGGAGGACACGGCCATCGAGGACACGGTCGGGGAGGACACGGTCGGGGAGGACACGGCCGGGGAGGACACGGCCGCCGATCCGCTCGCGCCGTTCTCCGCGCCCACGCGGGAGTGGTTCCAGGCCGCCTTCGCCGCTCCGACACCGGCGCAGCGCGGCGCGTGGGAGGCCATCCGCGGCGGTGGCGACACCCTCGTCGTCGCGCCCACCGGCTCGGGCAAGACGCTCGCGGCATTCCTGTGGTCGCTGGACTCCCTCGCCCAGGCCCAGCCGCCGCCCGAGCGCAGTCGCCGCTGCCGGGTGCTCTACATCAGCCCCTTGAAGGCGCTCGCCGTGGATGTGCAGCGCAACCTGCGCGCCCCGTTGGCGGGTATACGGGCTGCGGCCCAGCGCCTGGGGCTCCCCCGGCCCGAGATCGACGTCGCCATCCGGTCGGGTGACACTCCGGCCACCGAGCGGCGCGGATTCGCCGCCCACCCGCCGGACGTGCTCATCACCACGCCGGAGTCACTGTTCCTTATGCTGACCAGCGCCGCCCGGGAGTCGCTACGCGGCGTGCGCATGGTGATCATCGACGAGGTTCACGCCGTGGCCGGAACCAAGCGTGGTGCGCATCTCGCGGTGAGCCTCGAACGGCTCGACGCGCTGCTCGACGAGCCGGCACAGCGGGTGGGGCTCTCGGCGACGGTCCGGCCGATCGAGGAGGTGGCCCGGTTCCTCGGCGGTGCCCGGCCGGTAGGTGTCGTGCGGCCGCCGACAGCGAAGACCCTCGAGCTCGAGGTCATCATGCCGGTCGAGGACATGACGGACCTCGGCGAGCCGCTTGCCGACGCCGATCCCGACGGGTCCGCGGCGGCGGCGAGGCGGGCGTCCATCTGGCCTGCGGTGGAGGAGCGGGTGCTCGATCTGATCCTCGCGCACGCCTCGACGATCGTGTTCGTCAACTCCCGCCGTCTCGCGGAACGGCTGTGCGCCAGGCTCAACGAGCGTCATGCCGATCGCCTGTCACCGGACGAGGACGATCCGGCAGGGGATGCGGCTGCGAGTGGCGCCGGCGGTGACCCGCGCGACCGGTTCCCGGCCGAGACGATGGGGGCGGCCGGCCTCGCCCGCATCGACCCGACCCGACCCGAGGTGGCCCGCGCCCATCACGGCAGTGTCAGCCGCGAGCAGCGACGGCTGATCGAGGAGGACCTCAAGGCCGGCCGGCTACCCGCGGTGGTGGCGACGTCCAGCCTGGAGCTGGGCATCGACATGGGCGCTGTCGACCTCGTCGTCCAGATCGGGTCGCCCCCGAGTGTCGCCGCCGGCATGCAACGGGTGGGCCGCGCCGGGCATCAGGTCGGCGCGCCAAGCGTCGGCGTGGTACTCCCCCGTCACCGCGGTGACCTGCTCGAATGCGCCGTCGTCGCCGAACGGATGCGCGCCGGGCAGATCGAGTCGCTGCGTTACCCGCGCAACCCGTTGGACGTCCTCGCCCAACAGATCGTGGCGATGACCGCGATGGAGGACTGGACCGTCGAGGATCTGGGCGCGTTGGTGCGGCGCACGGCCACGTTCGCGTCCCTGCCGGCATCCGTGCTGGAGGGAGTGCTCGACATGCTGGCCGGGCGTTACCCGTCCGACGCCTTCGCCGAGCTCCGGCCCCGCATCGTCTGGGACCGGGCCACCGGGATGCTGCACGGTCGTCCGGGCGGGCAGCGGCTCGCCGTGACCAGCGGCGGCACCATCCCCGACCGCGGGATGTTCGGAGTATTCCTGGTCGGCGAGAAGTCCAGCCGGGTCGGCGAGCTCGATGAGGAGATGGTCTACGAGTCCCGGGTCGGCGATGTGGTGCTGCTCGGCTCGTCCAGCTGGCGGATCGAGGAGATCACCCCGGATCGGGTGCTGGTCACCCCGGCTCCCGGCCGACCCGGCCGGCTGCCGTTCTGGCACGGCGACGCACCCGGGCGGCCCGCCGAACTCGGCCGGCAGCTTGGCGCGTTCCTGCGCGAGCTCGGCCAGCTCCCGTCCGCCGCGGCCGACGCCCGACTGCGCGATGCCGGGCTTGATGCCTGGGCCGCCGCGAACCTGCTGCGCTACCTGGAGGAACAACGCGCCGCGGTCGGTCACCTCAGCGACGACCGCACGATCGTGGTCGAACGCTTCCGCGACGAGCTCGGCGACTGGCGCCTCGCGGTGCACTCGCCGTTCGGTGCGCCGGTGAACGCGCCCTGGGCACTCGCCCTCGGCGCCCGCCTACGCGAGCAGTACGGCACCGAAGTGCAGATCATGCACACCGACGACGGCATCGTCGCGCGCGTCCCGGACGCTGCGCAGGAGCCGAGCGCCGAGCTCGCCGTGTTCGAGCCGGACGAGATCGACGCGATCGTGCGCGCCGAGATCGGCGCCAGTGCACTGTTCGCCAGCCGTTTCCGCGAATGCGCCGGGCGGGCGCTGCTCCTGCCGCGGCGCACCCCCGGCCGGCGTACCCCGCTGTGGCAGCAGCGCCAGCGCAGTGCGCAGCTGTTGTCGGTAGCGGCGACGTTCACCGACTTCCCGATCGTGCTGGAGACGATGCGGGAATGCCTGCAGGACGTCTTCGACACGCCTTCGCTGGTCGGGCTGATGCGCGAGATCGCAGGCCGCTCGCTGCGGGTCGTCGAGGTCGAGACGCCGGGCCCGTCGCCGTTCGCCGGCGCGCTGCTGTTCGGCTACGTCGCCGCTTTCATGTACGACGGCGACGCCCCGCTCGCCGAACGGCGCGCCCAAGTCCTCTCACTGGACAGCTCACTGCTCGCGGAGCTGCTCGGCGAGGCCGACCTGCGCGAGCTCGTCGACCCGGCGGTGCTCGCCCGGCTGAGCGCCGACCTGACCCGGCTGAGCCCCGACCGGCACGCCCGCGACGTCGAAGGAGTCGCCGATCTGCTGCGACTCGTCGGCGACCTCACGACCGAGGAAGCCCTTGCCCGCGGTGCGACGCCGGTATGGCTGGCCGAGCTCGAGCAGGCCCGGCGGATCCTGCGGGTGCGCATCGCCGGGGAGGAACGCTGGGTACCGGTCGAGGATGCAGGGCGGCTGCGCGATGCGCTCGGCGTCGCCCTCCCGCTCGGCGTGCCCGACGCGTTCGCGGTTCCGGTCGACGACCCTCTCGGCGATCTGCTGTCCCGGTACGCACGCACCCATGGGCCGTTCGACGCCGCCGAACCGGCTCGCCGCCTCGGTCTGGGCGTGGCGGTCGTCGTCACCGTGTTGGAGGCGCTGACCGCGCGCGGGCGACTTGTACGCGGGGAGCTGCATCCTGAGCGCACCGGGGTGCAGTGGTGCGACGCGGAGGTGCTGCGGATGCTGCGCCGACGCAGCCTCGCGGCACTGCGGCGCGAGATCGAGCCGACACCGGTGCGCGCGCTGGGAGCGTTCCTGCCTGCCTGGCACGGCATCACCGGCAGCGGGCGCCGGAGCGCCCGCGGCGTCGATGGCGTGCTGCGCGCCGTCGAGCAGCTGCAGGGGGCGCTCATCCCGGCCAGCGCCTGGGAACGGCTGGTGCTGCCGGCACGGGTGCCGGGATACTCTCCCGCCCTGCTCGACGAGCTGTGCTCCGCCGGCGAGGTGCAATGGGCCGGCGCCGGTGGCCTGCCCGGCGGCGACGGCTGGCTCACCCTGGTCACCGCGGACGCCGCGCCGCTGCTGCTTCCTGTCCCCGACGTCGACGCCGCCGGTGGTCCGCTGCACGGCGCGATCCTCGAGGCGCTCGGCGATGGAGCGGCGATGTTCTTCCGCGCACTGTCCGACCGGGTCGGGTCGCTCGACGACTCCGCTCTCGCCACTGCGCTCTGGGACCTGGTCTGGGCCGGCCAGATCACCAACGACACCCTGGCGCCGCTGCGGGTCGTCCTTGGATCCGGAGGTTCTCGAGGCTCCGGATCCGGTGGTATCGATGGAACCCCGGCTGGCAACGGACGGCGGCGCACCGCCCGGCCCCGGCCGTCCCGCTACGGCCGCCCGGCGATGCCCCGCCGGACCGGACCGCCCACCACAGCCGGCCGCTGGTCGGCGCTTCCCGCCCGTGACGGTGACCCCACCCGACGCGCCCACGCCCAGGCCGAGGCGCTGCTCGACCGGCATGGCATCGTCACCCGCGGCGCGGCCACCGCCGAACACACTCCGGGCGGCTTCGCCGCGGTATACCGAGTACTCAGCGCGTTCGAGGACGCCGGACGTGCTCGGCGCGGGTACTTCATCGAGGGGCTCGGCGCCGCCCAGTTCGCCGTGCCCGGAGCGGTCGACCGGCTGCGGACCATCGCCGCTGCCCAACGCGACGCCGCGGCCACCCCGGCCTGGGCACCCGCAGCACCAGCACCGAGCGCCTCGGACGGCGTCGTCCTCGCCGCGACCGACCCGGCGAATCCGTTCGGCGCCGCACTGCCCTGGCCAGTCCGGCCCGGACCGGCCCCAGACGCCGCCGGGCACCGTCCGGGGCGCAAGGCAGGGGCGCTGGTGGTATTGGTCGACGGCGAGCTCGTCCTGTACGTCGAACGCGGCGGGCGCTCACTTCTGACCTGGTCCGCCGACGAAAAGATCACCGAGCGCGCCGCCGAGGCGCTCGCCCGGTCGGTGATCGACGGAGCCCTTGGCACGCTGAGTGTGGAGAAGGCCGACGGAGGGGTCATCACCACCAGCACAGTCGGCGCTGCGCTCACCCGGGCCGGCTTCCGCCCGACACCGCGCGGCCTGCGCCTGCGGCGGTGAGCGCATCGCCCGGCCGGCCCGAGCCGCCCGAGCCGCCCGAGCCGCCGCCAGGCTGGTCGGGACCGGCCATCACCTCCGCGTGGGACCGGCGGGTACGGGCCCTCACCGTCGGCCTGGTAGCAGTCGTCACATTGGTCGCGTTCGAGGCGCTCGCAGTGGTCACGGTTCTGCCCGACGTCGCTGCCGACCTGCACGGCTTCGCGCGACCTTCGCCCTGACCCTGGCCCTGGGCCTGGCAGGTGCGATTCTGGTTGTTCGCAGGCTCCCAGCGGGCGGCGCCGCAGCCGACGACCAGGTCAGGGGTGACCATGCCCGAGGGTGACACCGTATGGCGCGCGGCCAGGCGGCTGGACGCGGCGCTCGCCGGCGAGACTCTGCTGCGTAGCGAATTTCGAGTGCCGCACCTGGCTACCGTGGATCTGTCCGGGCGGCGGCTGAGGTGCGTCGCCGCTCGCGGAAAGCACCTGCTCACCCGGATCGACGGAGGCCTGACCCTGCACACCCATTTCCGGGGACGCCGGTGGACGATGTGCCCGATCTCGAAGGGCTCGTGCGCCGGGCCCGAACGATGATCTCCGTCGGCGCTCGGGGCGGGCATCAGGCGACGACCGGGTCCACTCGCCCCGGCCAGGAACACTGGGTCTACGGACGCGCCGGGCGCCCCTGCCGACGGTGCGGAAGCAGGATTCGAGGCGCTGATGGTAAGACGGGCAGTGGCAACGGCCCCGGGGGCGGCGACGAGAGTCGCCGCACCACCTGGTGCCCGCGTTGCCAGCCGAGTGCTGACAGTGAGAGTGCGGAACCTACGTCGAACGGCCCGACGGGGGCGGGACGTCAGCTCCACCCGGTTGTAGGTTCCGTGCGGGACGCGGGATCCGGGAAAGCCGATTCTGGATGGATCAGTTCCGGGAGAAGGAGATCAGCCGGGCGCGGCCGCGCGTGAAGGCGCCCTCGGCGGCCTTGAGGCTGATCTCAAGATCCGCCGCCGCCTCCCGGGTGCTCATTCCGGCCGCCCGAGCCATGATCACCTGACGCTCACGACCACGTAGCGCACCCGCACGAGCAAGCAACCAGCGCGCCTCGGCCCGGTCACAGACCGCATCGTCCGGCGCGGGCTCCCACGGCTGCAGGTACCCGCGGACCACAGCCCGCTCGGCCCGCTGCCGGGCCCGGTGATGGTCGACGCACAGACGAAGCACAGTGGTGGTGAGGAACTGACCGACCCGACTCGCATCAAGGTCGCGAAATCCCGCCGCACGGATGAACGCCTCGTGCACGCAGTCCTCCGCATCGGCCTTGCTGGGCAGCCGGCGGCGGGCGATGTGAATAAGACGCTCCCGATGCGGGAGCATCAACGACCAGCGCTGTTCACTATATGGCCGGTCCAGCTCGGCGACGCTCGTGCCGGCCGCGGAACCGCCCGAGGAGATCTCCTCGGTTGGGCATGTCACGGTAAGTCCACCTCTGACCCGCTAGGACCGCGCCACCCCCCAGCGCCCTGCAACCCGATCCGGTACGCGCCAGCACCGGATGACCGCAACGCGCCTTGGTCTTGATGAGCCCGCCGTGTGCCAGACAGCGAGCTTTGGACAAGCCGGACATTACACATCCACTCCTGGGCAGGCCAGTGCCGCCCGGCCCCGACCTCGGCCGCACCAGCACAACAATTACGCACGGTATGCACGACACAGGCGGAACCGTTGGTTTCGCGGCGGCGTAGCACCAGCAAACGGCATCAAATGGCCGTGAATCTCAAGAAGATGGCCACACGCACGACGGCGGACCTTATGACCGATTGCCATGTACTACGGAGCGTAGTCAATGAACCCGGGGTAAACCTGACGATCTCTCCCCCCAAGGTGCCACCCAGTTGGATAGACGACACTGTGGGGGAGGCCCTGTCGCCCGTATCTGCCGTCCAACACAGGAGGTGGGCGTCAACCGGCCAGCGACCGCAGTGCACGCGCGTACTCGCGCAGCAGCTCGGAGTCGGCTCGCAGCCGCTCCAGATCGGCCGCTGATGGGCGCGCTCCACCGACCACCTCGACGGCTGCCGCAAGCAGCTCGTCCATGCCCGCCACCGACGTCTGCATGGTCGCCGCCAGCTCGTCGCGGGCCCGGGCGACCTCCGCCCGCCGAGCCGGGTCCGCCATCGCCCGCATCGCTGCCTCACAGGCCGTGACCCGCACGGCCCCGATCCGCAGCCCGTTCACCAGCTCCACGCCGTCAACGACGGCACCGCGCACCAGGCTCGCGGCCGGACCGGACCGCCCGGCCTGACCAAGCGAACGGGCCAACGCCGCGAGCGCGCCGAGGGCCGTCTCTCCTCTGCGCAGCGGGGCCGCCGCGGCAGACCCACGCAGCTCCCAGGGACTCGGCGCCACCGTACGCGGCAGCGCGACCGCCTCGTCGACTCGCCGCAGCCTCGCGAGTTCCCATCCGCCGAGCCCCGCCCGGACGAGTGCCGCCGCCCCGAGCAGCAGCCACTCCCCGCCGCCCAGCACGGCCCCGACCGGGGACAGTGCTGCCACCGCACTCCAGCCCGCCGTTGTCGTGGCAACCCATCGGCCAGCCCAACGCCGTCCACGGCCGTCCCGCCGCTGGAGCCGGCGCAGCGAGCGGCGCTCGACGCCGGCCCCAAGCCAGTCCGGCAGCCCGGGTACGGCCCGGCTAAGAACGTCCATCGCTGCCCGATTCCTCCGCCGGGCCAGCCTGCGCTGCCGGATTTGCCGTGCCGTCCCCCTTCGCCAGCGAGGGCCGCGCCGCGGCACCGGGCTCGATCTCAGCCGACCCGGACTGCAGGCTGCCGCGCAGCTCGGCCAGACGCGACTGCGCGCGAGCGTCCATGGTCGCCCGACGCACCTCGACCATCCGGGCCTCCATTCCCTGCGAGGCGAGCTCGTGGCGGCCCAGAGCGACGGCGTAGCGGTGTTCGACCTTGTCCCGGATCTCGGCGAGAGTCGGCGTGTCCCCGGCTGGCGCCAGCGGTGACATGCCCTCCATCGCCTGCGTCATCTGCTCCTGCATGGCGGCGTGCTCGATCTGGGTCAGCAGCCGGGCCCGTTCGGCGAGATGCCGCTGCAGGCGCGCCGTGTTGTCCTCGACCGCGGTACGGGCCTGCGCCGCCGAGGACGCCGCCTGACGGTGCAGGTTCTTCAGGTCATCCAGCGATCCCTCCGCCGAGACGAGCTGACTGGCGAAGGCCTGCGCCGTCTCCTCGTAGCGTGCCGCTGCGGCCACGTCACCCGCACCGCGCGCCCGATCGGCGAGCAGAAGCGAGGAGCGCGCCGATTCCGTGAGGTTCGCGACCTCGTCCGCCTGGCGGGCCAGGCGCATTTCGAGCTGGCGCTGATTGCCAAGGACGAGCGCCGCCTGCTGGACCAGCGCCTCGTGCTGCTGGCGGGCGTCCTCGATGGCCTGGTCGATCTGCACCCGCGGATCAGCCCGCTCGTCGAACTTGCGGTTCGCCGACGCCGACAGATACCGGGCAATCTTGCGGACGACATTCGCCATACCACGATCGTCGCACGGCACCGCTGCCCCGGCGTACCCACAGGGCGGGCCCGATCGAGTCGGCCTGACGTCAGACCGGAGGGTTCAGCGCCGTGCGACCGCGCCCCAGACATACCCCGCAGGTTCGACAGGCCGGGACGAATCCGCCGCGCGCGGTCGCGAAGACCACAAGTTGCTCGCCCAGTCCATTGCACCCCTTGCAGACCTGGATGGGCCGGTGGCCTGGCGCGACGTCCTCCTCCTCGGGTCGTGAGGCGGTGCTCACGTCACCTACTTTCTTTACGGCGTTCGTAACCGGGGAGATTGGCAGAACGGCGCGCCAGCCGCCACCCGGCCTAGCCCGTTCGGGCCAGATCCGGATCAGCGGGACCCGTCAGACCATCGCCTGGAACATCCAGTGCTGCTCCTCCAGGTCGTGCACGATGCCGATGATCAGATCCTGGGTTACCGGGTCGGGCTGGCCGGTGGCGTCCATCCGGGTACGCATCCTCGTCACCACACCGGCGAGAACCTCGGTCACGAGCCGCAGCACCTTCTCGTCCGCGACATAACCGGCCTCCACCCCTGGCAGGTGGGTGCCGCGGGCAACAACCGCCGACTGACCATCCGGGTTGATACCGATCGCGACAGCGCGCTCGGCGACCTCGTCGGAGTAGCGCCGGGCCAGCGCGACTACCTCGTCAAGCTGGTGGTGCACGCTACGAAAACTCCGGCCGGTGACATTCCAGTGCAGCTGCTTGGCAAACAGCGCCAGATCGACCAGATCGATCAGGGCGCCCTGCAGCGCCTCACCGGCGACAGTGCCAGCCTCATCGGACAGGGGACTTCGTATTGCGCTCATGGCTCGCTCTCCTCGCTCTCGGACAGCCGCCTGCACACACAGACCTGCCCGGGAACGAGGTGCGTAAGCCGACGCTCAGGCCGCCCGTTCCACCACGGTCGGACGAGCCGGCACCACCACCGTGGCGCCGCCGACCGCGAGCTCGGCAAGCTCCAGGTCCTCGCTGACCTCACGTAGGAGGTCAGCGAGCCGCACCCCGAGTGCCTCGCAGATCGCCGCGAGCAGCTCGGAGCTCGCCTCCTTCTGGCCGCGTTCGACCTCGGAGAGGTAGCCGAGCGACACTCTGGCCGCCGACGACACCTCCCGAAGTGTGCGGTGCTGATCCTGACGGCGGCGGCGCAACGCCTCGCCGATCATGCGTCGGAGCAGGACCATCGAGCCTCCTCCTTCGTCCGCGGGGTGCGTTCACCGTATACCCACCACCACGGCCCTCGGGCCGCCGTTGATGGGACTGTAACTGTGTAAGCACCTCGGGTCCGGCGATTACTCCGGTGTCCCACCGGGCGTGCGTGACGCAGTGTGTTCAGCCTGCCACATTGAAGCCAGTGGTCAACATCCGCCGCAGCAGGTCCAGGGCGGAGACGACGGCAAATGTCCGCACTCGCGCCCGATCTCCCGGCAACCGCACCAGGTGGGTCCGGGCATCCACCGAACTGTCCGGGCCAGCCAGGCCGAGGTAAACCGTGCCCGCCGGATGCCCCTCGGTGCTGCCCGGGCCGGCCACGCCAGTCGTCGACAGCCCGTAGTCGGCGCCCAGCCGCTCGCGCACGCCCGACGCCATCGCCGCGGCGGTCGCCGCCGACACGGCACCCTCGGTGGCCAGCACCTGGGCGTCCACGCCGAGTGCCGAGGCCTTGACGTCCGTCGCGTAGGACACGACTCCCCCGCGGAACACGGCGCTGGATCCGGGCACGTCGGTGAGCCGGCCGGCGAGGAGGCCGCCGGTGATCGATTCGGCGACGGCGATCGTCGCACCGCGCGCGCCCAGCAGACCGAGCACCACACCCTCAAGGGTGTCCTCGTCGCTGCCGTAGACGCCGGCGCCGAGCGCCGCCCGCGCCGCCGTCTCCACCGGGGCGATGAGCGCGTCAGCCTCCGCCCGGTCCCGGGCCCGGGCGGTGATCCGAACCCGGGTCTGCCCCTCGCTGGCCAGGAACGCGATACGCGGATTGCCGATCGGCGCGAGCCGCTCGACCTCACCGGCCAACGCCTCGGCGACCGAGGACTCCCACATCCCCGCGGTGCGCAGAACCCGATGCACCACCACGGCCGGCTGCCCCGCCCGACTCAGCAGATCGGGCAGGACGCTCGCGGTGAACATCGCGGTCATCTCGAACGGTACGCCGGGCATCGCGTAGACAACCCCGGCGCCGATCGCCATCCGCACTCCCGGCGCAGTGCCTGCGCTGTTGGACAGCGGCCGCGCACCGACCGGCAGCTCCGCCTGGCGGAAGTTCATGCTCGGCACGCCGGGACGCCCCTGCCGCTCATACCGGCGGGCAAGCTCCCCGGCAAGCTCTGCGTCCCGGTGCACCTCGACGCCCGCGGCGAGCGCGATTCCCTCGCGGGTCAGATCGTCCTGGGTGGGGCCGAGACCACCGGTAATCAGTACGGTCTCGGCGCGGGTCAGAGCCGTGCGGATCGCGGTGGCGATCGTGCCCACGTCATCGCCCACGACGACCGAGCACTTCAGCGTCACCCCGGCGTCGGCAAGCTGACCTCCGAGCCATGCCGCGTTGCCGTTGACGATGTCGCCGTACAGCAGCTCGTCCCCCACGGCCAGCAGCTCAGCAAGCATCCGCAAATCCCTCGCTGTCGGTGGCCGCCGGCTCCCGCCGGGCTGCCCGGCGACGCAGGGCCAGAGCCCGGTAGACGTAGTCGATCCCGGTGGCCACAGCTACGATCACCCCAGCCGCGAGGATGACCGCGCGACCGGTCGCGGCCGCCCCCGTCAGCGGCAGTATGTACAGCCCGATGGCGATGTTGAGTAACAACGTTTTGACCTTACCGCCACGACTGGCGGCAATCACCCCGAACCGGATGACCCACAGGCGTAGCAGCGTCACGCCAACCTCGCGCAGGAGGACTGCCACGGTCACGACCCAGGGCAGTTCACCAAGCACGGAAAGCGAGATCATCGCCGCCCCGGTCAGCGCCTTGTCGGCGATCGGGTCGACCAGGATGCCGAAGTCGGTGACCAGGTGCCAGTGGCGGGCGATCAGCCCGTCGATCTGGTCGGTGACTGCGGCCACGGCATAGGCCGCGAACGCCGCGTACCGCCATCCGTGGTCGCTCGGTCCTGTGAAAAGGAAAGCCACGAAGACCGGGACCAACGCCAGGCGCACGATCGTGAGCAGGTTCGCCACGTTGAGCACCGGAGCATCAGCGGGGGTATCGGTCACGTCTCGCCGGCCACGCCGGGCCCCGCCTGACCAGGGACGGTCTCGAGCTCGGCGATCAGATCCACACCTTCTGTCGCTACAACTCGCGCCTCGATCACGTCACCGATCCGCACGGGTGAACGCCCTCCTGACGACGGCGCAGCGGGCAGACGCACGACGCACGCGCCGTCAACCTCCGGCTGCTGATGGCCGGCGCATCCATGGGCCAGGCCATCGGTGACCTCCTCCACGAGCACCTGCACCCGCTGCCCGATACGTGCGATCGCCCGGTCAGCGGTCAGCTGCTCAACAAGATCCGTGATCGTCGCCCGGCGACGTTCGATCTCCTCGTCGTCGAGCTTGCCGGCCATCCCGACCGCCTCGGTGCCCTCCTCGTCCGAGTAGCCGAACACCCCGACCGCGTCCAGATCGGCCTCGACGAGGAACTCGGCGAGAATCTCGATGTCCGCCTCCGTCTCGCCGGGGAACCCGACGATGACGTTGGAACGCGCACCGAGGTCCGGGCACAACGCGCGAGCCCGGCGCAGCAGATCGAGGAAGTGCTCCGCACCGCCGAACCGACGCATACTGCGCAGTACCCGCGGACTGGCGTGCTGGAATGACAGGTCCAGGTACGGCGCCACCCCCGGGTTCGTGAGCAGCACCTCCAGCAGCGACGGACGGAGTTCGGCCGGCTGCAGGTAGACCGGGCGCACCCGTGCGATACCTGGCACGGCGGCAAGCTGCGGAACCAGCGCCTCCAACGCACGCAGATCGCCGAGATCCTTGCCATAGGACGTCGAGTTCTCACTGACCAACAGGAGTTCGCGCACGCCCTCACCCGCCAGCCATTCCGCCTCGGCGAGGATGTCCTCGGCGGATCTGGACACATGGGAGCCGCGGAACGACGGGATCGCGCAGAAGGCGCAACGCCGATCGCATCCGCTGGAGATCTTCAACGCGGCAACCGGCCCCGCCGCCAACCGCCGACGCTCCACCGACGGCAGCGCCGTGCCATGCCCCGGCACGTGCACGCCGGCGGACCGTCGCTCCACCGGCGTGATCGGCAGTAGATGGCGGCGGTCGCGGGGCGCGTGTGCCGGCACCTCAGCGCCGTCGAGGACGGCGTCCAGATGCTGACCGATGCGTGGATAGGCATCGAAGCCCAGCACCGCGTCGGCCTCGGGGAGGCTGCCCGCAAGTTCGCTGCCGTAGCGCTCCGCCATGCAGCCGACCGCCACGACCGCCCGCGGACCGTCCCGGCCTGTCTCGTCACGCAGGCCATCGGCAGCGAGGAGCGCATCGATCGAATCCTTTTTCGCCGCGTCCACGAAACCGCAGGTGTTCACCAGCACGGCGTCGGCGTCAGTGGCCTCGTCAACCAGCTGCCAGCCCTGGGTGCCGAGCCGGGCCGCGAGCTCCTCTGAGTCCACCTCGTTACGGGCACAACCGAGCGTGATCAAAGCTACCCGGCGGGGAACGCGTGTGGACACGAGGTCAGGCTACCGGGGCATCGATGGCCGGCGCCGCATCAGCCCGACATGGCGGACAGCAGCAGGCCGGCGTGGTAGCTCGCGTCCGAGCAATCATGGGCCTGCCTCTCCGCTATGTCTGGATGTCCCCGGTCGCGAGGACGGTTCCGCGGAACCGTCGAACCGTGCCCCCCGGACCAAACGGCCAACGCCACCTGTCGCAGCTCCGGCTCCCAGCGTCAGGGCGGCCGACTCCACGTCCACTGGGTCCACTGGGTCCACTGGGTCCACTGGGTCCACGAGGTCCACCACATCCACGAGGTCTCGAGGCGGGAAGGCGGTCCATACCCGTGACCATGGAACGTGAAGCCTTGTCAGCCGGCGCTGTCGCCTCCGCCAAGCTGGCAGCCGCCGGATGCCGCAGCGCTGACTGTGACCGTCACGACCTGGCCGACACCCCCGGGCTGGCCGAGGTCGCGGCCGTTGCAGGAAAGGCTGACGGCGCCGGCGTTACCCATGCGGATGCGCAGTACGCCGGGAGCGGTGATCGTCCGGGAATCGCCGGGCTGAAGAAGTTGGGAGAGCAGTATGTGGCTCTGGTCATCACGGACCTCAAGCCAGCTCTGCGCGTCCTTCGCCACCAGCACGAGGTTTACCCCGGTGGGGGCAGGGGTGGTGGGTTCGGGGGCGCTGACCGAGGGCGGTGACGTGGCGTGGGCGGCGCTGGCCGGGGCAGTTGAGCTGGCCTGGCGCGCCGAGTTGGTCGAGTCGGACGAACCACCGTCGGGCAGCAGCAGGAGGACGACGGCTACCAGACACACCGCCACCAACGAAACGATCATGGCGGTACCCCAGCGGAAGGTGCGGCCGCCGCTTCGGGATGTGCTGCGCAGCGGGTCGAACTCGCCGGGGGGAACTACGAGGACCGGGCCGGTCAGCGACTCGTGGGTGGCGTCGTAGGCGGCCAGCACCGGCCCTGGGTCCAGGCCCAGCGTCGCCGAAATGCTGCGCAGGTGACCGCGGGCGTACACCGTGCCGCCGCAGTGCGAGTAGTCGTCGCGCTCAATCTGCTCGATCAGGGTGGCGCGTACCCGCGTGCGCTCGCTGACCTCGTCGACCGTCAGGCCACGTTCGCGGCGGGCCGCAGCGAGCTGCGAGCCGGCACTGGCCGGCTGCGGAACGTCCACGGACTGCATGACGTGACCTCCACACCGTCCGTTGCTGCCTACTAGCGTGGAGGCAACCGCGTGCGAGTCTACGATTCCCAGGCCGGCCCTGAAAGCAGGCCCACCCGGCCGAGCCCCCCCGGTCAGCCGGCGCGCAGGGTGGTGAGCAGGCCTTCCAGCTCGTCCGGCATGACCAGCACGTCGCGGGCCTTGGAGCCCTCGCTCGGGCCGACGATGCCACGGCTTTCCATCAGGTCCATCAGGCGGCCAGCCTTGGCGAAACCCACCCGCAGCTTGCGCTGCAGCATCGACGTCGAGCCGAACTGGGTGCTGACGACGAGCTCCACAGCCTGCAGGAACAGGGCCATGTCATCGCCGATCTCCTCGTCGATCTCCTTCTTCGACTCGCCCGCTGCCTCGAACACGTCCTCCCGGAACGCTGGCGGGGCCTGCTCCTTCGTATGGTCGACGATCGCGGCGATCTCGTCCTCGGAGACGAACGCGCCCTGGATCCGCGCCGGTTTACCCGCCCCCATCGGCAGGAACAGGGCGTCGCCCAGACCGACAAGCTTCTCTGCTCCGGCCTGGTCGAGGATCGTGCGGCTGTCGGCCAGCGACGCGGTCGCGAACGCCAGTCGCGACGGGACGTTCGCCTTGATCAGTCCGGTGACGACGTCCACCGAGGGGCGCTGGGTGGCCAGTACCAGATGGATGCCGACTGCCCGGGCCATCGCCGTGATCCGGCAGATCGCGTCCTCGACGTCGCGCGGGGCGACCATCATCAGGTCGGCGAGCTCGTCCACGATCGCCAGGATGTACGGATACGGCACGTACACCCGCTCCGAGCCGGGTGGGGTGACGATCTCCCCGGCACGTACCTTGCGGTTGAAGTCGTCCACGTGGCGCACACCGCAGGCGGCGAGGTCCTCGTAGCGGTTTTCCATCTCCTTCACGACCCACTGCAGCGCGTCCGAGGCCTTCTTGGGGTTCGTGATGATCGGCGTGATCAGGTGCGGAATGCCCTGGTAGTTCGTGAGCTCCACCCGCTTGGGGTCGACCAGCACCATGCGCACCTGATCGGGTGTCGCTCGGGCGAGCACCGAGGTGATCAGGGTGTTGATGCAGGTCGACTTGCCCGCGCCGGTCGCGCCGGCGATGAGGATGTGCGGCATCTTCGCGAGATTCGCCAGGACGTAGCCGCCCTCGATGTCCTTGCCGAGGCCCACCAGGAGCGGATGGGCGTTGCCGAGCGCCTCACCGCTGCGCAGCACGTCGCCGAGAGACACCAGCTCCCGGTCGGTGTTCGGGATCTCGATGCCGACCGCGCTCTTGCCGGGAATCGGGCTGATGATCCGCACGTCCGGGCTCTTGACCGCATACGCGATGTTCTTTGCCAGCTGGGTGATCCGCTCGACCTTCACGGCCGCGCCGAGTTCCACCTCGTAACGGGTCACCGTCGGACCGCGGGTGAAGCCGGTGACCCGAGCATCCACCTTGAACTGGCTGAAGACGTCGGTCAGTGAACCGATCACCGCGTCCGTCGCGGCCGAACGGACCTTCGGCGGGGTCCCGGAACGCAGCAGGGTCGGCGACGGCAGCGTGTAGCCACCATCGCCCGGCGGCGCCAGAAACTCGATCTGCTCAGCGGCATCCGGCGAGCCGGGCCCGGGCACGCCCGTGGCCGTGTCGGCAGCGCCCGCCGTGGCCTTCGCCGCCCGGTCGCGCCGACGCCGGGCGGCGGGCGCCGGGGCTGAGGCTTGGGCTGGACCCGCGACGGCATACCCGGTGTCCGCCTCCGGGCCGGCCACCTCGCCGAACAGGTCAAGCCCGACATCGCCGGACGCGGCGGCGACCGCGGCGGCCGCGGCGGCCGCGGCGGCCGGATCGGCGGCATCGCCGGGGGCGCTGGCCGAGCGGCGGCGCGAGCGCCGGGTATTGGGCTGCGCCGCGTCCACGTCGTACGCATCGGGGTCGCCGACCGCCGCAGCGGGCACGCCGACCGGGTCCTCGTCGAGGAACTCGTCGTAGTCGGCGTCGGGCTCCGCCGCGGCGCGCGGCTCGCGGACGCCGGCGGTGAGCCGATCCACGAGCAGGGCCAGCCGCTCGGGCACCTGACGGATCGGCGTCGCGGTGATCACAAGGATGCCGAACACCGCGAGCAGTACCAGCAGGGGGACCGCGAGGAACGACGTCACCGCGCTGGCCAGCGGAAGGCCGCCGATCAGGCCGACGATGCCACCCGCACCCCGCACCCGGTCCACACCGTCCCCGATGTCCGGCAGGCCGCGGGCGATGTGCAGCACGCCCAGCGCGCCCACCGCGAACGCCGACCAGCCGATCACCACCCGGCCGCGGCTGCCAGGATCGGTGGGCGAGCGGACCAGGCGCCAGGCCGCGCCCAGACCGAACAGCGGCAGCGCCCAGGCACCCGCGCCGACGGACAGCTCCAGCGCGGCGGCCACGAAGTCGCCGACCGGGCCACCCGCGGAGAACCACACCGCGGCCGCGGCGAGGATGGCACCGCCAAAGGCGGCCAAGCCCAGACCATCACGCCGGTGGGCCGGGTCGATCCGCAGGTCACGGGCGCCGCGCCCGGTGCGGCGCAGGGCCGTGCCGAGCAGCGTCGCCACCGACATCCACGCCCGGTAACAGGTGCGGACAACGGCCTGCCCGATCAGCAGCGACAGCGGTGGCCGGCGCGCCGGCCG
>NZ_JALKFZ020000067.1 GCF_023243075.1 Frankia sp. AiPa1 | reverse complement strand
CGCGTCAACTAATCCTCCTTCCGTGATGCCCCCTATTCTAGTAGGGGGCACTGTCCGGAAGAAAAGAGGCACCTCACTAGGGAGGCCGCTCGTCGACGCGATCAGCGGCTCGTCGTTGCCGAACCTGAAGGAACTCAGGCCGGGGATGGTGCGGATCCTGTTGTGCTTCGACCCGTGGCGTTCGAGCGTCCTGCTTGTTGCCGGAGGCAAGGCGGGGCAGTGGAACGGCTGGTATGCCGAAGCGGTCCCGCTTGCGGAGCAGCGCTACAAGACCTACCTGGCGGAACGCGGCGAGGGAGAGGGCTGTCAGTGATGAGCGGCTATACACGGTGGTCTGACATTCGTGCCGAGCAGGTTGTCCGGGCTGGCGGGGAAGAGGCGGTTGCTGCCGGTCGCCAGGAACTCCTCGCGGTCGCGGTGGGTCATCGGCTTGCTGAGGTGCGCCGGGAGCGGGGACTGACGCAGGCGCAGGTCGCGGAGCGGATGGGTGTGACCAAGGGACGGATTTCGCAGATCGAGCAGGGTTCGCTGTCCGGTCAGGATGTGGTGGCTCGCTACGCCGCTGCGCTCGGCGGCCGGCTGCACCAGGCGATCTACTTCGATGACGGGGATATCGCCGCGATCGCATGAGCGGCGGTGTCGCTGCATCCGTTGCTGGAGAAAGCGGCAGAGCCCCGCGCCCTGGATGGGGGCTGCGGGGCTCTGGCCTGTCTCAACCGTGCGTGCGCTCGGAGGGAATCGAACCCCCAACCTTCTGACGCTTCTATGTCTGTCAAGGGGTTGGTGTGGTGGTTGTGGCGAGTGCGGGTGCGGCGGTGAGGGCGCGGTAGAGCTCGCGGGCGATGTAGTGCTTGAGGCGGCGGTGGATCTCTCTGCTGGTCTTGCCTTCGGCGGTGCGGCGGGTGACGTAGGCGCGGGTGGTCGGGCAGGAGCGCATGCGGACAAGGGCGACGGTGTGGATGGCGCTGTTGAGGGCGCGGTCTCCGCCGCGGTTGAGCCGGTGACGGATGGTGCGTCCGCTGCTGGTTTCCAGGGGGCTGGTGCCGGCCAGGGCGGCGAATGCGGCGTCGCTGCGGCATCGTCCGGTGCGGGAGAAACTCACGATCGCCTGGGCGGCGGTGACAGGTCCGAAGCTGCGGCGCGCGGTCAGGCCGGGCATCAGGTCGTCCACGATCTCGCGGAGTTGCGCGCTGTTGGTCTTGAGCGCGGGGGTGTTCTCGCGTAGCGCGATGGCGAGACGGCGGATCTCTGCGTGGCGGATCGTCTGTTCGCGGGTGGAGTTGCGGGGCTGCCGGCGGCGGGAGAGCCGGTCGAGGATGGTCATGGTGAGGCTGCCCCGGGCGAGTGCGCGGTCAGTGTCGTCTCCGCCGGCTCGTCGCCTACGGGGTGCCCGAGGAAGTCCTCACGGACAACGGCCAACAGGTCACCGACCGGTTCGGGAAAGGTGGGGAGGTGCTGTTCGACCGGATCTGGCGGACCCACGGGATCCGCCACCGCCTCACCCGCCCGGCGTCGCCCACCACGACCGGCAAGGTCGAACGGATGCACCAGACGCCGCGCCGGGAACTCCTCGACACCGGGGAGATCCACCCGGACCTGTCTGCCGCCCAGGCGGCGCCCGACCGCTGGCGGGTCGACGACAACACGGCCCGGCCGCATCAGGCGTTGGACATGGCCACCCCGGCCTCCCGGTTCCGCCCGACCCCCGAGGGCGAACGGGCATTGCTCCCACTTGAACTGCCCGCCGCGCTCCATGCCGTGCCGCCACCCCGGTCCGCGGCCGACCAGCCCGAGTCCGCCGAGCCGCCGGCCGCACCGGACGAATCCGTGGTCGGTGCCCCGCTGCCGGCGCCGTGGACGGGCGGCCCTGTCGAGTTCGATCGGGTCGTGCCCGCCTCGGGGAACATGGCCGTGGCCGGTATACAGTTCTGGCTCGGCCCCGCCCGCGCAGGTCTGACCGTCACCTTCTGGGCCGACCTCGACGTCATTCATCTCCTGATCGCCGGTGCCAGGGGCAAGACCGTCCGCTCGCACCTGTCCGTCAACGACCTGGCCACCCTCGCTACCCGCGGCGGACGACCCGCCGGACCACCCCCGCTGCCACCCATCGAACCCGGCGCGGCGCTCGAGGCCGACCGGACCCTGAGCAAAGCAGGCACCTTCGGTCTCGGTGGACAGATCCTGTTCGCCGAACCAGTCACCGTCCAACGACGCGCGTCGAACAGCGGGATCATCATGGTGGTCGTCGGCCAGAAGATCTCGATCGGCCGGCACAACGCCCGGCGCACCGTCACCATCCACGTCGCCGAACACACGATCACCATCGACCACGGCGACGGCGAACTGCGGACCCACGCTCGAACCACCACCCAACCCGTCACGAAGATCAAGGTTCAGCGGCCCCCCAAGGCCACCTCAGTTTCCTAGCCCTGCCGTCAACCATCAGGTGGAACCGAAACGTCAAACATCAGGTGGGACTAGACAGCGGGCTTTGGCCTCGCCGCGGCGCACTGCGCGGCAGGCGTAGGAGCGATCAGACGAGCGTCCTGGTCACCCGGGCGGGGTTGCCGATGGCGCGTCCGTCTCGCTGACGCGCTACCCGCCCGTCCGACCGGACTACGCTGGCATCATGACAACTGCGCCGCATGTGGGCGATGTGCACCGGATGGTGGATCGGCTTGCGCCTGCCCAGGTGGAGGCTCTTTATGTGATCCTCGGCGGCATGCTCGGCTCGCGTCCGGCCCCCGGGTCCGTGCAGCCCGTCGACGACAGCGCAGCCACGCCGGTGCGCCGCTTGTCGTTCATCGGGATCATGGATGGCGAACACGACCTGGCTGAACGCTCATCTCGGGTACTTCGCGAGGAACTGGGCGAGCCCGACCGGTGACGATAGTTGTCGACACCGGCGTACTCGTCGCCGCCATCAACAAGCGGGACAGGTTCCATGAGTCGTGTGCCCACTTCCTCGTGACGGCCGCCGAGACCCTGGTCGTTCCCGCGATGGTCATCACCGAAGTCTGTTATCTGCTTGCGCGGCGGGGGCACGGAACACCGCAACTGGCCGCCGCGTTCCTGGAGTCACTGGCGGCCGGAGAGCTTGACGTGGAGGCGCCGACCGCCGCCGACCTTGACCGCGCTGCCCAGCTCGTGCGGCGCTATGCCGATCTTCCGCTCGACGCAGTCGACGCCGCCGTCGTCGCTACAGCGGAACGCCTGGGCACATCCAAGGTCGCGACAGTCGACCGCAGGGACTTCCAGATCGTCGTTCCCAGCCACTGCGACGCCTTCGAGCTTCTCCCGGTGACCCTCGGCTGAGAGTGAGGGCGAGACGGACGACGCCTGAGGTGTCCGGCAGTACTGCCGGCAGTATTCGGGGCCGGAAAGCGGCAGAGCCCCGCACCTTGGATGGGGTGCGGGGCTCTGGCCTGTCTCAACCGCGCGTGTGCTCGGAGGGAATCGAGCCCCCAACCTTCTGATCCGTAGACCTCGGCGCACCGTCCACGAACGTCCACCGGCGTCTGCCGGTGCAGAGCGACATCGGGGACGTCGATCGACGTCTGTCCCCCTTTGCAGTACGACTGCAGTACGGCCGAACGCCGGAAGACGGTTACGGAACGTGGAAGGGTCGGCCAGCGGATAGGAGGAGGATGAGTCATCCTCGCGGTCCGCGAACAACTCCCGTCAGCGTCTGCCGCGGCCCTTGGGCGTCCCGCCGGCTCAGGTAGGGAGACCTGTGCAGCACACGCCTTGCGTCCGACGGACGACCTAGATTGTTCCGGTCCGGTTTGCGCTCCTGCCGCGGAGTAGGGCGAACTTCCTGACAGCGCCCGCTTACCTTGCGCTCCCGCCTCGCTCATGCTATTGATCTTCTTTGGGGAACGGGGGGGACAATGAACGATCCAGTTGCGACGGCTCTCATCTCGGGAGGGGTGGCGCTGGTGGTCGCCGGTTTCGGCGCTGTGCTGTCTTTCCAGCAGCTCAGTCGCGAGCGGCTGAAGTGGCGGAGCGAGATGAAGACGTCGTGGAACCTGGAGCTACAGAAAGCGCGTCTTTCCGCGTACCCGGCGGCCTTCGAGATCCTCCGGCAGCTCTCCAAGGGTGGACCTACTCCGGTCACTGCCGCCACCGCGAGCACGGTAGCTACGCAACTCAATGAGTGGCTGTACTCGGTAGGCGGAATGTCCGCTGATGAAACAACGCGAGGCGCGATACTTCAGGTACGCCACTTCTGCCGCCGTTGGGCCCGGGATGGCAGTGCGTACCATCCCGGCGACCTCTACGGTTGGAGGAATCAGGCACTCCTCGCGCTTAGGCGCGACCTCGACCTGCAAGGCCTGGAGTCCTACGATCTCGGCGAGGATTCGACCATGCTCAAGAGGATGGAGAACGATCTGCTTTAGGGCCGCCTTCGGGAAGCGCTGTGCTCGGCGAGCAGCCGGTACATGGTGCGCGGGGATGCCAGGTAGATCCCCTCGTCCAGCAGGGCCGCCCACACCTGGTCCGGGGAGGCGTCGGACGAATCGCTCCGAGCGCAGCATGTCGAGGACCCGGGCCCGCTCATCGGCTGACAGGGCCGCCGGCGCGCCTTGTGCGGGATCGGCGCCGGCCGCGGTGGGCCGGGCTTTTCCGGTGCCGCCGGTAATGCGTCGCCCGGGACCGGCTCACCGCCCGGCACGCCGCGACGGCACCGATCTTCGGGACCAGCTTTTCCAGGGCTTCCTCGGTCAGCTTGTCGGCGTGTTCGGCGATGGCGGGTTCTCGTCGGGAGCGCCCTCGGAGAGTTTCTCCAAGAGCGCGGCAAGTTTTCCCTGGACATCGATCACGAACTGGGCCTTCGCCAGTTCCTTCTCCAGTTTCGTGTTCTGGGCTCGGAGCTTCTCCAGCTCCTTGTCACGATCGTCGACCGGGGGGCGTCCCTTCGGTTTCGACAACCCGGCCGGCGCCCCGGCCTCTCGGGCCTTACGCCACTCCACGATATGCGCCGAGTACAGATTCTCTCGCCGCAGGATCGCGTCTTTCTGTCGTCCGGGGCCGCCTCGTACTCGGTCAGGATCCGCAGCTTGTACGCCGCCGAAAACGACCGCCGCCGGGCCTTCGGCTCGACCTCCGGGTCCGGCCGCCGGCCACCGCCCTCACGTCCGTCCACACGGACATCATCGACCAGGCCACGCCCAGCCGTCCCCACCACAGTCACGATCTTCCTCTCCCAACCCGCCCAGGTCACAAGATGATAACCATCACCTGACTCACCTCATCTTGACGGATAGGGTGACGGAAGCCCACAGATGATGGTCACACGGAGGTTGATGCTCTCCTCCGCCCCTCCTTCGCTGGATCGAAGGGAGTGTCCCGTGGCCGAATCGTCTTCGTTGGACCAGTTGGCATTGCTCGTCATCGACGTCCAGAACGACTTCAGTCTTGGATCCGCACCGCATGCCGTTCCCGGGACCGACGCACTGGTGCCGACCATCGCCCGGGTCGTGTCGGGGTTCCGGGCGGTCGGGCTGCCCGTCGTTCACGTCGTTCGCCTTTACCTCGCGGACGGGTCCAACGCGGACCTGTGTCGACGCCCGCTACTCGCGTCGGGCGTGCCGCTCGTGCGGCCGGGCACCGAAGGCAGCCAGGTGCGGACCGAACTGCAGCCCCAGCCCCCGTTCTCCCTCGACCACGAGTCGCTGCTGGCCGGAAAACTGCAGCCTGTCGGGCCGAACGAGTGGGCGATGTACAAGCCGCGGTGGGGCGCGTTCTTCGCCACCGAGCTCGAGGCACATCTGCGCATGCTTGGCGTCGAGACGGTGACCGTCGTCGGTGCCAACTTCCCCAACTGCCCGCGCACCACCATCTACGAGGCCAGCGAGCGGGACTTCAACCTTGTCGTCGTGGCGGACGCGCTGTCCCGCGCCTATCCGCAGGGCCTCGACGAGTGCGCCGGGATCGGCGCACGCATCCTTGACACGGACGAACTTCTCACGCTTCTCGATGGAGCGGCCGACTTCGCAAGGCAGGGGTTTGAAGGCCGAGGCTCGGCGGTGTGGACCGCCGCCTAACGATCTACGATTACACGGGACGCGTGCCGGCACCACCGGCGTGGGTACCAGCCGGGGCACGACGAGCCAGTTAGCTCTGCCGCCGCCGCGCACGCCGGTTGGCATGGGAACGAACAGGGGCACGTCAGCCGGTGGACCTACGTGCGCCGGCCGGTTGACCAGCACGGGCAGGTCATCGACATCCTGGCCAGCACTCGCCGCGACCAGGCGGCAGCCCGCAGGTTCTTCGCCGCGGCGCTGTCCCACGGGCGCCGGCCAGTCGAGGTCACCACCGACAAGCCATCCGTCTACCCGCAGCTCCTCGACGAGCTGGTGCCCGAGGCCTGGCACGTGGATGCCGCGCAGGAGAACAACCGGATCGAAGCCGATCAACGCCGGTTCAAAGCCCGGCTCCGCCCGATGCGTGGTCTGAGACGCCTCCGCTCCGTCCACACGATCAGCGCTGGACATGCCCTCGTCCAGAACATCCGCCGAGGCCATCACGAACTCGCTGTCGACACCGACCCGCACCTTCGGCTTGCTGCTGCGTTCACCGAGCTCGCCCGCGCCGTCTGAACACGGTTACCGAGGCCCCGGGCGTGCGCCAGATCCTCCGAAGGCAACAGCGCGCCCAGCTGAACAACTACTAGTAGACTGTCGCTGCTAATGTGTGGGGTATAGGTGGCGGAGTTTGGTGCGGGCGTCGTCGGTGGTGAACTGCCA
>NZ_JALKFZ020000066.1 GCF_023243075.1 Frankia sp. AiPa1 | reverse complement strand
CCCCCCCCCCCCCCCCCCCCCCCCCCCCCCCCCCCCCCCCCCCCCCCCCCCCCCCCCCCCCCCCCCCCCCCCACGGCCGCCAGACGCGCGACCGGCTGCACCGTTCCGACCTCGCTGTTCGCCCACATCACCGAGACGACGGCGACGGACGCCGGGTCACGGCGGATCGCGGCCTCCAGCGTCTCCGGGTGCACCAGGCCGAGCCCGTCGACCTCGAGCAGCTCCACCGTGGCGCCCTGGGCCGCGCCGAGCCAGTCGACCGTGTCGAGCACCGCGCGGTGCTCGACCGCGCTGACCAGGATACGCCGCCGCGCCGGATCGGCTGCCCGGCGCGCCCAGTACAGACCTTTGAGCGCCAGGTTGTCGCTCTCCGTGCCACCGGCGGTGAACACCACGTCGGACGGTCGGGCGCCGAGCATCGCGGCCAGCGACTCGCGCGACTCCTCGACGACACGGCGCGCCCGGCGACCGCTGGCGTGCAACGACGAGGCGTTGCCGGTGGTGGCGAGCACCGCTGTGTACACGGCGAGCGCTTCCGGCCGCATCGGCGTCGTCGCCGCATGGTCGAGGTAGGTCACAGGGTAAAAGGGTAGCCCGGCGACGCCGATGTCCGTGGATCTGCCGATCACACTGACGCTTCCCGTGACCGACCGGCCCACGGCCGGCGGGGCCGGGCGGGCAGCAATGGCGTGAGCGACCGTTCGGCCAGGCAGCCGGCCCACACGCCGACGCTGTAGGCGCTGTCGTCCATCAGCCGCACCAGCACATACGGCACCAGCCCGACGGCTGGTCGCCGGACCCACCACTCGTGCACCAGCGGCAGCGCGACGGAGACGAGGAGCAGCCGTCCTGCCCGGCAGCCGGCGGCGCCGACCAGCACCGGCAGCCAGGTGCGTCGCGCGGTCTCGGCGGCGAACAGCAGCCCGCGACGACGTTGCCGCGCGGTCAGGGCCAGCACGACACCAGCCCGTCCTTCGACCCGGGACAGCCGTCGGGACAGCCGCGCCGCGGTCTGGATGCCGGCGCCGGCCACGATCATCCCGGTGAGGCCCACGCCGACCCGGTCGGGGCGCACGGCGAGCACGCCCGCGGCCAGCACCGTCCCGGCGGCCGCACCGGACGGGCGCAGCGGGCCCGGATGCCGGCGGGCGAGCCGCGCCGCCGACGAACCGTAGTCGTGGCGCTGGCGTGCCCAGGCGGACCAGGACGCGCGCGGCTCGTGGCGGACCACGGCCGCCGGCTCGTACCGCACGCAGTGCCCTGCCGCCAGCAACCGCCAGACCAGGTCGACGTCCTCGCCATGGCGCAGCGCCGGGTCGAAGTCGACGTGGTCGCGCCGGATAAGCAGCGCCGCCGTCGGCACGTAGGACACCCGACTGCCGGGATGGACCGCCGCGCCACGGGCCCCGAGGTCAAGGGGCGAGCGGTCCGCCTCGTATCGGTGGCGCAGGCCCGCAGGCCGGCCTGGCGGCACGGGAGAGGAGACCCTCGGCGCAACCGCGACGACCGCCGGATCGGCGAGATGTACCGCCAGCCGATCCAACCAGCCGGGGACGGGATGGACGTCCGCGTCGCAGAAGGCGATCAGGTCGGTGCCGGCGGCCCGGCTGCCGGTGGTGCGTGCCGCCCCCGGCCCCCGCGAGCGGTCGTGTCGCAGGACCCGGGCACCCGCCGCCTCGGCCTGTGCCGCGGTCTCGTCCCGGGAGCCGTCGTCGACGACGATGACCTCGGCGCACTCGCCGCGCAGCGCCGCGACCAGCGGGCCGATCCGGCCTTCGCCGTCGCGGACCGGGACGACCGCGGTGATCCGGTCCCGGGCGGGGTCCTGCGGCGGCGGGAGGGGATGCAGGAGTCCGGCCTCGACCAGCCGACGACCCAGGACGTCCGCCCCGGGCCCGGCCGCCCCTACGGTGGCTCCGCCACGCAGCGCCGCGAACGCCCGCCGCCCGCCGGCCGAGAGCGTGACCAGGCGTAGCGGCGACCCGCCGAGCAGCACCAGCCCGTCGCCTCCTCGATGCCCGTGCCCTGCGGCCCGGATGCTCCGACTGCGCCCGTGATGTGCCTGCCCGTGATGTGCCTGCCCGTCCTGGGGCGGTCTGTGCCGGGACCGGCTCTCGGCGGTGGGCGTAAGCGTAGAGAGATCGGGATCGGGCCAGGCTCGGAAGGAGGCGGGCAGCGGGGGCGGCATCGATGTCCTGTGGTCGGTGTCCTGTGGTCGGTGTCCTGTGTGGTCGGCCGTGGTCGGCGAAGAGCGCGCCGGTCGCGAGCGAGCTGACGTGGTGGGCCGCGAGCCGTGGCGGCCCGGCGGTTGGGCTTCAGAAGTCGCCGGCGGCCCGACGCAGGTCCGTGAGCAGCGCGATGAGGGTGCGCACGCCGCCGTCACCCAGGCCCGGGTCGGCGAAGACGATGTCGTTGAGCTTCTGCGTCGCGGCGAGAGCGGTGGCCCGCCCCTCCTCGGTGATCTCGGCGAGGATGGCCCGCCGGTCCGTGGGATGCGGGTTGCGCCGGACCTGCCCGCGGGCCTCCAGCCGGTCGACGGCGCTGGTGACGCTGGTCGGATGGACCTGCAGCCGACTTCCAATCTTGTTCAGCGGCAGTGAGCCGCGCCGGGAGAACAACAGCAGCATGAGCAGCTCGTAGCGCGCGAAGGTCAGGTCCAGGGGACGGAGAACCTCGTCGACCCGGGCAAGCACGATCTGCTGCGCCCGCATCAGCGAGGTGACCGCCGCCATACCGTCCGCAACCTCACCCCAGCCATGGGCGACCCAGTGCCGCCGGGCCTCCGCGATGGGATCGGTGGGCAGCGGTTTGGGGGTGGCCACGGCTTCGGTCGCTCCTGCGTTTGGGGGGAGGTCTCCCGCCCGACCGCCGGTCGGGGACCGTCACGGCCGACGGTCAGCGTCCATTGCACCCCAGGACGGACCCGTAGGCAAAGATTCAGCAGTGTCGGCGGATTACGCGTCGCCCCCCTCCACCTCTCGGTGACTGGAATTACACATTGCGACGATATTGCCCTCCGGCGTCGAAGAACGCGTCAGTGATCTGGCCCAGCGAGCACACCCGCACCGCGTTCATCAGAGCGGCGAAGACGTTTCCGTCGCCGGCGGCGGCGGTGCGTAGTTGGGCCAGTGCCGGCCCGGACTCGGCCGCGTGCTGGCGCTGGAAGGCGCCCAGTCGATCGAGCTGGGAGCGCTTCTCCGTCTCGGTCGCTCGGGCGAGTTCCAGGGGCCGCCCGCCCGCCTGACCGGTGTCGTCGGAATCGGCGCCCGCGGGGGGCGACTGGGCCCGGAACGTGTTTACTCCGATGATCGGCAGGCTTCCGTCGTGCTTGCGCCGCTCGTAGAGCATCGACTCGTCCTGGATCCGGCCGCGCTGGTAACCGGTCTCCATCGCGCCCAGCACGCCGCCACGGTCGCTGATCCGTTCGAACTCGGCAAGCACCGCCTCCTCGACGAGGTCGGTGAGTTCGTCGACCACGAACGAGCCCTGCAGCGGGTTCTCGTTGGCCGAAAGGCCCCACTCCTCGCCGATGATCATCTGAATGGCGAGAGCGCGGCGCACCGAGCTTTCCGTCGGCGTGGTCACTGCCTCGTCGTAGGCGTTGGTGTGCAGGCTGTTGCAGTTGTCGTAGAGGGCACACAGCGCCTGCAGTGTGGTTCTGATGTCGTTGAAGTCCATTTCCTGGGCGTGCAGCGAGCGCCCGGAGGTCTGGACGTGGTATTTGAGCATCTGGGAGCGGGCACCGGCGCCGTACCGGTCGCGCATGGCCACCGCCCACAGCCGGCGGGCCACCCGCCCGATCACCGTGTACTCCGCGTCCATTCCGTTCGAGAAGAAGAACGACAGGTTCGGGGCGAAGTCGTCGATGCGCATTCCGCGGGCCAGATAGGCCTCGACATAGGTGAAACCGTTCGCCAGCGTGAACGCCAGCTGGGTGATGGGATTCGCCCCGGCTTCGGCGATGTGATATCCGGAGATCGAGACGGAGTAGAAGTTCCGGACATTATGGGCGATGAACCATTCCTGTACGTCGGCCATCGCCCGCAGTGCGAAGTCGGTGGAGAAGATGCAGGTGTTCTGCCCTTGATCCTCCTTGAGGATGTCCGCCTGCACGGTGCCGCGGACGGTGGAAAGCGCCCGTGCGGCGATCTCCTCCCCCTCGGCGTCGTCGGGCGCGCGACCGTTCGCGGCCGTGAACGCGTCACGCTGCTGATCAATCGCCGTGGTGAGGAACATGGCGAGGATGGCCGGCGCCGGCCCGTTGATCGTCATGGACACACTGGTCGCCGGGTCGCACAGGTCAAAGCCCTCGAACAGCGCCGACATGTCGTCCAGCGTCGCGACCGACACCCCCGACGTGCCGATCTTGCCATAGATGTCCGGGGGGGCGGCGGGATCGCGGCCATACAGCGTCACCGAGTCGAAGGCGGTGGACAGCCGAGTCGCCGGCGAGCCGGCGGACAGCAGGTGGAACCGTCGGTTCGTCCGCGCCGGATCGCCCTCCCCGGCGAACATCCGCGCGGGGGCCTCTCCGACCCGTCGAAACGGATAGCACCCCGCCGTGTACGGAAAGGCTCCCGGCAGGTTCTCCCGGCGGAGAAATCGCAGCAGGCTGGCATCGTCGTCGATGTCCGGCACCGCCACCCGCGGAACCCGACTGCCGGCAAGCGTCGTGCGCCACAGCGGCGTGTGCACATCCCGGCCGCGGACCTGATACGTCAGCTCGTCAGCCCGACGTTCCGCAACGGTCCGTGGCCACTGGGCCAGGAGTTCCCTCGCCCATGGCTCCAGATCGGCCTCGGCCCGTTCCCGCAGCCGCCGCACAAGCCCGGCCTCGATGAACCCCGTATCCCCGCCTCCCCCCGACGCCGGAGCCCCGACAGCGGCCGCGGACACAGTCCCCGCGGCGGCCGACGGCCCAGGCTCGGACGCGGGCACGGCGCCGGTACCGCGCGGCCCCCCGAGGCTCGTGGCGATCTCGGCGTCGATGGCGACCTCGGCGGTGGCGAGATGCTGGCAGTGCCGGGCGAGCTGGGCCTGCCGGTCTGTTTCCCGGTGGTAGGCCCGCACGGTGTCGGCGATCTCCGCCAAGTAGCGGGCCCGTGCCGGCGGGATGAGGGTACGCAGCCCGCTGGAGGCATGGATGTCCACCGGCGCCAGCGCGCCCGGCCCGGCGGCCCGCAGGCCACGCTCCCGCAGCAGCCCGAGCAGATGCTGGTAGAGCGCGGTCACGCCGTCGTCGTGGAACCGGGCCGCGGACGTTCCGAAGACCGGCATGTCCGCCCAGGTGCGGTCGAACGCCTCCCGGTTGCGCAGCAGCTGGCGGGCCACGTCGCGGCGGGCGTCCTCAGCACCCCGACGCTCGAACTTGTTCACCGCGACGACATCCGCCACATCGAGCATCTCGATCTTTTCCAGCTGGGACGCGGCGCCGTACTCGGGTGTCATCACGTACAGGGCGACGTCGCTGTGTTCGGCGACCGCCGCGTCGCCCTGGCCAATGCCGGGCGTCTCGAGAATCACCAGGTCATAGCCCGCGGCCCGACAGGCAACGATGCTTTCCCGCACCGAGGCGGGGATCTCGCTGCCGGCACCGCGGGTCGCCAGCGAGCGGAAGAAGACCGGTCCAGCAGGCACTACGCCGGCTCCCGCGTCCGGATTCGCGCCGGTGACGTCGGCGGCCAAGGGCGCGGGTGCGGGGGTCGCGGCAGTGGTCGTGGCGGCCAAAGCGTTCATGCGAATCCGGTCGCCGAGCAGCGCACCGCCGCCGCGCCGCCGGGACGGATCGACAGCCAGAACAGCGATCCGCAGCCGGCCGCCCTGGTCCTGCTGGAAGCGCCGGAGCAACTCGTCGGTGAGCGAGGACTTTCCCGAGCCGCCGGTACCCGTGATTCCCAGGACCGGCATCGGCGGACACCGCAACGCCTGCGCCCGCAGTGCCGCGGCAAGCTCGGTGGCGTGCCCGTTGTCGGACCGCTCGCCGCTCAGCACCGTGATGGCCCGGGCGAGCGCACCCTGCTGGCCCTCGACGATCTCCTCGATCCTCGGACCGTCCGCAGCAAGGTCCATGTCGCACAGCCGAATGATCGTGTTAATCATCGCGGCGAGCCCCATGGCCTGCCCATCCTGCGGAGAAAAGATCTTGGTCACACCACGGGACTGCAGGAGTTCGATCTCCGCAGGGACAATCACCCCGCCGCCACCGCCGAACACCCGGACGTGGCCCGCGCCGCGCTCCCGCAGCCGCTGCACCAGATAGCTGAAGTACTCGACGTGGCCGCCCTGGTACGACGAGATCGCCACGCCCTGGACGTCTTCCTGTATCGCGGCCGTCACGATCTCGTCCACGCTGCGGTCATGACCCAGATGGATGACCTCCGCGCCCTGGGCCTGCAGTAGCCGCCGCATGATGTTGATCGCCGCGTCGTGCCCGTCAAACAGCGCGGCCGCCGTGACGATGCGAACCGGATGAACCGGTACGTGCAGCCCGTCCGTCCCGATCTGGAGCGCGCCGACAGCACGCGGGCCCACATGCGCGGACGGGTTCGTGACCGACTGGCCGGCAGCCGAGGGGACGGTGACCGGCGCAACGTGCTGATCGAGGGATGGCATCGCGGCGCCTCCGCTGAAGCGGGTGCGGGCCAGTCGGGCCCACACAACCGATGTTCCGTCCTCCGACAGTAGGACGTCCACCTAGTTGGGCGCCACCCGATCTTGGGATTCGGTCGAAAATATCACCTGAAGCGAGGAGATCGGTACCGTCAGCATCCACTGCGGCGCGGCGAGCGCACCGGCAGGCCCCAGGCGGAGAATCCCAGAAACAGGTGAAGGGCCGCCCCGAAAACGGGACAGCCCCACAACCTGTATAAGTCCGGCGGCGACCTACT
>NZ_JALKFZ020000065.1 GCF_023243075.1 Frankia sp. AiPa1 | reverse complement strand
TAGCCTGACCAGGCACATCACGAGAAAACGCATGTAGGCCGTCCACCTCCGGCATACACGGAAATCATGACAGGCTCCGACGAGCTGGCTCTTACCGCGCCCGCGATAGTCCGTAGCACCGTTGAACACCTCGCGTACGCAAGCTGGATCCTTGACCCGCGTGTTGGCAACGCTCGCAAGCGGATAGCCCGCGGGCAGCTTGAGGGGCTCGCAAGTTCTAGATCATGGTATGGAGTCGCGTCAAGTTTTGGCGACTCCAAAAACCGGGAGCGCGCAAACGAAGAATATAACCTTCGGGACGCGCAAGCGAAGAAGATTTTCTACAGAAGTGAAATCGAATACGGTGAAGAGAGTGGCGATATCGTCAAGCTCGCTGGTGAGCGGAGGCCTCATACGGATAAAGCAATTGCGGGCTTTGGCGTCATCGTCGAAGACCGTGCCTTCGGCAAGAGTCTCTACAAGTACCTGTGTGCTGCCGCCCATCCCACCGCCCACGCGATACAGGAACTGCTTGTGGCAACCACCCGTCCCGATGGCCGGAAAGACTATCAGGTTGGCGTAGCCGATGATGACGAGTATTTCGCCCGGCTCACCGCTACAGCGGCCCTTGCTTTCCACCACGCTATAAGGCTATTCGCCACCTATTCCGGGTGGCCTATCAAGCCGCTGGATGGTTGGCTCGATGAAATTCGCCCCGCGCTTGCAGATGCCCTAGTCTGACACAGCCGTGTTCACGCCCCATACCCACGCGGTTCCGTAGCCCCTCTTCCGCCGCCTGCCCGAAACTCTCCCCTCTCACCCACCCAGGCCGGACAGTTCTCCTTACTCCCATCGCATACTTCGAGGTGAAGGTCCTTCAGCGCGGCATGGATCTCCCCGAGTGCTGCCCGCTGTGTATCCTTCAGGCGCCATCCGCCTTCCTGCCAGATCACGGTGATCTGTGTCAACCCCCAGCCGATAAGCCAGTGTTTGACGTCAAAGGCATACACCCCATCGCGTCCATGCCGGGGATGTCGTTTTGCCTCTCGGCTGAGGGGTCGGCGCTTTGCTTCCATGACATACATTGTTGCTCGCGGATGAGGCACCGCCAAGCCTTGTAATTCTTGGATGTTGGCTTGGTATAGCCATTATTCTATGCTTTGCTCGCGCCTTCGGCAGCGTCAGCGGCACCCCCTTGCAGATTATGGTTCACCCCAAAATACCTCTGCGTCCGCAGCCACACCACCTGATGAGCCTGGCTCACGAAATGGCGAGACGGTCCCACGGCTTCGCCGCACCCGCAGCGGCAGGTACGCGCCTTCGCCGGTTCCGTAGCCTCGGGTACATCGGTGTTCACGTTCAGTGATTTCCGGTACAATTGATTTAGTTCTGTCCGGAATGTCTCGCTCGAAAGTCGCTCCATGAGGGGCACGCACGGTTGAGACAGTCAGAGCCCCGCACCCCCATCCAAGGTGCGGGGCTCTGCCGCTTTCCGGACCCGAGTACTGCCATTGCCTCGGCAGTACTGCCGGGCACCTCAGGCAGCGCCCCGCCAGATCATCACTCTCTGTAGTTTCGGCCGGGTTCTGAAGCCGGGTGAGGATGTCGTGCAAGCTGCTGGCCGTTCCGCGCCGGACGTCTTCCAGGAAGGCGACGTAGATGTCGGCGGTCGTGGCAAGGCGGGTGTGCCGGAGCAGGGCGCGGATCTCGTTCAGGTCGACGCCGGCCCGGAAGAACATGGTAGCTGCGGTGTGCCGGATGTCGTGGACGCGGGTGTGTCCCACCTGCGCCCGCTCGCACACCGCGTCCCACCGCCGGTTGACGTTGCGCGGGTCGATCCGGCGCCCGACCGCGGTGGTGAAGACCAAGCCCGGATCAGCCCACCGGATGATCTCCAGGTCGGCCGGAGACCCAGGGTCCCTACCGGCGAGCGCCGCCAGGTCCTTTGCCACCTCTTCGGCCTTGGCGTCGAGCTCGGCTTTCGCCGCGTCCTGCCGCTGCTTGTGCGCGCGGAGCATCGTGACGACCATTGCGGGCAGTACGAGGACCGCCTTTGAACCCTTCGTCTTGAGGTCTTCCTCTTCGACCAGTTCCCAGCGCTGCCGGCCGGTTTCCGGGTCGATCCCTGCCTTGCGGCGTCGCTGCTTGCGCACCACGGCGACGGTGCCGGCGTCGAGGTCGAGCGCCTCCCAGCGCAGCGCGAGCGCTTCCCCCTTGCACAGGCCGAGCGCCAGCAGCACCAGCCACAGCGCGGCCATCCGGTCGACGAGGGCAACCGCGAGGACCCGCCGAGCCTCTTCCTCGGTGAGCGCACGCACCGGAGCTTCCGCTTCAAGATATTCACCGGCCTCGTCGACATCGACGAGGAGAAACTGCTCGACCTCGTCGTCGACGGGGAGCATGCGATGGGCGTGATCCACGAGCGGGCGACCGTCAAGGAGACGGGCCAGGTGTTCGTGATCGAGTTCATCCAGTGGCTGACGGTGCGGAACGGGAGGATCGTCCGCTGGAAGTCCTATACCGACCCCGCGCAGACCTGCGCCTGCGTTCAGACGGTCGTGGGCAAGCAGGATCACTCGTCGAAATCGACGTCGCGGCCGACCGACTCCCAGGCCAGCAGTTCGTCACGGACGCTGTCCAGGTGGCCCTTGAGGGCGTCCAGAGAGTCGTTGCCCAGCGGCAGACGCAGCGGAGCCTTGTCGGTGTCGAGGGCGGCGAGAATCGCCGCGGCGGCCTTGGCGGGATCACCGGGCTGATGGCCGTGCGCCACGCCGATGCCGGCGCGGGTGGGACCCACGGTCGCTTCGTACGCCTGCAGGGAGTCCGACTCGCGCAGGGCGTCGCCGAAGAAGCGGGTACGGAAGGCGCCGGGCTCGACGATCAACACCTTGATGCCCAGCGGCGCCACTTCCTGGGCGAGCGCCTCGGACAGGCCCTCAAGGGCGCACTTGGTCGCCGAGTAGGCGCCGAATCCCGCGACGGACAGTTGACCGCCGAAGCTGCTCATCTGCACGACGGCGCCCGAATTCTGCTTGCGCATGTGCGGCAGTACGGCGCGCACCAGCGCGGTCGGGCCGAAGAAGTGCACGTCCATCAGGTCCCGCAGCTCGCGGTCGGTGGTCTCCTCGACGGCGCCCACCAGACCGTGGCCCGCGTTGTTGACCAGGATGTCGATCCGTCCGTACCAGAGGATGGCCTCCGCGACCACGTCGGCGATACGGGCGTTGTCAGTGACGTCCAGCTGCACGGCCACCGCGCGGTCCGGGTGGGCGGCGATCAGGTCGTCGAGCGTCTCCGGGCGGCGGGCGGTGGCGATGACGGTGTCTCCCGCGGCCAGCGCAGCCTGCGCGATGGCCTGTCCGAAGCCGGCCGACGCACCGGTGATCAGCCAGACACGTCCTTCGGCACCACGGGTGGGCGTGGGGGAATCGGTGGTCACTGCGTCCTCCAAGTCATGGTTCACACCGACTAGTTGTGTCAGCTGCGGCGGCCTCCTGTCCAAGACAGAAGATCACTTGCTCGATAGAGAGGGCTTATGAGGCTGCGCCCTTCGAAGTTAGGCGGGGTTGAGGCATCTGCGGGCTCGGCGGGTGGTTGCGCAGTGTTTCTGGTAGCGGGTGGGTCGGTATTCGGAGTGACCACTCCACCTTGTTGATGTTGATTGCTGGTCGGGTCGTGGCGGTGTGGTCCGTTGTCGTTGCCGGGGCGGTGCCAACCCGTGCTCGCGGAAAGAGCCACGGCCCTCCCATAGTGCCCGGGATCCTTCTCCTACGATGGTCGAGGACGCAGACTGGCGGAACCAGATGACGGCGACGGGGGTGGAGGGAGGCTGGTGGAGCGCGGGGCAGCATCGACGCGCGGACGTCTGATCGCTGTCTGGATGCTGCTCGCCGGGCTTGCCGTCATGCACGTTCTACCCGCCACGGCGACATGCCGGGAGACGATGGCCGGTGACCGAACCGTTCCCGCCTCCGCAGGCATGAGCCATCACGATCCGGCGTGGAACGCTGAGGGGAAGTTCGTCTCGTCCGGTACGGCCCTGCACGCGGACGGCTCGCCCGCCGTCGGCGACATGGGTGGCACACCATGTCTGTCCACTCCGCCGCCCCCCGACGTGAACACGCTGCTCGATCTGCTCGTGCTCGGTCTGCTCTGCGTCGCAGTCCCGCTCCTGCCCTGGTTGCGGCTCGCGACCGGGCATGGTCCGCACCGTCGTGGCCCACCGCGCTTCGGCCCCATCCTCCTCCACGATCTCTGCGTCTCCCGGACGTGATCGGACGGCTTCGCCGTCCGATCACATTGTTCCGCACGCCGCCGGCGTGCTCTCACCGGAAGACTTCAGACCCCATGCCCGCACTGCCCCTCGATCGCCGTAGATTCCTGGCCACCACCGCCCTGGCCGGCGCCGTCGCTCTCACAATCGCTGCCTGCGGCGCAGGCTCCACCAACGCGTCGGCGATGCCCATGACAACCGGAATGCATCCCACCTCCTCGCCGGCCATGGCCTCCATGCCGACCACGTCCATGCCGGGAATGGGCTCCGGCGCGCACGACATGGCCGCGGACGACGGGCTGTCCGCGGAGGCCTCGGGGCTGCGATTCGCCCCGACGTCGACAACTCTGCCCGCAAACGAGCCCGACACGTTTCGGTTTCAGATCCGCGGCACCGACGGAATACCAATCACTACGTTCGCCCCGGACCAGACCAAGCTGATGCATCTCTACCTGATCCGGTCCGACCTCACCGGCTTCCAGCACGTGCATCCGACCATGGCCGCCGACGGCACCTGGACGGCGAACCTCGCCGCGACGCCCGCCGGTACCTATCAGGTCTACACCTCGTTCACGGCCCAGATCGCAGGCAAGGACGTTCCCCTGGTGCTCAGCCAACCCGTCACCCTCCCCGGGACGGCGGCGACGATCGCACCGGCACCGGCTTCGGACACGACGACGGTGGATGGCTACACCCTCGCCGTCTCCACCGCCGGGGGCATGCCGATGGCAGGCATGACCCACACGCTCATCGTCACCATCACCAGGAACGGCATGCCGGTCACCGATCTGCAGCCCTACCTGGACACCTATGCGCATCTCACCGCCGTGCACGCGGGGGACCTGGCCTTCGCGCACCTGCACCCACAGGGCAAGGCCAACGGCGACCATGGCGGACCGACCCTGTCGTTCGCGGCCGAACTCCCCCGCCCGGGGGCATGGCGACTGTTCCTGCAGTTCGAGACCGCGGGAACCCTGCACACCGCTGCACTCACCCTGAACGTCGGCTGAATCGCGAGGGTAGTCGCGCGCCCAGCTCCGGCCGGTGATGGCCCTCGCCCGAACCAGGGGGCCATCACCGGTACCACCCTCGCACCTGATCCGGCGCTGACCGTCCAGGTCCACACGCATGGAGGGATTGCGTGGACCGCCGCGGTCGCGTGCCGCGGCTCACCCAACGATTGGCGCGCTGGAGGCTCCTTCGGGCCCGCATCGGAGGTCAGGGCGCGCCTCCGCCGTCGTGGTCTTCCTGCTCGCCGGGCGCTACCTGGAGGCGCGCGCCAAGCGCCACGCCGGCGCCGCACTGCGACCACACCGTCGACGAGGTCCACCAGCTTTTACGAACCGCGCAGGCCAAGGTCACCGCCGCCGAACGCGACGTTCGCGCCCACCCCGATCACGCCGGACCGGCACGGGTGTTGTTCGCCGCCGAACAGGCACTGCTGCTCGTACGCCTCGCGGCGGACTCCGGCGCACGACGCGGGAAACTCGCTGGTCTAGGCCGATCCGATCTGAACGGCCGGGTCCTCACCATCGAGCGGGGCGTCGCCGCCTTGGTCGACCACGGCGTGGTCTGTCGAGTACATGCAGGCCCCACCCTGAGGTACTTAGGTACCACGGCAGGAGGGAGGTGGATGTCATGACCACAGTCGGAGCACGTCGTCAGGCGCCGCTGAAGGTCGACCCGGCGACGGACGAGCTGATCTCACAGGCCGCGCACTTCCTCGGCATGTCGAAGAAGGACTTCGTCGCCGAGGCGGTCAGGACTTACCTTGACCAGCGCCGCGAGGAGGTCCGCCAGGGCCTGGTCACCTCCATGAAGATCCTCGACGGCTCCCTGTCCGCGAGCGTGGCCGCGCTGACCGGGCTATCGGCGGAGCGGATCGAACAGCTCGGCGGCGTCGGCGACTGGGAGGGCGCTGCACGCACAGGCCCGCGCCGCCCGGCAGCGCTACAACGCCGAGCATGACAAGCCACTGACCACCGACACCCACAGTCGGCATCCGCTCCCGGGACAGGACGACCAGGACCGCTACCTCCTGGAAGCCGGGACCAGGCTCGCGAAACGTCTCGACACCGCCATCCACGACCTCATCCGTGGCTCCCTGCGCGACGGCCACGAGCACGCGGTCGACCTCTCTGGCTTCCGGCTCGGCCTGATCGTCCGCGCCGACCACGGCCACGAGACCTACGTCGCGGTCCGGATCACCGGATCCGTCCCCACCGAGCTGACGGCCGTGATCCTCTCCCGCGTCCCGGGCTGCGCCGCCGACGGCTGGTTCCCCGAGTACGCCCTTCCCGAACGCCACCTCCTGCCCGCCGAACAGGCCTGGTCCAACCTCATGGACCCCAAAGCTGCTGCCCGGCTCCTCGCCAACCAGGACTAACGCCGATTTCCACGCAGGAGGTTCGGCGCAACCTCGACTCAGGTGTACTCGAAGTGCAGGGTGCGTCCGCCCCACCAGGGGATGGCGGTATCGGGGATGGCGGCCTTGCGTAGGACGGGATGGTAGGCGCTTCGTTCGAGGCGGACGGTGACCGTGTCGGGGGTCGTGTGCGTGTGGTGACGGTGTCATCGGTGGCGGTGTGCTGTCCGGGCTGTGGTGAGGCGGCGGGTCGGGTGAAGGTGAGGTGCCTCTTTTCTTCCGGACAGTGCCCCCTACTAGAATAGGGGGCATCACGGAAGGAGGATTAGTTGACGCGT
>NZ_JALKFZ020000064.1 GCF_023243075.1 Frankia sp. AiPa1 | reverse complement strand
CAATTTTCACATGGGACCGCTACCGTCAGCATCCGCACTTGCTCACCATGATCATTATGTCCGGTCCTGCGGTCGCGGGGGGGGGGGGGGGGGGGCCCGCCCGGCGCCGGGTCGACCCGGCGGTAGGGCGTGCCCAGCGGCGGACGAGGATCCGTGTCCCCCCTGTTCGGCCAGAACGCCATGGCCCGTTCGGCCTGGGCGGTGATGGTGAGCGACGGGTTCGCTCCGATGTTCGCCGAGACGGCGGCCCCGTCGACCACATGCAACCCGGCGTGGCCGTACACCCGGTGATAGGGATCGATGACGCCCCGGGAAGGATCGGCGCCGATGACCGCGCCGCCGAGGATGTGCGCCGTCACCGGCACGTTGGCCAGTTCGCCGATGAACCCGGCGGGATAGCCGCCGAGCCGGTCAGCGACCAGGCGGGCCGCGTCGTTGCCCGCCGGAATCCAGGACGGGTTCGGATCCCCGTGGCCCTGCCGGCTGGTCAGCCAGCGCAGGCCGAACGGGCCACGGCGCAGCCGGACTGTCAGCGAGTTGTTCTGGGCCTGCATCACCAAGACGATCATCGTCCGCTCGGACCAGCGCCACGGCAGGGACAGCGCCAGGGCCCGGTGCGGGTGGACGGCCAGCTCACGCAGGACTTTCACCCAGCGTGGCAACCGCCCCTCGCCGTCGGTCATCGCCGTGCTGAGCAGGGCCATCAGGTTGCTGCCCCGGCCGTAGCGCACGGGCTCCACGTGCGTGTGGTCATTCGGGTAGAACGACGATGTGATCGCGACGCCACGGGTGATCCGGCGGTCGGGGTGGGTGCGGCTCGCGCCGAGAATCGACTCGGAGTTCGTGCGGGTCAGCTCGCCCAGCCGCGCGGAAAGCCCGGGCAGGTCGCCCTGTTCCCGCGCGGCGTGCAACAGCCGCTGGGTGCCGAGAGCGCCAGCGGCCAGCACGACCTGGTCCGCGCTCAGCGTCCGTCGTCCGGCACGAGCCCAGCGGCGGCCGCGACCGCCCCCACTGCCCCTGCTGACGGTGTCGATCTCGTAGCCGCCGTCCAGGCGGGGGCGCAACCCGGTCACGGTGGTGTCGGCGAGGATGCGGGCGCCGGCCTGTTCGGCGAGCCACAGGTAGTTGCGGTCCAACGTGTTCTTGGCGCCCCGGCGGCATCCGGTCATGCACTCGCCGCACTCGACACAGCCAGTACGGTTCGGGCCCACGCCGCCGAAGTACGGGTCGGGCACGGTGACGCCCGGTTCCTGGCGCCCGTCGCGGCCGAAGAAGACGCCGACGCGGGACGGTGCCCAGGTCGCGCCCACCCCCATCTCCCCGGCAACGCTGCGGAACACCTCGTCGGCGTAGGTCGTCGTCGGGTTGGCCGTCACTCCCAGCATCCGTTCGGCCTGGTCGTAGAACGGTGCGAGTTCGGCCCGCCAGTCCGTGACGTCCCGCCACTGCGGGTCGGTGTAGAAGGCGTCAAGCGGGCGGTACAGGGTGTTCGCGTAGACCATGGAACCGCCGCCGACCGCGGTGCCGGACAGCACGAGCACCCGGCCAAGCCAGGTGATCTTCTGGATCCCCCGGCAGCCAAGCCGCGGCATCCACAGGTACCGTCTCAGGTCCCAGCTGGTGCGCGGCAGAGTCTGCGGGGTGAAGCGCCGCCCCGCCTCGATGACGAGGACCCGATAGCCCTTCTCCGCCAGGCGCAGGGCACTCACGCTTCCCCCGAAGCCGCTGCCGACCACGATCACATCGGCAGACCGGCCGTCATCCACGCCTACGCCACCTGACTTGCCGCCACCTGACTCCGCGCCCTCCGACTCGGCACCCTCTGGTTCGGCACCCTCTGGTTCGGCACATGCGTCGTCAGCCATATCCGCCACCCGCAGCCATGCTCGCCACCCACCGCGCTCGCCGCTGACCACCATGATGCGCCGGCCGGGCCGGGACGCAACACCGACCGACCCGCGATGATCCCAACGGACATGCCCGCCCGTCGTCGTCCCGGGGTGAAATCCCGGTCAGGACCGGTCAGGCAGCGCCGTCGGCGGTCGCGCGTTCGCGGAGCCGGGCCTCCTGGGCGGCCTGGGCTGCGCGCTCGATCGCCTCCAGCGGAGGTCGCGGGATCTCGACGGCCCGGGATTCGTTCACTGGCATCTCGCCCCCAGCCGGCCCACCACGCATCGCCCCGCCGCCACGAATCGATTCGGCCCGCGCGCCGACGTTCGCGTATTTGGACCCACCGGCCCGGATCCCCCCAGCGCGCATCCCGGCAGGCCTGGTTCCCGTCGGCCGGAACCCGCCGGTCCTCATGCCACCCGGTTCCGACTGGCCGGGCCGCCCGCCGCCTGTGCCCACTGCGCCCGAGGACGTCGCCGAGTACCCTGCCGCCGACCGATGCTTCTCGGCCCGCTGCTCGAGGCAGGACCGGCACTCGCACTCCGCCGAGGAACGCGGGAGCCGGTCGAGGCGCCAGGAGAGATTGTCGATCTCGTCGCCGTCACCGACCAGCACGCCGGTACTGATGATGTGGACGAGGTGCAGGGCCAGCGTGACCGGGTCCCAGTTGTCCTCGTCGAAGATGACCTGCAGTTTGCCGAAGATCTCGAGGTAGTCGGAGGTCGGCCGACGCATGGCGTTTGCCAGGACGTTGATGACCTGTGTGGCCGCAAGGGTCATCGGAGCCGGCGGTGGCGGGGGCAGCGGGATACTCGGCGCCGCGGGATCGTCCGCCAACTCGTCCTCGGCGCCGGTGTCGCCGGTCCCTACGGCCTGGGTCTCTGCGGCCTGGGTCTCTGCGGGCTCGGTCTCTGCGGGCTCGGTCTCTGCGGGCTCGGCCCTGACAGCTGCGGGATGGGCATCGTCGGCGGGCGCCGCCAGGCCATGCATGGCCGGGGCCTGCGCGGTCGGGGAATCAATGTGCGTCGTCGGGGCATCAACGTGCTCGGAATCGACGGACTCGACGCGCAGGCCATCGACGCTCGCACGCGTCGCGCTGGCCGCTGCCGCGTACGAAGGCGCAGATTCCACCCGGGGATACACAGGGTCAGCCTGCGGATGCACAGCGTTGGGATACGTCGCTGCCGCGCCAGAGGCCGATGCAGGCGCGGAATCAGCCGACACCGGACCGGAAGGGGACACCGGGCTGGGGTCAGACGCAGATTCTGGGGCGCCGACGATGACATCGACGATGATGTCGTCGCCGGGACCATCGTCGGCACGGCGGGGGGCATCGCCGGCCGCCGTGGCACTGCCAACCGGGTCACTTCCCACTGCGCTACTACCCACTGCACTACTACCCACACCGTTACTACCCACAGCGCTACTACCCACAGTGGCCATCGCGCGGGTGCGGCGGCTGGCCGTGCTTCTGGTGCGCGCGCCGGCGCGGGCCGCACGGCCGCGAGGTCGGCGCGTGCCACCCCCGCCGGAGTCACCGTCTGCCGTGCCGGTTCCGCCGGAATCCGGACCGCCGTCCCCCGGGTGACCGAAGCCGCCATCATCCGCGTCGTATCGGCTGCCATGCCCTTCAGACGCGGGCCCTTCAGATGCGGGCCCGCCAGATGCCTGGCCGTAGGGTGCGCCGTACCCGCCGACGACTGTCTCAGCGGCCTCGACCAGCCGGACGAGGCCGCAGCGCACAGCCGCAGCAGGGATGGTCAGGGCGAACCGGGTGGTGCGTCCGGCGGACGGACGGGCGACCGTCGTCAGCCAGCCCTCTCGACGCAGCCGCGACACCTGCCGCTGAACATGGGTCCGGCTGTAACCGGTCTGCTCCATGAGCATGCGCAGCCCCGGCCCGCTCACGGCCGCACCGTCCGGCACGCCCGGGGGTGCCTCGGCGATGTGGCTGGCCAAGGTGCAGGCAACCAGCTTGGCGGCGGACGGCAGCTCCGCCCCCAGGACGGCCCGTTGCCATCCGATGCGGTCGGCGATCAGCGTCCCGGACTCCTGCGCCGCGCGGACCGAAACCAGTGCACCGGGGATGGCGAGCTGGAGTGTGTCCGGCGGCACGGGCCTCCTTCCCTCGGCGCTGTCACGTGGAGCTGACGGATCACCCGGACCTTGCTCGGGCGGGACCGGTTGTCCGGGGATCACGCCCACCAGAACGGGGTCGGTGGGGCGAGGGCGGGTCGACGCCTGTTCAGGCACCGTACTCCGCACCGCATCAAGGGGCTCCTGCGGGGAGCCACCACGCTCACATGAAGAGAACATGACTCCATCACTGCCGTTGGGTGGTCGTGGTGTGACAGAAATATCAAACAGCCTCTGCCTGCTCCTCAGCAAAAAGATGACGATGCGACCACGCGAAGGCCACGGAGATTCCGTGATTTCAGGTGGACGAAATATCCCGTCGCGCTCCTGGAAACTGGCTGGATTGAACGGGTGACTTCCACCGCACCGGACGCGTCGACAACGTCGCTGGCATATTGCACTGACCTCGGGACGGCGCTATGGACGCGGGGGCGTTGCCGGTCGCGATGATCTGTCAGGATGCCCGGGCGCCGCGGTGGAACAACCACCGCGGCGCCCCCGTCCATCCGGTCGAGCAAAATTCGATCATGAACCTGGCCGGTGGCGCCCCGACCAGTCCGGCCCGATCAGTCACTCCGCGCAGGGACAGCGGTGCAGGGTCATCTGTGCTTGGCAGTGGTGCTGGGACAGAATCGCCGGGACAGCGGCGCCGCGGGCGCCCTCGCCGAGGCCCGCCGGCAGCCCGGCGGGGACCACGACCCGGCCGCGCCAGGCCGAACCAGCGGGAGAATGTTTTCGAACCACCTCGGTGGCAATCCAGGCAGCGGCAACAGAACGCACGTCCGCGGCAACAGAACGTCTTTTTGCGCGCGCCCATGGAAGCATGATCGAGAATCCGGTCCACCGGACTTCCAAACGACCCGGGTGGAGGAGTTTCGGGCGACGGAGAACGGGCGGGAGAGGCGGCAGGACCGATCGTTCTACACGCCCCTGACAGGCGGCTTCCCAACATGCCGAGAAACACCTGCCGAGCTCATCGGGAGCAATCTGATCGGCGCGGACGAGCACAGCGCGTCGAAGATCGGTGACGAGACGCGGCGAGGCCGTCAGCATTATCCACAGCTCGGAATGCCTCGGCGCACGAGCGAAACCGATTGCGGACAGAACCTGGACATCAACCAGGATCCGACATACCCGATGCCACGCCGGCACAACCACGTGCCATGAACCTCGACGGTCACACCAGCCGGTGGGGGCGGGGAGTTCTCCGTAGCGATGGGTCGGCGCAAAACCACGTCCACACCATCACCACCGACCTTGAACCAGCTCGTACCAGCGATGCCACTCCAGCTGGTGCCGCGGTGCGCGGCCAGCCCATCGTCCACCACTGTCCCGGCTATGGACCCACCACACAGGTTCCGCGCACCGACCGACCCGCGCCTGGTCGACACACCCCGCGTCACCCCGGCGGGCCGGCCCGTCAGGTGCGCCGGACCGCGGGGAGACCACCGCGCCGGGCACTCACCGCACTCGCCGGGTGCATCCCGCCGCCGAGTTCCGGACCGTCCGGTTGGGGGTATCGACCACGCGAGGCGTCACCACTCGTGTCAGGAGGAAGCGACGCATGACGGGCCACCGCGGGACGGGCGAGATCGTGGTCGGGGTTGACGGTTCGCCGGGGTCCCAGACGGCTCTGGCCTGGGCGCTCGCCGAAGCGCGCTGGCATGGCTGCGCAGTGCGCGTCGTCGTCGGTATCGGCTCGGGGACGTCGGAACCGGTCTGGGGCTGCGGCGCCGACGAGCTTGCCGACCAGGCCAGCCACATGCTGCACCGCACCGTGACGGAGGCGATCGAGGCCGGTCCGGCGGACCGGCCGGTGCCGGTGGCGGAACAGGTCGTCGACCAGCCGGCAGCCCAGGCATTGCTGACCGTGGGTAGCGACGCCCGGATGATCGTGGTGGGTGCGCGTGGCCGCGGCCTGCTCCATCGCCTGCGCGTCGGGTCCGTCAGCCGGTCGGTGGCCGTGCATGCGCCGGTGCCCGTCGTGATCGCCCGGGGTGGGATCGCCCGGGGTGGGGACGACGGGGCGGGGCTCGGGTTCGACCGCCAGCCGCGGCCGGTGGTGGTCGGGGTGGACGGTTCACCCAACTCGCTCGCGGCTCTGGTGTGGGCCGCCGCGGAGGCGGACCAGCGCGGAGTCGAACTGATCGCCGTGCACGCGTGGCTCGCGGCACTCCCCGTGCCGTTCGCCGAGGCGCCCGTGGACATCACCCAGGCGCTGGGCGATCAGGCCGGTGCCGTCCTCGAGCGCGCGATCACCGCGGTGCGCGACGCGCTGCCCGCCGGGCTCGAACCACAGCGGCGGATTCTGCCCTGCTCCCCGAGCCAGGCATTGCTCGCCACCGGACAGGACGGTGATCTGGTGGTGGTCGGCGCCCGCGGTCACGGTGGGTTCGCCGAGCTGCTGCTGGGCTCGGTCAGCCACCAGTGCATGATCCATTCCACGGTACCGGTGGCCATCATCCGATCGTGCTGATCGCGTCCGCGGGCTCATCCGCCTCCGCCCGCCCGCGGCCCCACCCCCACGCCCCCGACTGTCGGCGCGACGATCACCGGGTGGCACCCCGGACGACGGTCCGGGCGTCTGGCAGTACCGCTGACCAGGCATACCACTGCTCGTTGCGGCTGCCGGCCGGTGGATCCCACGGGTTACGCAACAGCACCTGTCCGCGAGCGACGTCCACCGCGAGGACGGCGTAGGCGTGCGCTGCGACCAGACCGCCCGGACGGGTCTGGTCCCGGGTGGTGACCATCACAACCTCGCCCCGGCTGATCAGCGTAGCCAGATCATCCGGGCCCAGCCGGTGGGCGTCGCGCCAGGTGGCGGGCCGCCCGGTGAGCGTGCTCAGCGCCCGCGTGGTGCTGCCGTACCCGAGCGCCGGATACCCGCCGCGCAGACGGGCGTACGCCTTCTCGTACAGCGCCGGCCACAGTTCGCCGGCACCGTCCGCGTTGTCCCCATCCATCGCCAGTTCCTGCGGGACGGCCGGCCGGTCACCGGGCGCGGGTGCCAGCTCCTGGGCCAGGACGGCGGTGACCGTGACCGGCAGCGGCGCGCCCCCACCCGACCCGGTGCCGGGGGGGGGGGGGGGGGCCCCCCGGGGGGGGGGGGGGGGGGGGGGGGGGGGGGGGGGGGGGGGGGGGGCGCCGCCGCCCGGCCCGGCCCGGCCCGCCGCCGCCCC
>NZ_JALKFZ020000063.1 GCF_023243075.1 Frankia sp. AiPa1 | reverse complement strand
CCGGCGGGGCGGCGGCGGGGCCGCGGGGCCAGGGGGGGGGGGGGCGGGGGGGGGGGGCCCCGGGGGGGGGCCCCCCGGGGGGGGGGGGGCGCCCCCCCCCCCCCCCCCCCCCCCCCCGGTCACGAAGAACGTCCGACCCCGCGGCCGGTGCCGGGGCATCACCGACCGGCACGCGCGGGCTGCCGCTCGTCACCGGCATCGTCGAAAGTCGGTGGCGCTGATACCGACCCCCGGTGGTCGTAAGCCTCCGTTCGGTGTCCGCTCGGGCCTGAGCCGTCTGCTCGGGGCGCCGTCCAGGGTGTACCCGGGTCACCGCTCGGGCCGCCGATACGATACTGTTACTCGCGTACGGGACGTGGCGCAGCTTGGTAGCGCACCAGACTGGGGGTCTGGGGGTCGCAGGTTCAAATCCTGTCGTCCCGACAACTGCAGGTAAAGAAGAACCGCCCCTCCGGCCGATCATAGTCGGAGGGGATTTCCTCGTTTAGGGGCGCCACAGGGGAGTTCTGGGCGATCTTCGGTGGAGATGATATCGGAACCTATCTCCCCTTTGCCGCAGGGTGTCATCCGGCGCTGTTGCCTGGCCGTGCGCGACAGCGCATCTTCTCCACCCTCGCGACCTGCACACCGGAAGGCCGCGGCGAGCTCCTCGATTACCGCAGCCGGGCTACGGAGCACGGCGCCGAGCTGTGGGCCGCCGACTCCGACGACCGGGACGGGGACTGATGTCCGATCTGATCGACGCGGTCTGGGCGATCCGCGAGGCTCGCCCCGCTATCAGGAGGCTGAGGACTACTACTACGGGCGGGTCGGGGAGGTGTGGGCGTCCCAGTCGATCCGCCGGAAGTTGGAGCGGGGCGCCGGCCGGCATCGGATCAACCTGGCTCGGCGTCCGGTCGACGCGGTCCTCGACCGGCTGAAGCTGGTCGGGGTCACGGTGACAGACGACGACGCCACCGCGTGGCTGGCCGAGCAGTGGACCCGCAACGAAATGGTGTTGAAAGCCCGACAGGTCCACCGGGCGGCGGGGATGTACGGCGACGCCTACCTCCTGGTCTGGCCGTCCGAAGCGGACGACGGCCAGGTCGACATTTTCTACGACAGTCCCCTGACGACCCGGGTGTTCTAGTGAGGACGCGTACGGGCCGCAGGACTGCATCACCAATCTGATCGCCAGCCAGCTATCCACCACCGATTTTCATTCGTTCCCGCAGCGGTGGGCGATCTCGGGCCGCACAGTCGCGGACAGTGGTACCGGCGCCGTCGGTGGAGGTCATGGCCGCGGTTGACCGGGCCGGGGACATCCTCGCCGAACGGCACGACGCCGCCCTGCGTGTCCTGGCTGCCGCATCCTCGGGCGGGTTGCCCGCGATCCTCGCCGGTCTACGAGAGGCGACGAAGGCAGTTCCGCAGGTCCGCCGGGTTGCGAGTTGGGTGGTGGTCCGCGCGGCGGCGGACGGTTCGGCCGCGGTCGCGACCGCTCTCGGTGTGGGCCGGGTATGGGTCGCGGAACGCACGGCCTGCGTGGTCTGCACCGCCTACGCGGGGCTGGTCGCGGCGGACGGCGGCGAGTTCCCGGCGGGGCTCACGTTCGGCGTGCGTCCGGCGGACCGAAGCCCGGTGCCCGATCCGCCTCGGCATCCGCGGTGCCGTTGCCGGACTGTCCCGTGGTCGGATGCCTGGGCCGCCCCCGATGTCCTCCCGTACCCGAGGGCGTTGCGACGTGAGGCGGAACGGTCGATCGCGAAGGGGTTCGCGCTCGACTCCGAGCCCACGTCGGTGCGGGTCGCGGCGGCCGAACGTCTGCTGCGCTCCGGCCCCGACCTGCCGGCGTCCGTCCGGGCGTTCGCGGCCCGCGCGGTGCGGGACGGCATCTTCCCCCCGGTCCCGGCCGGGATCTGATCCACCAACAGCGGGGAGACCGTGATGGCTGACGATGGCAAGGGCACCGACGCGGGTACCGACGACACCGCCGAGGAAGCGCAGGAGCGGGCGACCCGGACTGCCGACGCGCGGTACAAGCCGCTCGTCGTCCGGTCCGAAGCCGCTGCGGCGTTCATCGGAGCCAAAGCCGAGGTCTTCGACAAGGACGGCGAAGCCGACCCGAAGAAGCTCGCCCGCCTCTTGCGGCTCGTGAACCTCGCTGAGGTCGAGGTCACAGACGACGGGACGATCACCGGCCTCGCCGATCAGGTGGCGTCGATCAAGACCGACTACCCGGAGCTGTTCGCCGGCCCGAAGTCGCCGCCAAGACCGAAGGCTGACGGCTCCGACCGCAAGCCGGAGTCGACCAGGCCGAAGACGTCGGCGGCGGCCCTCGCCGCGCAGCTCGGTGGAGGCTGACCGGTGCTCAGCGAGAGGGCGTCCGGCGGCGCGCCGGCCGTGGTCTTCCCGTGATGTTCCGGTACGGATAGTTCATGTCCGGCGACGTTGAGTCCCGACGCACCGCTACCGTCCGCATGAGGTAGGCGACGGGGCCAACGCACGGGAGGCCGGCATGCGGTACGGGTGCCTACGGCGCGGGACCAGACAAGGCGAGGACTCGCGGCGCAAGAACGACTGGGCGGCCAGGGCGGTGATGGTCCTGCTGGCGGTGGCGACGTCGGTCGGACTGCCGGCAAGCCCGGCGAAGGCGTACCCACCCAGGCAGGTCGTCGCCGCGGGGAACAACGCCTACGGGCAGTTGGGCAACGGCCAGGCCCCGAAAACCGGGCACGTCTTCGGCCCAGTGTCCGTGATCTGGTACGCGAGCCAGATCTCCGGGGGCGGGCTCTCCGCCTACGCCCTCACGCTCTACAACCCCGGCCGCGTCTGGGCCTGGGGCCGCAACGAGTCCGGCCAGCTCGGCGACGGCACCACCACCGACCGACCGCTACCGGTGCTGGTGCCGGGGCTCGACGGGGCGCAGCAGGTCGCTGGCGGCGGCGCCACCGCCTACGCCCTGCTGTCGGACGGCACCGTTTGGGCCTGGGGACGGGGTGGCTCGGGCCAGCTCGGCAACGGCGCCCGGACCGACAGCTTCGTCCCGGTACGAGTCCACGGGCTGACCGGCGTCACCGCGATCGCCGGCGGCGGTTCGGCCGGGTACGCGCGTCGCTCCGACGGCACGGTGTGGGCCTGGGGCAACAACGCCTACGGCCAGCTCGGCGACGGCACCACCACAAACACCGCGACCCCGGTCCAGGTGGCCGGGCTGACCGGCGTCACCGCGATCAGCGGCGGCCGGTGGGCCGGCTACGCGCTACGCGCCGACGGCACGGTGCGAGCCTGGGGAGCGAACTGGCACGGCCAGCTCGGCAACGGCGGTCGCACCAACCAGACGACCCCCGTTCCCGTGGTCGGACTGTCCCGGACCCCGCTGTCCACGGTCCGCACGGTCACCGGCGGCGGCGACTTCGCCTACGCGCTGCTGGGCGACGGCACCGTGGCCGCCTGGGGCCGGGGCGACCTGGGCCAGCTCGGCAACGGTTCCCCGGCGGACAGCCGGGTGGCCAGACCGGTGCCCGGCCTGACCGCTGTCGCGGCGATAGCCGCAGGCGGCGAGGCCGGTTACGCGCTGCGTCAGGACGGTCCGGAACCGGGGGCTTACGGCAACCGCGTGATCTGGGCCTGGGGCAGCAACGCCCACGGGCAGCTCGGAATCGACCAGCCGCCCGCCCACCGGGCGGCGAACCTGTTCCGGCCGCGGCAGGTCCCCGGCCCGAGAGACGTGCAGGACATCGCGGCCGGCGGCTACTCGGCGTATGCGATCTTCCAGCCCTCCTGACCCGCTGGATGATCAGTCGGCACGCCGGGTGGCTCACGTTCATGCTGTCCCGATCTGACCCGCCGGTCGTCGGGAGATCCGGCACGGGCATGGGCGTGGGATGAGACCCAGTAGGTATATGGCGGGTCTTCGGTCGGCTGTGCCTGGTCGATGTACTGGCGGGCATCGTCTGCCGCCGCCTGGGATGCGCCGCGCTCCCCAGCCTGCCCGTAGGCGATGGCGAGCTGGCCGGAGAGGGACGGCGTTCTCCGTGGCGGTGATCCGCCCGCGTGCGCCGACCTTCGCCGAACGAAGAAGATCGATCCCGGTGCGTGGATCGTCCAGCTCGCAGGGTCTGTGCGCATCGCTTCGAACCCCCTTGGTGCCCGAAACCTCACCAGGGGGTAATTGTAACGGGACGGCTACTCGGCGCCGCATGGTTACCTGTGGTCCACTCGGAGCGTCGCACTTTCCTAACCCGCCGCCCGCGGGGCACACCGGAACATCCGTCGAGGGTGCCGAACTTTTGCGGATGCTGCCTGTGGAACAGTTCGGCAGCTTCCGGTCCACTGGAGTGGCACCACGACCGCGGCGAATTCGCCGCCAGATGGGTTCAATGATCAGCTACGACGGTGGAGAAGGGACCGGGCGGGGCACAGGGTCGACATGACGTCACCTTCTGCTGGGCGCCTGCTCGTCGTCGACGGCGACCGGTCGGTGGTCGCCTCCTACGAGCGAAGCCAATGGGCCGAGGCCCATCTCTGGGCGCATGCCCGTGCCGACGAGCCGCTGACGAGACTGCCCGTCTACCTCGAAGACCTCCGTCTCAGGGCGACCTGGCGCATTGACGATCGCGGATGCGAGTTCCTCACCTGGGTCAGGCAGGGATCACCGGAGACAACCCTGACCTGCCCACTCCAGACGATCCGGCGCGAAGCCTCCCCCGAGTTCGACATGTTCACCGTTCGTATCGCCACCGCCGAAGCCGACGACGGGTGGATCGCGAGCGTCGACGAGATACCAGGGTGCTACGCCCAGGGTGAGAGCATGGCCGAGGTTGTCGCGAAGCTCGCCGAGTCCCTCGCTCTCGCCGCACGCGGGGAGTAAGCGGTGCCCAGGTCCGACCGGCGGCAGGGTGCGGATCGGCGGGACGGTACGGATCGCCGGCAGGGCAGCGCAGGGTCGGCGTGTGCTTCATCGACCTCGACGGGTTCAAAACGGTCAACGACAGCTTCGGCCACGACGTGGGTGACCAGCTCCTCGTCGCCGTCGCGGCCCGGCTGGGTCGGGCCCTGTCGCCGGCCGAGCTCCTCGTCCGGCTGGGAGGCGACGAGTTCGTCGTCCTGGTCGCCGACTCCACCGGCGCCGCGGGCGTCGTCGACGTCGCCGAAAAGGTGCTGGCGGCGCTGGCCACGCCGCTGCAGATCGGTGACCATGCGCTGTCGATTGGCGCGAGTATCGGCATCGTCGAGCGAACGGCCGGCGAGGGCGACCACGCGGACCTGCTACGCGCCGCCGACAGCGCGCTGTACCGGGCGAAGGCCGAGGGCAAGGGGCGCTGGGCCATGTTCGACATCGAAGGCGACGCGCGCCGGACCGCCCGGCCGCTACCCGAGCAGCCCTTTCGACGGAAGACCGATCCGGCGCCTTCCGCTTCGCAGATCCCGGGGCAGGCCTCGAGCAGGTTCGGATGGTTCGATGGGATGGGCTGGATCCGGATGCGCCGGACGTACTCCTCCGCTGGCCAATTCCGTAGATACCGGATGCGAAGGATGCCGATCGTCTGGACGTATAACCGTCGCGTCGGCCGGTATCCGTTCGCGTAGCTCGGAGATCCGGGCAGCGTCTGCTACCAGGGGTTGATGCTGGCAGAGTCGCGTGTTCGACAGACCTGTATTCGCAAGATCGAAAAAATGATCGTCACTGTTGGTGAGCGCGAGTGGCTTGTTCGTCTGTGCCGGGGCCCTACGGGCGGTGCCGATTCCCTGTGTGCCGGGTCCCGTCGTCGCGGGTCGGTGCGGTGCGGCGAGGTCGACGAGACGGTCGGCCCAGGCGAGGGCGTAGGTGCGACCCCTGGATGTAGCCGGTGTGGCTCCTCGCGGGTCATGTCGGTCATGTGATGGTGGATGGCGATGCGCTGGTCGGGGGCGGCGAGGACGGCGAGCTTGACCCGGCGCCGCAGGGTCGGCTGGCCGACGAGCAGCAGGCGAACGGGCTGGCCGAGTTCCATGTTGTGGTTGGTGAGCATCCGGACGGCTTCGAGCGGGTGGGGGCTGAGCATGTGCGCTTCGTCGATCACGAGAACGGGGGTGCGGCTCGCGTTCGGCCTGTTCGGCGGCCAGAGCGTCGGCGGCCTGGGGGGCGAGGGCGGCGTACGAGGTACCAGCCCGCTCCGGCGTCGGGCAGCGTGACGTGCGCGGACCGGACCGAGCGCCGCTGGCTGGCGGCGTCGGCCGCGAGCGCCGCCCAGGCCGCCGGGTGGCGACGACGGCAGCCGTTCTCAAATACCTTCCAAGAACGAACAAAGACTCAGGCGCTAGTTAAAGAAGTTATAGTAGACTCCATCGTCTGTTCCGCGAGCGACCAGCGTGGAGTGGCCGGGTGAGTGAGCAAGTGCTGGCGCATCAGGCGTTAGCCCACCACCTGGGACACGCTGCCAACCTTCCCAGCTGTTGAGGCCATCGAAAAAATTGTAATGCAGACCGTTGTCTGTTCCTCGTACCACTACCATGGAACCCGCTACCGCTGGCCCGGAAGGCGTCTTCCCGCCTCCGGGAACCTGGCGCCACGACCCCGACGTCGAAAAGTCCGCGCCGATATTTTGATAGTAAATGGCATCGTCGGTGCCGCGAACGACGGCGAGGTATCCCGCACCGAATGATGTAATTGCCGGGGCAGACGGTGTCTTTCCGCCTCCGGCCACCCGTTGCCACCCTCGCCAGGACCACGATCCGTCCACGTGGTTGTAATGGATCCCGTCGTCAGTACCCCGGACCAGTAGTACGTTGCCGGCGACTGCGGGCGCCGACGGTGTCAGACCGCCGCCGGTAACCTCTCTCCAGTCGCTCCAATCGCTTCCAACGAGACGACTATAATAGATACCGCTATTCATGCCCCGCGCGAAAACAACGGGACCACCGTTGACGTCGCCGACGCAGGGGGTGGTATCAGTTACAATGCCCGGGAGTTGCCTCCATCCTTCCCATGACGTCCCTGAAAGAAAGCGATTCGTGTACACGCAGTTGTCTGTGCCACGAATACTGACGATCGCGGCACCAAAAGCGCCAGGTCCCGAGAATGTCTTACGACCCGAAATTGGATTCCACCCAGACCAGCTAGCCATGATGACGCTCACCTTTCGTCTGTCTGTCCAATAAGTGGAGACAGGTGCCACATCGAAGCGCTCGGATCGATCCCAGCTCCCAATCCGCTAACTCGACGTGACCCAGTGCGATCATGTAACGCAATTCCACGTGATCAACCCGTAGCGTTCGACCGCGACCGGGTACGACCGTTCCGTTTTGATTGACTACAAAAGCGTTACGCTGAACTCAGGGTAACTGGTCAGGTCTCGTAGATCGTTTGTTTTTCGTTTCCCGGCTGGTTGGGACGTTGTGATGGCCAGGCTGTC
>NZ_JALKFZ020000062.1 GCF_023243075.1 Frankia sp. AiPa1 | reverse complement strand
CCCCCCCCCCCCCCCCCCCCCCCCCCCCCCCCCCCCCCCCCCCCCCCCCCCCCCCCCCCCCCCCCCCCCCCCCCGCGGTCGGTCAGCGTGGGGTCCGTCCGACGATCCGTCCGACGACGGGCGCCAGGACCGCGCGCAGCGCCAGGACGGCCCGGCCCGGTATCGCACCGTCACGCACGACCAGGACCAGATCGCCGTCGCGTTCGACGACTGTCGCCGGAGCCGAAGATCTTCCGGCTGTCTCGACCTGCACCTCATCAACCCCCGTCTCCGAGCAGGCGACGCCCAGTGACGCCACCCTGTGTAACCGAGAGGGACGTTAGTCCCGGGTGAGACGCTCTTTACAGAGCGTATGAGATAAATGTCTGCTTGTTGTTAAACCGATGGCTTTGCGTATGCAACCGCATGTGCTCGTGCGGATATGTGACCATGCGCCGTCACATGTGACGCCACCTAGTCACATGTGACAGAAACCTGTCACACCGTCCATCACGTGGGTGCCTGCGAATCACCCACGTGACGGCACACCCCCGGGGCGAGATCGTCAGGTCCGACAGATCCGGGCGACGGGGGTGAGACAGGCGATGGAGAAGGGGACGCGCAGGGCTCTGCACGCCGCGCTCTCGCCGGTGCGCGGCGTGGCCTGGCGCGCCGCCGGGCACCGGCGACCGGACTACGCCGAGATCAGCGGCCGGGTCGACCTCGCCGTCTGGGACGGCGGCATGCTCCTGCGCGCCGGCGCCCGCGAGCTGCATCTGCCCTGGCACGTCTGGGACCGGCTGCACTCGGACATCCGCGAGGGCCGGACGCCGGCCGGTGTCGCCCAGCATCCGGGCGAGGTGCTGCTGTCCGCCGGCGGCCGGGTCCTGCAGCTCACCCCCGGGCAGTGGGCCGCGGTCGTGCAGGAGATCCAAAGCGGCGCCTACGCCGACACCTGATCCCTCCCTCCGGGGCGCGAGGGTGACGATGACCGCCGGCCCGTGCGGAACCGCCCCGATCTATCTGGCGGCAGACGGGGCCACTCTGCACGGCTCGTGGGACATGGCCGATCTCCGCAGCCATGTCCCTGGGCTGTCCGTGCGCGAAGCGGCGCGGCTTCTTACCTTCCGCCCCCGCTACGGCAGCGAAACCCTGTTCGAGGGAATCTACCGACTCACCGAACGCGCGACCGCCCACTACGGCGGAGCGCGGCACATCAGCTATCCACCGCCCGCACTACATCTACGCCCCCGAGAGCTCACCGACAGCGCGGACGTGCTTGGCGCCTTCCGCACTGCGATCGACACCGCCCTGGACCTACGGCCCCTCGACCAGGACTCGACAGTGTGGCATCTGACCGGCGGCTTCGACTCCGGGGTGATCGCCACCCGGGCAGCCCAACGGTGGCCCGACCAGCTCGATACCGCCGCGCTGCTCATCGCCGGCCCCGGCCGCGCCCAGCAGGCCCGCCGACGGGAGCAGATGCGCAGCCGCCTGGCATTCTCCCCACCGGACACAGTGGTGGACGCGGCGGCAGACCCACCGCTGCACCCGGCATGCGCCCGAATGAGCGGAGCGCCGATTTCTCCATATGAGGAGCCGTTGTACCACCCCTTCCACCTGCTGGCCCAGGCTCTGAGCGGGCAGGGCACGCGTGTTGTGATCACTGGTCTTGGAGGCGACGAGATGGTCGCGGTGTCACGCGAGGAGTTTCCACTGCTGGATCCGCCGATCAGCCAGGTCGGCCGGATTCTGCCCTGGGTCGGCAAGACGGCGCTCGATGCTCTTCCCTTCGCCGATGATGCGACCTACCTGTACTCCACCTGCACCCACCCGGCCTACCGGACCACCCATCCCGGCACCCTGATCGCCCGATGGGCCGTCGACCACGCGGCCCGCCAGGGGCGCCGACGGGTCCGCCGCGGCTGCTACTTCCCCGGCCTGGTCACCTACTACCAGCAGCAGGGCTTCGCCCTGCGCCACACCGTCGAGCGCACCCACCGCACCGTCTATCTTCTCGCCCGACGCGCCGAACAGCGAGCCGCAGGAGATCGAACTTCAGAGTAGACTTCCGAGCTTGTGGACCTGTCGGACCTGTTGACCCGGACCGAGGGCAAGACCCTCGAGTTCAAGCGGGACCTCTCGTCGCCGCGTGGCGTCCTGCGGAGCCTGGTTGCCTTCGCCAACACCGCCGGCGGCGTGCTGGTGATCGGCGTCGAGGACGGTACCCGCCACGTGCGCGGGGTGCCGGACGCCTTTGACCTTGAGGAACGGCTCGCCAACCTGGTCAGCGACACGATCGCCCCACGCATCGTCCCCGATATCGGGATCGTGCCGTGGCGCGGCACGCAGCTCGTCGCGGTGGAGGTCTATCCGAGCCCGACGCGGCCGCACCACGTCAGGCAGGAAGGCCCGGACAACGGGGTGTACGTCCGCGTCGGATCAACCAATCGGCGTGCTGATGCCGACCTGATCGCGGAGATGCGGCGCTACGCACAGGGCGGGTCCTACGACGAGCAGGCGACACCAGAATATGGCGCGGGTGCGATAGATCTCCCCGCCGTAGCCGAGGCGTACAGCGGGATCCGAAAGATAGCTTCCGCCGACCTGGAGACCCTCAGAGTTGTCACGCCGCATCAGGGGAGACTCGTCCCGACCGTAGGCGGGCTTCTGCTGTTCGGCCGAGATCAGGAACGCCTCCAGCTCTTCCCCGACGCCTGGATCCAGGCCGGGCGATTCCTCGGCACGGACAAGTCTCTGATCGTCGACCAGGCCGAGATCCGGACCAATCTGGTCCACGCGGTGGAGGACGCACTCGATTTCGTCCGCAAGCACAGCCTGCACGGAGCCGATATCGGACCCGTCCGGCGGGCCGACCGGTGGAACCTGCCGCCGGTCGCGGTCCGCGAGGCGATCGTCAACGCGGTGGCCCATGCCGACTACCGGCAGCATGGCGCACCGATCCGCATCGCGGTCTTCGACGACCGGCTGGAGGTGGAGAACCCCGGCCTCCTGCAGTTCGGACTGACGGTCGACGACATCCGTCGTGGAGTGTCCAAACTACGCAACCGGGTCATCGGGCGGGTCTTCCACTCTCTTCGGCTCATCGAGCAGTGGGGCAGCGGCATTCAACGGATGACCACCGCGTGCCTCGACGCAGGCCTGCCACCGCCGGACCTTGAAGAGATCGGCGCCAGGTTCCGGGTGACATTGTGGACTCAGGGCGCCCAGCTACCCGCGCTGGACGCCAGGGACCGCGCGATCCTCGCCGCCGTCCCGACCAGAGGTGCCCCCACCACCGCCATTGCCGAGGCCATCGGCCTGTCCACGCGTGCGACGAGGACTCGACTACTCAGACTTGTCGATCGCGGAGTCCTGCGAGAGGTCGGCTCCGGACCACGGGATCCACAGCGCCGCTACTTCCGCGCCCTTTGAGCTGCGGGCCAAGGTGGCGCGGATGCTCGCGTACGGCGTCGAAACGGAAGACGCGTCAGGCGTCGGCCGGTAGCATTCAGGATCAGACCGGGCGATAAGGGGCTCTCCGCAGTGGGCTGGAATGTGTAGTCGGTTGGTCACGTGGTCTTGGGGTGGGGTGTGACGGGGTGTAGCCAGTCGTCGCGGGTGGAGCGGGAGGCGGCGTAGCGGGCGCGGCGTTGCTGGTTGGCGACGTTGGTCATCCCGAACGCGGTCCGGTGGACGAGTTTGATCAGCCGGTTGACGCCCTCGGTGGCGGCGTTGGACAGGCCGTGGAGGAGTGCGCCTGTGATCTCGATGTGCCAGTCGGAGATCGACTCGGCGAGGGTGACGATCTCGGGGATGGTCTGTCCGGTGGTGGCGCGGTAGTCGAGGAACCTGGTCAGGGCCCTGTTCAGGTCGGTGCGGGTGGTGGCGTGGCCAGTGCGGGCCGGGGAGAGCGCGAGCAGGTCGAGCGGAAGGTTCTTCGCGCGCCAGGCGGCGCCGATCGCGAACGCCTCGTCGCCGCCGAGGTCGGCGAGGGTGGTCAGGATCTTCTCGCGGCCCCGGTCGGTCAGGGTTGCGGGGCCACCCGGCAGCAGACCCTTGATCGTGTACTCGGGGTCGGAGGCGCGGCCCCGGCGGTGGCGCGGCTCATGGGTGGTCCGGCGGCGGACGTCGCCGACGGCCTTGTTCGCGAGCTGCGCGACGTGGAACGGGTCGACGGCGAGCAGCTCGGCCGGCAGGGCCTGGCGGGCGGCGGACTTGTAGATCGTGGACATGTCGATCGGGCTCGAGCTGCGCGCGGAGCTGCGCGCGGGAAACGGTCGAACGTGCCTCGCTCGCCCGGCGCACATTGGCCGCGATCCGAGCGCGGTCCAGCTCGGTCGGGTCGGCGGTCGCGATCCGCTGCGCGAGTGCGGAGACCGCGGCGGCGGCGGTGAGTCCGCCCGCCTGGATAAGCTTTCGGCGGTCCGTGGCGTCATCCTCGGCCGGTGGGCTCGTGCCACCCCAGGCTGCGGGAGGAACTGCCGGTGCGTCTACTGCACCTGGTACCGGCTCCGACAGGAGTTCGGCTCGCTGGCGGAGTGCGGCGGCCTGATCGGCCGCGCTGCACCGGAGGGCGGAACGGGCCGTCTTCGTCTACTGAGACGAGCAGACGGTCGACTGCGCCAGCGCGAGAATCGCCGTGGCAGTCAAGGGGTCGGGGGTGATGCCATTGTGCTCGAACCTCGCGGGAATGTGACTTAGCGCAGTCTGATTTCCGCGGGGAAGGTCGTCCAGGCAGATGTGGGCGACATCGTTTCGAATGCTGCTGTCGGTGCGGTCCTCAGCCAGCGAGGGGAACCGGGGCCGAAACGCGGTCACGAATGCGCCCGCGGCCGGAGAATCGCGCATCGCCTGAAAGGCGCTCGCAGCCGCTACGGTGGCCGTGGATTCGCTCGACGGAGCCGCGGAGCCGCTGCCGCCGCTGGCGCATCCGGTGAGGACCAGCGCCGCGGCGACAACCAGACCCACCCATAAATTCCTGAGCATAGTTCCCCCTGAAGTTACTGGTCGGGGGACAAACGGTAGCGGATCGGCTCACACCGATCGTCCTCGGGTCGGTCAGCCCAGCGCCGCCCGCGGCGCAGGCAACGCCCGGCGCGCCTCGACCAGCTGCTCGTCGAGCTCCCGCACGGCAGGCACGTCGGGCCACCGAGCGGTCATCTCGCGCCAGGTACCGTCAGCGGATTCGATCCCGGATCGGCTGGGTCGATCCGGGAGCAGCGCGAGTGCCTGTTCGGTGGCCCTCGCAGCCTGTTCGGGGGCCGCGTAGGTCTCCGCGATCGCGAGAAGCCGGGCGGCCTCGGCGGGCTCTGTGCTGACGTCATCCCAGACAGCCATCCACCGCCGTCTCATGCCTTCATCCGGAGACTCTCGGCGAAGGTCGGGGCCTATGGTGATGGCCCGCGGTGTCGTACCGCGTTCATCGCTCGTCTCAGAGATCACCGCACGCGGATGGTCGTCGGGCAGCGCGCTTCCGCCCAGAACGACCATTGCCGCGGAGTCGGGCTGGTCGCCCATCCGGCCGTGGATTGGCCAACCGGTGTAGCCCCAGGCCAGCGGCCGACGGCGGAAGCGGTGGCCAGGTCCGGCGTGCGCGGCGTCGAATCGGAGGACGCGGAAGGCGGGGGCCGGTAGCATTCAGATCCAGGCCGGCCGATATGGGGCGCAACGCCGGGATGAAACTGCACGGTCCGGGGGGCCTGTGGGAATCGCTCTTGTCGATGCGGTCAAACTCGCGAAGGACAACCAGCGGTCCCACCAGCAACTCGAAGTGCGCTGCCGGCTGCTGGCCGCGCGGATGACCGCCGAGTCGGAAGCGCAGCGAAAGGCCCGCGCCGACGTGTACGACGTGGCCTTGGTGCCGTTCCAGCAGGTCTTCAGCCGAATGAGGCACGTCGACCTCGCCGAGCTCGCGGAGATCAGCCTTGGGGCCGGCGAGGACTCACCGTCGGTGGAGCTGCGCCAGCTCCGGCTCAGCGGCGCGCTCCAGTCGCTCGGCGGGGCACTGGCCGCGGGCACGGTGGCCGGCGCGGGGGCCGCTGGCGCCACCTTCGCCGCGGTCGGGGCGCTGGCGACGGCCTCGACGGGAGCGGCGATCTCCAGCCTGTCCGGCGCGGCCGCGACCAGTGCGACGCTGGCCTGGCTGGGGGGCGGATCGATCGCTGCCGGCGGCGGTGGGGTCGCGGCCGGCACGACGGTCCTCGCGGGCATCGTGGCGGCGCCGGCGGTCATCGTCGTGGGCGGGATCCTGGACTGGCAGGGGCGCCGGGCCCGCGCCGGCCAGCGCGCGACGGCACGGCGGATCGCCGACGCCGACGCCGAGCTCGCAGATGCGGAGAAGCAGGCAGCTCTGGTCCGACGCCGCAGCCAGCAGGTCCGGGACATCCTCACCGAGCTGCGGCTCGCCATGAGCAGCCGCCTGCCGTCGTTGGATCTGCTCATCGCGACGAACCCGGAATACACGACCTATTCCAGCGAACAGCGCGAGCTGGTCGCACAGCTCGTCGGCATTGCCACGACCACCGTGACCGTCATGAGCGCCCCGATCGCGTCCCGCGACGGGACGGCGGATCCGGCGGCGCGTCAGGTCGTTCGGGACGCCAGGCGGTGGCTGCTCGACCTGGCCGGGAATGCATGACCATCCGCGGCCTCGATCCGCGGCACCGGCGCCGCGGGCACGAGAGGTCTGTCGGCGTGCTGCCCGGTGGCGCGGACGCGGCGGTCTGGGCCGTCCTCGATCAGGCGACCCGCCGGACGGCCGCGCAGGTGGTGGCGACGCTGGACGGCCGGGACACCGTGGTGAGACTGGCGCGACGCTACGCCGACCACGGCACTCCGCAGCGCGCCGGGCACCTGTTCGAGGTGATGCACGCCATCGGTTTCAACCGCCACGCGGCTCGCACGGGCTCCGCGGCCCGTGCCCACGTCCTGGAATGGGCCTGGGACGGCGCGCAGAACGGCCCGGTCGACATCGTTCTGACCGACGGCGCCACGAAGATCGCGCGGGTGCAGGCGAAACTGCTCGGCCGGGTGGCGCCCACAGCCCACCAGATCTCGCGGTCCGAATATCAGGGAATGACCCGGCTGGTCGCCGCGGACCGGCTGGAGGCCGTCAACGACCTGCTCGACCGGCGCCTGACGATGAACCCGGAAGGGACCTTCTTCGCCGACTATGCCGACGCCCGGGCGGCCACGTCCGACCGGCTGGCGTACGACGCTGTCCACAGCGATCCGATCAGCTATCACCAGGCGCAGAAGGCCGCCGGTGACCCGATCGGCTGGGCCAACGGTCAGGTCGCCGGCGCCGTCGCACGCGATGTCGCGGCGGCCGGCCTCGCCGGAGCGGCCGCAGGTGCGCTCATCGGCGGCCTGACGGCCACGGCGATGGAGGCGGCCCGGGTCCGTGCCGGGCAGACCTCCGCGGGGAGTGCCGTCATCACCTCGGCAGGCTGCGCCGCCCGCGCCGCCGTCCGTTCGGGGGCCGTCGGTGGGATCTCCGCGGGGGGGGGGCGCGGCCCGCGCCCCGCGGGGGGGGCGGCCGCCCGGGGCGGGGGGTCCCTGCCCTCTGTGTTTTTAAAAAAACAAGCTGACGACCACACAACAATTT
>NZ_JALKFZ020000061.1 GCF_023243075.1 Frankia sp. AiPa1 | reverse complement strand
CCGGGGCCGACGGGGCCCGGGGGGATAATCCTGCGCCGGGGGCGGGTGTAGGGGGCCCCCACTGAGGCGGGGGGGGGGGCGGGGGCTGGGGGGGGCCCCCCCACACCCACCGCCGCGATCCAGGCGTCCGGCAGGTCCCTCGGGCGCGGAGCCACCACCTCCAGGGCGGCGGAACGTTGGACCGGCACCTCTTGCGCCAGGGCCGGGTGGGCCGGCTGGGCCGGCTGGGCCGGGTGGGCCGGAAGGGCACGGCCCGGGCCTGAGAGCGGGGCTGGCACTGACGGCTCCGCCACCGCCAGCGGCTGGGTCCGCGCGGTCAGGTCCTCGGGGTAGGAGGCACGGGTCATCTCACTCCTGTAGGGGCACGAACGGTCAGGTGATTCCGTAGGGTCAGCTCACTCCCATAGGGTCCAGCTCACTCCCATAGGGTCAACTCACTCCATGGGTCTGGAGCCACATCTCGAGCAGCGCAGCCTGCCACAGGGCGTTGGCGCCGAGCGTGGTCCGGTTGTCGTTCGGCGCGGCGAGCATCGCCTGCACCCACGACGGGCGGTACAGGCCGCGGGCCTTGGCCGCCGGGTCGAACAGGGCGTCGCGGACCCGGTCGAGGAAGGGGCCGTGCAGGTGGCGGATCGCGGGCACCGGGAAGTAGCCCTTGGGCCGGTCGATGACGTCCACCGGCATGAGCGGGCGGCCGATGTCCTTGAGCACGCCCTTACCTCCGGAGGCGAGCTTGAGCTCGGGTGGGCAGGCCGCGGCGAGCTCGACGAGCTCGTGGTCGAGGAACGGGGTGCGTGCCTCGAGCCCGGCGGCCATCGTCATGTTGTCGACCCGCTTGACCGGATCGTCGATGAGCATGATGGTCGAGTCGATGCGCAGCGCCGCGTCCACGGACGTCTCCGCGCCGGCCCGGGCGAAGTGGGCGGCGACGAAGTCGCGGCTGGCGTCCCGTTCGAGCAGGTAGGACGGCTCCACCATCGCGGGCATGTCCCGGTGCGGCCGGTCGGCGAACACCGACAGGTAGGCGTCGACGGCCTGGTCGCGCGGGACGTCCGCCAGCGGCGGGTACCAGGAGTAGCCGGCGAAGACCTCGTCGGCGCCCTGCCCGGACTGCACGACCTTGACGCTGCGGGACACCTCCTGCGAGAGCAGGTAGAACGCGACGCAGTCGTGGCTGACCATCGGCTCGCTCATCGCGGCCACGGCCGCGTCGACGGCGGGCAGCAGCCGGTTGCCGGGCACCCGGATCTGGTGATGGTCGGTGCCGAAATGCTCGGCGATGATGTCCGAGTAGGCGAACTCGTCGCCGGACTCGCCGCCGGCGGCCTCGAACCCGACGCTGAACGTCGCCAGGCCCGTCTGCCCGGCCTCGGCGAGCAGCGCGACGATGAGGCTCGAGTCCAGCCCGCCGGAGAGCAGTACGCCGACCGGCACGTCGGCGACCATCCGTCGGCGCACCGCGGTGCGCAGCCGCGCGGCGATCGCGTCCCGCCAGTCGGCGGCCTCCCAGCTGGCATCCCAGGCGGTCTGCACGGTGCCATGGCCGGCCGCACCGGCGCCGGCGGCGTCCCCGCGGGTGAACGACGGGCTCCAGTACAGCTCGTCGGTGTGCCGTCCGTCCGGCTCGACGACCCGGACCGTGGCCGCGGGCAGTTTGCGCACGCCGGCGAGGATGGTGTGCGGCGCCGGCACGACCGAGTGGAACGAGAAGTAGTGGTGCAGCGCGACGAGGTCGAGATCGGAACTGATCCCGCCTCCGGCGAGCAGCGCCGGCAGGGTGGAGGCGAAGCGCAGCCGCTCGGCGTCCTCGGCGTAGTAGAGCGGCTTGATGCCGAGCCGGTCGCGGGCGAGCACAAGGCGCCCGGTTTCACGCTCGGCGACGGCAAAGGCGAACATACCGGCGAAGTGGTCGACACAGCGGGTGCCCCACCGGTGATAGGCCTTGGCGATCACCTCGGTGTCGGAGGTGGAGAAGAACCGGTAGCCGGCGGCGGTCAGCTCGTCCCGCAGCTGCTGGTAGTTGTAGATGCAGCCGTTGAACGCGGTGGTGAGGCCCAGCTCGCTGTCGACCATGGGCTGCGCGCCCCGTTCCGACAGGTCGATGATCCTCAGCCGGCGGTGGCCGAACGCGACCGGGCCGGACGCCCAGATCCCGACACCGTCCGGGCCACGCGGCACCATGGTCGTGGTCATCCGGACCACCGCGTCGACATCGGCCGTCCGGCCGTCAAACCTCAGCTCACCGCTCAACCCGCACATCTGCCGCGCTCCCGTCAGCCCACTGGGATCAGGCGAGATCCCTTCTCCGGACGTACCTGCCCGGCGTCGAGGGAGTTGGTCGTGCCTCCACCCTCGATGCCGGACGTTTCACAGTCGTGACAGCACGGTTGCAGTCACTCGCCGTCCACATCGGCACAGGTCGTGCCCACGCGCTTTCGGACAGTCGGCACCGAAGTGGTGGTGTCCAGACTCAACACCACCAGGATGTGGCGCGCGACAGGTATCGGCGGCTTTCCACGCCGCGCTCCGCATCAGCAGCCCGATCATTACGCTAAGTGATGTCGTTTTGACCGCATTGTCTGAATTGTGCGGACCAGGATGATCTTTGTGGTCGCAGTTACCGGGATTGTGTCCGGTATGCCCTACCAGAAGGACCAAGGGTCGACCGGGACGGGTCGCACCAGCCTTCCGGCCCACGTGATCCGTTACCGGCAGTACACAAGGCCGGCGCTCCGGCGCTCCGGTGCCTGAGGGGCCGCCAGGCCGGGCGGCTCCCACTACCGTCGGGGGATCCAGGTGTCCTTGGAACCGCCGCCGCGGGAGGAGTTGACGATGAGACTGCCCGGCGGTGCCACCCGGGACAACGCCGCGGGCACGACCACCGGTTCGGCGCCCACGTAGACGAACGCCCGCAGGTCCACCGCGCACGGCTCGAGCGCACTGTCATGCCAGGTGGGATGGGTGGACAGGTCGACCACCTCCTGGCCGATCCAGCGCCGCGGGTCGGCCAGGATCCGCTCGCGCGCCTCGGTGAGCTGGTAGGGCTCGGCATGCGGGCCGATGACGACGCCGGCGCCCCCGAAGCCGTCGACCGGCTTGACGACGAGCTGGTCGAGATGGGCGAGTACGTGGTCGCACTGCTCCGGATCACCGCAGACGTAGGTGGGAACGTCGTCGAGCAGCGGCTGTTCCCCGAGGTAGTAGGTGACCATCCGCGGCACGTAGGCGTAGACCACCTTGTCGTCGCCGACGCCGTTGCCGGGGGCGTTCGCGACGCTGACCAGCCCGGCGCGCATCGCCTTCAGCAGGGCTGGGCCCAGCGGCGCCCCGTCGGCGCCGGCCGCGCCGAACAGCTCGTCCTCGTCGATCCGCCGGTACAGCACGTCGATCCGGCGCCGGGTGCCGCCGTCGATGCGGTACACGCCGTCGTCGTCGACGAGGAGCCCTGCGGGTTCGACCAGTGCCACGCCCATCTGCTCGGCGAGCAGCACATGTTCGAAATAGGCCGAGTCGCGCGGTCCGCCGGACAGCACCGCCACCACGGGCTCGCCACTGCCACGGCCAGCGCTGACACCGACAGCGCTGGCACCGACCCGCGCCGGGGCGGCGGCGAGCAGCGCCTCGTGCAGCAGGGCGGGGACACCGTCCAGGCGCAGGATGCCGCTCGGCGGGCCGAGCTCGGGCAGCACCGACTCGGCGAGCCGGCGGCCCTCGATGGCGTAGGCGACCCCGGAGGGCACCCGCAGGTTGTCCTCCAGAACCAGCCAGCCACCGTCCCCGCCGCGGACCAGGTCGATGCCGGCGGTCGTCACTCGGATCGTCTCGTCCGCGACGGCCCGCCCGCCGTGGCGCAGCCCCGGTGCGTCGTTGACCACCCACGGCGGCACGATGCCGTCGGCGACGGCGGCCCGCTCGCCGTAGACGTCGCGCAGGAACGCCTCGAGCGCCCGCACCCGCTGGGACAGGCCGGCCCGCAGCACCGCCCAGTCGTCCGCGGCGATGATCCGCGGGACGAGGTCGAACGGGAACGGCCGGCTCTCGCTGTCCCCGGACACCCGGAAGGTGATGCCGCGGTCGTGCTGCTCGGCCTCGCGGTCACCGACCCGTTCGTCGAGGATGCCGGGCCCGAGCCGCTCCAGGGTGCGCATCACCGCGCGGTACTGGGGGCGCACCGCGCCACGGTCGTCGACGACCTCGTCGTAGCCGGTAGGCTGGTAGCGCTCGAGCAGCGTCGGGGCGATCTGGTCGGGTGCGCTGACCGCCGGCGCCACACCGATCGTCGCGCCGGCCGGCGGCACGTCACGGGTCTCGGCGAGGATCAGGTCGGCGACGTCGGTGAGCAACCCACGCCGGGCGAACGCGCGCCGCTGGCGCTGCGCGGAGCTGCCGCGCCCGGCGGCCTGCTCGGCGAGGTTGTCGACGAGCTCCCAGTCGTCGTAGCGCTCCAGCTGCGGACGGACCTCCTCCAGCAGCCTGCGCAGCATCGCCCGGGCCGGCACCGGGCCGGCGCCGAGGATGTCGACGAGATCGCCCTCCAGCCCCGAGCGGGCCGCCCGCCAGGTCGCGGCCCGCAGCAGCTCGGCGCGCGGCGGCGGCGCCTGGGCGCCGGCCTCGATCTCCTCGACGGCCCGGCAGACCAGCGCGCGGAACAGGCCGGCGATGAGGATGACGTTGTCGACGTCCGGGCAGGCGTCGCAGATCCGCAGCTCGACGGTGGGCAGGTGGGCCGACGGGCGGACATCGAAGTAGACCATGCCCGGGTCACTGATCACCCCGGATTTGATCAGGTCGGCGATGAGCTGGTCGTACTCGGCGGCAGTGCGAAACGACCCGGCGACCCCGGCGGTCGGCCAACGCTGCCAGACCAGCGTGCGCATGCTCGCATACCCGCTGTCGGCGCCCATCCAGTACGGCGAGCTCGCCGAGAGCGCCAGCAGCATCGGCAGCCATGGCGCGGTCCAGGCCACCACAGCCATCGCGAGATCACGGTCGGCGACGTCGACGTGCACCTGAGCGCCGCAGATCAACTGCTCGCGGGCGACGATCTGGTAGTCCTCGGTCATCTGCTCGTACCGGTCGTCCCGGGAGACGTCGAGGGCGTCCATGTCGAGGATCGGCACGGTGCCCGACGCTGCCGGCCCGAGCCCCAGCTCCCCCGCGGCCTCGGCCAGCCGGCGGCGAAGATCAAGGAGGTTCGCCCGCAGCGCCAACAGATCCATCGTCGGCCGGCTGTTCGTCTCCACGACGGATTTGAGCAGTTCCGGGGAGAACGAGTCACCGTCGAGCTTACGAAGTATTTCCTCCGCCCGGGGAACGAGCTGACGGGTGGTGAGATCGAGGATGTGGAACTCCTCCTCGACGCCGACGGCAACCATTCGTGCGTCGCTCATGACCGGCTACGCTACGACCATCCGGTTACACCTGCATGACGGAGAGGTATCTCTCGCGCCGAAACCACTCGGGCCGCGTTTGTGCACGCCCACGCTCCGTCCGCGTTCTGACACCGGCATCCGACCCCGCCCTGCCCGTAGGCCGGCGTCCCGACCTGCTCCGACGCGGATGCCCCGGCGCGCCCCGGCGATCGTGCGCCTGGCGGTCGGGGCAGCCCGGCCCGACGGCCGGCCCGCCGCGAGCGGGCGGTCGCTACCGGGGTTGGTCTTTCCCGGAGGCCGCCACTAAAACGTGACGAAGCCCGCAGGTCTGCTTACGGAAAGCGCCGGATTTATCCGTCACCGGACCGGCGCCGCCCGCGACCGCCTCAGCCCTGCGCACCCACCGGCTCGCCGACGCCCGCTGGCTCACCGACACTCACGGCCCGGGCCTGCTGCGGGACAAGCACCGGCGCACGCCCACCGGCACGGGAATCGCACAGCACCAGCCCCCCGCATCGCTCGGTGCCGTCCTTGAGAGCGATCAGGTTCGCCCCCACATACGCGATGTAGTTGGCGGAGTGCCACTCGGACGGATAGTAGGTGACGAGTCGGGAGCTTTGGAACCGGGCCTGAATTTCCGGGACGAAGGTGCGGTACTGGTCATCGGTGTAGTACCAGAATGAGTTCTCGTTGTAGAAGGCGCAGTGCGTCGGGTCCTGGTAGGCGCCCCGCCCGTCCGAGCTCGGGGTCAGTGACAGGAGCATGCCGCCCGGTGCCAGCAGGCGGTACAGCTCGTTGATCAGGGGAATCTTGGCTGGCACGTGCTCCAGGAAGTCGACCGCCCGGATGACACCCACCGACCCGTCCGGCAGGTCCAGGCGACCCGGCAGCGTGGCGACGATGTCCACGCCGTCGCCCGGATACTGGTCCACACCCAGGAATCCCGCCGGCTTGCGATGCGCCGCCCCCAGATCGAGCGCGAGCAGGCCACGGCGCCGGGCCCAGGCAAGCGCGTTGGCCTCGATGTGACGGTCGTAGAGAACGACGGTCTCCCGCTGGATGTGACCATTGATGTCGGCATCGCTCTGCGTGTTTCCGTCATGAACCCGCTGCAGGTAGAGACAGCGCGGAATCCGGTGGAACTCTCCCGCCTGGTAAAGACGGCACATCAGCTCCTGGTCGTCCAGCACCAGGAGATCCGCGTCATAGCCGCCGACCTGGTCGTAGATCTTACGCCGGAATGCCCGCACATGGTTCGGCGCGTACCAGATGTAGGAGATGTTGTGCGGCGTCGGCGGCAGCGACAGGGCCTGCAGCACCGGCCGGCCGTCGACCTCCGTCTCCTGGTAGACCCAGCCCTGCGCCTCGTCGAACCGGCTGTCGTCCCGCCCGCCGTCCTGCGTGATCTGCGCGGTGTCGCTGTAGACCAGGGCAGCGGCCGGATGCCGCTCGAACTCCGCCGCCACTCCCGCCAGGCAGTCCTTCGCCAACAGGTCATCGTGGTCGAGCTCGACCAGAATCTCGCCATTCGCCAGCGCGCAGGCCCGCCGTTTGGCGGCGCCCACACCACGAAGGTCGTCGGCGATCTCCACCCGGACCCGGTCGTCCGGGGTCTCGGGCCGCCATCGGGCGCCGCCGTTGAGCAGCACGATCCATTCCCAGTCGGAACGGCTCTGCGCCCGCAGCGTCTGCAGGCACTCGTCAAGAAAGCGCGGCTGGTGGCTGGGGGTGAACACGGAAAAGGTGGGCGTGGCTGCTCTCATCGCTCTGTACCTGTTCGACGGTCGACGCGGGACGGAATCCGCTTCTGGGCGCATGCCGGTACGCCCCCGAGCGCCAGGACATCTCGACTCGACCGGCCACGGGTCAATGGCCGTTGGGGCATGGACACGGTACTGCTTGCGGAATGTCGTCGACGCTCCGCCACGCGGTACGAGCGCGGCCTGGCGGCCCGGGCTTCCCAGACCACCAGGCCGCACTGACTCACGCCGCGCAGACCACGTAGGCCCTGATGGCGTCCCCGGCTTGCGAGTTGTGTTCAACAGTCCAGCCGGTGGCGGGCGTGGCCGGCGAGCCGCCGAACGGAATCGACGTCCTGATAGGGTCACCCTTCGTCACGATTCCACCGCCACCGAGAGCAGCGTCGCCGAACCGGCAGGACGCAGTCGCAGAGCCTTCACCGGGATCCGAGATGATGACGTAGCTACTCCGCCCGACGCTGGCGCCCTGGTTGCCCTGGAAACCCTGGTTACCCTGGAAACCCTGGTTGCCTTGGAAACCCTGGTTACCCTGGAAGCCCTGGTTACCCTGGAAGCCCTGCGGGCCCTGCCGACCCTGCGGGCCTGGCCGACCTGGGTAACCCTGCTTGCCCTG
>NZ_JALKFZ020000060.1 GCF_023243075.1 Frankia sp. AiPa1 | reverse complement strand
TGGGGTGTTTTTTGTGTTTGGTTTTTTTTTTTTTATATTATTCAATGAATAAGTCTTGCACCCACCACCCCCCCCCCCCCCCCCCCCCCCCCCCCCCCCCGCCCCCCCCCCCCCCCCCCCCTCCCAGCCGTCGAGCGCGCCGACCACGCCCACCGGCACCGACCGGGGTGCGGGCAGGTCGAGCATGTCGGCGTAGTACCCGAAGAACTCCGCGGCGGTCACCGCCTGCCCACCGGTGACCTGCATCACCTGGCCGGCGACAGCGGAACGCGTCGACGCCGCGATCGACGACACCGCACCGACGACATCGTCGACATGGACCGGGCTGAGGATGCCCCGCCCACCGTTCACCAGCACGAACCGACCGGCCCGCAGCAACAGAACCGGCCACAGCGTCCACCGCCCCGCCCGGGGGCCGTACGCATCACCGACGCGCACAACCGTCGCGCCAAGCCCATGGGCCGCCGCTGACGCCACCGCCTGCTCCGCGGCGGCCAGCGCGTCCGCCCTGGCATCGCCGGTAAGCCCAACCGGCGACGACTCGTCCAGCCACCCGCGGACGGGGCCGCCCGCCACGAGGGCGCTCGCGGCAACCACCGCGGACCGGGACGCGCACGGCCCGGAGACGACATCGACGCAGGAGAGATGGAGGAAGCGATCGACGCCCGAGCGGGTGGCCGCGTCGATCAGGTTGGCCGTCCCGGCCAGCATGACCCGTCGGATCTCGTCCGCGGGCACCCGCACCGGCGCCCCGGCCCGCCCGGGACGGACCGGGGTCAGTTCCGCCACACCGCCCATACCTACGGCTGCCGCATGGATGACCAGATCGGCACCGTCCAGCGCCCGCTCCCACTCGCCCGGCCTGGTGATGTCGGCCAGGGTGATCCCGGGCGCACGCCGAACGTCCAGGGCGATCACCTCAGTGCCCGCCTGGCGCAGTGCATGGGTGATCGCTCCGCCGAGAAAGCCGGCCGCGCCGGTGACCACCGCCCGAACCACGGCCCCTCCTCCTGCCCGGGGCACCCGCGCCGGGCCATCCGCGTGACGGCGTGCTGCGACGACCGCCGCCTACCTGACGCCGGGCATGACCCGGGCGCCGTCGGCGACGACGTCCCGACCCTACGGGATCGTCCGGGCTGCGCACCCGACCTTCGGGGTGAGTCCGACGGCGGCGATCCGGTGAGTGCCGCCGTCGGACTCACCCGGTCGCGAAGTACCGGGTCCGCGCGATCAGCGCGCGATCAGCGCGGAGGTGTGACGAAGTCCTGGACCCAGTAGGTGCCGTACGAACCGCCGACGGCGAAACCGACACCGACGCGCCGCAGCGTGCAGTTGAGGATGTTTGCCCGATGGCCCGGACTGGCCATCCAGGAACGCAGGACCGCAACCGGCGTCGGCTGGCCCGCGGCGATGTTCTCCGCCGCGATCGCAAAGGGGATGCCGGCCGCGGCGATCCGCTGAAACGGAGTAGTTCCGTCCAGACTGTTGTGGGCGAAGAAGTTCGATCTCGCCATGGCAGCGCTGTGCGCCAGCGCCACCAGGGTCAGGGCGGGATCGGCGACCAGGTCGGGGCACCCGGCCTGGCGGCGCTCCCGGTTCGTCCCGGCGACCACGGCATTGAGAATGGCAGCGACGCTCGTCGCGGGCGTGGACGTCGCGGCCCGGGTCGACGTGCCACCGGCGGTCGCACCGCCGGCCCCTGGCGTCCCGGCCCGGGGTGACGCACTCGCCGTGGGCGGAACACCGGCCGTGCTGACCGCGGGGGAAGGCGCCGTGGCCGCTGCCGCCGCGCCGGTGGGGCGGGCCGCCGTGCTCCGCGCGTCGCCGAGCGGGGCGGCCAGCGGTACGAGCGGCTCGGACGGGGTCCGGCCGGGAGCGCCCGGTGTGGCCGTGGGTGAGGTCGGCGCACTACCCGGCAGTCCGAGCGCATCGGAGCCGACCGGGTCGACCGCGGGCGAGGCGGAGCCGCCGCGGGCGGTGTCCGGGTCGCGGGAGACCGAGCGGTCGGCCGCCCCGGTCGTGGAGGAGGGAGAGAGGGAGCAGGCGGCCATCGCGGCCGCCAGGACCACCGTGACGAGCGGGGCCAGCAGGTCTCCCACCCGGCGGTCGGTGACGGGCAGTGTCCGGCGGCCCATGGGCGAACGCCGGGAACGAGATCGTCGCATCGAATCCTTCGCTTGGTCGGCCCCCCCGACCTAAGTCACCGGATCGATCACAGGGTAGCCCAGCAGTGGCGGCACACCACTGCACAACCCCGCCCCGCCCTCGATAAATCACCCGCCGTCGCGGGATGACCACACTCTTCGATCATCGCTCCCGCCCGGCCACCAACCCTCGGCTGTCACCAGGCCAAACACCATGGGCCCGTTGACGCCATGGCCCATGACGGCGGGTGCAGCGGGATACCCACACCGCGCGAGACGCGCCCGGAACCCCCGGAACGGACTACCCGTCCTCGGCGGCTGGCGCATCGGCTACCTGGGCACCCGGCACCGCGGCACCAGTCGAGGAAACGCCAGCCGAAGGCACACCGGCCGCGGACGCCGCGGTCGTCCCGGTATGCGAGGCCGTCCGGGTGGCCAAGGACGCCTGGGCGGCGGATTCCGTCGCAGGGGCAGAGGCCACCGCGGTCGTTGCGGCCGCACCGTGGGTACGGCGGCGCGTGGCCCGGCGGCGCAGAAGTTCACCCCCGATCCCGGCCAGGACCGAGCCGAGCACCACGACCGCGGCGAACCAGCCCACGGCGTCCCGCAGGCCCGGAATCTCCGCCGCCACGTAGCCCACCAGGATCAGGCCGCTGCCCCACACCAGGGCACCGGCGGCGGCGGCGGCGAGGAACCGGGAACGCGGCATCGCCACCGCGCCCGCGAGCACGGGAGCGAATGTCCGCGCCCAGGGGACGAACCGCGCCGCGATCAGCGTGACGGACCCGAACCGGCGGTAGAACTCCTCCGTTCGGACCAGGGCCGACGCATGGCGACGTTCCAGATAGGGCCGGCCCAGCCGGGCGCCGGTGTAATAGCCCGTCGCGGCACCGAGACTGGCGGCGATCGCAACGCCGCCAGAAAGGGCATAAATGGATACATCCGCGGCACTGTCGGCGGCAACCAGGCCGGCAGCGAACAGGATCGTGTCCCCGGGCAGCCAGAAACCGACCAATACCCCGCTCTCGATAAAGATCATCGCGAACACGACGATATAGAGGGTCGTACCGGACAGGTGGCCGACATCCACCGGTCCAGTGTGCCGCCCCACCGGCCAAGACGATGCCATGGCCACCCCACCGATCCGGACGGTGTCACGGCCACCCGTATCTGCGAGTGCCGCACCATCCCCGGGTGGCCCGCATCCCCCGGACGCGCCATCCCGGGACGAGGACGATCGGCGTCGGGCCGGCACCGGGAGAACTCCCCGGCGATGTCCGCCGCATCCGGCCACCCGAACGACGCGCGCCGTCATACCCTTCGCCCACCAACAGTCGTGCGGTGCGCTTGCGCCCGATCGGGCCGGCCTGTGCCGCCGTCCATGGCTGATCGGCGCCCCGACAGCTTCGACAAGGAGCCCCACCGATGCCCATCGCCACGCCAGAGATCTATGCCGAGATGCTCGACCGGGCGAAGTCCGAAGCCTTCGCATACCCCGCGATCAACGTCTCGTCGTCGCAGACCCTGAACGCTGCCCTGCGCGGTTTCGCCGAGGCGGGCAGCGACGGGATCGTGCAGGTGTCCACCGGCGGTGCCGAGTACCTGTCCGGCCCCACGGTGAAGAACATGGTGCTTGGCGCCGAGGCGCTGGCCGAGTTCGCCCACCATGTCGCGAAGGCCTACCCGGTCAACATCGCGCTGCACACCGACCACTGCCCCGCGGACAAACTCGACACCTACATCCGCCCGCTCATCGCGATCTCCCGCGAGCGGGTGGCGGCGGGCCGGGACCCGCTGTTCCAGTCGCACATGTGGGACGGCTCGGCCGTCGAGCTGGAGGAGAACCTCAAGATCGCCGAGGAGCTGCTCGCCGACGCGACCGCCGCGCGGATCGTGCTCGAGGTCGAGATCGGGGTCGTCGGCGGCGAGGAGGACGGCGTCGTCGGTGCGATCGACGAGAAGCTCTACACCACGCCCGGTGACATGTGGCGGACTGCCGAGGTGCTCGGGTCAGGGGACAAGGGCCGTTATCTGCTCGCTGCCACCTTCGGCAATGTGCATGGCGTCTACAAGCCCGGAAACGTCAAGCTTCGCCCGACGATTCTTCGCGACGGGCAGGACCATGTCGCGCAGAAACTGGGTCTTCCGGCCGGCTCAAAGCCGTTCGATCTGGTCTTCCACGGTGGAAGCGGCTCCGACCTGAGCGAGATCCGGGAAACCCTCGATTACGGCGTCGTCAAGATGAACGTGGACACCGACACCCAGTACGCCTTCACCCGGCCCATCGTGGACCACGCCTTCAAGAACTACGACGGCGTACTCAAGGTCGACAGTGAGGTCGGAGTCAAGAAGGCGTACGATCCGCGCACCTACGGAAAGCTCGCCGAAACGGGCATGGCCGCCCGGGTGGCGCAGGCGTGTGAGGACCTGCGTTCCGTCGGGCGATCCCTCGGGAAGGCATAACGGCGCCGCATCCCACCATACCCCCTGGTTACCGCGCTATCCCGCCGGTTCCTGCACGCGCGGGACGCGGGACGCGGGACACGCGTCGGCACCAGGCCGCCGGCTGCGTACTGACCCGCTGAACCCCGGTCCCCCAGTTGCCCGACGCGACTGGGGGACCATTGCATTTCAGGACCAGGGCGGGAGCATTGCCGCTCGGGAGCATGACAGTTCGGGATCATGGCATTTCGGGCCGGACCTCATGCACATGGCGAGGTCCGACGAGCCACTGCTTTCCCCGCGCCGGGCACCCTGGCGCCGGCCGACCCTGCCTCGTCTCCGGCCCGGCTGGATCGCCGGCCCGGCGGTGTCTTCTGCTCCCGGCCGAGGGCCGTCTGCCCATCTGACTGCCGACGTCGCATCCTCGCACCGACCGCCCCTCGCCCCGGCATCCGGCTCGCACGGCCCACCGGTCGGCGTTTCGTCTCTTCTGCGTGAGTCGTCACCCGGTAGGCCACCTCGTCCTGACGAGTCGGGCGGCTCGTTCGTCTACGGACGGACGGACTGGTCCCGGCCGGTCCGGTGAGGGGTCACTCGACGGCCGACATCCCGGTCGACGGTCCTGTTCTCTGTGGGTCGATCCGTCCCTGATCCCTGCGCCACGCTCGTGCGGTGGTCCGCCGTCCGCACTGAGGCACGTCGATGTGGGATGGAAGAGATCTTCACCATCAGCTAGTGAACCTGCCGGACAGCAGCTGGGCCGGAGCCGGGCAGCCAGGCATGGACCGGGCATTCCACCCGGCGCGTCACCCCTCCCATCAGGTACATGTCACACAGAGGAAGGACGAGTTAACCAAAAGCAACATAAGTACAACGGTGAAAGCTGGCATCCACGAGCCGTTACGCTTCTCACAGTTCGGGCAATGGCGCATCGGTCCGACGTAGCGCGCGTTCGGGCGCCGCCACCCCCAAACATGCACACAGCTACGCCTGCCGGACACGAACGGCCACCATGGAGCGTCGCCGATCAGGTCACGTATTCGACCTGAATCATGACGCTCCGCTCGCCATTCACCATCAGCAAACATAGTGATCGGATGCGTACAAACAGGCCTTCCGGAGATCCCGCCAGGTTAATGAGCGGGCGCGCACGCGCGATACCAGCCGGCCAGTGGCACCTCCAAGAAGACACGCCGACTGTGCTCTTACTCACGCACCCTATTCAATGCTTGGCGACTCGCCGGACGGCGTGGTTATGGTCTTCGCCGTGCCGGGCGACAACGTGCGGCATTCGTCGGACGGCACGCCGAATCCTGCCCCCGGCCGACGATTTCTCCTCCATCACGCGGCAGGAACGGGGGAACCATCTCTGAGCATCGAAAGGATTGATGCTCTCGGGGTGAAGCCGTGAGCGGCTCAAGCCGACGCAAGTTTCGGCATGGGCGCACGCCCAGGAAATCCCTGGCATGGCCGGGCAGTTCCCAGCCCGAATCCGACAGCTCACCTCGCAGGCGTGGGGAAGGACCAACACACATGTCCGACGCACGTACCAGTGGTCGACAATGGAGCGCCGGCACCCGTATCCGGGCGCGGGCTCTCATGGTTGCTCCGGTGCTCGCAGCGGCGGTGGGCGGCTCACTCGTCGTCACCCAGCCGGCCGAGGCCGCGACCACCTGGGAAGGTCTGCGGCAGTGCGAGTCCGGCGGTGATTACACGACCAACACCGGCAACAGCTACTTCGGGGCGTACCAGTTCTCGGCCAGCACCTGGCACAGCCTCGGCTACTCTGGCCTGCCCCATCAGGCAGCACCCGCGGTCCAGGACGAGGCCGCCCTACGCCTGGCCCAGCGATCCGGTTTCGGCCAGTGGCCGGTCTGCGGTCGTGGTATGGGCTCCGACCAGCTCGGCGGCGGCTCCTCTGCGGCCGGCACGGCTCAGGCATCCCGCTCCGCGCAGCGCGCCCCGCTGACGGTCACCCCCGCGGCGCTCTCCACGCCGTCCTACACCCGCTCACTTTCGACCGCGCTGGCCGGCCAGAGCCGCGCTGACGTGCGAGCCTGGCAGGCGCGGATGAGCCAGATCGGCTACCCGCTCGCCGCCGACGGACACTTCGGCCCGCGTTCCGCCGCCGCCGCCCGCGCGCTGCAGACCGCCAAGGGCCTCGCCGTCGACGGCATCGTCGGCCCGGCGACGTGGCACACCACCTTCGGCTGAGCCGCCCACGGCGCTCCGACTGAGCCGCACGCCACGCACGGCGCGCCCTTCGGCCGGTTGCGATGCCGCCGGCCAGCACCATCCACGCACGGCCAGCCGGGCCCCAGGACACGGGGACGCGTGTCCTGTCACGGACGGTCGTACCACCCCGGCAGAACCTGCCAGCCATCGTGAAATTCCGACCCGACCGGTCTCCCGCACAGCCAGGACGATCTCCTGCGCGCTGCGACGCAACAGGCCGGTCGGGCACACCGGCCCCCACCGGGGCGCTCCACCTCACGTGATGTACCCAGCCGGGCGGCCAGGCACACCTGCCCCGCCAGGCTGGGCGGCACCATTGGGCCACGCCTCTACCCGTCTCACCTGGTTATCGAGGTCCACCCCCGGTTTGCGCGGCATGGCCCGATATCGCTAGAGTGCCGCTCACTCACCAACCGGTGGGGTCGCCTGGGCGGACGCCGAGTCCTGCCCACCGTTCAGGCGGCTGGCCTAGCGCACCGCAACGGGCAGGAGTGGGGGAACCATCACCGGGCGTCTCTGGACGTCCTTGGGGTTAAGTCGGCTCGACCCGGTGCATTTCGGCAGGGGACCAGCTCCCCGGGGAAGATCGCTTCCCGTACTCCGCCGAAGGTCAACGGGGCCGGACCGGCCGGGCCATCCCAGCCCGCACCCGACAGCTCACCCCGCAGGCGATACGGGATTGGACTGACATGCCGTCACTGCGGCGTGGAGGTAGACACCGAGCCGCGCAGGCGCCCTCGGCCGCGAGCCGCATCCTGCGAACGACCGGCGCGGTCACCGCCCTGGTGGGCAGCGGCCTCGCGGTGACCACGGTCGGCGGGGGGGGGGGGGGCGGCGGCGCCCCCCCCCCCCCCCCCCCCCCCCCCCCCCCCCCCCCCCCCGGCCCCCCACCCCCCCCCCCCCCCGCCCCCCAAACCAAAAAACCGCCCATGGCCGCTTT
>NZ_JALKFZ020000059.1 GCF_023243075.1 Frankia sp. AiPa1 | reverse complement strand
CCCCCCCCCCCCCCCCCCCCCCCCCCCCCCCCCCCCCCCCCCCCCCCCCCCCCCCCCCCCCCCCCCCCCCCCGCCGCGCGGCGCTGACCTTGATCCTAAAAACGAGCAATTCGGCAGTGCGAACTTCATCGGGCATGTCCTGTCCCGGGCATGGCCATGGCGAACAGGGCGGCGGTGCGGGCCTCTCGGCCGTGGTGGGTGTCGAGGTGGTGTTGGACGGTGTCGATGGCTGCCTGGATCTTGGTGACGTTGTCCGTGGGGAATGGGTCGGGTATGTGGCTTAGGGGTGCGGTGACGATGCCGTTGGCTCCGGCGGTGAGGCTTTCGGCAATGTGGCGGGCAGTGCCGTCCCACAGGGTGAAGTCCGGGCCGGTCGCGGTGCGCAGTGCGGCGATGGTGTCGGTCGGGACCTTGGAGACCTTCGCGGCGGCGGGCAGGATGCCGGCGGTCTGGGCAGCGGCGGCAAGCTGGGGTGTGAGGGTGGTGGGGCTGAATTCGGGGTGGCTGAACAGGTAACTCGGGCGCGGGAGGCTGGCGAACAGGTTCAGCGCTTCACGGTCGCTGGCGAGGTCTCGTAGGACGACCATCGGGACGGCTCCGGCGGCGGTGGCGTTCGTGATGTCGGCGGTGGTCCAACAGCATGCGGTCAGCCGTTCCACCCCGATCGTCTCCGCCCACAGTTCGGCGACTGCGGCGCGTTCGGCTTCGCTGGCCTGGTGTCCGCCGGTCGTGGTGCCGGACAGAATGAACCGATGCGCCCACGTCCCCGCGGCACGGCGGGCGTAGTCGGCGGTCACCTGCCTGTCGATGGCTCCGCTGGGCATGCGGAAAGTCAGGGCTGGAAGCACGAGATGCATGGGCGGTCAGTCCATCGGGTCGCGCGGGTAGACGGTGCCGGAGGAATGGTCGGTGACGGCCCGGTGGATGAGGTCGGCGGCCTGCTCGGGTGACCGGCGATCGGTGCGTAGAACCAGATCGAACAGGTCCGGCCTGGCGTCCTTGTCGAGGTCGGTCGAAGTCTCGTCCCATACGGTCAGCCGTGCGTCGACGTCGGTGCTTCCGCGCTCGTGGGCGCGGGTGGCGGTGACCTCGCGGGGGCACCACAACAGCACCGTCACCCACCGGGCGGGGTAACTGGTGTGCAGGGCTTCGATGCCGGCGACCTGGCCGAGATGCACCACCGGAACCCGGCCGGCGGCGGTGAGCTCGTCCAGGCGGGGCCGGTCGATCGCGTAGACGTTCCCGTACCGCTCGTTCGCGTACAGGATCTGTCCTTGGGCCTGGAGACGGTCGAGCTCGCCGGTCGATGCCACGCGGTAGGGGGCGCGAGCATTTATCCCGGCTTTTAGCCGGTCGAAATGGACGTACCGATCGTCCCGGGCGGTCAGAGCGACGGTGATCGTGTCTTTCCCGGACGCGGGCGGCCCGTAGAGGATGACGGCGTCAGGAGGCATCGCGGATCCGGCTGGCCAGGCGGCGGGCGTGTTCGGCGAGGTTGCTGCGGGCGTGGCGGCTGTTGTCGACCACGTAGTGCGTGCACACCGGGCGCTGGTCGGGGTCGATGGTGGCCACGTACTCCTCCCAGTAGGACAGCTTCCAGGTGTCTCGGGCGGCGTCGCGGGATTCGAGGTAGTCGCGTTGGGAGTCAATGTCGCAGCGCAACCAGACGACGGCGATCGCTGCTCCGGCGTTCGCGCACCGCTTCTTCATCCGTTCCAACCAGGCCGGGTCGGTCAGCTCGCGGACGAACGGCGCAGTCACGACCGTGGGCAGTCCCAGACGCAGGTTGTCGAACGCGGTGTCGAACATGGCCCGGTACTCCAACGGGCGGATCCTGCCGGTGTACGTCTCGCCCTGGCGGTCGTTCGGGTCGGTGTCCAGGGACAGCAACAGGGACTCGGTGAGCGGGCGGCTCATCGTGTCCTTGTCCAGCAACGACCAGCCGGTGATCTCGCAGAGGAACCGGGCGAACTCTGTCTTCCCCGACCCCGGGAACCCTGCCACCATCACCAGCACCGGGGAACCCTCCCGCGGGCGGCCGGAACTCCAGGCGCCCAGGATCTTCGATTCCAGGTCGAACGGCGGAAGCTCCACCCGACCGCCCCGCCCGGCGGCCGGCGGCTCGATGCAGGCCAGGAGCTGGCGGATGGAGTCGGTGACCTCGTCCCGGCGGGGCGCTGCCGGCGGTGCCCCGAACGCTGCCCCGGCCTGCTCGCGCAGGTGGGTAGGAACCCGTAGCGTTTCCCGCGGCGGATGCGGGGCGGCCCCGACTGCTCCGGACACCTCCCACGGGCGTGGGGCCAGACCGACCATCGCCCCGGGGATCCGCAGACCGTCGGCGATGCGCTCGATGACGTCGACGTCTTCGACCTTCGCCTTGCCTCCGGCGATCCGGCTCACCCGCGACTGGCTGAACCCCTCGACCGACGAGGCGATCCGGTCCTGACTGACATGATCCCATTTGCGCATGAGCAGGAACGCGGCGCCGAAGTCCCGGCCGCGCAGGGCGGCGGCCATGTCGTCGCGGGCCAGTAGCTCGGCGGAGACGGTGTAGCGCTGCCAGGGGCTGTCGGTGTCAGCGGTCATTTATCGCTTTTCGGTCGGTGACAGGTCGGGGTAATCGGCGTGAGCAGACCAGCACGGTGAGCATAGCGGCGGCATGCCGTGTCGACATCCCAAGCCGGGATCAGGCGGTCAAATGGCGCCGGAACGGCGCTGATCTGCGGGTTTGGTGCTCGTGGGATCGGCGGTGGAATGCCGTGCATCCATGCCGCCTCGACATTCCGTGTTCGGGCGGTGTCGGTGAGTCTGATGGCAGTCGACGCCGTCCGTGCCGAGTCGGCTCCGCGGATGGCGTCGGCACCGGATCTCGTCCAGCTCGCGCCGGTAGCTGGCGGCTTGGACGGCTCGGTCCTCCCGGCGCGCCGGTGGATGGTGTGCCGGTCACGGATCAGCGAAGGGGATGCGATGAGGGGCGCCGTGCGAACGGAGGAACAGGCTGAACCGGACGTCGGAACGGAGGATGCACGCTCGACGGAGTACATCCCGACTGACACGGCGCACAGGCCGGCAAGGCGGGGCCTGTCCCGGCGGGAGCTGGTGTGCACCCGGGCATCCGGTCAGGACGGATCGGTCGATGACGAGTCGGGGTCGGGCGGGCCGTTGCCTGCGTTGGACGGCGAAGGCAGCGGGCGTCCGGTGGTGTGGGCCGTCGTCATCCGTGGCCAGCGTGGGCCGTTGGTCGGCGTGATCGGGTTCTTCGGGACGCGGTCGGCGGCTCGGACCTACGCCCGGGGCCGGCGTTACCCGGGCGCTTTCGTCCTGCCTGCCATGCACGCGGGAGCGGAGATCAGCGGATGACGACTCGTCAGACCGTCGGCGGACGGGAGCCGGCCGTCTTCCCGCCGAGTGCGTCGCTCGACCCGTCGGTGGCGCATCCCGCCCGGATGTACGACTACTTCCTCGGCGGTAAGGACCATCTGCCGGCCGACCGGGTGGCGGCCGAAGCGGTGGTGGCCGCGTCGCCGGACGTTCCCCTGGTGGCGCACGCGAACCGGTACTTCATGACCCGGGCGGCACGGTTTCTGGCGTCGGAATGCGGGATCCGCCAGTACCTCGACGTCGGAACGGGGTTCCCCACAAGTCCGAACCTGCACGAGGTGGTGCAGGCTGTCGACCCGGCATCCCGGGTCGTTTACAGCGACAACAATCCGGTGGTCCTGGTGCATGCCCGCGCGCTGTTGACCAGCACGGCGGAGGGGCGCACGGCCTACCTGGATGCCGATCTGCGCGACCCGGCGCTCATCCTCGACGCCGCGCAACTGCGTGACGCGCTCGACTTCCGCCAGCCAATCGCGCTGTTCCTGGTCGCGGTCCTGCACTTCCTGACCGATGACGATGATGCGCACGCCCGGGTGCGTTCTCTGGTCGATGCCCTGCCGTCAGGCAGTTACCTCGTCGTCTCGCACGCCACCGGCGATCTCGCACCCTCGAACGTGGACACGATCGTCGACACCTACGCCACCACGGCCGTTCCCCTCGTGCTGCGTGACCTGGCGGCCGTCACGCGGTTCTTCGACGGCACGGACGTCGTCGACCCGGGCGTGGTGCGGCTGCCGCTGTGGAAGCCCGACACCCCGCCCGAGGACATCCACAAGGTGTGGCTGTACGGCGGGGTTGGTCGCAAGTCCTGATCCGCTCGCGTTCCGGCGGGCGGGCACTCGAAATGATCCTTTGGAGGTAGTGGGTTGCTATCCGATCTACGCACGGCAGGCGCGGCGAGTCTCGCCCCGGCGGCAGGACTGTTCCTGCCAGAACTGCACCACCGGCGGGACATCGGTCTGGACCTTGTCCAGGTCAACGGCATCGCCGACCTGTGTCACAGCTACACCCAGAAGCGGGCGACGATCAACCTGCAGATGACCCGGCTCGCCGGTGAACTGCTCGCCGGGATCCTCTCCGGCAAGGTCTGCGACGACAGGGCACGCGACGTGATGTCCTCGCACACCGAGACCCGCGGCATCCTGTTCGGCGACGCCGAGACTCTGATACTCGCCACGCTCGCCGAGGGCTACGCCCTGTTGAGCACCGACCAGGTGGAACGGGCGCTGGCCGTCCGGCGGGGCCAGACCTCGGCCGCCTTCGACGCGGTCGCCGACGCCATGTACGTCGACCAGGTGGCGCCCACCCGCCTGTAAGCCCGGTGGCGGGCAACCCCCAGAGACGCCCGTCGCCATCCCGGGAGGACCCGCGCCCGGCCGACCCCCTCGGCGGCACTCGGCACGGGTCCTCCCACCCGAACATCACCCCCATGAACGTGGCCGGTCTCCGTGAGCGCTCCTCACCGGCCACCGCGGCCCCGGATCCCCACCCGATGGATCCGGGGCCGTGCCATGTCCAGGACCGCAACCGTCGGCGCTGCCGGCCACTGGGCAGACGAATCACCTGCGCTGCCGGTCGAGGTCGTCGAGGCGGCGCAGGAGCGCCCGTAGGTCGTCCCGGATGTCGCGGACGCCTTCGAGAATCTGCCGCGTCACCGCCGCTGCCTCTTCCCCGTCGTCGTCCGCCGTGACCTGACCGGCGGTGAGCACCCGCACCAGATGATCGTCCGGCCAGTCCAGGGCGCGAGAGATGGCGGTCAGGGTCCGGGTCCGCACACGTCGCTTCGCGCCGTGCTGGACAAGCCTCAGCGTGGACACGGCGATACCGGCGCGGTCGGCAAGCTCCTGCTGACTGATGCGCCGGGCGGCCATTCGTTCCGTGATGGCCACGGCCACCGCCGTCCAGTCCTCGCCGTCTGTGTCCCGTCGGCCATCGGGGGCATTCACACCACCGGGACGATCATCCATGGACGGCATGCTAGCGAATGGACAATGCCCCGGCCTGCCCTGGTCAACGCGTATATCGACCCGGCATGCCCTGCATGAGTTCATGCACGGACTACATTCTTCGATCCCGACTGATCATGCACCGCCGATATGGCGCTTGAAACGCGCTTGTTCGGCGGAGCATTGTCGTTCCGTACCCGCCGGGCGGATGCAACGCCTGGTCGGACGGACGGCTGAGGAAGGTGGATCCATGGCGGTGCCACGACGGATTCCCGTCGCTTTCGGGGTGGTGTTCCCCCTGGGGGCGTTCGTGGTCGGTGTCGAGCCGGTCAACGACTTCGACAAGGTCCGGGCGGGAGCGGCGGACGCGCAGCAGCGTGACGAGGAGACCGGAGACCTGGTCTGGCAGGTCAAGGGCATCGACGCCGACCCGGCGGCCCGGACCAACGAACTCAAGATCCGGATGACGGCGGCGGTACAGCCGGTCCCGCCGGAGCTGCTGCCTGGCACGCCGTTTCGGCCGGTGGAGTTCGACAACCTGTCCCTCGCGCCCTACGTCGACCGGCGCAACGCCGAACGCCCGAAGATCGCCTACTCGCTGCGGGCCTCGGACATGCGTGCACCGGGCGCGGCGAACGGTCGGCGTCCGGGTCCGGCGGTGGCGGCATGAACGGCCGTGTCCGGCCGGCGATCGATGGTCTGCGTTCCTCGACGCACTTCGGTCTACAGGTCGGCGCGGACTGGTCGGTGAACTGCCACACGTACCCGCACCGTTCGCCGATCCTGATGCTTCGGCTCGGGCTGACGGGGTGACGATGTCTCCGGCGTCGAACGCGGTCACCTCGGATCAGAACGAATTCGCCTACGCGCTGATCGGCGCGGCTAACGCCTACCTCGTGGAGTGCGAACGCATCCGCTTCGCCTCCGACGACACTGCCGACCCGGCGGAACTCCGGGCGGCATAGGCCATATCCGGCCGGTTCACCTGGGCGGCCCGGACACTCCGGTATCCGGATTCCGGGCACCCGGGAAATCTTTTCCCGCAACACCTGTCCCTGGTTTCGTGCGCTCGAAAAGCGGGTGGTATCGCCATGTCTAAACTCAGCGGTGACCAGCGTTTCCCGCGGGTCCCGACCCGTACCGACAAGATGCGTGTGCCGCTGTGGATGCTGCTGCTGGCCGTTGCCGGCAAGGGGCTGGTGCTGGCGGTGCGCTCCTGCTGGCGGCACCGGGTCGCGGTCGGCTCGACGCTCGGGACGCTGCTGTTCGTCCATCACGTCGGCCTGCCGGCGCTGGGCATCCTGCTCGGCGGCCTGCCGGTGCTCGCCGTCGTGTGGTGGCGGCTGCATGTCCGGTCGTTCTGGCCGGTGGCCTGGTGGCTGTGGGGGCGTGCCCGGCTGACGTTCGTGTACCAGCGGCGGTGGAAGCCGGCGATGGTGCATACCGATCTGGCGATTCGCCTGCCCACCTCGACCGTTGATCAGGTGACCTTTGACGAGTACTTCCCGCGGATCCGTTCCATTCGCGCGTCTCGGTCGGTGGATGTACTGCGGGTGGAGCTGCTGCCCGGTCAGACCCCGGCGCAGTGGGCGGAACAGGCCGAGGCGCTGCGGCATGTCTTCCGGGCGCGGCGCTGCCAGGTGCAGGGGGAGACCTTCCGCTTCGTGCGGGTTTCCTTCCACCGGCATGACCCGCTGACCCGGCCGGTTCCCCCGGCCGCGCTTGACGGCTCCGACGGTGCCGGCTCTGACCCGGCCGGCGCCGTCTCGGATTCGAGCTCCGCCCGGCCAGTGGATGTCGGTGAGCTGGTGGCGGGCCTGTCGGCGGTGCCGGTGGGCCGCTGCGAGGACGGATCCCCCTGGACCCTGCCCGTCCGCGGTTCGCATGTGCTGATCGCGGGGGCGACCGGGGCAGGCAAGGGCTCGGTGCTGTGGGGGCTGCTGCGCGGGCTGGCCCCGGCGGTGCGGGCCGGGCCGGTGGAGCTGTGGGTGTGCGACCCGAAAGGCGGCATGGAGGGTCCGGCTCCACGACGCGCGTCACACCATGGCAAGCCTGTTGCTCGCGCAGAAGGTCCACCCGCGGGTCGTCATGGAGATCATGGGGCACTCGCAGATCAGCCTGACCCTCGGCACCTACAGCCACGTCGCGCCGGAGCTGTCCACCGACGCCGCGGACCGCATGGCCGCGACGCTGTGGGACACCACGAACAGTGACAAGCCCCAGCAGAAGCCAGAGAAAGAGGCGGAGAAGGAACCAGAGGCCGAATAGCTGCTGTGTGACCTTTGGCTGCCAGCTTGGCTGCCAGTAGAGATCGTCGACTTGGACGGATGTCGGCCGACGGGGGGTCCGGGGGGTCGCCCCCCGGGCAGACATATCGGCAGACGCCGAAGCTGATCAAAGATCAGCGAGCATGAAAGGTGAGCACGGTGCGCCGTCAGGGACTTGAACCCCGA
>NZ_JALKFZ020000058.1 GCF_023243075.1 Frankia sp. AiPa1 | reverse complement strand
ACGGAAACACCCTCGACACAACCGAAGAATCAGACGAAGAATCAGACGAGAAAAGCACTGAACCGGCCGGCGAATCCACCACGGAAACGGGCGCGAAAACAGGTGCGACGACAACCGTGGCATCCGCCGGGACGGCCGGTGAACCGGTGCCGGGGGCACCGTCGTCGGGGTCGGGGTCGGGGTCGGGGTCGGGGTCGGCGCTCGGATCCACTTCGAGGATCACGTGGGCGTTGGTGCCGCTGATGCCGAACGCGGAAACCCCGGACCGACGCGGGCCATCCGTGGGCCACGGCGTCGTGCGCGTCAGGAGCTGGACCGCCCCCGCGGTCCAGTCGACGTTCGAGGTCGGCGCGTCGACGTGCAGTGTCTTCGGTGCCATCCCGTGCCGCATCGCCATCACCATCTTGATCACACCGGCGACCCCCGCAGCCGCCTGGGTGTGCCCGATGTTCGACTTCACCGATCCCACCCACAGCGGCCGATCCGCGTCCCGGTCACGTCCGTAGGTGGCCAACAACGCCTGCGCCTCGATCGGATCACCCAACGTCGTGCCCGTGCCGTGCGCCTCCACCACATCGACCTCACCCGCGCCAAGCCGGGCATCGGCCAACGCTCGCATGATCACCCGCTGCTGCGACGGGCCGTTCGGCGCGGTCAACCCGTTACTCGCCCCATCCGAGTTCACCGCCGACCCGCGCACCACCGCCCACACCGGATGACCGTGCCGGCGCGCGTCCGACAACCGCTCCACCAGCAGGACACCCACGCCCTCGCCGAACCCGGTGCCGTCGGCGGCGGCGGCGAACGGCTTGCACCGGCCGTCCGGCGCCAACCCCCGCTGCCGGCTGAATCCGGTGAACAGGCCCGGGGTGGACATCACGGTCGCCCCGCCGACGACGGCCAGCGAGCACTCCCCCGACCGCAGCGCCCGCACCGCCAGATGCAACGCCACCAACGACGACGAACACGCCGTGTCCACCGTCACCGCCGGCCCCTCCAGACCGAAGGTGTAGGCAAGACGGCCGGACGCCACGCTGCCGGCCGTGCCGGTGCCCAGATAGCCCTCGAGGTCCTCGGGAACGGTGGTGACCCGCGCCGCGTAGTCCTGCGACATCAGGCCGACGAACACCCCGGTCTGGCTGCCCCGCAACGTTCCCGGCTCGATCCCGGCCCGCTCGAACGCCTCCCACGACGTCGTCAGCAGCAGCCGCTGCTGCGGGTCCATCGCCAACGCCTCCCGCGGCGAGATCCCGAAGAACGCCGGATCGAAGTGGCTGAAGCCGTCGACGAAGCCGCCCTCGCGGGCGTAGGACGTCCCCGGATGGTCGGGGTCCGGGTGGTAGAGGGCGTCGAGATCCCAACCCCGGTCCGCCGGGAACGGACCCACCCCGTCGCCGCCGGCCGCCACCAGCTCCCACAGATCCTCCGGCGAGCGCACCCCACCCGGATACCGGCAGCTCATCGCGACGATCACGATCGGGTCGTCGGCCGGTTCCGGCCCCGCCGGCGGCAGGGCGGAGGGCACCGCGGCCGCCGGCACGCCGAGCAGCCGGTCCCGCAGCTGGCTGACCAGAGCAGCGGGGGTCGGATAGTCGAAGACAAGCGTCACCGGCAGCCGGACACCGGTCGCGGCACCCAGCCGGTTGCGCAGTTCGACGGCCGTCAGCGAGTCGAAGCCGAGGTCCTTGAAGGCACGACCGGTGTCGACGGCCTGGGGGGAGCCGTGCCCGAGCACCGCCGCCACCGCCGTCCGCACGACGGTGAGCAGCACCGCGTCGCCGTCAGTCGCCGGCAGCACGGCGATGCGGCGGGCCAGCGCGGTCGCCGAGCCAGCTCCATCGCCCGTGGTGCCGGGGCCGCCGTCGGAGGCCCCCACCACCACGGCGCGCCGGGTCCGGCCGCCGATCAGGCCGCGCAGCAGGTGCGGCACCGCGGTACCAGCAATCTGGGCCCGCAGGGCGGGCAGGTCGAGGCGCAGCGGAGCGACGGCCGCCTCGCCGCTGGCGAGCGCGGCGTCGAACAGCGCGAGTCCCTGCTCGGTGGACAGCGGTCGCAGGCCACCACGGGTCAGCCGGCGCACGTCGGATCCGTCGAGGTGGCCGGTCATCCCGCCACGTCGCGCCCACAGCCCCCATCCCATCGACACCGCCGGCAACCCGGCGGCACGCCGCCAGGCGGCGAACGCGTCGAGGACGGCGTTGGCCGCGGCGTAGTTGCCCTGGCCGGGGCCACCGAAGACCGCGGCGGCCGAGGAGAACAGGACGAACGCCGCCAGATCCAGGTCCTGGGTCAGGTCGTGCAGGTGCCAGGCCGCGTCCACCTTCGGCCGCAGCACCCGGTCGAGCATCTCGGGGGTCATCGTCGTGACGACGCCGTCGTCGAGGACTCCGGCGGCGTGCACCACCGCCGTGAGCGGGTGTTGTGGCGGCACGGACGCCAGCAGGGCGGCGAGCGCAGGCCGATCCGCCACGTCGCATCCGGCCAGGGTGACGCTCGCGCCGAGATCCGCGAGATCGGCCGCGAGCCGCTCGGCCCCGGGGGCCTCGGCGCCGCGGCGGGAGACCAGCAGCAGCCGTCGTACCCCGTGCGCCGAGACGAGGTGGCGGGTCAGGGCGTCGCCCAGCACGCCGGTCGCACCGGTGATCAGCACCGTGCCCTCGGGGTTCCATCGCGCCGGAACAGCCGGCGACGGGCCGCTTGAGCGGGGCAACCGGGCCAGCCGGGCGGCCCACGGCTCGCCCGCGCGCACCGCGATCCGTGGCTCGCCCGTCGCCACCACCGCCCGCAGATCCCGGTACAGCGCACTGACGTCGACGTCGGCCGCCGGACCTGACCCTCCGGCCGGACCAGCCAGAGTGTCGGTGTCGACGAGGACAATCCGGTCGGGATGCTCCGACTGCGCCGAGCGGGCCAGGCCCCAGCCGGCCGCGGCGCCCGGATCCCGCGGCGGGTCGTCCGCTCCGGTCGACACCGCACCGTCAGTCACCAGGACCAGCCGCGACGAGGCGAACCGCTCGTCCGACAACCAGTCCCGCAGCAGGCCGAGGGTCCAGTGCGATGCCGCCCGCGCCCGCTCCGCGACATCGGTGGCGCCGAAGGCCGTGCCGCCGAGACCCTCGGTCCGCGAAGCCTCGGTACCGGGATGCCCCGGATCGGCCTCGCTCTCGGGCGGCGGGGGCAGGAAGGCGACGAGGACGGCAGGCGGCTCGGCTCCGGCGTCCACCGAGGCCGCGAGGGAGCCGAGATCGGCGTGGCCGTCGAGGCCGTCGGGGCGCGGTGCTGCCAGGCCAAGCACCGCCCAGGATCCGGCGCCGGTCGCTCCGGTCGCGCCGGTCTCGACCATCGGCGTGGCGGCGACCCCAACCCACTCCAGGTGCAACAGCGAGTCGTGCCGGCTCCCGGCGGCCTTCGGCAGGCCGTCGGCGGTGATCGGACGGACCAGGAGCGACCCGACGGAGATGACCGGCTGACCGGAGTCGTCCGTGCCGGTGAGGGACACGGTGTCCGCACCGGTGCGGGTGAGCCGCACCCGCAGGCGCCCGGCCCCCGCGGCGTGCAGTGACACGCCGCCCCAGGCGAACGGCACCGATCCGGCGGCCGAGTCGGGCAGCAGGCCGAGCCCGATCGTGTGCAGGGCCGCGTCCAGCAGCGCCGGATGCAGGCCGAACCGGCCGGCCTCGTCCAGTTGCTGCGCGGGCAGGCCGACCTCCGCGCAGAGGTCGTCGCCGACCCTCCAGGCCCGGTGCAGGCCCTGGAAGACCGGCCCGTAGTCGAATCCGGCGCCCGCCAGGTCCTCGTACAGGCCGGTGACGTCGAGGGGGACGCCCCCGGGGGGAGGCCAGGCGGTCAGGTCCGGCTCACCGCCGGCCGGCGGACCGTCGAGGGTCAGCACTCCGGTGGCATGGCGGGTCCACTGCTCGTCGGCGGACTCGACGGGATCGGGGTCGAAGGAAGTGGCAGGGTCGAAGGAAACGGCAGAGTCAGGGGGATCGGCAGAGTCAGGGGGATCGGCGAAGGCAGGGGGATCGGCAGGATCCGCGGCGCCGATGAGGGCGGAGGCGCCGGCCCGTTCGACGCGGGAGTGCACCGTCACCGCCCGCCCGCCGCCAGCGTCGGGGGCCGCCAGCATGACCTGGATCTGAACGCCGCCCCCAGGCTCGATGACCAGCGGGGTGTGCAGGGTGAGCTCGTCCACGTACGGGTAGCCGGCGTGGTCACCGGCCTGGATCGCCAGTTCGAGGAAGGCCGTGCCCGGGAGCAGGACGGTGCCCGCGACCGCGTGGTCGGCGAGCCAGGAATGGCTGTCCAGCGCGAGCCGGCCGGTGAGCAGGATCCCGCCGTCGCCGTCCGCCAGCGACACCACGGCACCGAGCAGCGGATGGCCGACGACACCCTGCCCGACGGCGGCGACGCCGGTGGCCCGGGGCGCCGCCGGCTCCAGCCAGTACCGCTGCCGCTGGAAGGCGTAGGTGGGCAGATCGACCTGTCCCGCCGTGCCGGCGAACAGCGGCGTCCAGTCGACCGGGACACCGCGCGTGAACGCCTCGGCCAGACTGGCCAGGAAGCGCCGCGGCCCCCCGTCGTCCCGCCGCAACGTCCCGAACACCACCGCTCCGGAAACCGCCGCGTCGATGGTCTCCTGCACGCCGACCGTCAGCACCGGGTGCGTACTGACCTCGATGAAGGTCTCCCGCCCCGCCGCGAGCAACGCCCGGACCGTGTCCTCGAACAGCACCGGCTGGCGAAGATTGCGCACCCAATACCCGGCGTCCAACGACGCCTCCCGCACCGGCTCACCGGTCACCGTCGAGAAGAACGGCACCTCCGGCACCCGCGGCGTGATGCCCGCCAACGCCACCAGCAACTCGTCCGCGATACCGTCGACCTGCGCCGAATGCGAGGCGTAGTCCACCGCGATGCGCCGGACCCGCACCCCGGCCGCGGCGCAGCCAGCCAGGAACTCGTCCAGCGCCCGCGGATCGCCCGACACCACCGTCGACGACGGCCCGTTCACCGCCGCCACCGCGAGCCGATCACCGTGCGACGCGACCCCGCGGCGCACCCGCGCCGCCGGCAGCGCCACCGAGGCCATCCCACCCCGACCAGACAACTCGGCCGCCACCAGTTGGCTGCGCAGTGCCACCACCAGCGCGCCGTCCGCCAGGCTCAACGCCCCCGCGACACACGCCGCCGCGATCTCCCCCTGCGAATGCCCCACCACCGCCGAGGGCACCACCCCGTGCGACTGCCACAACGCTGCCAGCGACACCATCACCGCCCACGACACCGGCTGCACCACGTCCACCCGCTCCAGCGACGGCGCACCCGCCACCCCGTTCAGCACCTCCACCAACGACCAGTCCACATACGGATCGAGAGCCGCCTCGCACTGCGCCAACCGGGCCCGGAACACCGCGCTGGACGCCAGCAGCCCCACCGCCATCCCCGCCCACTGCGCGCCCTGGCCCGGGAACACGAACACCGGCTTCGGCTCGGCCACCGCCACACCCGCCACCACACCCGACGCCACGCCCGCCACCGCATCCGCATCCGCCACCGCCACCGCCACCGCCACCGCATCCGCGGCATCCGGCATCGCATCCGCGGCCGACCCGCCCCCGGCCAGTCCGGCCAGACCCGCCAGGAGCCCGGCCCGATCGCCCGCCACGACCACCGCCCGGTGCGCGAACATCGACCGGCCGGTGACGAGGGAGTGACCGACCTCGGCCAGGCCCAGCTCCGGCCGGGCCAGCACGTGCGCGAGCAACCGCCGCGCCTGGGCCGCCAGAGCTGCCTCGTCCCGGCCCGAGACCACCCAGGCAAAAGCGGCCGCGGCCGGGGGATCGCCGGCCGCCCTGTCGCCGACCGCCGCGTCGCCGGCCGCCGGCCCTGCCTCGGGCTGTGCCTCCGGCCCGTCCGCCGGGGTCGCCTCCTCCAGGACGACATGGGCATTCGTGCCGCTGAAGCCGAACGACGACACGGCTGCCCGACGCGGACGTCCGGTGTCCGGCCACGCCGTGGCCTCGACCGCCAGTCGGACCTCACCCGACGACCAGTCGACGTTCGGGGTCGGCTCGTCGACGTGCAACGTCTTCGGCACCACCCCGTGCCGCATCGCCATCACCATCTTGATCACGCCGCCGACACCTGCCGCCGCCTGCGTGTGCCCGACATTGGACTTGAACGACCCCACCAGCAACGGCCGATCCACGGGCCGGTCCCGCCCGTAGATCGCCAGCAACGCCTGCGCCTCGATCGGATCACCCAGCGGGGTACCGGTGCCGTGCGCCTCCACCACGTCGATCTCGTCCGCGCCGAGCCGGGCGTTCGCGAGGGCGTGCTGGATCACCCGACGTTGCGCGGGACCGTTCGGCGCCGTCAGCCGACTGCTCGCCCCGTCGGAGTTCACCGCCGTCCCCCGCACCACCGCCAGCACCGGATGACCATTGCGGCGCGCGTCCGAGAGCCGTTCCAGCAGCAGAACACCGACGCCCTCGCCCCAGCCGGTGCCGCCCGCTGACGCCGCGAACGACCGGCACCGGCCGTCGGGCGCCAGCCCCCGCTGTCGGCTGAACTCGACGAACGCCACGGGGGTGGACATCACCATCGCGCCGGCGGCGACGGCCAGCTCGCAGTCGCCGTGGCGCAGGGCCTGCTCGGCGAGGTGCATCGCCACCAGCGACGAGGAGCAGGCGGTGTCGACGGTGACGGCCGGTCCGCGCAGCCCGAGGACGTAGGCGAGCCGACCGGAGGCGATGCTGCCCGAGTTGCCGCTGCTCAGATACCCCTCGATGTCGCGGGGTACCGCCCCGACGCGGGTGCGGTAGTCGGCGTAGGAGACACCGGCGAAGACACCGGTCTGGCTGCCCCGCACCGAGCGCGGGTCGATCCCGGCCCGTTCGAAGACCTCCCACGTGGTCTCCAGCAGCAGCCGCTGCTGCGGATCCATCGCCAGCGCCTCCCGCGGCGAGATCCCGAAGAAGTCGGCGTCGAAGCCGGCGACGTCGGCGATGAACCCGCCCTCGCGGGCGTAGGACGTCCCCGGATGGTCGGGGTCCGGGTGGTAGAGGGCGTCCAGATCCCACCCCCGGTCCACCGGGAACGGACCCACCGCGTCCACCCCACCGGCCACCAGCCCCCACAGCTCCTCCGGCGAACGGACCCCACCCGGATAGCGGCAGCTCATCGCGACGACCGCGATCGGCTCCTGGTACCGGGTCGACAGCTCGTCGAGACGTCGACGGGTCCGGTGCAGGTCGGTCGTGACGCGCTTGAGGTAGTCCCGGAGCTTGTCCTCGTTCACCGTGTGGTGCCATCGCTTTCTCGCGGGTGGGCCAGCCGGGTGGGAATCGCTGACGTCGTCGGGCGACGCCGTGGGATGGACGCCGTCAGTCCGTCCCGAGTTCCTCGTCGATGAAGGCGAAGATCTCGTCGTCGCTGGCGGATTCGATGCGGTCGGCGGTGCCGTCCAGATCGGTGCGGTCGGAGCGGCCGCCAAGATCGCGCAGGCCGGGGCGGCCGTCGAGGTCGGCGGGACCGGCCAGCGGGTCGGACGCCGGGGCGGCGGACGCCGGCGCGAGTTCCTCCGCGAGGTGGTCGGCCAGTTCGCGGACGGTCGGGTAGTCGAACAGCAGGGTCGCCGGCAGCCGCAGACCCGTCGCCGCGCCGAGCCGGTTGCGCAGGTCCACCGCGGTCAGGGAGTCGAAGCCCAGCTCCAGCAGCCCCCGGTCGACCTCGACCGAACGGCCGTCGGGGTATCCCAGCACGTCGGCGGCGTGCGTGCGCACGAGCTCGCGCAGCAGCTCCCCGCGGCCGGACTCGGCCAGCTCCCCGAGTCGCGCCCGGAGGTCCGCGCCGATGTCGGCCCGGGACGCC
>NZ_JALKFZ020000177.1 GCF_023243075.1 Frankia sp. AiPa1 | reverse complement strand
GACCGCCACCGGGCACTCCAGTTCATGGTCACCTAACGCGACAGATCGTCACACCACGCGACCTTCGCGCAGCCCTGTATGCTCACCCCCTATAGGAAGCATTCGATCGTCCGAAACAAATTCTTCACTCACGGTGAGATCCGTCGAGTCCGGGTGACATCATCGGGCGGGGCGAGAACATGATCAAAGGCAGCCGCGGCGGCCGACAGGGATCCCGCGCTCTCGCGCGCCTGCTGCCGCCGGCTGCCGTGCTCCTGGCCGTCGGCATTCTCGGGATGCTGGCTCTCCTGCTCGGCAACGACCTACTACAGCGAGAAGAGGCGGCCCGGCTACAGGTCCGCGTTCAGATGGTCGAGCAGCTCGCCGCGTGGGAGTCACTGAGTCCGTCGACATCGTCCCTGGCCTCGGCCGCGCGGAGTCTGCCCTTCCGCCCGGACGACCCGGCCAACGCCGATCTGCTGCCGCGCCTGCAGATCTCCGCCTCGGGCGACGTGAACAGCTCCCTCGCCCTCCTGGATCCGGCCGGTCGGGTGCGCGCCGTCCGCCCCGCCGGCAGCGGCATCGACGTGCGCCAGCTCGGCGCCGCCTGGCAGGCCGCACTGGCTGGGCGCACCGCCGTCTCCCCCGTCATCCTGCGCGGTCGCGTCCCGCGGCGCGCGACGCTCGTCCCGCTCGGCCGCAGCGGGCACCCCTTCGCGGTCCTGGTGGCCCTGTCGACCGAGCAGATCCACCTGACGACCAGCGACGGGATCGCCGCCGTGCTCAGCGCGGACTCCGGCCGCGTGTCGAGCGTCGACCCCAACGGCGTCGCCCTCTCCTCCACCGACGAGGCCGCGGTCGGTACCCACGTCCTCGGTACCCAGGTCCTCGGTGCGGACGGAATCGGCCCGGCCCAGGCCATCCGCGCCGCCACCGGCCCGGGAACGCACGTCTGGCGCACCTCGGGACCCGAGGGCGAGGTCATCAACATCACCGCCGTGCAGGCGGAGACGGGCTACCGCACCTACTTCGAGCAGCCCAGCGACTCGCTGTATGCCGACCTGCGCTCCCGCGGGCACCGACGCAACCTGACGCTGCTGTGCGCGGCCTTCGCGGCCACGCTGGGCATCCTGTTCGTCGCGCTGCTGCGGACGGTCTCGGCCCGCCAGACCCAGAACTGGCTGGGTTCCCTGTTCGCCGCGGCCAGCGACATCGTGCTCGTCACCGACGGGGCCGCCACGATGGTCTTCGTCAGCCAGGCGATCGAGACGTTGCTCGGGCACTCCGCGGCGGCCTGGACGGGACGCCCCGTCGCCGATCTCGCGCATCCCGACGACGCCGACCGGCTGCGCCGCCTGGTCGAGGACTCGGAGCACATACCCGGCTCGGAGCTCGGCCTGCGGTTACGCACCGCGGGCGGGGACACCGCCTGGTTTGACGTGGCCGCCCGCCCGCTGCCCACCCGCGGCACGTCCAGCGAAGTGATCATTACCTGCCACGCTGCCGGCCACCGTATTCGCCTGCTCGACCAGCTCACCTACCAGGCACATCACGACCCGCTCACCGGCCTGCTCAACCGCTCCGCGTTCGAGGAACACCTGGCGGCCTGCCTGACGGGTGCTGAGTCCCCGAGCGACCCGACGTCCCCGCGCGACCCGACGTTCCCGCGCGACCCGACCGCCGCCCGCGCGCCCCTCGCGGTCCTGTATGTGGACCTTGACCGATTCAAGCCCGTGAACGACGTCTACGGGCACCTCGCCGGCGATCGCGTGCTGCGGGAGATCAGCGCCCGGCTTCGGTCCGAGCTGGGTCCGCGGGCCACCTGCGCGCGTCTCGGCGGCGACGAGTTCGGGATCCTGTTACCCAACACGGACACGCCGGCTAGCTGCGCCGCGGCCACCCGCATCATCCGGGCCGCCGCCCGGCCAGTCTTCATCGACGATGACACCGCGGTGCGGGTCGGCGCGAGCGTCGGCATCGCGGCGACCGACACCACGCTCCCGGCGGAGCATTTCGATGCGGGCACGACCGCCGAGGTGCTTCTCCGGCAGGCCGACCAGGCCATGTACCACGCCAAACAGCTCGGCGCGGGCCGCTTCGCCCGGCTCACCGGCAGCGTGCCCGGCTCCGAGCCGTCCGTCGCTGGACGCCACCAGACCACCGTCGGCGACTTCACCGTGATCGAACCGGCCCAGATCGACCTGCTGGACGTCATCACCATGGACGTGGACGGCATGGACGTCGGAACCCTCGCCGCCGACGGGATGGACGTCCCCACTGGCGACGTCCCGAGCGGTGACAGCTCGAACGGCGGTATCTCGAACGGCGGTATCTCGAACGGCGTCGCCAAGGACGAGACGACCGAGGGCATGGCCGCCGAGAACAGGGCCGCTGCCGTGGCAGCCGCCACGTCCCGTCGGGGCGAACCGAACGGGCCGGCGACGGCACGTGACCGGATCCGCGAGCCCCGGGCCAGGCCCCGCCGCGCACGGCGGTCGCATGCCCGCCGCGCGCGTGGCTCCCGCCGTCGCAGCCGATCCCGTACCCGCCATCCCTGTACCTGCGGTCTGCGTACCTGCGGTGTTGGTACCTGCGGTGGTGGTACCAGTCGCTCTCGCGCCGGCCGGACGCTCCACGCGTATACCCTTCTGCCGCGCGTGATCAGCCTGCTGGTGCTGGCCATGATGATCCTCGCCAGCACCATGGCCACCATGGCGATCGAGCACGCCGACCAGCGACGTTCCGATGACCTGCGGATCCGACAGAGCACGACGCTGGCCATCACCACAGCGAGGCTCCTCGCCCGGCTGAGCCGGCCGAGCGACCTGGTTGCTCCCATCTCCGCGCTGCCCTGGTCGCCGACCGACCGGGACGCCGACGCCCGGGCGCTGGAGTCGATCGCCGGGCCGCAGCTGTCCACTCCGGACGCGGTGCTTGCCTTCGTCGACAACGGCGGCCGGCCGCTGGCGGTACGTCCGGCCGGCGCGGACGTACCGATCAAGCCCGGCAGCCAGCTCTGGCCGCTCGCCCGCCACGAGGGCCTCAACGTCCTCGCCGTCCATCGTGTCCCCACGTCCGCGGACCCCTACAACACCGACGACATCTCCATCGTCAGTGTGGTCCCCGCGCAGCGCGATGGCCGCACCATCGGCTACCTGCTCCTTGGTCGGGCCTCGAGCCGGATCCCGTTCGCCGGGCTGATCGGCGCCCAGAGCACCTCGGCGGCCGACCAGCTGACCGGCGCTCTCCCCCTGACCGGCCTTACGCTCAGTCTGGTCGACAGCGAGGGACGGACGCTGATGTCGACGGACCATGGTCTCGTCGGACGTCAGCTGGTCGACGCGGCGCAACTGCGGCCGATCCAGCCAGGCAACAGCCGAAAGATCACTCTGTGCGACCGGAGCTGCGATGGTGATCGAGCGGGTGGGAGCGGCGCCGCGCTCGCCGAAGCGGGCTCTGTGCCGGCGGTCCCGCAGCCCTTCTATCTGATCCTGCGCCAGGACAGCCGGGCGGTGTACGAGGGGCCGCCGGCGAACCATCCGCCCAGCGATCTGATCGTCATCGTCCTGGTGGTCGTGACCGCCGCCGTCCTGCTGTGGACCCTGCTGCGGGAGAGCCAGCAGACCCGGCGCGAAGGCGCGCGGCTGAACCTGCTGCTGCAGGAGTCACACGACATCGTCGTCGTCCTCAACCACGCCGGATACATCATCTTTCTGACCTCCGCGATCGAGTCCCTGCTCGGCCACCGGGCCAACCACCGACTCGGCCTGCCGCTGCTCGACCTCGTCCATCCGGACGACCAGGCGGCCGTGCGGGCGTACCTCGACGAGCTTGCGCATGACCAGATTCAGCATGACGAGCTTCAGCATGACGAGCCGCGGCGCGGCGACTCGGGCGCGCGACCGGACTGCCTGCTCGACATCCGGCTGCGCACCGCGGACGGCGGTCATCGCTGGTTCGACCTCGAGGCGACCAAGCGGTCCGGCCCGCTGTGCTGCGACCTGATGGTGACCTGCCATGAGGTCGGCGAACGCCGCGAGCTGCAGGCCCGGATCTGGTGGCAGGCCACCCACGACACCCTCACCGGCCTCGGCAACCGGGTGGGGCTCACCGAGCGGCTCGCCCGGCTCGCCGACGAACGCACCACCTTCACCATCGTGCTGATCGATCTCGACGACTTCAAACCGGTGAACGACACGTTCGGCCATCATGCCGGGGACGATGTGCTGCGTACCATCGCGGCTCGGCTCACCGGCGTCGCCGGAGTCACTTCCGACGAGGTGTACCGGCTCGGCGGTGACGAGTTCCTCGTCGTGCTTCCCGAGGCGGACGCCGCCGCCGTCCGCACGATCCTGGCCGGGGTGCGCCGAGCCATCGCCGGCCCCGTGGCCATCGCCGGGCGGACCATCGTCGTACGAGCCGCCATCGGGGTGGCCTCCTCCCGGGGAGTCGACGTCACCCGGTCCGGTCCGGACGCCGTCATCCGCCGCGCGGACGCCGACATGTATGCCGCCAAACGCGCCGCTCGCGACCCCCGTGCCATGTTCCCCACCGCCCGTTGAGGGTTCCCACCCACCCGTTGCGCCCCTCGCCGCCGAACCCCTGGCCGCCGAATCCCGGCCCCGTTGGGCGGATGCCGCATCCGGCTCGGTCCACATGTGGTGGACGACTCGGCCGGTCGCCTCCCACCCGGCCGGCTGGTTGGGAGAGGCTCACCACCGGCAGGGCAGCCAGACGGCGGAGCCGGACCGAGCGGAGGCGATCAGATGGGTCGGGTCGTCGTGGTCGGCTCAGTCAACATGGACGTGACGACCAGGGTCGATGCGCTCCCCCGCCCCGGGGAGACGGTACGTGGCTCGGCGGTCGCAATCACCCCGGGTGGCAAGGGTGCCAACCAGGCCGTCGCCGCCCGGCGGCTGGGCGCTCCCACCCACCTGGTCGGCGCCGTCGGCTCGGACGGCTTCGCCGCGACGCTGCGTGAGTTCCTCCAGGCCGAGGAGATCGACCTGGCCGGCCTGGCCCGCTCGGACACGCCCACGGGCACGGCGGTCACGATGGTCGACGTGGCCGGGGAGAATGTCATCGCGGTCGTCGCAGGGGCCAACGCGAAGACGACGGCGACCCACCTCACCGCGGTCGGCCTGGGTCCCGCGGATGTCTTACTCCTGCAGAATGAGATCCCGGCCGAGGTCAACGCCGACGCGATCGCCCGCGCCCAGGCGGCCGGCGCCTGTGTCGTCCTCAACGCCGCCCCCTACCGGCCGGATCCGCAGGAGTTGCTGGCCGCGGTCGATCTGCTGGTCGTCAACGAGCACGAGCTCGCCGGTCTGGTGCCACAGGCCGCGCCGCTGGTGACGTCCGCGTCGGACTCGACGTGGGCCGAGTCCCAGCCGCTGGCGCGGGCACAGCTTCTGGCTCGGGTGCGCGGCCTGCTGGCGGATGGCATCGGTCCGAGTCGGAACATCGTCGTGACGCTCGGTGCCGCCGGGGTCTGCGCACGGATCGAGGACACGGTGGTGACCCTTGCCGCCCTCGAGATGCCGGTGGTGGACACGACCGGGGCTGGCGACTGCTTCTGCGGTGCGCTTGCCGCAGGCCTTGCCGGCGGGCTGCCCGCGGCGACGGCCCTGTTTCACGCGAATCTTGCGGCGTCCCTCGCCATCGGGCGGCCCGGCGCCGCCGCGGCGATGCCGAGCCGCGCCCGGTTCGACGACCTGCTCGCCGCCCGCGCTTTCCGGTGACGCATGGTGCCACGCCGTCACCGTCAGCCCCGGTCGTCATGACCAGCGAGCCATCCCCCCACCGCCGACCCGCCACACCGACCTTCTCGCCGCAGCGCGTGACGACCGACCGGCCCCGGAAGGCCTCCGTGTCGCTTCTACCGGGTTACGAATGGACAAATCAGACAGATTGCCCGGTAAAAGCGACATCCCCGCTCATCAGCAGCGCCGCCACCCCCGAAAACCATACGGCCCGGGTCGACCGGCGGCAGGGAGATGTCGGCGGGCGTCAGGGGGTATCGACCGGCGCCCGGGGGATGTCGACCGCGTCAGGGGGACGAGGTACTACGGCCCAGGCGCCCGAGGTGAATGGTGGCGGTCCAGCTCGCGGACTCGGCGTCGTGCCGCAGGTCGGCGCCGATCAGATCCGCGACCGGGCGCAGCCGGGCCGCCCGCGCCTCGTCCGCGGGGAGCTCGTGCCCGGACGGGTGCATCCGCAGGCACAGGTCGAGTCCGCCCGGCCTGGAACGGGCCGACAGCCAGGCCTGCTCACCGGCGTTGATCGGATTGCTCGCCAGCAACAGCACCTGAACGGCGGCGAGCGCCACCGCGATCTCCTCGTAGGTGGGCGGATCCTCCTCGACGTGCAGTTCGGTGTCGAGCCGGTCGACCAACAGGCCGTCGACCCGCTGGGCAAGCCCGGAGATCAGGGCGTGCCGGGCGTCGTTGCCGAGCCGGAAGGCACTCGGCGGCAGCTGCAGGGCAAGGGTGGTCGCGCGAAGCCGTTCCTCGATCGCCACCAGCCGTTCGGCAAGATCATCGGGGAGCCGTCGCCGCACACTCGCCAGCTCCAGAAGAATCGCGGTGAACTCCTGCATCGGCCCGTCGTGCAGGTGGGTGGCCAGCGCTCGCTGGCCCCGTTCCTGCAGGGCGACGAGCAGCCGGAGCAGCTCACGGGATTGGGGACCGCCCTCGTCACCGCGGACGCTCATCCCGGCTCGGCCGGCCCGGCCGCAACCGGCCCGGCCTCAACCGGCCGGTGCCCGGGGCCCTCCGCGCGCAGGATCCGCCGGACCTCACCGACGATCTGGTCGGCGGTGAACGGTTTGCCCACGACGGGCACGTCCGGTGGAACCTGGTCGAGACCGGGCGCGCCGGTGAGCAACAGACAGCGGCGCACGGCCCCCGGATCGGACCGGCGCAGCTCGTCCACCAGGTCGGTGCCGGGGCGCCCCTCGAGGCGAATATCAAGCACGACGGCGTCATATGCGCCCGGGTTCAGGCGAAGTGCCTCCTCGACCGAGGCCGCCTCGCTGACCTGGAGACCCGCGCCGACCAGAATCCGGCTGAGCAGGCCGCGAAGCATCTCGTTGTCGTCCAGAACAAGCACCCGCGCAGCGCCACTGCCGCCACAGCAGCCGGTGCCGCCGGTGCCGCCGGTGCCGGTGCCGGTGCTATCCGCCCCGCCGCTGTCATTACCGCTGCCGGCGGACGTCCCGACCGACGGAGCGTTCATCTCGCCCCCCAGGTTCACCGCCTGTCCCGTCCAGAACGGACGGGATCTGTTCTGGGGCAACCGTACCGGTAACGGACGGTTTGCCCGAGGTGGCCGACGACAGTGGCGGAAACTTCGCCGCGCCCCGCGGACTCCGCCGACCCAAACTCCGCCGACCCCACCAGCCCTGGCAGCCCCGGGGCTGCGCGTCCCCGGCCACGGAGCCCCGGGGCGGGCCGTCGCGGCGCTCAGGGATCGGCCGAGCTGTCGAGCACTTCCCGCACCTTGGTCAGCAGCACCTGCTCGGAGAACGGCTTCGGCAGCAGGATCAGCCCGGGATCGAGGGTACCGCTGTGGGCCAACACCGAGTAGGCGTAGCCGGACATGAACAGCACGCGGATCTCCGGACGGTGCCGGCGGACGAGTTCGGCCACCGTCCGCCCGAGCATCTGGGGCATCACCACGTCGGTGAGCAGCAGGTCGATCTCGACGTGGTGGTTCGCGGCGATCTCGACGGCTCGGTGGCCGTCCGCCGCGATGATCACGTCATAGCCGTTGCGGATGAGCAGGCGGCGGGTGACCTCGCGCATCGCCCGCTCGTCCTCGACGACCAGGATGGTCTCACCGCCGGTGAGGACCACCGATTCGGTGACCGGCTCGGGCGCCAGGGCCTCGGTTTCGACCACCGGCAGCAGGATGCTGACCGTCGTCCCCAGGCCGAGGTCCGAGTAGATCTCCGCGTGGCCGCCGGCCTGGGTGATGATGCCGTAGACGGTGGCCAGCCCCAGGCCCGAGCCCTCGCCCTTGCGCTTGGTGGTGAAGAAGGGCTCGAAGGCCCGGCTGACCGTCTCCGGGGACATCCCCGTCCCGCTGTCGCTGATCCGCAGGTTGACATGGCGGCCGGGCTTGATGCCGGGCCGTTCGGTGGCCATGTCGTCGTGCAGCTCGATGTTGGACGTGTCGATGGTGAGGTTGCCGCCGCCGGGCATCGCGTCACGGGCGTTGACGGCCAGGTTGACCAGCACCTGCTCGAGTTGCCCGGCGTCGGCGAACACGGCCCACGGCTCGGGTGACGGCAGGGTGATCAGCTCGACGTGCTCGCCCAGGGTGCGCCGCAGCATGTCCTCGATGCCGTGCACGACCTCGTTGAGGTTGAGCACCCGCGGCTGGACGACCTCCCGGCGGCCGAACGCGAGCAGCTGGTGGGTGAGCTGGGTGGCCCGCTCGGCGGCCCGCTGCACCTGTTCGATGTCGCGGCGCACCGGCTCCCACGCGCCGCCGTCGTCACCGTCGGCCGCGGACGAGACCACCTCGGAGACGAACGCGGTGTAGTTGATGATCACGCCGAGCAGGTTGTTGAAGTCGTGCGCCACGCCACCCGCGAGCTGGCCGAGGCTCTCCAGGCGCTGCGACTGGTGCAGTTGCGCCTCGATCCGTTCGCGCTCGGCCTGGGCCCGCAGCCGTTCCCGCTCGGCCTGCGCCTCCAGCCGCTCGGTGACGTCCCGGATGGCCGCCGAGACCAGCAGACCGTCCTCGGTCTCCAGGGCGGACAGCGAGATCTCGGCGGGGAACTCGCTGCCGTCGCGGCGGCGCGCCGCGAGCTGCATCTGGGCGCCCATCGGACGCGGCTGCGGGTCGGCGAAGTACCGGGTGCGGTGGCCGGGATGCTTGGCCCGGGCGGCCTCCGGCACGAGGATCTCCACCGACTGACCGTGCAGCTCCTCCCGGTCGTAGCCGAACAGCCGCTCGGCCTGGCTGTTCACCAGGGCGATCCGGCCGTCGCCGAGGACGCCGACGATCGCGTCCGGCGCCGATTCGAGCAGGCCGCGGAACTTCGCCTCCGCTCGCTTGCGGTCGGTGACGTCCCGGACGGCGGCGGTGATGAGCACGCCGTCGCCGGTCTGGATCGCCGCCAGGGAGATCTCCGCGGGGAAATCGCTGCCGTCGCTGCGCCGCCCGGCGAGCTCCATGCCCAGGCCCATCGGCCGCGGCTGTTGATCACACAGGTAGGAGGCGCGGTGCTGCGGATGCAGGGCACGCGCCGACTCGGGAATCAGGATCTCGACCGGCTCACCGAGCAGCCGCGCGCGCGTGTAGCCGAACAGGCGCTCGGCCTGCGCGTTGACCAGCGCGATCCGGCCGTCCGCGTGCACGCCGACGATCGCGTCCGGGGCCGCGTCCAGCAGGCCGCTGGCAAGGGTGCCTCTACCGTCATCCAGGTGAACCACCCCACTGGGTGAGCATCATGCTACAGACGGACAGATCGTAGCGCCGATCCGTCCGTCGATCAGCACGGCGGCGCGATTGGTCGCCACCTTGCGCCGCCATGAACATGCAACGTGTGATTGCCATCGTTGGTTCGTCAACCTTCAGTGGACCATGCGTCCGATGTGTGCCCTCCGTGCGCTCGGCGGGTGACCGGCGTTCCCCCAGGGCCCTGCTGGCTATCCCGAGATCTCGGGATCCGAGACCTCGGGACGGCCGGCATCCGCTCGGGCCGCATCGGGTCGGGCCGCATCGGGCCGGACGGCATCGGGTCGGACGGCATCCGCCCTCTGGTCATCGGCGGGGGCGGCGTCCCACCGCCGCGGGTCGGCCCGGGAGATGTCCGACCGCGGTACGCCGGTCCACGGGCGGTCCGTTCGGGAGATGCCGAGGTCGGCCAGCACCGCCTCGGCCGCCCGGCGACCGGAGAACAGCGCGCCCTGGATGGATGGGGTGTCCCGATGGTCGCCGCAGACGTACACCCCGGTCGGGGTGCGCACCGGACGGCGCAGCACCGCGGGGCTGCTCAGGGCGGGCAGAGCCCGGGGCACCGGGTAGCGGGCGAGCAGCGTCCAGTCGCCGGTGTCGGTGCCGTACAGCGCGCCGAGGTGGGTACGGACCGCGCGTTCCTCGTCCGCGGGGACCAGGCCGCCCGGGGGAACACCGCCCTCGGAGAGGACACCGCCGTCCGGGGAAGCACCGCTGTCCGGGGAGGCGCCGAGCACGGATGCGGCGATCAGCGCCGCGCCGGCGGGTGCGTAGGACGGGGCCACCTCGTTGAGCACCACCGTGTTGATCACCGGGCCGGTCCGCCGCGGACGCGTCAGACGGCGGCGGGAGTCGGTCGCCCCCTCGACGACCAGCATCCCGCGGCGCAGCGGGGAGACGTCGGTGCGGAAGTAGTAGGTGGTCACGCCGTGCCAGGCGGGTTCGGCGATCCCCGGAACCAGCCGGGCCGCCGTCGTCCCGTCCGTGGCGACCACGACCGCCCGGGCGACCAGGGACTCGCCGTCGCGGGAGCGCACCCCGGTGCGGGTCACGATGTCAGCCGGGCGGCCCAGGCGCACCGTGCCCGGCCGCAGCCGCGCGGCGAGCTGACGGGGCAGCGCGGCCATGCCGCCTTCGGGCAGCACCGGCGGGCGCGTGGCGAAACTGCGCCACACCAGGTGGAAGAACCGCGCCGAGGTGGCAAGCCGCTCCTCCAGAAAGATCCCACGAAGCACAGGGGCGAGCACACCGTCCACGGCGGGCACGGACAGGCCTCGGGCCAGCAGGTCCGCGCGGGTCGGCCGCTCGGGTCCGGCGACCAGGTCACCCGGACGGGCCCAGCGGTCCCGGCTGGTCAGCGCCGCCAACCGGACGAGGTCGGCCGCCCGCAGCGCCCGGCCCGGCACCAGACCGGCCAGCGCCCCCATCCCACCGGACGGATCGCCCAGCGACACCGAGCGCACGCCGTCACGCAGCAGCACTGCGCGAGCGAACGGGCGCACGCGAAGCGCCGGTAGGTCGATCTGGCGCACGACCTCCGGGTAGGCCGGCAGGAGCACCTGGAAACCGCGGTCGAGGAGGAACCCGTCCACCTCGTCGGTGCGCACCCGGCCGCCCACGTCGTCGGCCGCTTCCCAGACCGCGACCTCGAGACCCTCGGCGGCGAGCAGCGTCGCGGCGGACAGCCCCGCAAGCCCCGCGCCCACGACCGCCACATCGACCGTCCGCATGCCACCACCCCGCGCTCGCCTGATATCCGCCCGGCGGGGTCGTACCCCGACCCAACGGCGCCGACCGCCCGGGGGCGGTGGCGTTCACCGATCGGCCGGCGCCGACCGTCACCGCAGTTCGTACCGCAGCCGGAGCCCGCCAGGTGACCAGGCGACGCCGACAGGCCGGGGTGGCGGACCCGGCGGGGGAGCTCAGCGGTGGCGTTCGGGGCGCAGGATGACGGTCGCGTCGGGGAAGCGACGGGTGTAACGCACGGCGGCCCGGCGGGACGAGCCGGCCGACCACTCGAGCGTCCATTCGACGCCGACGAGGTCGAGCAGCGAGCGCAGCCGGCTTTCGAACTCGTCCCGGGCCTCCTGCTCGGCGATCCGCGCCGCGCACATGACCGTCTCCACGCCGAAGGCGCAGTAGACACCGGCCGTCCACCGGGCCCACCGGGCCCAGCGCTCCATCGTCGCGATCAGTACCAGGCGAGCGCCGAGCCTGGCGGCCAGATCGGCGGCGACCAGCACGTCCGCCATATCCGACAGGTCGCCGGCCCGCACGCCCACCACCACATGCCGGTCGGTCTGCACCGGTGGCTGTGTCCTCGTGTGCTCCGCCCGTTCCACGTTTCCTCCCGCGTTGCTTTCCCCGGTGCCCGAGCGCCTGTCGGTGTGCACGGGATTGTCTCGCTTCACGGCCTGAGGTGTCGGGTTATCTGCCACATGGCCAGTACCCCCTGCACCTTCAGATCATCGCTCGGGGCACGATTGGGCGGAGATTGAGGCACCCGGCCGGCTAATCCGCATCGCACGCCGACCGCCTGCTCTATCCTCCCACGACGGATCCTCCCGCGACCGTTCACCCCGCGACCGTTCACCGTCACCAACCCCTGTTACCAGCCAATTGTGGCGGTCTGGCTGGGAAAGGGGAAGGGGCCGGCGGATATTGACACTCGGGCGTGCCGCCTCGCCCGGGTGACACCACAGGGGCCATGACGCAACCGATCCACCCGCCCACCTCCAGTGTTTCCGGCACCGCCCGCATCCAGCACCGTCACCCCCGGAAGCCGGACACCTCACCCACATGTGCCGGTATGGCCTCGCCAGAGTGGCCGCCGACCGCCAAGGGCATGGGCGAGCCGGGCCACGGATCTCGCCGATGGTCGCCCGAGATGTCCCAAGACGCCGCCGATGAGCGATCCGATGCCGGCCGCCAATGCACCGTCACCCGCCCGTGACGAAAACCTTCCGCACACGGCAGATCGAGGTTGGGTCGTCCGTGTGCACCGCGTTGGCAAAGACTCGCCGGACGTCTGAGCGACCACACAAATGCGTTGCTCGCTAAGTATTAGCCGCGTATTGCTGCGGACCGTCGACCATCCTGGCGGTCAGTTCTCCAACGGCATCAGTTCGGCGGTGAAGGAATCCAGGAAGGCCGGCCACCCACCCGGCTCGATGGCCGGATGAATGACGAACTTGCTGACGCCGACGGCGACGTACTCGGCGATCGCCGCCCGCGCCGCGGCCCATCCGACCGGCATGAGCCGCGCCGGGTCCGCCTGTGGATCGCGGCCGCGCAGGGCGGCCAGCGTCTCGGCGGACGGCGGGGCGAAAGCGAGCCGCAGGCTGAGTCCGTAGTGGTCGTCGTCGACGTGCCGCCCGGCGGCCGTGGCGGCGGCCCGGATCTCGGCTATCCCGGCGGCGGCCTGCTCCGGACTGACCAGGCTGGCCAGCCAGCCGTCGCCCAAGCGGCCGATCCGGCGCAGCGCCGCCGGTGCCTTACCCCCAAGCCAGATGTCCAGCGGCCGCGCGGGCCGCTCCCCGATGCCGACGTCGTCGAGGTCGAAGAACTCTCCATGGAAACTCACCGTCGGCTCGCTCAGCAACCGGCGCACCAGCGCCAGCGCCTCGTCGAAGACCGCCCCGCGCCGTCCCGCGGGCACCGGATAGGCGGATCGGTCCACCTCTCGCCCGGGTGCGAGGCCGAACACCGGCAGCACGCGGCGCGGCGCCAACTGGGCGAGGGAGGCGAGTTCCTTGGCCACCAGCACCGGGTTGCGACCGGGCAGGATGGCCACCCCGGTACCCACCTTGAGCCGGCTGGTACGGCCGAGCGTGAACCCGAGGCCGGCGAACGGGGCGACGGCGGGCAGGGACAGCTGCTCGGAGAGCCACAACGAGTCGATCTCGAGCTTCTCGAGCCGATCGACGAGTGCGGCGAACTCGCCGGGTGCCACCCCGCCGAACCCACCGAATCCGATCCCGATACGGATCTTCATACGCCCTCCGTCCTGGCTCGGATCCGCGACGGCATCCGAGCATGCCCCTCCATACTGAGGCAGGAACGTGCGAGATGCGTCACTTTCTCGCAGGCAACCCGGGGCGAGGACCCGCCAATCCGCTAACCGCGAACGTGGCGGCCGGTCAGCCAGCGGGCGTGGCGTCCAGGCGGGCCGTCGAGGCAGCCGCCGCCTCGCCTGCGGGCACTGGCGGTGCCTCGGCCGCGGCCAGGTCGGACCGCAGCTCGGCGACGATCTGCCCGAGCAGCGGCTGGTGCAGGGCAAGCCGGTGATCGCCCGGAATCCGCCGGATCGTGGCGGGTCCGGTCAGCACCCCGCGCCAGCCCTCGATCTCGTCGTGGTCGTCGGCGAGCCAGACCGTGGTCCGCCCGGGGTAGATGTGCGGACGGTAGGTCATCGTCAGGATCCGGCCCTGGTTGTGGAAGGCCTCGTAGCGATGGGCGCCCCGGAAACGCACCAGCCCCGCGAGCGGCAGCTCGACGAGCTGGCGCAGCCGGTCGGCGACGACCCGCGGGCCAAGCGCCGGCCCCGCCCCCGCCGCGAGCGTTCCACGTCCGTCCCGGTCCGGCACGGCATGCGGCCGGTCCGGATGGCAACCCTCCAGCTGGCTCGTCGGAATGATCGCGCCGGACCTGGTCAGCCGCGCGGTCCCCGGCAGATAGGTGTCGATCAATGCGAGCAGCGCGATCTCGTGACCCGCCGACCGCAGCAGCCGGGCCACCTCGAGCGCGATCAGGCCCCCAAACGAGTGCCCCACCAGCAGATACGGCCCGGTCGGCTGCACCAGCCGGAGGTCGGCCACATGCCGGCGGGCCGCCGCCGCCACCGACCAGTCGGGTAGCCCCCGGCGCTCCAGCGCATGTGCCTGCAGCCCATAGACCCGTCGTTCTCCGGCGAAATGCTGGGCGAACGGCAGCAGAGCGATCGCCGGCGCCCCCGCCTCCGCGAAGCAGAACAGCGCGGTCCCGGCGCCGGCACCGGTCAGCGGCATGACGGTCGGATGACGCTCGGCGTCCCCCTGCCGCGCCGCGAGGATCCCAGCCAGGCCGGCCGGCGTCCGCGCCGCACGAATCTCCTCCGCTGCCACCACGATGCCGAGCTCGTCCCGCAGTACCGCCGCCAGCGCGACCGCACCGCCCGCCCCGACAGCGACGTCCGCGCCGGCAGCGACGTCCGCACCGGCAGCAACGTCCCCACCGGCAGCAACGTCCGAGTCCTCGTGCGGGTCGATCCCCGGATGGCCGAGCACCCGCGCCCAGAGCAGCCGCGCGGCGACCGCATAAGGATCGTCGCCCCCGTCCGCCCACGCCCTCGGCTCCGACACCGCGCGCCCCGCCTCGCCCGGTCGATCACCCGTTCGTGCGCCCTCGGCCCGACCGCCCTGACCGGCCCCGGCATCGACGGCGACCTCGGTAACGGGATCGATCGCGGCGTCGGTCGCGGCATCGACGGTCAGTGTCTGCACAGGGACGGAAACGGCGAGCCGATCGGCCGCGGACGGACCCAACACCACAATCACCTCTTATGACTACGTGAAGGTCATATTCAACACCACACCATTGCTAGACCCCCACCCCCTCACCACACGGACTAGGCCGGCATACCCCGCCTGAGGACGCGCCGGCCCACCCGGGCCGCCCCGCTTTTCAGGGTTGTCACCAGCGACTCCCTCCGCGCCGAGATGATCCAGAACGGTGGGCGGCGCGTCCCGTGGCCATGACCATGGGGGCGCGGACATACTGGCGCGAACCGGCCATTGACTCGACGGCATCCAGCGCCGACCGTGGAGTGATGGGTGACGTGGGCAAGCCCGAACGGATAGTCGAGGACGAGCCGCTCAGTTTTCCCGACGCCGAACCGCTGACCATCCCGGCCGTTCCGGCCACTCCCGCCGAGCCAGCCACGCAGCCCGAACTGGAGCCGGTGCCCGGGTGAGCATTCTCGGCTGGCGGCAGTGGGCGGTGGACGGTGACGGTCACCTGCGCCCCGCCTGGACGCCGTGGACGCCGTTTCCCCCTGGCATGCTGCTGTGGCGTGCCGATGGCATCACCGAGGCACACTGCCTGCGCACCGCGCACCGCCCCGACGAGCGCCCCGATCCGCAGGCTCCTCCGATCGGTCATGACCGGATTCCGGACGAGCACTGTCTGTGTGGCCTGTATGCCTGGCGCACACCCAGCATCCTCGCCGCCGCCCGCATCCCCCGCTGGACGGCGCTGCCCTGCGTCGTCGGCGTCGTCCGGCTCGGCGGGAGGGTGATCGTCGGCGAACGGGGCTACCGCGCCGAACGCGGCTATCCCGTCGCGCTTCTCGACCAGCATGGGGTCGTGTCCGGCGGCTATGCCGTGGCGCGGTATCGGACCTTCGCCGCCCTGGTCGCGGAATGGTCCGACCAGTCGTCCAGACCCCGTCCCGGCGGCGCCGACGCATTCCCGGAGCCACCCCGGCACTGACGGCCAGGGCTGGCGCTCGCACGGTCACCGCTGGCGATCGCGCGGTCAGGGGTCGCCGGCCTCCGAGGCGAGGCGAACTGCCGTCCGAGGTGTCACGCCAGGTAGGTGGGTCGAAGCACCCAGAGGCGGGTGGGTCGGTCCGCCGTTGGGATACTCGTCTGAAATGTTCCGCGCGTCGGCTGCTGATCGCCGGGTCGACATCACGGGACACGCAAGGGGGGCCGTCGTGAGCAGCTCCGACATCCAGCTGTCTGGCTCCGGGACGGCCAGCGCCCGGTCGGGCCCGGATGACGCGCATCAGGCCGGCACTCGCCGGATGCCCGACGACCAGTCGCGCCCGCCGATGATCGGAGCGGGTCCGGCGGGGGCAGCGGCGGAGACAGTGGCGCGGATCTCGTCCCGGATGCCGGCCAGGATGCCGGCGGGGCTCGTGGTCACGGTGGCCTATCTGAGTCTGGCAATGTGGATCTTCCGTGCCGGCTGGCGGCATCCGGGACAGGTCACCTACGGCGGGAACGACGCCTATCTGTACGTCTGGTACCTACGGTGGACGCCACACGCGATCGCCCACGGCCTGGATCCGTTCGTCACCCACACGATCAACGCTCCGGATGGGGCGAACGTGCTGTGGAGCACGCCGGTGCCGCTGTTGGGGCTGATCGCCGCTCCCGTCACCGCGCTCGGCGGGCCGGTGTTCACGCTGACGGTGCTGCTGACGCTGGCGCCGGTGGTCAGCGGTCTCGCCCTGTATCTGCTGCTGCGCCGGTTCGTCCGGGTGGCGCCGGCGGCGGCCGGTGGGCTGTTGTACGGATTCGGGCCCTACCTGGTCGGTAGCTCGTACGGGCATCTGCATCTGGCGTTCGTCCCGTTCCCACCCATCCTCGCGCTGCTGCTGCACGACCTGTTGGTACGCGGCCCGCGGACGCGAGGCCGCGCGCCGGACCTGCCCTACCCCGCGACGGGCGACCCGGCGAGGCACGGCTGGCAGGCGAGACACGGCTGGCAGGCGCGAGGATGGCCAGGACGGCGTACGGGGATGCTGCTCGGGCTGGCGGTCGCCGGGCAGGCGATGATCGGCGAGGAGGTGCTCGCGTCGTCCCTGCTGGCGGGGACGGTCGGAGCGGCCGCGCTGGCCGCCTGGCATCCGAGGATGGTGCGGGCGCGGATCGGACCGGCGCTGCGCGGCCTCGCGGTGGCGGCCGGGACCGCGACGGTCCTGCTCGCCTGGCCGTTGACGGTGCAGTTCTTCGGCGACGGGCGGGTCCACGGATCGATCCAGCCGGCCGGCATCGCCGTGAGTGACGTGTGGACGTTCGTCACCCCGACGCCGTTGCAGGAGCTCGCCCCGGCCGCGGCGTTACGGCACAGCCTGCGATTCACCGGCAACGCCGTCGAGGTCGGCGGCTACCTGGGGGTTCCCCTGATGCTGCTGGCGATCGGCGCGGCGTTCGGAGCCCGCCACCATCCGCTGGTGCGGGTCCTCGTCCCGGTCGGCGTCGTCATGGCGGTGCTGTCCCTGGGTGACCATCTGCACGTGGACGGACGGGTCACCGGGGTCCCGATGCCGTGGCTGCTCGGCGAACGAGTGCCTGTGTTACGCAACGCACTTCCATCCCGTTTCGCCCTGTACGTGATGCTGTGCGCCGCGGCGATCACCGCCGTCGGCCTGGACCGGCTGCTCACCCGCCAGTCCACGGCACCGCGACGTGAGCGGGGGAGCCTGGCGCTGGCGCGGTCGGGGGCACTGGTGCTGCTGATGGGTGCGCTGGCGACGCTCCTGCCGGCGCCGCTGCTGACCACGTCGGCTCGAACCCCGGCCTTCTTCACCAGCGACGAGGTGCGCCGGATCCCGGCCGGCGCGACGACGCTGGTGGTCCCCTACCCGCATCCGCAGCGCGCCGAGGCGATGCTGTGGCAGGCGAAGGCCGGGTTCCGGTTCGTCATGGCCGGCTGTTACTGCACGGTCCCGGACCCATCCGGGCGGGCAACGTTCCACGGGGCGCCGGACGCGTTGACCTCGGCTCTGATCGACGTCGACGACGGTGCCGTCTCGGGGGCGGCCATGGCCGGCTCGTCTCAGGTGCGGGCCGCCTACGCGCGGTTGTCCCCGGACGCGGTCGTCCTCGGTCCAGCCCACCGGACCGCGCAGCTGCGGACGCTGCTGGTGGAGCTGCTCGGCCGGCCACCGCGCCACGTCGGCGGTGTCGATCTGTGGCTGACCGACCACGCGGCCGACAGGTGACCAGCGGGTGGACCGGTCGTTCGTCGCCCGGGGCACCAATGGGACGATCTTCGCCGGTCAGGTCGTGACGTTCCCGCTCACCTGAAAAGCTGGCCTGCGACAATGAACGAAGCCGAGGGGGTGTCGTGGCTGCCGGTCCAGTGGGCGACCGCGTGGTGGCGGGTCGATATCGCCTCCTCGCGCGCCTTGGCGCGGGCGCGATGGGCACGGTCTGGCGCGCCTTCGACTGCGTGCTGGAGACCGAGGCCGCGCTGAAGGAGATCGAGCTCGCCGGCGGGGTTGCCGGGTCGGAGCGGGCCGACCGGGTCGAACGGGCGATGCGCGAGGCCCGGCACGCCGCCAAGCTGCGGGGGCACCCGCACGTCGTCACGATCCTGGACGTCGTCCTGGAGAACGGCCTGCCGTGGATCGTGATGGAACTGGTGCCGTCCCGGTCCCTGTTCGAAGTCGTGCGTGACGACGGCCCGCTGTCCCCCGCGCGGGCGGCCCGGGTGGGGCTGGCCGTGCTCGACGCGCTGATCGCCGCGCGTGACCACGGCATCGTCCATCGGGATGTGAAACCGTCCAACGTGCTCATCGGCACGGACGGGCGGACCGTGCTCACCGACTTCGGCATCGCCACCGGCGACGGCGACCCCACTCTGACCGTGACCGGCGTGCTGGGCACGCCGCTGTACATGGCCCCGGAGCGGCTCAACAACTATCCGGCGACGTTCGACGGCGACCTGTTCAGCCTGGGCGGCACGCTGTACTTCGCGCTCGAGGGACGCCCGCCGTTCGAGCGGGACAGTTTCGGCGCGATGCTCGCCGCGATCGTGCTGCACCCGCCGGCGCCGGCGCCGCATGCCGGTCCCCTTGCCCCGGTGCTCGACGGCCTGCTGGAGAAGGACCCGCAGCGGCGGATCGACCCGGAGCACGCCCGCGAGCTGCTCCGCCGGGTCACCCGGCCCCCCGTCAGCCTGACCCGGATCGCCCAGCCGGCCCGGACCGAACAGCTGACCTGGAACGACCAGCAAGCCCCGTACGACCAGCCGGACCAGGACGACCAGCAGGGCCAGTACGACCAGCCGGCCGGGTACGACGAGGGTGATCCGACCCGGCTCGCCGCGCGCACCCGCGTGCGGCCCCCGCCCTCCGACCTGCCCGACCAGCGCGACCCGACCCGGGCCCCCGAGCCCGAGCGCGGGCCGTCCGGTGCCGGCGGCGGGATCGGGGCGCCCCCCGTGCCCGTGGCGCCGTCTGGTGCGGAGACACCGCGGGCGCCGACCGACCTGACCGCGGCGGTGCAGGAGGGCGCGGTCGTGCTGCGCTGGGCGCCGTCGACGACGCCGGGAGTGTCCTACCGGGTGTGCCGGGTGCTCGCCGACCCGACCGCGCCGGGAGGACGCCGGGAACGAGGGCTGGGCATCACCACCGCAACCGAACTGTCCGATGCCGGGGTGCCCCGGGGGGTGACGTACTGGCACGAGGTGGTGGCGGTGCTGACCGGGGCGTCCGGGCGGCGGCGCTCGGCGGCGGCGCGCACGGCGGCTCGGACGCTGGCGCCGGCGGTGACCGCTCTACGGGCGACGATGACCGGGGATGCGGTGGAACTGTCCTGGCGGCCGATGCCCCATCATGACGAGGTGATCATCGAGCGGACGTTCGCCGAGTCGTCGGCGCTGTCCGGCGCCAAACGGCGCTTTCGCGGGGCCGGCGGCCACTTCGTCGACACCGATGTCGCCCCGAGCGCCGTCTACCGCTACCGGTTGTGGGTCGCCGGTCCCGATGGGTCGGACGCGCTGGCCCCGACGGACGCGAGCCAGGTCGTCATTCGCGTCGTGGCCCGGCCGCGTCCCGTGCTGGACCTGGAGGCCCGCGCCACCCTGGGCGGCACGGTCCTGCGCTGGACGACCGTGCCGGGCACCGTCGTGCGCGTCTACGCGACGGAGAACCCGACCCAGTCCGGGCTCGCCGGAACCGGACCGTTCGGCCCGGCGGACCGCGAGGTGAGCCTCAGCTCGCTGCAGGGACGAGCCCGGCTGGTCGGCGAGAGCCGGCGCGGCCGGCTGGTCGACCGGCAGACCGGTGTTCCGGTGGTCTACACCCCGATCACCGTTGCCGAGGACCGCGCCGTCATCGGCACCGCCGTCGACCACACCGGCGCTTGACGCAGCACCGCGACCAGCCCGACAGCACTGTGTTCGCCGCAGAACAGACCGACGTAGTTCGCCCCAGAACAGACCGACGTACGACCCAGAGCAGACCGACCCAGGAGCACCGTGACCAACCCGCCCCTCCACGGGTACGTCGACATCGACGCCGACACCGCCAGGCACGCCAGCCGGCACTACTGGGACGACACCGCATCCGACTACCAGGCCGAGCACGGCACGTTCCTCGGTGACAGCGACTTCTGCTGGAGCCCGGAAGGGCTGCGCGAGTCCGAGCTGCGACTCCTCGGCGACGTCGAGGGCCGCATCGTGCTCGAGGTCGGCTGCGGTGGCGCGCAGTGCGCCCGCTGGCTGCGCACCCAGGGGGCGCGGGTGGTGGGGCTGGACCTGTCCAGCGGGCAGCTCGCCGAGGCCCGGGCCCTCGGAACGCGCACCGGCATCGAGGTACCCCTCGTCCAGGCCGACGCCGTGGCGCTGCCGATCGCCGACGAGAGCGTCGACCTCGCCTGCTCGGCGTTCGGCGCCGTGCCGTTCGTGGCCGACTCCGCCGCGCTGATGCGCGAAGTCGCCCGGGTGCTACGCCCGGGCGGACGGTGGGTGTTCTCCACCACGCACCCGTTCGTCTGGTGCCTGCCCGACGAGCCGGACGAGGAAATCGGTCTACGGATCTACCACAGCTACTTCGACCGGCGTGCCTACACCGAGCACGACGAGGCCGGCCGCGCCATCTACACCGAGACGCACCGCACCGTCGGCGACCGCGTCCGGGAGATCGTCGGGGCCGGGCTTGTCCTGCATGACCTGCTCGAACCCGAATGGCCGGCGGACCTGGCGCAGACCTGGGGACAGTGGGGACCGCGGCGCGGCGCCTACGTACCGTCAACATCGATCTTTGTCACCAGCCGGCCCGTGTCCTCAACGTGACACCAGTCCGCCCCACTACGTACACAACGCCCACGGGCGTCACGAGGCGCCCTGAACGTCCCCGTTAGGGTAGGCCCCGCATTCGCCGTTGGGGGCAGACCGTGGACCACGCTCACTGCGCACCCGGAGATGCCACGTTCACGCGGGGCAATCCGGCTACCCGGACGTGCCCGCGTCCGGGTAGCCGCGCGTGCGCGAGCATCGCGCTCGCGCTGACGGTGGGACTCACCGCCGCCGGGTGTGCTTCAGGCAGTGCCGGAGGCTCGTTCACCGCGGCGCCGCACGCGGCCCGGACGGCACCGCGGGTAACGGCCGACCCGCTGCCGCCGCTGAGCAAGTTCGTCACCCAGCCGGACGGCAGCCAGGTGACGACGGTCAGCTCCGACTACCTGTTCGACTCGAACAGCAGCACGCTGCTACCGGAGGCGATGACCGCGCTCGATCAGATCCTGCCAGCGGTCCGCGAGCATCCCGGCCGGATCTCGGTGATCGGTTACAGCGACGGGGTCGGTACCACCGAGGACAACCAGAAGCTGTCCCTCGACCGCGCCAAGGCGGTCGAGGCGTGGCTGGCCACGCAGAACATCCCCAGCTCCGTGCTGGACGTCGAGGGCCGGGGCGAGCAGGGCGCGCGGGACGGCGTCCCCGACGCGAGCCGACGCCGAGTGGAGATCGTGCTTCGATGACGCACCGCCTTTCCCGCCGCTGGGGCTTTTCCCGCCCCCGGGGCCCCGCTGACCTGCGGGGCGTCTCGCACCCGCGGGGCACCTCTCATCCCCGGGGCTCCTCTCGCCCGCGGGGCACCTCTCATCCCCGGGGCACCGCTCGGATGGGTCGCCGGGCTCGGCTCGCGTCCCTGGTCGCGATGTCGATGCTCGCCGTGCCGGCGCTGTCCGCCTGCGATCCGGGTGGACTGCTCGGCACCGCCAAGGCCTCTGGGCCGCTCGACTGCGGGCAGTACCAGGAGTCCACCCCCAAGGACGGCGCGCCGCTTCTGCTCGTGCTGCTGGACGTGACCGACAATTCGGTGGCGACCGCGCAGAGGGTGGCGACCCGGGTCCAGCCCTACCTGGACACGGCGCTGAAGAACGGCTCCTACATCCGGCTCGTCGCCAGCGGCGGCGCCTCGATGATCTACTCCGACTGCTTCCACGGCGACAAGGTGTTCCGGATCAAGCGGAACAACAGCCGCCGGGAGGAGAAGGACCGCGCCGCCGCGTCGAAGGCCCTCGGCACCGAGATCAATCATGTCGTCCAGTCCGAGCAGGTCAGCCCGACCGGCAGCGCCACCGGCCTGCTTGCCGGCATCAACGACGAGGTCTCCACGGTGCGCGCCACTCCCGGGGCCAAGGTCACGGACGTGACGACGCTGGTCTGGACCGACCTGCTGGGCACCGGTGAGCCGACCGACTGCCTGGACGTCGATGGCAAGACAGCGTCCGTCACCATCGCCGAGGCCGTGGTGAAACGCTGCTTCGAGACCGGACAGATCACCTCGGTCGGCGCGGACAAGGTCCGCTTCCTCGGTGTCAACGAGGGCACCGCGGAGCGTCCCCAGCAGGAGCTCGCCCGTTACCTCAAGGGTGAGTTGTGCCGGCGGATCAGCAGTGACTGTGACTAGCCCGCTGCCCCCCGCGTCCGCGTCATCCGCGCCGCTGGCGTCATCCGCGCCGCTGGCGTCGTCCGCGCAAGCCGAATCGTCAACGCAAGCCGAATCGTCAGCGCCAACCGAATCGTCAACGCCAACCGGGTCGTCAACGCCAGCCAGGTCGTCAGGGCCCGACTCGACGTCCACGTCCGGTGGGTCGTTGACGTCCGGCAGGCCGGCGCTGCCGCCGCGCTCCGGCGCACTGCCGGTCCCGCCGAGATCCGGCAGGCGGCTCAGACGGGCCAGAACGGCGCGGCCGATCGCACGACCGACCGCCGCGACCACGATGTCCGTTCCGGCCGTCAGGTTCGTTTCACCCGCAACACCCCCACCGCCGGCTTCCGTGACGGCTCCCGTGGGACCCAAGCCGAGGAGGCTACCGATGGGCATCCTGCACGAACCGGAGGACCGGCACTTCAGCCCAGCGCTCATGCGCTCGACGGTGGTCATCTTCACCTGCCTGGGCCTGCTGGCGGTGCTGGAGGCGTGGGTATGGCTCACGCTGTCATCGCCGTTCGCCCGGGTGTCGGTGACGGGATCGATGATCGTGACGGCGGTGAGTTTCTTCATCGCCGGGAACACGTTCCGGCTGCGCGACATCCGCCGTCGGGTCGGCAACCAGGCCCGCGCCGGTCGGATCGCCCCGATCGACGCGCTGTCCCAGCTTCCGCCGCGGGAGACGATCCAGCGCCGGTTCCTGCTCGGGGTGGTGGGCGCGGTCGTCGGCGTCGGCACCCTGATGCTGACCATGGCCTTCTCCGGCGACGAGCAGCAGGGCGCCAAGGAGGCCATGGTCGCCTCGGTGCTGGGCATCGTCTGCGCGATGCTCTGCTTCGTCGGCGGCACCTTCGCCCGCCCCATCGACTGATGTCCACTCCCACCAAGCGACGGCCCGTCGCCACTGACCGACGCCCGCCGACCTCGCAAACAGGAGCCTGAAACCGTGCTGCGCAGGGGTAACGCGCCAGGACGTCTGGCCAAGCAGCTCATCCGCCAGGTGGGGGACGCCGACGTCGCGCTCGCGGGCGCCGAGACCCGGCCCAAGGTCCTCAAAACCCTCGAGGACGCGGAGGTCCAAGGGGTCCGGGCCGCCGTGCGCGCCGACGGCCGGACCCTCGAGGAACTGATCGCCGAACTGCGGATGGAGATCGACTCACGGGCCGAACGCCGCGAGCGGCGCAGCGAGCTGATCAAGAACAAGGTCGAGCAGGGCCGGCTGTGGCGCAGCGTCGGGGTGCAGGAACGCATCCCGCAGATGGCGCTGGCCGAGCCAGCCCGCAAGGTCGTCCTCGCGGTGCTCGCCGCTCTCGACTTCTACGTGTTCGCCCAGTCCTACGCGGTGCTCGCCGACGTCGGCGGCTACGGGCCCGAATGGTGGCTCGGTGGCCTGCTCGGCGTCGCCGTGTTCATCGCCGGAGTGGCCCTGGCGCACGGCATCAAGGCCTCGATCCTCGCCCGCGCGCAGAAGGAGATGCTCGCCGACGCCGACGCCGGCCGGCTCAAGATGGACCCGGATGTCCGCGAGCAGCTCGTCGAGTCCCGCTCGTCCGCGCTCGCGCTGAGCCTGACGACCACCATCTTCCTGCTGCTGTCGATCGCCGGGGTCCTCGTGCGCAGCCAGGGCACGGCCGGGACGACCACCGGCGGTGCGGTGATTCTCTTCCAGGCGCTGATCCCGCTGGTCGCCGTCGCGGTCGAGCTCTATCTGCACGACCCGACCGAGCGGGACGAGCCGATGCCGAACCTGGTCGACCGCCGGCTCGAGCGCCGGCTGGCCAAGGCCGAGCGGCGGCTGCGCATCGTCGCCGCCCAGATCGAGGCCAAGGTCGCCAAGATCGAGAAGCTCTACCGGGTCGAGGAGGCGATCCTCGACGTCGAGCAGAAGGACATGGGCCTGCGCCACACCACCGACCTCGTGCTCGGCGGCGGCCACATCCCCACCGTGCCGACCAACGGCCGCGTCGCCGAGGTCGACCGCACCGAGCTCGAGAAGACCATCAAGATGGCCCGCCGCTCCTGACCGTCCGCCCCCGTCCGACCGTCCGCCGGCCTCGTGCCCAGGCCAGACTCGGCCAGGCGCGAGTTATATCCGTTCCGTCCCCATCGAGGGACCACCGACAGTCCGCTCCGCACCGTCCATCAGTTCGCCATCCCCCTGTTCAGGATGCCCACCCGGTCCGACAGGCACCGAAAGTGACGTCGAGGCGGTGGGTGGGGACGGCGCGGGGGTAGCCGGATCCGCGGGGCTGGCGACGGCGGCGCGGCGAGCGCTGATCCAGGCGTTCACCACCGCCCAGTGCATCGTCAGCCACGCCGTTCGGGCCGTCGCGGACTCCGGGATCTCCGCCGCGGGCACCCACCACCACCGCAGCGCCAGCGGCGCACGGAACGGGATCGCCCGCCAGACGTCGGCCGGGGCAGCCAGCTCGTCCAGGCCGACGTGAGCGACGATCATCGTCGCGGCGATCGTGCCGGCCGTGAGAGCCGCGAGCACACCGGCAGGCCGGGGCGGCAGCACCGCGTCGAAGTCCTCGGCGACCGCCGCGCGTTCCCACTGTCCACGGGCACGCAGCCGAGCGATCAGGCGCCGGCGGCGGCCCGGGGTGAAGTTCGCCCCCTCCGGGAAGATCACCAGGGCCTCCGCGGTGCCGAGGCGTCCGGCAAGTGCGCCGATGCGCTCGGCGGCGTCGTCCTGCGACCCGTCGTTGCGCAGGAAGCAGGCGCCGAGCCGGCTGAGCAGGATGTCGATCGCCGGGTCGAGCCGCAGGGTATGCACCAGCACCACCCTCGGCACCAACCGGTAGCGGCTCAGCAGCAGGTGGACCAGGACGAACGAGTCCCCGGGCCCGGCATGCCGGCTGAGGACCAGTACCGGCGGCGACCCGTCCGGCACCGGTCCCCGTGGTGGTTCCAGGATGTCAAGCTCAAGGCGGACCAGCCGGTGAGCCGCACCGACGAGAACGGCGAGCGCGCCGCGCAGCACGGTCAGGTGCGCACGCTCGTACCGATGTCGGCCGAGCACCGGCCGGACCAGCCAGAGCGCGAAGGCGATGACGATGACACACGTCTGGGCAGCCAGGTACAGCGCCACCATCAGCGCGGCCCGGGTGAGCCGCAGGCGACGGTCCAGCACCGGCGCCACCAGCAGCCCGAGCCCGGCGGCCCCGACCGCCAGCACCGACCCCACCGCCGCGACCGGCACGAACACCGGGTCGATCACGAACCGGCGCACCGCCCACGGTGGAACCACCATGGCACCCTCCTCTCCCCTGCCCTTGCGTCACACGTCACGCGTCACACGTCACGCGTCACGCGTCAGCCACCACAGCATCGAGAGCCGGTGCCATGTCGTCAGCCGACGTCGACCGCGTGTGCTCGGCCGTCGGCGGCGTCCAGGTAGGCGGCGGTGGCGAGCTGTGCCCGCTGGATGCGCCGGACCAGCCCACTCGTCGAGCGGTACCGCAGCGGAACCAGGGGGGCACCGCGCTCGTCGCCGACCGGCAGCACATGCACGGCGACGCCGGTGGGCAGGTGGGCCATCGCCTCGGTGAATCCGCGCCGCCGGGCGATCTCGAATGCGACCAGCCCCGCCTCCCACGGCCAGCGCGGCGGTCGCAGCGGCCGCTCGATCCGCCCCACATGCAGGACGTACACGGTGCGCGCGCCCAGCTCCACGGCCCGTCCCACCGGATTCGAATCGACGATCCCGCCATCGATGAAATGCTCGTCGCCGATGTGCACCGGCGGCAGCAGAGCCGGGACCGCGCACGATGCCAGCACCGCCTCGGTCAACGGCCCCCGGTCGAACCAGTGCGCCGCGGCCCGCTCGATGCTCGCCGCCACGCACTGGAAGCGCACCGGAAGATCCTCGATCGGCGTGTCGGGCAGGTGGCTGTGCAGCAGCGCCCGCAGCGGGGCATTGGAATGCAGGTGCCCGTGCCGCATCACGGTCGCGACCCGTTTCGCCGGCCCGCCCGCGAACACGTCCGAGACGCTCAGACTCGACCACAGGTCGGTCAACTGGCCGATCGTGGTCGCGGACGGCTCGGCCGCCACCGCCGCCCCGTTGATCGCCCCGACGGATGTCCCGACGACCAGATCGGGCAGGATGCCGGCGTCCAGCAGCGCAGCCAGCATCCCGACCTCACTCGCGCCGAGCACCCCACCCCCGCCCAGCACGAAGGCCACCGCCGGGCCGCCGACGGCCAAGCCCCGGCGCCGACCCACGGCGCCGTCCGGACTTCTTCCCCGGCCCCGGCCCCCCGTATCGAGGCCACCTGCGACCGGGCCCGGTCCGGATCCCGGTCCCGGTCCCGGTCCCGATCCCGATCCAGATCCAGATCCCGGGAGCTCCTCCTCGTCCGCCATCCATACCTCCTGCCACTGCCGCCCCGTCGCCCTGCCACTGCCGCCCTGCCACTGCACTGCCACTGCACTGCCACGGCCACGGCCACGGCCACGGCACTGCCACGGCCGACGCGACTGCCAGCCCCGCCACCATCACCATCACCATCACGACCACCGGCCGCCCCTCGCCCGTCGGCCGACCTGGATGCCCGCCGCCACCCGCGATCGATCGACTTCTTCCCACTTTCACCGTGTTGACGCGTACCACTGGATCAGCACGGGCCGACCAGCCCAGCGTTGCGTGTGGCGGCCAGAATGGCACTCATGATTACCGACGACGACGTGGACGAGATCGTGTATCGCGCCGCTGGTGACGGCGACCACCGCGGCGCCGCGGCCAGACTCGAGGCCCTCGCCGAACGGACCGGCGAGCACGACGACCCGACCAACCGGGCGTCCCTGCTCGTGGACGCGGGCAGCCAGTACGGCATCGCCCAGGACTGGCCCGAGGCCATCCGCTGCTACCGTGCCGCCGTTGCCGACGGCAGCCCCTGCTCACCTGACGCGCGGGCCTGGCTGCACGACGCCCTGCTGCGCGCCGGCCAGACCGACGAGGCGAGCACGCTGCGTGCCACGCTGAAGGCCACCCGCTCGGACGATCCCGCCCTCTACGAGGCTGTCGCCGAGTCCCTCGAACAGGCCGACCTGCGCACGGACGCCCACACCTGGTTCACCATGGGCTACCACCGGTGCGAGGCGGCTCCCGTCCCCGAGTTCATGCTCGACCTGCTGCTCGTCGGCCGTCGCCGGGTCCGGCATTCCCTCGGCCATCCCGCCGACGACCTCGACGCCGTCGCCGAGGCGTACCTCAACTCCGTCGCCGTCGACTGATCGCGACAGCACCCGGCAGAACGGTCGCCAAGCTGGCAACCACCCGGACATCGGCGGGATGGCATCCATCCAGACCTCGCCAGCCGGCAAACATGACCAGCCCGCACTCCGTGATCGCTACACCTCGGCGTCGGCCGCCGCGCAAGATCCGCCTACGTAGGTCGCCGTGGGGGGACAAAACAGGACACGAATCCCCCACAACGACCTGTTTGGATCTTCACCTCAGCGAGAAGGTCGCGGAGAGTGACTTTTGGCTGCGGGAGTCCTCCGGTGTGCCTGATGGGTGCAAGGGCAGGCGGGCCCGCCGACCCCAACGGGTGGACGCGCGGCGCGGACGGGAAGAGGGGACCGGTGGTCGGTGTTGCCCTCAGGCGTGAGTTCGACACAACATGTTCCCCTGTCCGTTCTGGACGTGGTGCCCGTCGGTGGCGGCGTGCCGGCCAGCGAGGCGATGCGGGGGTCGCTGAGCCTTGCTCGCCGAGCGGAGCAGCTCGGCTACTCCAGATACTGGCTGGCCGAACATCATGGAATGCCGGGTATCGCGAGTTCGGCGACGGCGGTTCTGATCGGTCAGATCGCCGCGGCGACCAGCACGATAAGGGTGGGCTCGGGCGGGGTGATGCTGCCCAACCACGCGCCGCTCGCTGTCGCCGAGCAGTTCGGCACGCTCGGCACGCTCTTCCCGGGTCGCATCGATCTGGGTATCGGCCGGGCTCCGGGGACCGACCCGGCGACCGCCCGGGCGCTGCGGCGCACGGCGGGGACGCTCGCTGTGGACGACTTCCCGCAGCAACTCTCGGAACTCACGACCTTTCTCGCCGGCGGCGAATTCCCGGCAGATCATCCGATGCACGGGGTGCAGGCCGTTCCGCAGGCTCCGGTGCCGCCCATCTGGTTGCTGGGATCCAGCGGCTACAGCGCCCAGGTCGCCGGGATGCTCAGCCTCCCGTTCGCCTTCGCCCACCATTTCAGCCCGGCGAACACCATCCCGGCGCTGGAGCTGTACCGCCGGTCGTTCCGGCCGGCGCCGGGGCGCGAGCGCCCGTACGCGATCGTCGCCGCCGCGGTGATCTGCGCGGACGACGACGAACGGGCCGAGTGGCTGCACGGGCCCTCACGCCTGGCGATGCTGCGCCTGCGCGGCGGGCGGCCCGGGACATTCCCGTCACCCGAGGAGGCCGCGGCCTACCCGTGGACGCCACAGGAGCGAGCGGCGGCGGACAACATCACCGGCTCGCACATCGTCGGCTCCCCGCTGACGGTCCGCGCCGGCCTTGACGCTCTCCTCGACGCCACCCACGCGGACGAGATCATGGTAACGACGAACACGCAGAATCCGGCCGACCGGATCCGCTGCCTCGAACTGGTCGCCGAGATCAGCGGCCTGACCCCGACCGCGGACGGCCCCCCGCCGACCCCCATCCCGGCAACAGCACCTCGCTAGACGAGATCATCTCACTGGACGGCGGCGCCTCATCAGACGACGCGCCCTGTCGGACGACGGCCGCTCACTCACGACGGCCTCTCCCTGGACGGCGGCCCCTCCCCGGACTGCGGCCCCTCCCCGGACGGCGGCCGCTCGCCAGCGGCGACGCCTTCCCGGACGGCGTCACCACGGTGGTGGCGCCGTCCGGGAAGGCGGACTACTCGGTGGCGAGTACGGTCCGAGGCCGACGTCACCCTCAGTGGTGGCGGGTGGTGTCGCGGCCGGGGCGGGCCGAGCTGGCGGTCAGCCGGCTCACTGCCGCCCGGACTCGACGGCCCTCGCGTCCCCGGTCTGCTGGCCGGACCGGACCTGCTGGTCAGGCACGACAAACCGGCCGAGCGCGGCATCCGAACCGACGCCGGTCGGCCGCCGGGAACCGTCGGAGCTGGCGGAGCTGCCAAAAGGGCTCAGCCGAGCGACGTTCCAGCGGCGCCCGCGTCGGTTCGTGGGCTGGAGCATCACCATCGAACCGCGGCGCAGCACCCGTTCGGTGATCTGAGCGACCAGCCCGCGTGGCAGCAGCCGGGACGCGTTGGACGTCAGGTAGTTGAGCCGCCCGTCAATCACGTAGGCCTGGCCCCGTTCCAGGGCACGGAAGGCGGAGGCGACCACCTCATCCGTGGTGCGCAGACGCCCGCCGGCGGACATCCGCGAGCCAAGTACCGCGAAGAAGCCCGTGTCCGTCGGGCCGGGGCACACAGCCAGGACCCGCACGCCGTGCCGGCGGTACTCCGCCCACAACGCGATCGTGAAGTGCAGGACGAACGCCTTGGACCCGCCATACACAGCCATGTACGGGACGGCCTGGAACCCCGAGGTCGACGACGTGTTGATGATGGTTCCGCCGCCCCGCGCGACCATGGTGGGCAGGAACAGGTGGGTGATGCGTTCCACCGCGACCACATTCAGCATGACCTGCCGGTGGTCCCGGTCCGCGGAGGTCTCGTGATACGGCCCCCGGCTCCCGAACCCGGCGTTGTTGACCAGGATGTCGATATCCAGGCCGATGTCGGCGACGGCTTTCGCCAGCGTGTCCGGACCGCTTTCCTCGGCCAGGTCGACGGCGACGGTGTGCACGTCGACGCCGTAGTCCCCGCGCAGCCGGTCCGCGACCTCTCGCAGCCGGGGCTCGCCTGGCGCCACGAGGACGAGACGCGCCCCGCGCGCCGCGTACGCCTCGGCGAAGGCAGCCCCGATTCCCGACGACGCCCCGGTGACCAGGGCGGTACTCATCTGCAGCTCCGCTTTCGCGGCCATGGTCCTCCCTGCTTGGCCACACGCGTGACCATGCTTCGACGCACCAGCGCTTCGCCAGGTCAACGCGCGACGCATCGATACCACGGCCGTCGGCCTGTCGGCCCGTCGGCCCGTCGACGTCTCGGCGTCTCGCGTCTCGGCGCGTCGTCGCATCGGTCCAGCGCACGGTCCGCGACAATGTCCGGAAGCAACAAGCATGAGGAAGCTTCCGGTAGAACGGGTACTGAATGTTGGTCAGGTGATACCTTAAGGTGCGGGCCCGATGGTGGCTGCACGCAGGATGTAGCCAAAGAGTCGCAGCCCATCAGTGCCATTTTCGCTGTTCATGTTCGGTCCAGGAGAGATCGTTCCCGGACCGCGGTCACCGATAAGGTGCGGTAACCGGCACCGTCGAACAGGACGGTGATCTGGTCACCCTCCACCCGCACCACCTGGCCAGTACCCCAGGCAACGTGCCGTACCCCGCATCCAGCCGGAAACGGCACTTTCCGCGCCGCGGGCACGGAGCCGGGCCCCGGGGACCCGGGCCCCGGCTCGGCCGGGGTCGCCCCGGGCTCGGCAGCACGCTCCTCGAGGCGACGGGCCTCGGCATGACGGGCAAGGCAGGTGTCACAGTTGCCGCAGGAGCCGCCCTCGGCGGCCGGTTCGCCGAAATAGGCGAGCAGGAACACACGGCGGCAGCCCCGGGTCTCGGCGTAGGCACGCATCATCTCGACCCGGGAACGGTCGATGTCGGCGCGGGCCTCGCCCACCGCCAGTCCCTGCCGGGCCGCCTCCCGCGGCTCGGGAGCGTCAGGGTGGGCGACAATGCGTCCGTCCTCGTGGATGAGCACGGCTTCGGCATCCACGAGCAGGTCGACCAGCCGGGCGAGCGCGGAGTCACGCAGCTGCGCCGCCTGCGCCAGTTCGCGCGGCGTGACCGGCCCGTCGGCGTGCCCGAGCAGAACCGCGATGCGCCGCAACGACGTCTCGTCCACCGCGGCGCTGGCCTGGAAACGGCGCAGCCCGAGGTCCTGCGGCCGGTAGAACAGGCAGGCGAGCGCCGGCTGCCCGTCCCGGCCGGCCCGATCTCCTGGTAGTAGGAATCGAGCGAGTCGGCGACCTCAGCATGAATGACCGTGCGGACGTTTGGTTTGTCGATTCCCATACCGAACGCGGTGGTGGCGACGATCACGTCGCACTGGTCCGCGGTGTACGCCGCCTCGATCTCCCGGCGTTGCGCCGCGCGCAGACCGGCATGATAGGCGCGAGCCGAAAGGCCGAGTTCGGCGATTTCCGCGGCCAACTCCTCGGTGGCCCGTCGGGTCGCCGCATAGACCAACGCCGGTTTGGCCTCGGCGGCGATCCGTTCCACCAGGCTCGCGCGTTTGGCGTCCTCGGTGGTGAAGGACGAGACCGACAGGAAGATCTCCGGCCGGTCGAACCCGCGTACCACCTCGACGTGGTCGCGCATCCGCAGCCGCTCACGGATCTCCCGACGCACCGGCGGTGCGGCCGTCGCGGTCAGCGCCACGACCGGAGGATGCCCCAGGTCCTCGATCATCTGGCCGAGCCGCAGGTAGTCCGGCCGGAAGTCGTGCCCCCAGGAGGCGACGCAGTGGGCCTCGTCCACGACGAACAGAGACGGCTTGGCCGCACGTAACGCCGCGCGGACGTCCTCGCGGGCAATCTGCTCGGGAGCAAGGAAGAGGAACTCGGTCTGCCCCTGCCGGACCGCGTCAAAGGCGGCCCTGCGCGCCGAAGCGCTCGCATCCGAGTTCGCCGCCACCGCCGGCACGCCGCCGGCCGGCCCCCTCCCCGCCGTCGCCTCCCTGGCCAGTGCATCCCCGCCAGGTACCGGTCTGTCCGCCCCGGTCGGCGCCACGTCGGAGAGCAGGGCCGACAGGCGCTCGGTGAGGCTGCGAACCTGATCGCGTTGTAGGGCAATCAACGGTGAGACGACGACCGCGGGACCGGCCAGCACCAGCGCCGGAATCTGGTACACCGCCGACTTGCCGCCGCCGGTGGGCAGTACGCACAGCGTGTCCCGGCCCTCGATCACCGCCCGCATCGCATCGAGCTGCCCGTCACGCAGCTCCGAGAAGCCGAATCCCTCCCGAGCCACCATCCGGATGAGCTCACCGATCTCGTCCTGCGCATCGGCGGCGGCACCCTCGGCACCAGCGGTGCCGACATCGACATCGGCACCGACATCGATATCGGCGACACCGCTCACTGTGGAGCCGCCGGCGGCCTCATCTATGGCGGCACCGGCCTTGTCCCTCGGGCGGTATGGGCTCGGGCCGACGCGGCGCCGGCCGCGCAGCCAGGTGGTCAGCAGTCTGCTGGAGCGATCTCGACGGTTCATTGTGCCGCCGGGCGTACCCCGTGAGCGCCGAATGCCACCTCTCACCGACCACAAAGGTGGCGACAGTGCCACAGAGGTGCCGGTAGTGGCCCGGTTGCCGCCAAACCTCCCGTGCCGGCCAGGACCTGGCCGTAGTCGTCGTGTCGCCGTCCTACTTCGCCGCGCTTCGCCGCGTCGTGCGGCGGCGCACCACTCGACATCATCCGCCAGTACGTCCAGTCCCAGCGCACCCCGATCTAACCCCGCCGTGAACGACGGGGCTTGCGGTCGGTACCGGGTCAGGCGAGCGGGCCGCGGCAACGAGGGCGGCGAGGGCCGCGGACAGGTGCGGGGCCTGCTGGGAGCCACGCCGGATGGCGGCGAAGATCGGCCGTATCGGCGATACGCCGGCGATCGGACGCAGCACCACCTCGGGCGTCGACGACAGCCGGGCGAGCCGTGGCATAAGGCTGATTCCACAGCCAGCCGCGATGAGGGCACGCACCGCGGTGAAATCGTCCGCGTTGTGCAGGACTTGCGGCACAAAACCTGCCGCCGCACAGGCCGCGTGCGCGACCTCGCGGCAGGCGGTGCCCGGACGGCTCGCGATGAACTCGTCCGAGCGCAACGCCTCCAGCGGCACCGCTCGCGCCGACGCGTAGGGATGGCCGGCTGGCAGGGCCACGTCCAGCGGATCGTCCAGGAGCGGAATCTGCAGGAGGCGGGAATCCAGCGGCCGGGCCCCGGCGTGGGTGATGCCGATCGCGAGGTCCAGGTCACCGGCGAGAAGCTGGTCGAAACAGTCCGGCTCCGGCACGTCGGTCACGGACAGCCGCAGCCGCGGCCGGCTCTCCCGCAGTGCCAGCAGCGCCGGAGCGACGATCCCGGAGATCGCCGTGGTGAACGCGGCCACGGACACCGAACCGACCCGGCCCTCGTCGAACGCGGCAAGATCCGCCTCCGCCCGCTCCATCTGGGCGAACAGGATGTCGGCGTGCTCGAGCAGCACCTGCGCCGCCGGAGTGAGCCGCACTCGCCGCCCCGCCGGGTCGAGCAGCCGGACTCCCGTCTCGCGCGCGAGCACCGCAAGCTGCTGACTGACCGCCGACGGCGTCAGGTGCATCGCCTCGGCGGTAGCCACAATCGTCCCGCGCTTGTCCAGCTCACGCAGGAGACGCAGGCGCCGCACGTCGATCATGTAGGTCAGCTTACTGGTTCATCGCGAGAAATGTAGATGGACTACATGACTGTCGGCCGAGATCCTCAGGGCCATGAGCTACGCGACGACCATCCTCATCCTCGCGCTTCTGGCCACCCTCACCGTCGCCGCGCTCCGCTTCGGCCCCGACTCCCGCGACGGCCGCGACTGGAGCACGGCCCCGCCCCATCCCCGAAAGATCCGGTCAGGACGTGGGGGTGAGGTCCTCGCCCAGATAGGCCTGGCGGACGCGGTCGTCGGCGAGCAGGTCGGCCGCGGTGTTGGCGAGGACGACCTCGCCGGTCTCCAGCACGTAGCCACGCCCGGCGATCCGCAGCGCCGAGGCCGCGTTCTGTTCGACGAGCAGAACGGCGACGCCGTCCCGGTTGATCTCGGCGATGACCTCGAAGATGGTCCGCACGACCATGGGGGCAAGGCCCATCGACGGTTCGTCCAGCAGAACCAGGCGTGGTCGGCTCATCAGAGCGCGGCCGATCGCGAGCATCTGCTGCTCACCGCCGGACAGGGTGCCACCAGCCTGGCCGATCCGCTCCTGCAACCGCGGGAACAGGGCGAACACCCGGTCAAGGTCCTCGCGGACATGACGGCGCTCACGGTAGGCACCCATCAGGAGGTTCTCGCGCACGCTCATGCTCGGGAAAACCCGGCGCCCCTCGGGAACATGGCTCACCCCCAGGGCGACCAGGTCGTGCGGGGGGATCGTCGACAGCGGACGACCATCGAGACGCACCTCCCCGGAACGCGGGCGCAGCAGGCCCGAGATGGTGCGCAAGGTGGTGGTCTTGCCGGCGCCGTTCGCACCCAGCAGGGTGACGATCTCACCCTCGTCGACCTGCAGGTTGACGCCGCGCAGGGCGGTGACCGCACCGTAGGCGACCTCGACGTCCGACAGGGTCAGCAGCATCAGCCCAGTTCCTTCCGTCCGACGGGCCCGCTGCCTGGTCCGGGCCCGCCCTGCGCGTCCCCGTCGAAGGCGGCATCGTCCAGGAGGGGACCAGCAGACGTTGGACCAGCAGACGTCGGACCGGCGGACGTCGGACCGGCGGAGGCGGAACTCGTGGGAACGGGTCCGGCCGCGGACGTGGCGGCATCGGCGCTGGCGCCGAGGTAGGCCTCGATGACGGCCGGGTCGCGCTGCACCTCGGCCGGTGGCCCGTAGGCGATCATGCGGCCGAAGTTGAGCACGGCCACCGAGGTCGCAAGCGACATCACCAGACCCATGTCGTGCTCGATGAGCAGGACGGACACGCCGGTGTCAGCGATCCGGGTGATGAGCGCGGCGAGGTCGCGCTTCTCCGCCGGGTTGGTGCCGGCGGCCGGCTCGTCGAGCAACAGCAGACGTGGTTCGGTGCCCAGTGCCCGGGCGATCTCCAGGCGGCGCTGCTCGCCGTAGGGCAGTGAGGAGGCCAGCTCGTGGGTGCGGTGGCGCAGACCGACCAGGTCGAGCAGCTCCACCGCCCGGTGGACGCCCTCGCGCTCGGCCCGGCGGGCGTGCGGAAGGCCGAGCACGACCGACAGCGGGCCGTACTTCTGCCGCACCTCGGTGCCGATCTGCACATTCTCCAACGCGGAGAGAGCGGGGAACAGTCGAATGTTCTGGAAGGTGCGGGCGACGCCGAGGCGGGTGATGGAGTGCGGACGGCGGCCGACGAGCTCGGCCGGCCGCCCGGGCTGCGGCCAGAAGATCACCGAGCCCTGCTGCGGGCGGTAGGCGCCGGTGAGGCAGTTGAACAGCGAGGTCTTGCCGGCACCGTTCGGCCCGATCACAGCCAGGATCTCCCCGCGGCGCTGGCGCAGCGAGACACCGTCGAGGCTGGTCACGCCACCGAACCGTAGGGAAAGGTCGCGGGCCTCGACGACCAGGTCACCTGGGTCGCCACCGACACCATCGAGGACCGACGGGCGGCGCGCGCCGGGCACGGTCTGAGCGGCACCCGTCCCGCGCGGGTCGGATGGGTGCGCGACGGCGTCGCCCGCTCGACGGGCGCGGTGGGAGCCGCCGCGGCTCATGGCCGGGCTCCGGTCGGTGCGGGACCGAGCGCGTCGGCCCCGCCGATGCCGGCCTCGGAGAGCTCGATCTCGCGTCGGCGGCGCCGCGAGGGCACCAGCCCCTGCGGCCGGAAGATCATCATGACCACGATGACAGCCCCGAAGTAGATGTAGCGGTCAGCGGGCTGCACCTTGTCCCGCAGGTAGAAGGCGAGCCCCTGCAAGACGACCGCGCCGACGACGACGCCGAGCCGCGAGCCCAGGCCGCCGAAGATGACCACGGCGACGACGAAGAACGACGCCTGCAGGCTGAAGCTCTGCGGGTTGAAGAACTGCTTGGAGGCGAACAGCACCCCCGCGAACCCCGAGACCGAGGCACCGATCGCGAACGCCAGCAGTTTCAGCCGCAGGGTCGCCACGCCCGTCGCCTCGGCGGCGATCTCGTCCTCGCGGATGGCGGCCCAGGACCGGCCGATCCGCGAGCGTTCCAGCCGCCCGAAGGCAATCATCACGAGGACGATGATCGCGAGCAGCAGGTAATAGTACGGCAGCGGTTCGATGCCCCAGGTGTAGTCGATCCCGGGCAGATGGATCGACAGGTGGGGAACACCGAACGCACCGCGGGCGCCGTTGGTGATGCTGTCGGCGTTGTTGGCGACGATCTGGATGATCTCGCCGAAGCCGAGGGTCACGATGGCGAGGTAGTCACCGCGCAGCCGCAGCGTCGGCGCGCCGAGGATCACCCCGGCGAGCCCGGCGAGGATCAACGCGATGGGGAAGACGAAGAAGGGGTTGAGGGTGAACGGCGCATGCCAGGGCATCGCGGTCTGCGAGGAGAAGTAGGCCGTCGCGTAGGCGCCGATGGCGAAGAACGCGATGTAGCCGAGGTCGAGCAGGCCGGCGTAGCCGACGACGACGTTCAGGCCGAGCGCGAGCAGCGCGTAGATGCCGATGTCGTTGACCATGGACTGCTGCGCCGCGGTGGAGAACAGCAGCGGAGCGATGATCGCCACCGCGAGCAGGACGAGGTTCAGCCCGATCGGCCCGCCTCGGCGGCCGTAGGCGGTGGCGAAAGGGGCCCGTACCGGCGTGGCGAGCCGGGTCACCAGCGCACGAAGCTCCCCGCCGAGCACGACGACCAGCCAGAGTGCCACGGCGAGCACGAGAAACAGGACGATCCGCGGGTCGACGATCGAGTCCCACGCGGCCTGCAGCGGCTTGTCGGAGTTCCCGGTCCTGCCGGTCACGACCGCGGCGAGCAGGCCGACCAGCACCATCACGCCAAGCAGCCGCAGCCTGGCCGGTGAGAACAGCTCCGCCGGATGCCAGGGCGGCCGCCGGTTCCCCGGTTCCCACCCGCCGGACGTGACTCCCACCGAACCCGCCGAGCCCACCGAACCCGGTGATCCGGCCTGACCGGTAGCAGAGTCGGACGACGGGGCGTCACCGGAGCCTAGCGAGGCCCGGCGCGAGGGGGACGGACCCGCGGTGCCGCGGGTCGTGAGCGCGAGGGTCTCACCCGGGTCCAGGGCACCGGGATCCACGCCGCCAGGGCCAGGGCCAGGGCCCGCGCCCGTGCCACCCCGGCTCGGGAACGTGGGCTGGCCGGGAATGCCGGGGCCGGACGGGCCGGACGGGCCGGACGGGCCGGACGGGCCGGTCACGCCGCGCGCCCAAGTCGCTCGCCGAGCAGGCCGGACGGTCGGATCATCAGGATCGCCACCAGGACGAGGAAGGCGATGACGTCCTTGTAGGACGCCTGGAACAGGTAACCACCGTAGCTCTCGACCAGGCCGAGCAACAGACCGCCGAGCATGGCGCCGCGGACGTTGCCGATGCCGCCGAGCACGGCGGCGGTGAAGGCCTTGACCCCGGGCACGAAGCCCATGTTGTAGGACGCGTTGAAGGTCATCGCGTAGAGGAAGCCGCCGGCGCCGGCGAGCAGGCCACCGACGATGAACGTGACGATGATGATCCGCTCGACGTTGACGCCCATCAGCACGGCGGTGTCCGCGTCCTGGGCGACGGCGCGGATACCCTGCCCGAGGCGGGTGCCGGCGACGAGCCGGTCCAGCCCGATCAGCATGGCGATCGCGACGCCGAAGATGACCAGGGACTGGGTGGAGACCTGGGCGCCGAAGATGGTGAACACGGTGCCGTTGTGGAAGAGGTCGGGCAGGTCGACGTTCTGCCGGCCGAACTCCTTGCCGGCCAGGTTGACGGCGAACAGCGAGGCCCCGATCGCACTGATCAGATAGGCCAGGCGCGGCGCCGCACGGCGGCGCAGCGGCCGGTAGGCGACCCGCTCGAGGGTGAAGGCGGCCAGTGCCCCACAGGCCGCGCCGACCCCGAGCCCGACGGCGACCAGGCAGACGGACTCGAACCCCCCGGGCACCCCGTGGTCGGGCAGCAGCGCGCGGGCGGCGAACAGCCCACCGAAGGAGCCCAGCATGAACACCTCGCTGTGGGCGAAGTTGATCAGTTGGAGCACCCCGTACACGAGCGTGTACCCGAGCGCGATGACCGCGTACAGCGAGCCGACCATCAGGCCGTCGATGGTCAGTTGCCAGAACTGGTCGAAAAACCCCATGCGTTGCGCCTCGTTCGTCCCGACGTCTCGGCCCAGCACGTCTGTGGTCCGGCAGATCTGTGGTCCTGCGGATCCCTGGTTCTACACCGGCCGGGGCGGTGGCCCGGAACACCCTGGGGTGCCCGCGCCACCGCCCACGCCAGGATCAGGACTTGATCAGATCCGCGATGTTGCCGAGGACCGTGATCGCGCCGTTCTTGACCTGGTACACGTACACGTTCGAGCCCTTGACCTCGCCGTTCGTCTCGAAGGAGATGGTCTTGGTGATGCCCTGGTAGTTGACGCCGGCGAAGGCCTTCAGGACCGAGTCGCGGCTCACATCGCTGCCGAGCTGCTTGAACACGGTGGCGAGCGCCTTGGTCGCGTCGTACGCCTCACCCGAGTACGTGCCGGGCTTGACCCCGTTGTTGACCTTCTTGTACGAGGCGACGAACGGCGCCGCCTTCGGGTCGGAGTTCGCGTCCCCACAGGGGCAGGTGAGGTAGCTGCCCTCGGCCGCGGTGGCGCCGGCCTGCGCGACGTACTGCGGGTCGAGCGAGCCGTCACCACTGATGATCTTTCCGGTGAAGCCCTTGTCCTTGAGCGCCTTGGTCAGCAGCGCGAGCTCGGCGTAGTAGCCCGAGTAGTAGAGGGCGTCCGGACTCGAAGCAATGATCTTGGTTGCCTCGGACGTGTAGTCCTTGGTCGGGTTGATGCCGTCGTGGACGACCTCGACGCCCTTCGCCTTGAGCTCCGGCTCGAGCGCCCCGGACAGGCCGGTGCCGTAGTCGCTCTTGTCGTCGAGCGAGTAGACCTTCTTGGCCTTCAGCACGCCCGCGACATAGTCCGCGGCGGCCTTGCCCTGGACGGTGTCGGGCGCGATGACCCGGTAGAACGTCTTGAAGCCAAGCGTCGTCAGCGCCGGGTTGGTCGCCGACGGGCTCACCGACAGCAGGCCAGCCTGGGTGTAGGCGGGCTCGCTGGCCTTGGTCGCACCGGAGAACATCGGCCCGACCACCGCGACGATCTTGTCGTTGTCGATCAACTTCTGGGCCGCCGTCGGGCCCTGGTCCGGAGACCCGGCGTCGTCCGACTCCACCAGCTTGAGCTCGAACGTCGAGCTCGGATCGGCGTTGATCTCGGAGACGGCCGTACGCATCCCGTACAGGGCGTTCAGGCCGAGCTGCTGATTGTCCCCCGAGAGCACGCCCTGGAACCCGATGGTGATCGTCTTCTTGCCGTCCGAGGACGAGTCCCCCCCGCTGCTCCCACAGGCCGCGGCCGACAATGTCACCGCCGTAGCCAGAGCGATCGCTCCCAGGAGCGGGCGCCTACCCATCCATGTCCTCCTCCGGTCTGCCGGGCACGACTCCGCTGCCGCCCCCGCCACGCTGCCTGCTACCCCCGGCGCGGCCGGCGCTTCCGACCGGGACACGCCATCGCCTCCGCGATGACGCGCCGACGATCGACCGCCCGTCCCGCACGGGAACCCCGCCCGACGGGAACCTATCGACCAATCGCAACGCACGCTCCGCCCGAGATGGCGGCAACCTAGTCCTCCGAGCAGATCGCCCGAAAGTAGCCACAACAGGTTGTTACACCGGCGACACATTGGTGGGACTTAGGCGCGCCGCCGTTCACCTTCGCCTCCTTTTCGGGCCCCGGCGTTGCACTGGAGCGAACCAGGCGAAACCACCCCTGACGTGCAGTTATGTCACCTCACCGCCGCCTCCTCGCCAGCCGACGACCCGTCCACCCATGGCTGTCCGTTGAGACGGCGTATCCGCTCGCACTCGAGGTCGCGGTCGCGGCAACACCCGAAACAGTGACGAAATGCACCCTTTGCGCCGTCGCCAACAGGACGCGAAGTGGATGCGCTTCCCGAAGCGAGAAGCCGGCCCGAGCCGGGCCGGCCCGGGACCAAGCCGGCTCGGGGGCGGACCGACCCGGGAGCGGGCCGAGTTCAGGAACGGATCGACCAGGACGGGGCGCTGGTGCCGAGCCGGGCGGGTGGGCGGGTCCAGCGGGGCGCCACCCCGGCAACGGTGGCCGGCGGCCGGATGTAGGAAAGCTCGCCGAACTCGCTCGGATAGGTGTCCCGAAACGGCTCGAGGTCCTCCGGGCCCGGTTCCGGCATGGCACGGGTGTCGTGCCGGCCCAGATCCTGCAGCAGCCGCCCGGTGCGGGCGAGCGACACCCGCACGTGCCAGCTGCCTCCCTCGCGGACCCGACGGGACAGAGCATCGAGGATGCCGCCGGCCGCCAGATAGCCGCTCGCATGGTCGAGTGCCTGAACGGGAAGCAGCACCGGCTCCGACAGGTCATCCGCGGCCTTACCGGCGAGGGTCATCCCGGAGGCGGTCTGCACCAGGCTGTCGAAACCCCGCAGCCCGCTCCACGGACCCGTACGGCCATAACCGCTGATGGTGGCGTAGATGATGCCGGGCCGCAGCCGGGCGACGGCGTCCGCGTCGAAGCCGAGCCGGTCAAGCGCCCGGGGCCGATAGGCCGCCAGCAGCACGTCCGCCGAGGCGATCAGCTCGCGCAGCCGCCGGGCGTCCGCACCGACGCGCAGGTTGAGGAACGTGTTGCGTTTGCCGAATCCGGTGTCGACCAGCAACATGTCCACTTCCGGCAGATGCGCGGCGCCGACCCGCAGCACGTCCGCGCCGTGGGCGGCCAGGGTCCGCCCCGCGACCGGGCCGGCGATCACCCTGGTGAGGTCGAGCACCCGCACCCCCGCGGCCGGCGTCTCGCACGGCACCAGCGGCCGCGGCGGGCTGTCGTCGAGCCGTTCGATCTCCAGCACCGGCTGCTCGGCGAGCGCGGCCGCCTGCGGATGACGCGACCACTCGGCCTCGGTCCGGGCCATGCTCGCGCACAGTCCCATGGCCTGCAGCTCGGTCTCCAGAGTGGCGGCGTCGACGCCGCGGACCACCCGGGCGACCGCATCCCGCTTGCCCGGGACGCCCAGCAGGTCCAGCACACCGTCGCGGTGGTGCGGAAAGGTGCAGTGCAGCTGGATCCACCGGTCGTCGGCGGTGCGATAGAAGCCGGAGATCGGTTCGCGTGCCGTGAGCAGCGGGCGTCCATCCACCCGCAGATGGCGCTCGCTCCCGAAGGCCGCCGCCGCATGCCGCGTGTCCACCGTGAGGGGCGGGTCTCCCCCACCGCTACGCGCCGACAGCAGCCGTCCGGCGCCGACCGCCGCCACCGCGACCGACACGGCGGCCAGCGTCGTCACGCGGTACATGCTCGGCAGCACCTCGGCCGGTCCGGTCAGAGTCAACCGCGCGGCGACGTCCGCCCCCACCAGCGCCTCCACCTGGTCGGCGACCTCCCGACCAATGGCGTCCCGACCAGCGATGCCCCGACCATCGTGGTCGGCGCCGGTGCCGTCCGGGCCGGTGCCGTCCAAGCCGGTGCCGTTCGTGTCGGTGCCGTCCGTGGACTGCCCCATCTCCCCATCCCGTGGTTGCATCCGGACGGTTTCCCGCCGGGCACGCCCGCCCCGCACTGCGATGCGCGTGATGCCGCAATGTGCACGCAGCATCACCTTAAGCGCCGAAGCCAGAGGCGGCCACGTGCGCCCGGGTGGTGGGTGCACCCAGATGCCGGGCCAGCCCCGCGGCCTGCTCGTACTGTGGAGGGGGATCGCGTCGGTGGGATCGGATGCGTCTACCGGACGGCTGGGCGCACCACTGCGACGACCCGGCCGGGGAGGCGCCGCATGGCCGCGCAACCGTCGCTTTACGAGGTGTTGGGTATCGCGCCCGACGCCAGCGCCGAGCAGATCCGGCATGCCTATCGGGCTGCCGCGCGTCGTACCCATCCTGATGCGGGTGGCCGTCCGGCGGCCTTTGCCCGAGTGCGGGTTGCCTACGACGTTCTGGGTGATCCCGCCCGACGCCATCGCTACGATCTACGGATCGCCGACCCGACCCACCGGCCCCACCCGGGCGGGCGGCCATCCCGGCCAGGCGCGACGGGGACGCCTGGCGCGTCAACCGCGGCAGGTTCCGACTGGACCACGACCACCGGCACTGGTGCCGCCGGGGCTGGTGCCGCCGGGACTGGGACCGCCGGGACGCAGGCCACTGGCTCCGGGTGGGTGGGGGGCGCGTCGGGGCCGCCCTCCGGTGCGTTGCAGGCCGGTGCCGATCCGGTGGTCCGGCGCCGCTACCTGATCCTGATGGGGATCGCACTGACCCTGTTCATCATCGCTGGAGCAATCGTCCGGTTGTACTCGGTGCCCGCCGCAATGATCATGATGATGGTGGCGGCGGTGATCCCGCCCATCGCCGTTACCGTCGCCGGTCGCCCACGCCCACAGTCCTCCCACGACCCCCCCAGCGATGGAAATCGCGTCAGGTGACAGCACCGACCGCGGATGGCGGCAAGGCCGCCGGATCATGGGGCCACGACCCTGGACTGATTCGTCCCCCACGACGACCTACTTGGCGGGATCTTGCTCTGCGGCCCGCTGCAGGGCGTAGCGGCAGCACAGGTGCGGGGGCAGCGAGCGGGGCCCGGGCAGGCAGGCACGAGCGGGGCCCAGGCGGCGGGCACGGGCAGAGCGGGCCAGGCGGGAAGGCACGAGCGGAGCGGGCGGGCGGGCGCTGGCGGAGCGGGCGGTGGATGCGATCAGGCTGGAAGGCGGACCCGCAGCGAACCCACCGGCCGTCCACCACCGAGGACCGTCGGCGCGCCGAGCACGGCAAGCTGCGCGAGGTCGAGGGATGGCGCACCGGGGGCGCTCACGGCGGGCAGCGCGCCCAGCCGGCCGAGCGCGGCGAGAGCGACCGGAACGCCCGCCCGCCCGGCCCCATCAGCGATCTTGACGGCGACGGTGTACCCGCTGGCGGTGGCAACGAGGGTGACTCCCTCGGCGCCGTTCTTCGCCAGCAGGCCGGGGACCGAGCGCATCAGCTCGGTATCGGATTCTCCCGTGCCCCCGACGAGCTCGGGATGCGCCCGCATCGCGTCCACCACTCGACGCTGCGGCGAGCCCGGCTCGGCCAGCATCATCGACTGCAGCCCGCGGGCGAGCCCGGTCAACGAGATCGCGAACAGCGGGGCGCCGCATCCGTCGACCGTCGCGCCGGAGATCGGCTCCGCGGCCAGCTCCTCGACCGTCGCACGGATGATCTGCTGCAGGGGATGCTCCAGGTCGATGTAGTCGTCGATCGACCAGCCCGCGGCCACACAGCAGGCGATCATCCCGGCGTGTTTGCCGGAACAGTTCATCAGGATGGGCTCGGCGCTCCCGCCGGAACGCAGGTGTGCGCGCAGCGCTGCCGCTCCCAGCGGCAGGTCGGGCGGGCAGCGCAGCGCGTCGGTCGAGACACCCGCGACGGAGAGGATCTCCAGCACCCGCACGAGGTGCCGGCTCTGCCCGTCGTGCGAGCTCGCGACCACCGCCAGCAGGTCAGCCGGGATGTCACGGCTCAGAAACACGCGGTCGAGTCCCGCCCGCAGCATGGCCACGGCCTGAAATGGCTTGACCGCGGACCGCGGGAACATCGGTTCTTCGGGCGCGCCGATCCGCAGCGCGACCGAGCCGTCGCGGGCAAGCCCCACCACCGTCCCGTGGTGCACGCTTTCGACGAACGGCTCTCCGCTACGCAGCCCACGAACGACCTCGGCGACCACCCGCGGCCCCACCGGCGGCTCCATGGGGGCAGCGTACGTCGGCTGTCCCGGCTGCGCGGGCGTCCACCAAAGATGTCCCCAGACGGCAACAAACGGGACGGTTCCCCAGGACGTTTCCGACTACCCGGGGCATGGGCACACCCTGCCCCCTACTCTGGGGACGTGCCTGCCTACGACTACCGCTGCCGGGTGTGCGACGCCTCCTTCGAGGTGCGTCGAAGCATGACCGAATCCGCGCCCGACGCAGGGGTGGCCTGCCCTGCCGGGCACAGCGAGACCTCGCGGGTCTTCTCCGCCATCGCGGTCAGCCGCGCGGCCGGCACGCCCGCCTCGGCCGCGCCGGTGCTGTCCGCGCCCCGCGGCGGCGCATGCTGCGGTGGCGGCTGCTGCGGCTGAGCGCGTCACGGCCGACCGCCCCGGCGCGCGGGACCACGGTCATCGCCGCACTCCGGCCATAGCTACGCCTGCCCCGATCAGTTCGCGCCGTCGGACAGGTATCGCCAGACGGGTTCAGGGGTGGCAGGGGTCCTGGGCGGCGCTCCGGGCGGCACGGTTGCGCGGGCCGACGTCTACCTGACGGTCCCGCTGCCCAACGGTCGCGGCTGCCCGATCCTCGACCAGGCGGCGGCGCAGCAGGCTCAGCGTCTCGTCCCGTTCATCCGGTGACAGACCGGAAACCAGGGTCTGCAGCAGCGCGCTCGAGCCAGGAATCTGATCATCATCGCCGCGCTCACGCAACCCCATGATGCCTTGTTACCCAGCATCAGCCCAGGTCACGCTCGTGCGGCACCGCGTTCTCAACGCTCCGCCCGATTGCCTGACGGAACTGCGGTGGGCCGCGGCCGCAGCGGGAGGCCGTGAGCGTCCTCGGCGCGGCGCGTGTCCTCGGCGGTCGGGATCTTTCCGCGAGCGAGCCTCGCACGCGTGACCGACGCCCTGCCCAGGAAAGCGGCCCTGGCGAGAGCGCCCTGCCCCAGGGACACGGCACGCAAGGCGGTCCGACGGACAGCCCTCCGGGGCGGGACCGCCGGGCCCGAGCTCGTGCCGCGCGGGTGGGACATCGGGTGGGACCCGGAGTCGCGTGTGGCCGGCGCCCAGCCGCCCAGCGCTGACCGGGTGTGGTGCAGGAGATCTCGCCGGTCCGGCAGGGTGGCGGCGCTCGGCGGACCGAACACGATGATCCACGCGACCGCGAGCGACCACAGCGCGGCGATGGCGCCGAAGGCCAGCGCGCCGAAGCCGCCGACCAGCGAGAACAGCACCAGCAGGACGACGCTCGCGGCCAGGCCCCAGGCGATGAGACGGCGCAGGCTGATCGGTTCGGCGACCGCGTCCGCGATCACGCGGCCATCCTCGTGGGCAGGACGACTCGCGGCGACGCCAGCCGGCCGCCTCCGTTCCTTCCCCGCTTTCGCCCCGCGGTCCTTCCCCGCTTTCGCCACGCGGCCCATGGCGGGACGGGCGGCGTGCCCTCGGGTCAGGAAGCCGCGGGCGACAGCGGTGCGTGACCGTTGATCCAGCACGGTGTGTCCCATCGTTGATTCGTGCCCCACCAGTGCCACGGTCATGCAGACAATTTCATGACCCCGGGCACAAGCCCACAGCTGACCCGATCGTCCTGCGACACAGCGGGTTCACAGCTTCGATGCCAACATCGACCAGGATCGTCATGGCCGTTGCGCCGGCGGCATCCAGCCGGTGCACCCCCGCTCGGGTATCGAGCACCCAGCACGCACAGTCAGCCAAGGGCTGACCGGAAGCTGATCGAGGACCGCGACGACCACGCCGCCGGACTGACGACCACGCCGGCGGACTACCGAACCAGCGCAGGAGAACCCATCGGCCGATGGGGCGGTGCGGGACCCGATCGGGCCAGGCGTTGGGCGACGTCCGGCCCGGACGGGTCACCTCCGCCCGGGTGGCCCGCAGGCGTCGACACCGGCCGTTCCGGGCGGCCCGTCCGGGCAGTCGCAGACCATGGCGCGGGCCCACGCGGTACCCCACCGCATCCCCCGAACGGGTCATGGACCTCCCCGTACGGCAGACCCCCTCCATCGGGGTACGGAGGCATCCTTCGTCCGGAGTCGTCCGCCGCATTCTGCTTGCCGTCGGCATTTCGGCGAGATCACGACAGGGCGCGAGATCCTGCCTCTCCGGCGGGCAGCCGAGATGTCGGTGTTGCCTGTTCAGCGAGGTCACCGCGCATCCGATCGGCGAGCTCGTAGCGGGCGACCGCTCTACCGATCACCGGTCTGGCCACATTACGCACGGGCACTCCGCCCGCTGTCGATCCACGTTCCGATCCGGCATGGGCATGACCATGCAGGGCAAGGTCCACCCCGGCGGCATCGATGGCCTCCGCAAGGTGGTAGCTACCGAGAAAGGGATAGATCTCCGCCCGCTCCCCGATCAACGTCTCCGGGATCGGGGCGTAATGGGTCATTGCGACCCGCATATCGCAGGCCAGATCCTCGAGCGCGTCACGCAGGTGTGCGGCAACCTCTCTGCTATGGCGCACAAAGGACTTCATCAGCGGCTCACCGAACTCGGAGCAGCTCGCCCCGGCAAACCCGCCACCGAATCCCTTAACCCCGGCGATGCCCAGGCGGAAGCCACGGATTTCAACGACCGTACCGGTGCCTTCCAGCACCGTCACACCGGCGTCGGCAAGAATGGCGGTAATCTCCCGTTCGGAGTCGTCGTGGTAGTCATGATTACCCAGCACGGCCAGCACCGGAAGCTCTGCCGACGCCACCTCCGCGGCGACGACCCTGGCCTCCTGGACCTGGCCGTGCTGGGTCAGGTCACCGGCCAGCAGCAGCACGTCCGCCTGTCCGGCCAGGTCCCGCACGACCGGCGCGAAGCTGCCGGGGCCGTCCACGCCGAGATGAATATCGCCGACCGCCGCAATGCGGATCATGAGATCGTCTCCACGGTCCCAGCCCTGCCGCCGGTTCCGTTCGAGCCGATGCCCTGGTCCGTCACGGCGACCTCGTTGTGTACCACCCGGCCCGCGGCGGCCTCGGAAAGCACCTGGGTCACCGCGCGGCGGCGGGCATCGGTGGCGACCTCGCCGACCACCAGAATCTTCCCGTTTCGCACGACCACCTCCAGCCCGAGCTCCGCGACCCGGGGATCCTCGGCGAGCAGTTCGTGCAGGTCACCGGCGAGGTACTCGTCGGCCTCCGCGACGTGCTCAGCGGCCGGGGTGAGGTCGGCCCCACCGGCGCCCGCAGCGTGCGCCGGCCGGCCGGCACGGCCCCGTCGAGCCGGCTCGACGGCGGCACCGGCGGCTGAGTCGGGGCGTGGCTCGGTGAACCGCCCAGGCGCCGCCGTCCCCGCGTAAATCCCGACCGGCCCCGGGGGGATGAGGTTCAACCGGGTGGCAACGAGCAGCGCCGCCTCGGCAAAGGGCGATGCGGCCGTGGATCGGCGCACCTGATCCCAGTCGACCTGTTCACGCATCGCGCGGATCATCGGCAGCACCCGGGCGAGATCGCAGTACCGCTCCTCAAGCGCGAGCAGAGTCATCTCGAACCAGTCCGTGGCATCCAGGACCGGCATGCGCACCGAGTCCACCGACATCTCGCTGGAGCGTTCCAGCATCGCACTGGTGACCGCACGGCCGACCGGATGATGGATGAGATCGACGAGCACCTCGCCGTCGAAGACCTTGGTCAGCCAGTCCTCGGGCGGATCGACCGATCGAAGGCCTGACGCCGCCAGCACATCGACCGCCCGGGGGACATCTACTTCCCGCAGCATGAAATCGACGTCGTGAACCGGCTCGGGACCGCCACGGGCCCAACATGCGTAGCTCCCCCCGAGGGCGAACGGGATGTCCGCTTCCTTGAGGGTCACGGCTACCCGTTTCAGACTCTCCCGCAGACCTCTGGGCGCATCCTCCATACCGCAGCCACTACCCGCATCCGCGGCCCGATGCACCTCGCCGATCTGAACCCATCTGGGCCGGTGCGCGCCCGGCCGGGCCCGTGGGCATGGGGGCGCTCCGGCGCGAGCGCGACATCCCCGAATGGCTACCCCGAAGCGGTGACGAGCGTACTACTCGGGAACCAGGATGTCCGGTTATCCGTAGTTATAATTTCACTACACGCCGCCGGAGTTACGGCGTCGGCACCGGTGCACCACCGATTCTGACAGCATGGCGACAACGAGCGCCGACATGAGCGATGATGACCTTTGCGGCGAACTCGTCGGCCGCCCACTTCGACACCGGATTGGAAGCGAACCCTGAACGCGCGCACACGATCCGACCAGTTGCCCAGGGGTGCCGGTGATGACACCAGCGCGCTGGAACATTCCGGCGAGCGCCTACCCGGGCAACGCTCCACCGAGCCGGCCACCGTGCCCTCGCAGCCGGCCGAGCCGCCCAGCACCCGCGGCGTCGTGGACATGTCCTCCCATCCGGGCCAGCTGGCCCGCCGGCTGCAGCAGGTCACCTACCAGCTGTGGACGACGACCGTCTCGACCGAGACGACGCCGCCGCAGTTCGTGGTCCTCAACAGCCTGCTGGCCGACCCTGACATCGATCAGCGCACGCTCGGGGAACGGGCGTCGCTTGACCGGTCCACGGTCGCCGATGTGGTGGCGCGGCTTGTCCAGCGAGGCCTCATCCGCCGGGTTCGTGACCCGCGTGATGGTCGGCGCAACGTCCTGCGGCTGACCAAACGCGGAGAATCGACACACGGCCAGGTGGCGGACCGCATCGACCAGATGAACGACAAGCTGCTCGCGCCGCTGTCCGAGGAGGAACAGGGCACCCTGTTGGCCATGCTGACGCGGATCGTCGATCAGGACAGCCCGCGCTGACGCCCGCCCGCGCTGACCCCGGCGCCACCCATCGGCCTGCACGGTGGTTCAGGTCCACCGAGTCGGTCTGACGCACCCCGAGGGCTTTGGCCCGGCCAAGTCAGCGCGGCGCGGCGGCGGGGCGCCGTGCGCGGCACGGACGCGCCACCGCGGCGCACAGGGCCGCTGGCCGCCCACACAGCGGCCTGCCCCACCCTCAGCGAGCGGACGACGATAGATCACAATCATTGTAATTAACGTGTCTTCCTCTCGGACCCGCTACTGTCGGCGCTGTGTACATCGGCGCGCCGGCCGCCGCCATGATCCACCGAGTGACCGGTTCGAGGAGGACACGTGACATCGCCTGACACCGCGGCCCTGGTACTCCGGATCATCGTGGGCGTCACCCTCATCCTGCACGGCTACAACCACGTGTTCGGCCCCGGCGGGATCCAGGGAACCGCGGGCTGGTTCCAGAGCATGGGCCTGCGGCCCGGAATCGTGCACGCGTGGATGTCCGGGCTGGTCGAGCTCGCCGCCGGCGCAGGCCTGATCGTCGGTTTCCTCACGCCGTTCGCCGCGGGTGCGATCATCGGAACCATGGTGGTCGCCGGGATCACGGCGCACCGCACCAACGGCTTCTTCATCTTCCGCCCGGGACAGGGCTACGAGTACGTTCTGTTCATCGCGGTCGTCTGCGCGGCGATCGGCATTCTCGGGCCGGGTAAGGGATCGCTCGACCACGCGATCGGCATCGAGCTCGACGGATGGGCCGGCGGCCTGATCACGATCATCCTCGGGGTCGGCGGTGCCGCCCTGCTGCTGGCAACCGCGTGGCGGCCCGAGCGCAAGCCGGCCGACACGGCCAACGCCTGAGCTCGACGGGAACAGCCCCACGGCCCCGGTGGCCGGCCTGCTGCTCGCGGCCGGCGCGGGACGGCGGATGGGTGAGCCGAAGGCCCTGATCCGGCTCGGCGGGCAGACCCTGGTCGAACGCGGCATGCAGACGTTGGCCTCGGGCGGCTGCCGTCCGATCCTCGTCGTCGTCGGTGCGGCCGCCGACCAGGTTGCCGCCGCGATCGCACCGACCGAACGACAGGACGGGTCCGGTCCGAACAGCGCGCCGGTACGTCTGGTGCGGGCGGCACGGTGGGCCATGGGGATCGGTGAATCGCTGCGGGCGGGGCTCGCGGAACTCGCCGGGCTCGACGCGCAGGCCGTGGTCGTCACGCTCGTCGACGAACCCGGGCTGACGTCGGCAGCGGTCCAACGCCTGGTCAGCGCGGCGACACCCGCCGACGGCCGAGTACTGTCGCCGGCGCTGCGCGCCACCTACCAGGGAATCCCCGGGCATCCTGTCCTGCTGACGCGGACGATCTGGCCCGAGGTCGCGTCCTGGGCGCGCGGGGACGTCGGCGCCCGGGCCTGGCTGCGGGCGCATCCGGGCGAGGTCGGCCTGATCGCCTGCGACGGACTCGGCTCGTCCGATGATCTCGACACCCCGGCTGAACTCGCGGCCCTGCGCGACCGGCCCACGTCCGAGGACAGGCCCAGGCCCGAGGACAGGCCCAGGGACAGGCCCAGGCCCGAGCGCCGGATCATGCCGCGCGGGCGCGGCGGGCCGGACCTGCGCGAGGATACGGCCATGGAACTGTCCGTCATCGACAATCCCGACCGGCACCGATACGAGGCGCGTACCTCCGACGGGACGGTCGCCGGCTTCGTCCAGTACCAGCGCCGCGGGGAGCGGATCGTCCTGGTGCACACCGAGGTCCTGCCGGAGTTCGAGGGTAAGGGCGTAGGGTCGGCCCTGGCTGCGAGTGCGCTGGACGACGCACGTGCCCGGGCGCTGTCCGTGGTTGCGCAGTGCCCCTACATCCGGGCCTATATCGAACGTCATCCGGTCTATGCGGATCTGGTCGCCGAAGAGTAGCCCGCCGGCCAGGGTTAACACGTCGCTACAACTCGGGTCACGAACGCACCGCAGCGACGACGCGGAGTACACAAAGACAACAACCGACCCCGGTATTCCAAGATTTGCTGCCCGACAGTCGACTGCCAGGCAGGATCAGGCCACGGAACCCTACGCATGGCCGCACGCCGCCAGGTCCCGACCCCGGCTGCCCATGCGCGCCGTCAGCGGGCCCGCCAGACCACGCGGTCGGCTGTCACGCGATGGGCCCGCTGGCAGTGGTACTCGCACCCTCGAGGTGGCGGCAGGTTCGCGGTGGGCGCGGTGGGCGCGGTTCCGCGACGGGAAAGGACGTCCGCGTGTCCGGCGCCCGGCATAGCTCCCGACGCGGGGCCGCTCGCAGTGGTCCACCCTCGGGGGGCTCACCCGCAGGCGGCCCGCCTGGTCGTCGGGCGTCGCACCGGCACGCCGCGGCGCCACCGGATCCCGCGACGCGCCGCCGGTGGGTCGGGCGTGGTGCGGTCAGCGGTGCGCTCGTGGTCGTGCTCGGTGGGCTCGCGGTCACCGGTGTCGGATACGCCGCCACCTCGATCTGGCGCGGTGGCGGCTCGGACCTGTGCGCCGACGGCACACCCCGCGCGGCCCTGTCCGTCACCGTCGCGCCGGCCCTGGCCGCACCGGTCCGGCGGCTCGCGACCGATTTCCAACATACACATGTCGATGATCATGGTCCGTGCGTGACCCTGTCGGTGCGGGCCAGCCCGTCCGACCGGACGCTCGACGCGGTCGCCCGGGCGGACCCGTCGGGGTCCGGAACCCCGGACGTCTGGATCCCCGAATCGGCGGACTGGCTGTCCCTCGGACAGGAGTCCGACTCCGCGGCACCGAAGCTTCCCCAGCGGGCGGCGACGATCGCCGGCTCACCGGTGGTGATCGCCATGCCCCGTGCGATGGCGCAGCAGCTCGGCTGGCCGGAGCACCACATGACCTGGGCCGAGCTCGCGGCCGCCGCGACAACGCCGAGCTTCTGGGCGACGAAGGGCCAGCCGAGCTGGGGCGGCTTCCGGCTCGCCATGGCGAACCCGGACTCGTCCGCGGCGGCGCTGCGAGCGCTGATCGGCACGGTCAGCGCGAGCCGCGGGATCGCCCCGGCGGACATGGCCACCGGCACCTTCGACCAGGACCGGGCGGCTCAGGCCGCCGCGCTGCGCCTGCAGCGCTCGGTGAGTTGGCTACCGCAGTACGACAGCCAACTGTTCGACACCGAGCGAAAGGGCACCGCACCCGCGGGCGGCATCGTCCCGTCGGCCTTCCCCGCGATGGAATCCGACGTCATCGCCTACAACCGCGGCCTGGCCGGCACCTCCCACCAGACCGACACCACCACCCTGGTCGCCGCCTATCCCCGCGACGGCTCGTTCGTCGCCTCCGTGCCGTACATCGTGCTGACCCATACCTCCGAACAGACGGCGAAACGGACCGCAGCTCAGTCCTTCCTCGCCTTCCTCGGCACGACGACCGGTCGGCAGGCACTGTCCGACGCCGGCCTGCGGACCCCCGCGGAACTCGCGGATCGTGGCGACCCGGCCGGCCTCGCGGGCAAGCTCACGGTCACCGACGGGGTACGCACGACACCGCCGAAACTCGCCAGCGTCGACGCCTCGGACACGGTCCTCGGCACCGCCCGCCGCTTCTTCCGCCACGCCCGCGAGCGTGCGGCCGCCCTGGTCGTCATCGACACGTCCGGATCGACGCGGCTGCCGATCACGAACCGGTCGGACGGGAAGACCCGCATCCAGGCCGCGACCGAGACCGTACTGGCGGGCCTCAGCCTGTTCGCGTCGGACAGTGCGCTCGAGGTCTGGCTGGCCTCCGCCACGCTGCCCGGCGGGCACCAGCAGCTCGCCCCGATGGCCAGCCTGAACGGGCCGTCCTCGACCGGCGGCACGCACGCCGACGAGCTGCGCGGGCTCGCGGCGCGGGTGCGCGCCGACCGGGGGTCCACCAACCTCTACTCCACGGTGGTGGCGGCTGTCCGCGACCGCCGCGCCCATTTCGTGCCGGGGCGGCTCAACGAGATCATCCTGCTCACCGACGGTGTGCTCGACCGACCGGACGGCGCCTCATCCAATGGGTCGGCGTCCGGTCGGTCGGCGTCCAACGAGCCGACGTCCAACGAGCCGACGTTGGACCAGGCCGTCGCCCAGCTGCGCGCCACCGTCGACCGGGCCCGACCCGTCCATCTGATCATCATCGCCACTGATCCGGCCGCCGACACCACCACGCTGCAGCGTCTCGCGAGCGCCACCGGCGGCCGGGCCTACATCACGCCCGACGCGGCCGGCCTGTTCGGTGCCTACACCGACGTCCTCACCCTCCCCGGCTGACAGGTCGCCGGAGGGACAAAACGGACGTCGGCTCCTCAGGCGGGCACGCCGGCGGCGCGACGTCGGCCCGCGCGGGTCCGCGACGGGTCGGGACCCGCGTCCGGGAAACGGAACAGGTACTCACGTTCGAGTTCGAGCATCCGGGCGGTGTGGGTCTCGAACGCGTCCTCGCTGCCGGAGATGAACGCGTCATGGCGGGTCCGGTGCAGGTGCCGCAGCTCGCGGATCAGATCCTCGTCGGCGAGTGCGGGGGCGGGGATTCCCTCGGGTCGATGCGTCATGACCACGGTGTACCCGCGGTTCATTGATGTACCGCACCGAATTGTCGTCTCGGCGTCACAGGGCCGGCGCCGGTACCGGGCCGGGCGGAATGGGGTCGGGACCGGGACCGGGGGGTACCGGGTCAGGCCCCGGACCAGGCGGGACGGGATCGGGCCCGGGGCCCGGGGGGACGGGATCCGGGCCGGGCCCAGGCGGGGTCGGGTCGGGAACGGGGATCGGCGGGACGGGATCGGGTGGCGTCGGCCCCGGGCCGGGTCCCGGCGGGGGCAGCACAGCCTCGGGGGCGCGGGCTCGGGCGGGGGATCGGATAGGGGATCGGGTGGAGGTGGTGATGGCACGGAGGATGGTCGTCATGGTGTGGCCGTGCCCATCCGTCGGCGGGCCCACACCGTCTCGCCGCGGCAGGCACCCGCCCAGGAAGAGGAGACGGACCGGTTGCGGGGGGTGGCCGAGATCATGATCGCCCACTACCGTTGCAAGCTATGACCGGGTTGGTCGGATCGGCGGGTCCGCCCAGGGCCGTCGTCATACGCACCGAGCAGCGCATGGCCCGCATGGTGGGGTACGCGCGGGCCGCGTGTGCGTCGTTCGTGCTGATCCCCCTGTTCGGCTGGGCCGGGTTGCGCCACCCGTGGATCGCCATGCTGGTCGCGGTCGCCGCGCTCGCCGAGGCAGCCTGGTTCTCCTGGCGGGCCTGGCACGGCGTGGGGCGGCTGTCCCGCCGCCTGGTACTCGCCGACGTGCTGTTCTGCGTGGCGCTGATGGGAGTCGGGTCGCGGGCGGCGGTTCCGGACGAGCGCAACCGGATCATGACGGAGCTGGTCCCGTTCAGCCTGGTCTCGTCCGCCGGTGTCGGTTTCGCGATGGGGCTCGGGATCTCCGGGGCGATCATGGTGGTTGCGCTGATGGCGGCGTGGAGTCTCGCCGTCCTGCCGGATGTCACCCTCAAGCTCGGATCCGATCTGCTCGGCTTCGCCCTGTGGTACGTCGTCGCGATGCTCATCGCCGGCGAGCTGCGCCGGCTGTCGAAGGCCACCGCGCACGCGCAGAACGAGACGGAGGTCGCCTGGGCCCGCGCGGTCGAGCAGGAACGCGAGGCCGAGAGCCTGCGTCAGCGCGAGATCGCTCACCGGGAGATCCACGACTACCTGCTGCCGGTCGTCGACCATGTCGCCGCCGGCGGTGCGCCGTCCACGGCGCTGGTCCGCGAGGCTCGCCGCGGGGCGCAGCGGGCGCGCCGCATCATCATGGATCCCCGCGGCCTCGATCCCCGTTTCCTCCACGACGGCCACGCCCAGGGCCGCGCTCCCGGCCGAGCTGACGGCTATGTCCCCGGCCCCGGCCCCAGTTCCGGTTCCGGTTCCGGTTCCGGCGACGGGCGGCGGGCCGACACCGGCTACGGCGGGTCGCTGTCATCAACACCGGGGTCGCCAGGCCCGGGGGCGGCCGCGACGGGAACGGGAGCAGGGGTGCCCGTGTCGCTGCCGGTCCAGGTCACTACCCGCGGCGAAGGCGACGAGGTCACCTTCGAGGCGATGATGTCGGCGGTCGTCGACACGTTCACCGATGAGGGTCTCGCGCTCGTGCCGTTCCTCGGGATCGAGGGCGAGCCGCCCGAGCCCGTCCGCGAGGCTCTGGTGGCCGCGACTCGGGAGGCGTTGCGCAACGTCATCCGGCACGCCGGTCAGGTCGACGAGGTCAGCCTGTTCGTCGAGGGCGGCGCTGACGCGATGCTCGTCGTCGTCCGCGACCGGGGCCTCGGCTTCGACCCGGCGACGGTGCGCCCTGGCGGCGGGCTCGCCGGCAGCTACCGCGCCCTGGAACGCCATGGCGGACGGGTCGATGTCAGCGCTCGTCCCGGCCTCGGCGTCAAGGTGATCATGTGCTGGCCGGCCCCGCCCGATGGGCCATCCAGACCGGATGAGCCGTCCGAAGCGCCCGGGGAGTTGGCATGACCCTGCCCCGCCCGTCCGGCCGCGGCGCGGGGACGACCGGACGACCCGTCTCGGTGGCCATCGTCGAGGATCATCCGATCACCACCGAGTCGCTGGCCGCCCGGTTCGCCGGTGCCGGTTTCTCGGTGCTGGCACCCGCACCGCGGCTCGAGGATCTCGACCCCGCCGCCGCCCCGGACGTGGTGGTCTGCGACCTGCACCTGCCCGGCCTGTCGGGTGCCGCCGCCGTCGCCGAACTGCACGGGCGGGGGCTGCTCGTCCTGGCCACCTCCGGCGTCGCCACCCCGGACGAGGTACTCGACGCGATCGCCGCCCGCGCCCACGGCTTCGTCGACAAGGCCGCGCCGTCCCACCAGTTCGTGCCCGCGGTCACCGCCGTCGCCGCCGGCAGCTACCACGTCTCGACCCGGCTCGCCGGCTTCCTGCTCGAGGACTCGCTGCGCCGCCCGCTGTCCCGCAACGAGATCGACAACACCGAACGCAACCTGCTGCGCGGCCTTGCCCAGGGCGATCTGCTCGACGAACTGTGCGCCGAGCGGGACCTCTCCGCGCCGGCGGCGCACCATCATCTGGACCGCATCTTCGATGCCGCCCGGCGCCGGCGCCGCCTGCACCGGCCGTCCCCCCGCGAGGCCGAGGTGATGGTGCTCATCGGCTGCCGGGGACTGACCTACCGGGAGGCCGCCCGGGAGATGAACATCCGCGAGAGTGTCGTCGCCGACTATCTGCGCACGGCACGGACGAAATATCTCGCCAGCCATCCCGACGCCGCGCCGTCGATCCCCCCGAGTACCGCGGCGGCCCTGTGGGCGCGTGAACTCGGCTTCGGCTGACCTGCCGCTGACCTGCCGCCGCCGAGGTCTCCCGCCACCCTCGTCGGCGAAGGACTCCACCCTTGTGGTCCCCCGCCCACGGGGATCCTCTGGGCAGCTTCTCGTGGATCTCCGGTTCACGGCCGGGTTCACCCGGTGAATCTCACTGTCGGTGATGGCTTTCGGGGGTGGTGGCGCTGTTGATGAGCGGGGATGTCGCTTCTACCGGGCAATGTGTCCAACTTGCCCCTTCGTAACCCTGTAGAAGCGACACGGGGTTTTCCGGGGCCGATCCGTCGTCACGCGCAGCAGCGGGAAGGGCGGTAGCGGGTCGGCGGTGGGAGAGGGCTCGCTGGTCGTGACGGCCGGGGCTGACGGTGACGACAGGGCCACCGGCCACGCGGTATGTCCGGACGGTGCGCGTGGCGCCGAGGACGTCGGACGTGGCCCCGGGCCCGGCGGAGGATCGGGTGGGAACCGGCCGGTCCGCTGCGATGGACCATCCTGATCCGCGAGAAAAACCCTGGGGATCTGGCGTCGCGCGCCTGCCACACCGTCCCCCTCCGGCTGGATTTGTGACTGAGAGCACGTTTGACGACGGAGCATCCGTGACCGCGGCCCGTGATTTCTACGGGATTGCCGTCGAGGGCCGGGACCCACACCCTCGTCCCAATGGGAATCGGGGGGGACGGGGAGGCCGACCGCAGCAGGTCCGGCCGGCGGCGTGCGGCCTTCCTCGCCTCGTTCCTGAGCCCTGACGACCTCCCCCCGGACCTGACCAGGATCCGCGCTCCCGACGCGCCGTACGCTCCGGCCTCGGCGTCCGGTGCCGGCATGAGCTGGGCTGACGGTGCTGGTGTGACGGAAGCTGGCGGCGGTCGCGGGGGTGGCGGCGGTCGCGGGGGTGGCGGCGGTCGCGGGGGTGGCGGCGGTCGCGGGGGTGGCGGGGGTGGCGGTCGCGATGGTGGTGACGGCGGTCGCGGGGGTGTGGCTGGCACTGGCGTGGACGCTGGGCGGGGGAACGGCGTTGGACGGGCGGGCGCTGGCGGGACCGAGGCGGCGGGCACCAGCGGTCAGTCGTACGGCCGGGCGATATGGCTTGGTCCACCCGACGCCCGCCTCTACCGGGTCGACGACGAACGCTGGCTGTTACCCAGTGTCCGACGCGCCGCCGCCTTCGCCCGAACCCTGGCCGGGACGACAGATGGGGACGAAGGGTCGGGATATGGCCGCTCACCGCCGGGCTCGAACAGCACCGAGGATGGCCCCGAATCCGGAACCGCGACCGTCGAACTGGTTCATGTCTGTCATCGCGGGGCCGCCGTCGCCCGCCTGAGGCTCCTGCCCGGCGAGGGCGCGTCCCTCCAGGTCGCGCTCGCGACCCGGCTGGGCCGTCTGGTCGACGTGCAGCTCGATCGGCTCGCCGCCGACGACGCGCTGCGCCCACCCCGCTGGCACCCCGATCGCTGGCGCCGATCCCGTTGACCTGGGAACCGCGCGCCGGGAACCGGGAATTCCGGGACCAGGGGCACCATGGCGATTCTCGGGCGGCACGGCGATTCTCGAGCGGCACGGCGGTTCTCGGGGGGTGCGGCGGTTCTCGGGGGGTGCGGGACACGGGGCCCTGGCCACGGGCGTCGCGGAAACCCGTCGCCGGACGGGATCCGAGCGACGATTCCCCCGATGAATAGGGGATGGCACCTTCCGGTCGTCTCTCGCAGGATGGTTCCAGGGATCACGCCGGTGCGACGGTGTCGGGCCGCCTCGCCGGGGGGATCGGAGGCGACCCGTAGCCGCACCGGGGGCGCACCGGCGTGGTTCCGCGGGCCGCCGGTGTATCGGGGGAGTTCGGGGGACACCGGCGGCCCGCCCCACTGCCGCCAACCCCCGAGGCGCGGGCCGGATCTCCCGCCCGTTACGCCCTGTGGTGGGCCGCGGAGCAAGATCCCGCCAAACAGGTCGCTGTGGGGGGCAAATCGGACGTGAATACGCCTACAACGACCTGTTTGGATCTTGAGCCGCTGCCGTTGCTGGGATTGCGGTCACGGACCGTGATTCCGGGCGTCCCGGGGGGCATTGCCGCCAGAAAGTCCGGGGGATGCGGATCTCGGTCCGGCCCGGTCCGGCCCGGTCCGGCCCGGTCCGGCCTGGCCGCACGGCGCCGCGCAACCACCCGCCGTCCCTTCGGTGCCGGAGGCCGGAGGGGGCTGGTAGGGGTCGGGAACCCTCACAAGCGGCGACCGGTGTTCGACGATCCGTCCCGTTGTTCGCCAGTTTGGTGAGGGTGCCGACCGCGTGTCGGCGGTCGCGGCTACGATCTGCCCACCGGAAAACGTGGACAGGGGGTGCCGTGGGCGAGCCGATCCTCGCGATCGACTACGGCACCTGTAGTGCCAGGGCCGCCCTGGCCGTCGACGGCCGCGTCGAGCTGGTGCGGGAACCGGCCAGTGGGTCGGCGAACTGGCCCTCCTCGGTGTTCGCCGACGGCGGCAAACTGATCGTCGGCACCCTCGCCGAACGGCGTAAGCGCATCTGGCCGGCGGCCTACCGCGGGGAGATCAAGCGTGATCTGACGCGGGACGTCGCCGTCCCGCTCGATGGCCGGGGCTACCGACCGCACACCCTGGTCACGGCGGTCATCAGCACCCTGAAGGCCGAGGCGGAGCAGCTCGGCGGCGAGCGGCTGTCCCGGGCCGTCGTGACGGTGCCGGCCAGCTACGATCCGTCCGGCCCGCTGCGCCGGATGATGATCGCGGCGGCGGAGGCCGCCGGCTTCGTCGACGTCGACCTGCTCGCCGAGCCGCTCGCCGCCGCCTGGTCGCCGCTCGAGGGCACCGGGCCGGAGCCGGGCTCGCTGATGCTCGTCTACGACCTGGGCGGCGGGACGTTCGAGGGGGCGCTGATCGCCGTCGGCGCCGACGGCCGGCACGAGCTGCTCAGCCATGCCGCCCTGCACGACTGCGGCGGGCGTGACCTCGACCAGATCCTGTTCGACGAGATCCTCGGGCTGTACGGGCCCGGGCTCGAACCGCTGCTGAACCCGCCGGGCTACGGCGAGGCGTACCAGACAACGGCCAGCCGCACCCGCCACGAGCTGCTGGACTTCTCCCGTGCCGTGAAGCACCAGCTCAGTGACATCGCCACGGTCGAGGATGTGTTCAGTCCGGCAGGCCTGCTGGTGAGCATGCAACGGGAGCGGTTCACCCAGCTCGCCTCGCCGACGCTCGCCCGCACCATGGCCTGCTGCCAGCATCTGCTGGAGACCGGCGGCTATGGCCCGGAGAAGCTCGGCGGTGTGCTCTCGGTCGGCGGCTGCGCGCACATCCCGGTGGTCACCGACATCCTCACCGGGCGGCTCGGGGTCGGCACCGACTGGCCCACCGCCCAGATCTACGCGTCGGTCGACCCGGAACTCGCCGTCGTGCTCGGCGCCGCAGCCTGGGCGTCGTCGGTGTCGACCCGGCGCACCAGCGCGGCCCGGCCGAACCCGGTGATGGTCCCGGCCCGCTGGGACATTCCCGGCGGGCGGGCGACGATGGTCCGCTGGCTGACCCAGCCCGGGGAACGCTACGACGCCAGCGACGTGCTCGCCCGGATCCGGCTCACCGACGGCTCGCTGTTCGACCTGGCGATGGACGCCCCCGGCAGCCTCATCCACACCCACGCCGAGCCGGGCACACTCGTGCGCGACGCCGACTGGCTGGCCACCACCCTGCCGTCGGGCCCCGCCCCTCTGTTCGGCGGCGGCAACGGTGGCCTGGCCAGCAGCGCGGATCTGCGCGGCTTCGAACGCAGCACCCGCGCCTCCCACCATGTGGAGGTCACCGCACGAGCCACGCTGAAGGGCCATGAGCGGGACGTCACCTCGGCCGCGTTCTCCCCCGACGGCCGGTGGCTGGCCACCACCAGCAAGGACGGCATCCGCCTGTGGGACGTCGCCACCGGCCGCACCACCCTCACGCTCAGCGGGCGCAAGAGCATCCTCGTCCACGACTGCGCGTTCTCCCCCGACGGCCGTCTACTCGCCACCACCGGCGCGGACAAGACCGCCCGGCTCTGGGACGCCACCACCGGCCGCCAGGCCCTCGCCCTGACCGGCCACCGCGGCCCCGTCTACGGCTGCGCTTTCTCTCCCGACGGCAGCCTCGTGGCCACCACCGGCACCGACCGCACCGTCCGGCTCTGGGGCGCGCAGACCGGCAAGAACATCGCCACGCTGGACGAGCACCGCGGCACCGTCTACAGCTGCGCCTTCTCCCCCGACGGCCGGCTGCTGGTCAGCGCCGGCGCTGAGTCCACGCTGCTCTGGGACGTCGCGCACGGCGAGATCCTGATGAGCCTGCCCGGCCACACCAACTTCACCGGCGGCTGCGCCTTCTCCCCCGACGGCAGCCTGCTCGCCACCGCCGGCAACGAGGGCACCCGGCTGACCGACACGTCCAACGGCACCACCGTCGCCTCGCTGCCCGGTTCCGCGCAGAGCTGCGCTTTCTCCCCCGACGGCAAGCTGCTCGCGACCGCCAGCACCGACGACACCGCCCTGCTCTGGGACGTCGCCACGGGTGCCGCGATCGCCACCCTGGCCGGCCACAGCAGCACGGTCATGAGCTGCGCCTTCGCCCCGTTCGGCCTGCTGCTCGCCACGACCAGCACCGACATGACCGCCCGCCTCTGGGACATCATCTACCGCCCCTGACCAGCCGCTGCCCCGCGCCCTCGCGCCCTATGCCCGGCCGCCGCTGCCCGGCACCCTCGCGCCCTATGCCCGGCCGCTGTCCGGCTGCTGCCCGGCTGCTGCCCGGCTGCTGCCCGGCTGCTGCCCGGCTCCTACCGCTCGCCCGCCAGCTCGTCTGTCCGCCCGCCTGGAGAGCCGGCCGCGTTCTGTCGCGCAGGCGGCCCTACCTGCTTGCCCGGGGACGGCGGCAACGCCCCCGGACGCCCAGAATCACGGTCCGTGACCGCAATCCCGGCAACGGCAGCGGCTCAAGATCCAAACAGGTCGTTGTAGGCGTATTCACGTCCGATTTGCCCCCCACGGCGACCTGTTTGGCGGGATCTTGCCCAGCGGCCCATCGCAGGGCGTAACGGGCGGGAGATCCGGCCCGCGCCTCGGGGGTTGGGGGCAGTGGAGAGCCGCCCGCTTCACGCCCTCCCGCGCCGAGCCCCCGACACCGCTGCCGTCCGCCCTACGGCCGCAGGGGTAGGTAAGTGGTGCCGCAGGGATAGCCGGCGCGGGTGGCCGCGGCGTCAGCGAGGGAGCTCGCGGGCGAACAGCTCGGTGAGTTTGGTCCAGTGGTGCGCGGCGGCCGCTGGGTCGTAGACGCCCGGATGATCAGCGACGGCGAAACCGTGCCCGGCGTCGTAATGCTCGAGCTCATAGCGGATGCCGGCCTTGTCCAGGGCCGTGACCAGCAGCTCCTGCTGCTCCGGGGTGCAGGAACGGTCGTTCGCGGCGACGCCGAAATACAGCGCGGCGCGGATGGCCTCGGCCCTGTGGTGCGGGCTGGACGGGTCGTCGGTGGCGATGCCGCCGCCGTGGACGGACGCGGCGGCGGCGATCCGCTCGGGCAGCCAGCCTGCGAGGGTGAAGGCCATCAGTCCGCCGCGACAGTAGCCGAACGCACCGACCTGGTCGGCGCGCAGGTCGTCTCGCCCCGCCAGAGCGTCGAGCACGAGCTCGCTGTCGCGCATGACACTCGGCGGGTCCGCCAGCTTCATCATCGCCATGAGCTTCTCCCGCTCCGTCGGGTCGGAGAAAGCGGTCGCCAGGTCGAACGAGACTCGGCCCGAGCGGTAGAAGTAGTTGATGAGCGCCACCGCATACCCGTCGGCCGCGAGCCGCTCCGCCATGTCATGCATGACCGGCCGCACTCCACCCGCGTCCGGGTAGAGCAGGACCACCGGCAGGGGCCCAGCGCCGGAGCCGGTGCCTGGGGCGGCCGGCGTGTGCAGGTGGACGTCCATCACGCCGTCGGGGGTGTGGATGTCGAGCTCGGTGACTGGCACGCGATTCTCCTCCGGCTGGTCGGGGTCCCGCATTCCATGCCGGAAGATCCCGCGCGGAATGCCTGAGGGACGCTTAGCCGGACAAGCATCTCCTATCCCCGAGCCACATACACCGACGCCCCGCGGAGACGCCGCAGCACGCCGCGCGGCGCGCCGGCCGAGGGCCGGACGGCTTCGCTACGCGGGGGTGCCCTCGGTGGCAGCGGCGGCGTCAGGGGTGGTGGCACCCGCGGCGTCGGTGCCGGGCGGCGGGCACTCAAGGCCGAAGTCATCGAGGACGTCCGCCGGGGCGACGCCGCAGCCCAGCTCGTAGGTGCCGAGCTGGACGAGCTGCCAGCCGCCAGTGGTGTGGTGCAGCACCCCCTCGGCGCGGTCATAGTCCTCGACGGTCGGGTTCAGTTCGGTATAGGCCCAGGTCGGGTCGCTGGCGGCGAGGACCGTGCCGGTCACCTCGTAGTCATCCGCGGGGACGGCCGAGGTGTACTCGCTGGACTTCACCGCCCGCGCGATGGCACTGGTGTCTTCGGGCGAGGGAGAGAGGGTGTCGGCCGCCCGCACGGGACTCGCCACTGCCACACCCCCGGACCGCGCCACGCTGGACACCCGGATAGGCGCCGGGGACGTGGAGCCGGTACAGGCGAAGGCGGTCCCCACCGTGAGGATTCCCGCGGTGGCAAAGGTGGCGGTGGGCAGCACGACCCGCCGCGCCGCGCGGCGCGCACGGTGACGGGCTGACTGAGGACGACGACGTCGAACCATGTGGTGCACGTACCCATTTTGGCCGGATGAACCCTCACTTGGGGGGCAGTTTGGTGGTCACCCTCACGACAGATCACACCGTGCTCCCGGGCAGTTCGGACTGTCACCCAGGTACCAGCTGGCCTACGCCATCGTCGCCTTCGGCAATGAGATCGACACCGTCACACACGAATCCGCACGCTGGCCCGATCGGGACACACCTGTGGGCCAGCCGGGACCGACAAACTGGTCATGATCGGCCAGGCCTGGTCGATCATGACCACGACCGAGGCCGACTCCGACACCCCCGAATCGGCCACCCCGCCCCGCGCCCGGCCGGGTGCAACAGACCATGTCGTCCACCCAGACGATGGCCCTATCGGGCGAGACATCGATGGCGAGCCCGTGCCGGTCGGCCACGGGCAACGGACTGGTGGCCAGCGGATGGACCCCCAGCCCCGTCCCACCGACCGCCGTGGGAGGGCTCGACGCGGCGGTGGCAGACACGCCAAAGCCTGCCGCTCGGCGGCGAAGCGGGACTCCGCCCCCGAGGAACGTGTCCGACTGGATGCCTGCCATCAGCCCGCGCTCCGCAGTTAGCTGTGCGCCCAAATCTCGGGGCGCTTAGCCTTCCAGATAACTCTCACGTTCACGCTCGCACAGAAATCGAGCAGGTCCGCGTGCGGCCTCGAAGGAACCAGAATATTCAACCGCGGCAGTGGATCGATGAATCGCCGATAGTCAAATAGCTGCCCAACGGCGAGTCGAATTGCATCACGCGACGTCACACTCTTCGCTTCTATCAAATCCCCCGCCGTCTCATCATAAAGATCGGTGAGCAGCGGGCCCGCCACCCCCGGGGGGAGGATCTGCAGTCGGTCAACATTATGGCCGAGCGAACGCAGATAATCTGCGTATTCGTGAACGAGGAGACCTTCGCGACGCTCCGCCTTTGCCGCCGTCGAGCGCGAGATGAAATATTCGTCGGCGTGAACTTTTTCCAGTGGGATTGACACCACTCGGCTGAGCATATCGGCGCTTCCCGGGAGCGCAAACTCGCCGTAATCTACCTCTGCTTCCGGCTGCAACCGGAAGACGATCACGGATCGGAGTGGCCCACCGCCCGTGGAAGGAGCTCTACTTGTGTACCAGGGCCTAACCGGGTCGAGCCCGAAGCATCCGATGTATCGGACCCAGCCCTTCCGCGTGACCCGGAAAAGTCGAAGCTGACGTCCCGTCGCCCGATACCGTGCGACAGCCTCGTTGTCCCCAGACATCTTTTGATCGCCAGTTTTACCCGTGCCGGTGTAATGGAACGCCCCATCATCACCCCAACCGTCAAAATATCCATGACTCCTCCCTCTCACTGGATCGGTGAAAAGTAGAATATTCGGAGTTCGCGCGGATGGTGAAATTCCAGACTGCCGGCTACCACCATACTTATCGTGCACAGATCCACGGCGCAGCTCGATACCGAGATCGATGATCCAATAACTGTCCGGCGCACTGTTCGAAACAGGAAGGTTCGCCCCGGAAATCATCGAGTGGAGCGCCGCGATAAATCGACTGCGGGACGATTCGTCCGTCAGGAGGTCGAAGGCAGGATCAGAGAGGCCAAGCTCAGGATCCTCGTCATCCAGCCACCGACGCGGCAGCGATCCGTCCGCCGGAGGGACTGTGGACGAAGCCCGAATCTCCCACAGCGGCGAGTGGCGCAGCGCCACAACGGGGTACTCGGGCGCGGGCAGGTTATTGCCGGCGCCGCTGGCGATCAGCGCAGCTTCAAGTTCGTCACGCACCGCCGACCACTTGATCAGCCGAACACCCGTATTCATACGGTTGACCGCCCACAGCAGCGTCAAGGGCTGATGCGGTAGCGGGTGCCCTTGATCGGACCCGCGCCGCAACCGGCCCAACGCGTCCAAAGCTTCGTCTATTTGCACTATGCAACATTATGGTCACTCTTCCCCGTGAGCTGGACCGGGCCAGGCATGGAGGACTGCTTGCTCGCCACCCACACCGGCGCCTCACAGGAAGTTCACAGCGAGGGCTCAGGTGGCGGCCAGGTAGGTGGGGGAAGGTGTCCGGTATGCAACCGGTGCGGGTACTCGTGGTGGATGACGAGACGACTCTCGCGGAGCTGCTGTCGATGGCGCTGCGCTACGAGGGGTGGGAGGTGCGCAGCGCGGGGGATGGTCGCACCGCGCTGCGGCTGGCGCGTGAGTTCCGGCCGGACGCGGTCGTGCTCGACATCATGCTGCCGGACATGGACGGGCTGGAGGTGCTGCGGCGGCTGCGGGCGGAGAGCCCGGACGTCCCGGTGCTGTTCCTCACCGCGCGTGATGCCGTCGAGGATCGGGTCGCGGGGCTGACGGCGGGAGGCGACGACTATGTCACGAAGCCGTTCAGTCTCGAGGAGCTGGTAGCGCGGCTGCGGGGGCTGATGCGGCGGGCGGCGCGCAGCGCGGAGGCTTTGCAGGGGGCGCGGCTCGTCGTCGGTGACCTGGCCATGGACGAGGAGAGCCGCGAGGTGGAGCGTGGGGGGGTGCCCGTGCACCTGACCGCCACCGAGTTCGAGCTGCTCCGCTTCTTCATGCGCAATCCGCGCCGCGTGCTCAGCAAGGCGCAGATCCTCGACCGGGTCTGGAACTACGACTTCGGCGGCCAGGCCAATGTGGTCGAGCTGTACGTCTCCTATCTCCGCAAGAAGATCGACGCCGGACGTCCGCCGATGATCCACACCATGCGTGGTGCCGGCTATGTGCTGCGCCCGGCCGAGCGGGCAGCCCCCGGGCCGCCCGCCAGTATCACTACCACTGCCCCCGCCGCTCCCACGACGATGGCGGCCCCGGCGTCAATCGTGCCGGCCGCGTCCGCGTCGGTGATCGGCGGCGCGGGCCGGCCGAGCTGACCGGAGCCGCTCCGATGGTTACCGCCGCGCATCCCGACCTGACTCCGGGCTCCTCACCGAGGCCTCGGTCCACCGCGGACGACGGGCACGGGCACGGGCATGGGCATGGGCGCAGGGTCTCACCGTCCCGATGGTCGTTGCGCACCCGACTGATCGCCCTGCTCACGGTGCTGCTGGCGACGGTGTCCCTGGCGATCGTCTTCGTGACCGCGGTGGGGCTGCGTGGTGTCCTCATCAACCAGCTTGACCGGCGGCTGATGAACGCCAGCGACCGTTGGAACCGCCAGCTTCAGTTCACTGGCCAGTACCCCAGCCCGCTGCCTGGTGGGAGCAGCGGTGACTCCGATCTCCAGCCCGGTTCAGGTTCGCTGCCGGGCGGCGCTTCGGACAGCGGATCAGGTACCGGCACCACGTCGGGGACGAGTGCCAGCACCAGCCATCAGGCAACCGTCACCGCTGTCTCGACCGCCCCGGCGACGGCCACCGACACCGCCGCGACCATGCGCAGCGCCCTGTACGGCCAGGGCAACTCCACGCTGGTGACCGGTTTCTTCCGCGGCCCGGTCGAACCGGGCACCCTCGTCGCACTCGTGGACGACACCGGCATCTACGGCGCGACCTACGACTCGCCGTCCAACACCATCCGCTGGATCTCCACCAGCCAGGCGACGGCCATCGCCGCGGTCCCGCAGGACGACAGCGCGCACACCCGCGGCATCGGCAATGACGAGTACCGCGTGGTCGCCATCGCCCATCCGGACGGCACGGTCATGGTCACCGCGCTGCCCATGAAGCAGGTCAACGCCACGCTGACCAAGATGGTGCTGATCGGTGGCGTCGTCGCCCTCGCCGGGGTGGCGGCCACGGCGGTCGCTGGGACGATCATCATCCGAGTCACGCTGCGCCCGCTGCGCCGGGTCGCCGCGACGGCCTCCCGGGTCGCGGAGATGCCGCTCGACCGCGGCGAGGTGGCACTGTCCGTACGCGTCCCCGAGGTCGACACGGATCCGCGCACCGAGGTCGGCCAGGTCGGGGCGGCGCTCAACCGGATGCTCGGCCATATCGGCAACGCGCTCGCCGTTCGGCACGCCAGCGAGACGCGGATGCGGCAGTTCCTCGCCGACGTCAGCCACGAACTGCGCACCCCGCTCGCCGCGATCAGCGGCTACGCGGAGCTCACCCGGCGCACCCACGAGCCCGTCCCGGCGGACGTCACCTACGCGATGAGCCGGGTCGAGTCCGAGAGCGCCCGGATGACATCCCTGGTCTCCGACCTGCTGCTGCTCGCCCGGATCGACTCGGGCCGCCCGCTCGAGCACGAGCCGGTGGACCTGTCCCGCCTCATCGTCCACACCGTCAGCGACGCGCATGTCGCCGCGCCCGACCACCGCTTCGCCCTGGACCTGCCCGAGGAGCCCGTCACCGTCACCGGGGACGCCGCCCGGCTGCACCAGGTCCTCGCGAACCTGCTGGCCAACGCCCGCTCCCACACCCCGCCTGGCACCCGGGTGACGGCAAGCCTCGCCGCGACCACCACCGACGCCGTCATCTCCGTCGAGGACGACGGCCCCGGCATCGCCCCCGAACTGCTCCCCCAGGTGTTCGAACGGTTCGCCCGCGGGGACAGCTCCCGCTCCCGCGCCGCCGGCAGCACCGGCCTCGGCCTCGCGATCGTCGCCGCCGTCGTCGAGGCCCACCACGGCCACGTCCAGGCGACCAGCATTCCCGGACGCACGGCCTTCGTCGTCCGCCTCCCGCGCTCGCCCGCCGACCTGATGGACAGCCCCGCAGACCCAACCGCTCCGGCCGCCCCCGTGAACATCCCGGTGGAGGCCCTGGCGGCGGACCGCCTGCCGATGGACGGGACCAGGCGCACCCAGCCGATCCCGCCGCCGGTCACCGCACCCCCGGTCCTGCCAGCCGGCCAGACCCGCTACTCCTGAAACGACGGCCTTCACAGGTTGCCCACAGGTAAGGCACAAGGAGCCAAAAGGTCGGTGGCGCAGGGTGATTCCCATGTCGTCGACTCTCACCGACCCGATCCCCGATGCGCGGGGTCGGCGTGCCCCCGGGCGCCGTCGCAGGATGCCGTGGACCAGGACGGGTTCCGCCAGACCACTCGACCATGACGCACCGACGGAGGCCGGGGCCGGCGCTGGGGCCGGCGCTGGGGCCGGCGCTGGGGCCGGCGCCGAGGCCGGCGCTGGGGCCGGCGCTGGTGAGGCGGGTCAGCCCAGCGTTACGACGGTTCCCGATGCCGGGCCCGATCCGCGCTGGGTCCGGCCGGCCCTGGCGGTGCTGCTCATCGGCACGGCCGTGCTGTACCTGTGGGATCTCAGCGCCTCCGGCTGGGCGAACGCCTTCTACTCGGCGGCGGCGCAGGCCGGGTCGGTGAGCTGGAAGGCGTTCTTCTATGGCTCCTCGGACGCCGGGAACTCGATCACCGTCGACAAGCCGCCGGCCTCCCTTTGGATCATGGATATCTCGGTGCGGATCTTCGGGTTGAACTCCTGGAGCATCCTGGTCCCCGAGGCGTTGATGGGCGTGGCGTCCGTCGGGCTGCTCTACAAGACGGTGCGCCGGTGCTCGGGCGCGGCGGCGGGGCTCATCGCCGGGCTGGTCCTGGCGCTCACCCCGATCGCCGCGGTGATGTTCAAGTTCAACAACCCGGACGCGCTGCTCGTTCTGCTGCTCATCGGCGCCGCGTACGCGACGCTGCGGGCGGTTGAACAGGCCAGCACCAAATGGATGGTTCTGGCCGGGGTGTTCGTCAGCTTCGCGTTCCTGACGAAGCTGCTGCAGGCGCTGGTCGTCGTGCCGGTGTTCGCCCTGGTGTACCTGGCGTTCGCCCCGACCGGGCTCTGGCGCCGGGTCCGCCAGACGCTTGCCGGCGGGCTGGGCCTGCTGATTCCCTCCGGTCTGTACATCGCGATCGTCGAGCTCGTCCCGACGTCGTCCCGGCCCTACATCGGTGGTTCACAGCACAACAGCCTGCTGGAGCTCACCCTGGGCTACAACGGCCTGGGGCGGCTCACGGGTAACGAGACCGGCAGCGTCGGCGGGGGTGGCGGCGGCTTCCGTGGCACCGCTGGTGTGGGCACGGGCATCGGGGGGGCGGCCGGTGGGGCGGCCGGAACCCTGCCCGGCGGCGGCGCCGGCACCGGCGGTGGCACGTTCACCTTCCCGGGCGGTGGCAGAGGCGGCGGACGCGGTGGTGGCATGTGGGGGGAGGCCGGCCTGCTGCGGATGTTCAACAGTGAGGTCGGCGGTCAGATCTCCTGGCTGCTCCCGGCCGCACTGATCCTGCTGGCCGCCGGGTTGTGGATCACCCGACGGGCACCGCGGACGGATCGCCTGCGGGCCTCGCTCGTCCTGTGGGGCGGCTGGCTGCTCGTCACGGGGATCGTCTTCAGTGAGATGCAGGGAATCTTCCATCCGTACTACACCGTCGCGCTCGCCCCGGCGATCGGCGCCGTGATCGGCATGGGAGCGGTGCTGCTCTGGCACCAGCGCCACCACCCGGCCGCCGCGATCGCCGGCGCCGCCGCCATCGGCGTGACCACCTGGTGGACGTTCCACCTGCTCGACCGCACCCCGGCCTGGCACCCGTGGATTCGCTACGCCGTGCTGATCACCGGGATCATCGCCGCCCTCGGCTTCCTCGCCTCGGTGCGGCTGCCCCGGCGCGCCGCGGTCGGGGTGGCCACGCTGACGCTGGTCGCCGGCCTGCTCGGCCCAGGCGCGTACACGATCGCCACTGCCGGCACCGCGCACACCGGATCGATCCCCTCGGCCGGCCCCGCCGGCGCGGGTTTCGGCGGGCCCGGTGGCTTCATGCGCCGTGGCAACGGCGGCGGCCAGTTCGGACGGCTCGGCCAGGGTGGCCTCCGGGCCGGCGGCGGCTTCCAGGGCTTCGGGGGCGGCACCGGCGGGCAGGGCGGCGCCGGCGCACTGCCCGGTCAGAACGGCGCCATCACTCCGGGCCAGGGTGGCACCGCAGGTCAGGGCGGCACCGGCGCTGGCGGCGGGATGAGTCGGGGCGGCGGGATGAGTCGGGGCGGCGGCATGGGCGGCCTGCTGGGCGCGACGAAGCCGAGCCAGGCGATCATCGACGCGCTCAAGCAGGACGCCGGCACGTACACCTGGGTCGCCGCGGCGGTCGGCTCGAACAGTGCCGCCGGCTACCAGCTCGCCACGCGTGAGCCGGTGATGCCGATCGGCGGCTTCAACGGCAGCGACCCGTCGCCGACGCTCGCGCAGTTCAAGCAGTACGTCAGCGAGAAGAAGATCCACTACTTCATCGGCGGCAGCGGCTTCGGCCAGTCCATGGGTGGCAGCAGCGACTCCCGTTCGATCGCCAGCTGGATCGAGGCCACCTTCACCGCCAAGACCGTCGGCGGCGTCACCCTCTACGACCTGACCGCCCCGAAGACGAGCACGACCACCTCGTCCTCCACCACCTCCACCGCGCAGGCCACCTGACCTGCCGGTCCTGCGGCCCCCGGGCGATCTGCCTGCCTGACAGACCGGCCCTCACACCGGCCGTGTGCTCCACAGCCCACCTCCCCGCTCAGGCTGGAGCGCACGGCCGGTTTCCGTTTCCAACCGACACCGCACCGCCTGCCCATTGGGGGTACCCGGCTGGGTAGGCCGGAGGTTGTTTCACAGGTGCCCCACAGGATCGGCACACGGGTGGCACAGCTCGCCGACCGAGAGTGAGTGTCATGACGACGTCGATGCGATCCCCGGCGACCGGAGCCTCCGCCCCCGTGCAGCGCGTTGCCGGCGAGCGGACGCTGGCCACCCAGGCACCTGTGGACGACGACGGCCGGCCCGTACCCGTCCTGGACGTCGTCGTCCCGGTCCACAACGAGGAGAACGACCTCGCACTCTGCGTCCGCAGGCTGTACGCGCACCTGCGCGACAGCTTCCCCTATCCCTTTCAGATCACTGTGGCGGACAACGCCAGCACCGACGACACCCTGGGCATCGCCCTGGCGCTGCAGGAGGAGCTGCCCGGGGTGCGGGCGTTCCACCTGGACGCCAAGGGACGCGGCCGGGCGCTGCGGGCCGCGTGGAGCGAGTCCTCCGCGCCGGTGCTCGCCTACATGGATGTCGACCTGTCCACCGACCTCGCCGCGCTGCTGCCGCTGGTCGCACCGCTGATCACCGGGCACTCGGAGCTGGCGATCGGCACCCGGTTGTCCCGGGCGTCGCGGGTGGTGCGGGGGCCGCGCCGCGAGGTGATCTCCCGCTGCTACAACATGATCCTGCGCGGGACGCTGGCCGCCCGCTTCTCCGACGCCCAATGCGGCTTCAAGGCGATCCGGTCGGACGCGGCGGCCGCCCTGCTGCCCCTGGTCGAGGACACCGGCTGGTTCTTCGACACCGAGCTGCTCGTCCTTGCCGAACGGTCGGGCATGCGCATCCACGAGGTGCCGGTCGACTGGGTCGACGACCCGGACAGCCGCGTCGACGTGGTCGCCACCGCGGTCGCCGACCTCAAGGGTGTCGCCCGACTGCTGCGGGCGCTGGGCACCGGCGCGTTGCCGCTCGCCGACCTGCGCCGCGAATTCGGCCGCGGACCGCTGACCGCCACCGCCGGCAGTGCCCTCGGTGGCGCGGCCCTCGGTGCGCAGAACATTGGGACGGCGCAAGCGGGAGGCGGAGTGCAGATTCCGGGCGTGCCACGCGGGATGCCCAGGCAGCTGATGCGTTTCGCCGCGATCGGCGTCGCCAGCACCCTGGCCTATCTCCTCCTCTTCGTCCTGCTCCGGACCGCCACCGGCGCCCAGGCCGCGAACCTGCTCGCCCTGCTGATCACCGCGGTGGCGAACACGGCCGCCAACCGCCGCCTGACCTTCGGTCTCACCGGTCCCGAACAGGCCGGCCGCCACCACCTGCAGGGCCTGGTCGTCTTCGCCATCGGCCTCGCCCTGACCAGTGGCTCCCTCGCCCTGTTGCACGCCGGTAGCAGCCACCCGGGACGCGGCCTGGAGGTCACCGTCCTGGTCCTCGCGAACCTGCTGTCCACCGTCATCCGCTTCCTGCTGATGCGCGCCTGGGTCTTCCGCCCTCGACCAGGGTCTGCGTGATCGAGAGCGGGTCGGGTTGCGGTCCGCCGGGTGTCTGCGACCGCGGCAAGGGAGAGCAACCTGTGCGACCACTCCGATACTCGATCAGCGCGCGGGCTGGAAACTACGCCACGATCGACCCAGGCCTGCCCTCTAACGCCAGGTCGGTGACCATCGTCGCGGCGCTGGCCCGGCGAAGGCTTGCACCTTCGCCGGGCCAGCGCCGAAAGAGGGGCGCAGGCTCAAGGTCAGGGGTTCAGGGTGAGGAGAAGGTCGCCGACTTCGACGGAGTCGCCGCTGGTGCGGACGAGTTCGGTGATGGTGCCGGTGGTGGGGCTGGTGACGGCGGCCTCCATTTTCATGGCCTCGATGACGGCGAGTTTCTGGCCGGTGGTGATGGTGTCGCCGATGTTGACGGTGAAGGTGACGATGCCGGGTAGGCCGGCGCCGATGTGGTTGGGGTTGGTGGGGTCGGCGCGGCGGGCGGCGGTGGTTGTGGCGGTGATGGAGGTGTCGCGGGCCCGTACGGGGCGGGGTTGGCCGTTGACGCGTAGGTACAGGGTGCGCATGGCCGCGTCGTCGGGTTCGGACAGGGTTTCCAGCTCGACGATGATCTCCACGCCGGGTTCGAGGGTGACGGCGAGTGGGATGCCGGGGCGCAGTCCGTAGAGGTAGCCCTCGGTGGGGATGATGGAGGTGTCGCCGTAGGCTTCGGTGGCGTTGAGGTAGTCCTTCCAGGGGCCGGGGAACAGCAGCCGGGACAGGGCGGCCCTGCGGCGGGCGCCACCGGCGTCGAGTTCGGTGGTGTCGGCGGTGTTCAGGGTGGCCGAGGGCGGTTCGGGGTGGCGGCCGGCGAGGGCTCGCTCGCGGAACGGTTCGGCGAAGCCGGCTGGTGGGGTGCCGAGTTCGCCGGCCAGGTAGCCCAGGACGCTGGCGGGCAGGTCGAAGCGTTCGGGGTGTTCGCGCAGCAGGTCGACGTCGATGCCGCCGCCGACGAGGAACAGCGCCAGGTCACCGACGACCTTGCTGGTGGGTGTCACCTTGATGGGTTTGCCAAGCAGGTCGTTCGCGACCGCGTAGGCCTCCTGCACGGCCGGCCAGCGATCTCCGAGGCCAAGCGAGATGGCCTGTTGGCGCAGGTTGGTGAGCTGCCCGCCGGGGATCTCGTGGCGGTAGACGGCCCCGGTCGGCGCGCGCAGGCCCGCTTCGAACGGCCCGTACAGGTCGCGTACCGCCTCCCAGTAGGCCTCCATCGACGACAGCGCGCCGAGGTCGATGCCGGTGGCGCGGGGAGTGTGATCGGTGGCGGCGACCAGCGCCGACATGTTCACCTGGCTGGTGCCGCCCGACATGGGCGCCGCCGCCGCGTCGACGGCGTCCACTCCGGCCGCCGACGCGGCGAGCAGGGTCGCGAGCTGCCCACCGGCGGTGTCGTGGGTGTGCAGATGGACGGGCAGGTCGAACCGCTCCCGCAACGCGGCCACCAGCGTGGCCGCGGCGGTCGGGCGCAGCAGTCCGGCCATGTCCTTGATCGCGAGAGTGTGGACGCCGGCCGTGGCGAGCTGGTCGGCGAGACGCAGATAGTAGTCGAGGGTGTAGATCTGCTCGCCGGGGTTGGACAGGTCGCCGGTGTAGCACAGGGTGCCCTCGGCGACCGCCGTGCCGGTCGCGAGCACGGCGTCGATCGCCGGGCGCATCTGCGCGATGTCGTTGAGCGCGTCGAAGATCCGGAAGATGTCGACGCCGGTGGCCGCCGCCTCCGCGACGAACGTGCGCACCACGTCGTCGGGGTAGGGGGTGTAGCCCACGGCGTTGCGGCCACGCAGCAGCATCTGGAGGCACATGTTCGGCGCCGCCGAACGCAGCGCGGCGAGGCGTTCCCACGGGTCCTCGGCGAGGAACCGCAGCGCCACGTCGTAGGTCGCCCCACCCCATGCCTCGAGGCTCAGCAGGTTCGGGGTGAGCGCCGCGAACGCGGGCGCCGCGGCGAGGATGTCGAAGCTACGCAGCCGGGTGGCGAGCAGCGACTGGTGCGCGTCCCGCAACGTCGTGTCCGTCACCGCGAGCGCATCCTGGGCACGCAACCGCGCCGCCCAACCGGCCGGGCCCAGCTCCGCGAGAAGCTGACGCGACCCTGTGGGCACCGTCATCCCCAGGCTCAGACCACCGGCCGGCGTGATCGGCCCCAGGCCGCCGACACCACCGGCCGAGATGGCACCGGGGCCGGTAGCCGCGGACGCGGCGCCGTGGTGACCAGAACTGCCGTGGTGACCAGAACTGTGGCCGTGGCCCAGACTGATCAGCGCGCCGGGGCCGAACGCCACCCGTCCCGGGCCCGCCGGCTCCAGCGGCAGCTCGGGCAGGACCGTGCGCGGGTCGACCAGCGGACCGGCCGGGCGACGCAGGCCGTTGACGGTGCTCTCGGCCAGGCGGGCGAGCATGCGACTGGTGCGGTCGGTGCCGTGGCCGGGCATCAGCAGCTCGGGGCGCTCGTCGATGAACGACGTGCTGACCCCGCCCTCGAGGAAGGCGGGGTCGGCGAGCAGCATCCCGAGAAAGTCGATGTTGGTGCGGACACCGCGGATCCGGAACTCGCCCAGCGCCCGACGGGCGCGGCGGGCCGCCTTCTCCAACGTGCTGCCACGGCTGGTCAGCTTCACCAACAGCGAATCGAAATACGGGCTGATCTCCGCACCCGCGTACGTCGCGCCATCGAGGCGGACCCCGGGGCCGCCCGGGGACTGGTAGAAGCTGATCGTGCCGGTATCGGGCCGGAAACCATCAGCCGGGTCCTCGGTGGTCACCCGGCACTGGATGGCGGTCCCGCGCAGCGCGATCCGGTCCTGGCCCAGGTTCAGATCGGTGAGGCTCTCGCCGTCGGCGACGCGCAGCTGGCCGGCCACGAGATCGACGCCGGTCACCTCCTCGGTGACCGTGTGCTCCACCTGAATCCGCGGGTTCATCTCCATGAACGTGTACGAGCCGTCCACGCCGAGCAAAAACTCGACGGTACCCGCATTGACATAGCCGACATGTCGGGCGAATCGCACCGCATCCGCGCAGATACTCGCCCGCACCGCCTCGTCCAGCCGGGGAGCCGGCGCGATCTCGACCACCTTCTGATGGCGCCGCTGCACCGAACAGTCGCGTTCGAACAGGTGTACGATATCGCCGTAGGAGTCGGCGAACACCTGCACCTCGATGTGCCGCGGACGGGTCACCGCCTGCTCCAGGAACACCGTGCCGTCCCCGAACGCCGCCGCCGCCTCCCGCGACGCGCTTTCCACCGCGTCCGCGAGATCCACCGCCCGCTCCACCCGCCGCAGACCCCGCCCGCCACCACCGGCCGACGCCTTCACGAACAGCGGAAATCCCACCACCTCGGCTGCCTCGGCCGCTCCCGCACCATCCGGCAGCGGCGCCGACGCCCGCAGCACCGGCAGTCCGGCCGCCAACGCGGCATCGCGCGCCGCCACCTTGTCCCCGGTCAGCCGCAACACCGACGGCGGCGGTCCGACGAACGTCACCCCCGCCGCCGCGCACGCCTCCGCCAGCACCGCCGACTCGGACAGAAAGCCGTAACCCGGATGCAAAGCGTCAGCCTCAGCCTGCTTCGCAACAGTCAACAGAGCATCGATGTCCAGATAACCCCGCACGGGATGACCCGGAACACCGATCTCATAGGCCTCGGACGCTTTTGTGCGGTGGAGGGCGGACACGTCCTCCGGGGTATAGACCGCGACCGTGCGCAGGCCCAGTTCCTGGGCAGCGCGAAAAACACGGACAGCGATCTCACTTCGATTGGCGACCAGGACCTTGCGCACACGCGCCTCCTCGGACGGGTGCGCACCATTGTGAGGGCGAGGCACGTACACGCGCCAAAGCAACGTGACCTTCGCCATATTCCGGGTTCCGGGGTTTACTCTGGCGTTTCCCTCCTAGCCCGCACGGGCACCCGCGTGACTCCGGCGACCGACAGCCACGTAAGGCCCCGCGGCACCAGCCGTGCGATGCCACCTGAGGTGCCTACCTGCCCGGCCACGCGGTGCCCGCAGAATCGGCCGCGGGCCGTCAGTAGCGCCAGCGGGTGGCGGCGACGACCGCTTCCGGTGGGGCGCCGGTGAAACGGCGGATCTCCCCGCGCCGAACGGCGACGACCGTGTCATGCAGTTGCGGTCCGTACGCCGCACGCAGCACCTCGTCGGCCTCGAACGCGTCGAGAGCCGCCTGCAGGTTCGTCGGCAGCCGGTGAATGCCCCTGCGATCCCGCTCGGCCGGGTCCAGGCTGGCCGGGTCGACATCGACTGGCGGCGGCAGCCGGGCACCCTCGGTGAGTCCAGCATGCCCGGCGGCCAGCAGGGCCGCGACGAGCAGGTACGGGTTCGCGGCCAGATCGAAGCATTTGACCTCGAGGTTCGCCGCCCGGCCGCCGGCCGCCGCGGGGCCCGGGATCATCCGGAGCGCGGCCTCGCGGTTCTCCTGCCCCCAACAGGCATACACGCCCGCCCACCGCGACGGCGCGAGTCGCAGGTAGGATGCGACGCTCGGGGCGCCGAGTGCCATCAACGCCGGCAGCCGACCGAGGATGCCGGCGGCGAACGCCTCGCCGACCGCGGTGAGCCCCGCCGGGCCGTCACCGCCGCCCATCAGGTTCACCTGCCCACCCCCGGCAAGTCCCGCCAGCGAGACGTCCGGCGAACCGACATCACCTCCTGGGTTGGCCCCGCCGAGTCCAGCACCGCTGGACCCGCTGGTCGGCCCTGGCCACACGAGCCCCCCGCCGGACCATCCCGCGGCCTTCAGATCACCGCCATGACCACTTCGATCCGTGCTGCCCCCGCCTGCGCCCACATCCGCGCGCGTGCCTGTGCCGTCCAGGGTCTCGTCGGGGTCGTTCGTCCACAGGCTCAGGTGCACGTGGCCGCCATTGCCGACGCCGCCGACGGCCAGCTGCGGAGCGAACGAGGCGCGCAGCCCGTGCCGCTCGCTGACCCCCCGGACGGTCTCCTTCACCAGCACGCAGGTGTCCGCGGCCCCGAGCGGGTCCTGGGCCGCGACCGACACCTCGAACTGGCCGGCGGCGTACTCGGGATGAATCTGCTCGACGACCAGGCCCTGCCCGGTGAGCGCGGTGACCACGTCTCGCAGGTAGTCCGCGAGCTCGGCAACCCGGGTCATCCCGTAGGCAGGGCCACGGGTGGCCGGGACGAACTCGTCCGGGCCGGCATCAGCGGCGGCGGCGACGACCCACTCCACCTCGAAGGCCATGGCGACGCCGATCCCACGCGACGCCAACTGCGCCGTCTGGACACGCACGATCTCCCGGCCGTCCTGCGGATGGGGCAGACCGTCCTGATCCCGGCGGTCGGCCGGAGCCCAGGCCCACCCGGGCGCGGCAGCGAGCAGCGTCAGCCGGCCGAGGTCCGGGTGCAGCCGCAGATCACCCACGGGACTGGCGGCCGGGACCCCGGCGATGACCGCGTCGTCGGCGAGGAAGGCGTCGAACGCCGGTGACATGCCGATTCCCCAGGCGACCGCCGCGTCCAACCGGCCGACCGGCACACCCTTGACCCGGGTGATGCCGCTGTTGTCGACGAAGGTGCAGGCCACGCAGACCACCCCGCGCACAGCCAGGTTCGTCGCCGTGCGCCGGGCCGCGGCGGCCGCGCGCTCACGGCCCCACCCGCGGCGGATCCCCGCCGACGCATGCGACGTCTCCGACCCGGGCTCGTTCATCGTCGCCTCCCCGGCGGGTCCGCCTGGCCACCATCGTCGCGCTCCCAGCGGCGCGCTGGTGTCTGGGAGCACCGGACAAGACGCCGGCCACACCAACGGGATGGTAACCCAAAGTAGCCAATCGGCCGACCTTGACTCGGAAGCCGTGTGCGCCGCCCCCAGCTCGTCAAACGTTTTCCACAGTTATCTTCCAGGCAAGAATCTCTGAAAGCACGTCAACATCACGGATTTTGGCTTTCGCTATCCCCAGGGACACCGTAGTTGTCCACACGTTATCCACAGTCCATGCACCTCGGCGATCATCACTGTCAGTAATAGCGCTCCCAGGGTGCGGGCCAGGCATGACCAGCCCGTCCAGGGGGGATGCCGCACAGGTGGCTCAGCACGGGGAGCTCGGCGTTGGCGGAGAGCTCGGCGTTGGCGGAGAGCTCGTGGACCATCACTGTCACGGGCTCGTCCAACGTGACCTGGACCGTCCGGAGTTCGAGAGCATGCTCACCGAGGCCGACCGGGCCGGACCGCCCGGCACCACGCTGTTCGACAGCCAGATCGGATTCGCGCTGCGCCGCTGGTGCGCTCCGGTCCTCGGCCTCCCGCCGCACGCCGATCCCGACATCTACCTGGAGCGACGCGCCGCGCTCGGCCACGAGGAGGTTCACCGGCGGATGCTCACCGCGACCGGCATCACCACCTTCTGCGTCGACATCGGCTTTCAGCCCGAGCCGCTGACCAGCGCCGAGCAGCTCGCGGCGTACGTCGGGGCCACGCCGATCACCGACGCCGGAACCGACCCGGCAGCCATGGGCACCGGATCCGACCGCAGCGGCCACGGAACCACCGACAGCGGTTGCACCCCGGTCGAGACCGCGGCCCGCGGCCTCATAGTCACGCGCCTCGAGCGGATCGCCGAGCTTGCCGCCGTCGACGTGCTCACCGGGCAGATCGGCGTCGGCCATCTCGCCGACACGGTGCGCGACCGCCTCGCCTCCCGTTCCTCGACGACCGTGGCCGTCAAGTCCGTCGCCGCCTACCGGGCCGGTCTGGAACTGCCGGCGGTCCGTCCCACCGATCGGGAGGTCGCGGCCGCCACCCGGACCTGGATCAACGAGATCCGAGCCGGTGCGCCGATCCGGCTGCACGACCCGGTGCTGCACGCGTTCCTGATCTGGTGCGGTGTGGACGCCGGGCTTCCCGTGCAGATACATGTCGGCTACGGCGACATGGATCTCGATCTGACCCGCGGCAATCCGCTGCTGCTCACCGGTCTGCTCCGGGCGATCGCCCCGACCGAGGTGAGCGTCCTGCTGCTGCACTGCTACCCGTACCACCGCGAGGCCGCCTATCTGGCCCAGGTCTTCCCCAACGTGCATCTCGACCTCGGCCTCGCCATCCACAACACCGGACGCGGCTCGGCCGGCCTGCTCGCGCAGGCCCTGGAACTTGCCCCCTTCGCCAAGGTCCTCTTCTCCACCGACGCCTACGCCCTGGCCGAACTGTTCCTGCTCGGCGCCACCCTGTTCCGCCGCGGGCTCGCGTCCTTCCTGGCCGCCGGCGTCGCCGACGACGCCTGGACACCCGCCGACGCCGCCCGCATCACCGAGATGATCAGCGCTGGCAACGCCCGCCGGGTCTACTCCCTGTCCGGCCGAGACGACGCGGCCCCCGATGCCGCCCTCAGTACGGCCGGAGCGCAGACGCCGAGGGGCGCGGATCAGCCACACCTGCCGCCATTGCGGTCAATATCTGGCCGCAATGGCTCCTAGGCTCGACGCTGACGGGCCGGGGGCAAGCCGCAGGCACGAAACTGCCGCCCGGAAGCCGGCTCGCGGACCGATATCAGTCGACCCCGAAGGCGTCCTCATGAGCGAGACCACCATCACCGCGACCACGCCGACCACGACCACGCCGGCCGTCACCACGCCGGCCGTCACCGAGGCCGCCGAGCGTGCGGAGCTGCTCGCGCAGCTCGCCGGCCGGCGGCGCTTCCTGCGCTACACCGTCGAGGGCCTCGATGACGAGCAGGCCGCGCGGCGTCCCACCGCGAGTGCGCTGACCCTGGGCGGCCTGATCAAGCACGTGGCCGCCGTCGAGCATGGGTGGCTGCAGTTCATCCTGCATGGCCCGGTCGCGCTCGAAGGCGACCCGGCCGCCCGCGAGGACGAGTTCCGCCTCCTGCCCGGCGAGACGCTGGCCGGCGTCCTCGACCAGTACGAGGCGATCGCCCGCCGCACCGAGGAGATCATCAACACCGAGATCACCAGCCTCGCCCAGGCCCATCCCCTGCCCAAGCAGCCCTGGTTCCCGCCGAACACGCTTCGCTCGGCCCGGACGGTGCTGATGCACCTGATCGGCGAGACCGCCCAGCACAGCGGGCACGCCGACATCCTGCGCGAGTCCATCGACGGCCGCCGCACCATGGGCTGACCTGCCGCTACCGCCCCGCGCCGGTCAGGTGGCGGCCGGAGCGGGCGGGCACAGGCAGAAGGGATGGCCGACCGGATCGAGCATCACCCGCCAGCGCTCACCACCGGGCTGGTGCTCGGCCTGGGTGGCGCCGAGCTGCTCGGCCCGCGCCACGGCCGCATCGAGGTTCGCCACCCGGAAGTCCAGGTGGAACTGCTGCGGGGTGTCCTGGCCTGGCCAGCGGGGCGGCCGGTAGTCGGCCACCTGCTGGAAACCGAAGATGAGCTCGGTGCCCGGCGGGGTCAGGAACGCCCACGCGCCGCCGTCATCGGCGCCGGTGACACCCCAGCCGGTCAGCTCGCCGTAGAAGATGGCGAGCTCCTTCGCGTTCGGACAGTCCAGCATCACGCTCGCCCAGCTTGCCGTCGGCGCCTCACCGGGCACCGCCTCGATGGCCGCTGGGTCGGTAGCCGCTGTGTCCGTCGTCGTACCTGACTTGCTCATCAGAGCTCCCGTTCATCGCCTGTCGTCGCCCCACTGACCTGCCAAAACACATCCTGGACGCGATACCTGCCATCTCCTGGCAGGATTGGGCCATGCGTGCCAGCCGGCTGCTAAGCGTCCTGATGCTGCTGCAGACCCGTGGGAAGCTGACCGCGCGCGAGCTCGCCGACGAGTTGGAGGTCTCGGTCCGCACGGTCCACCGCGACCTCGAATCCCTCGCCGAAGCCGGGGTTCCGGTCGTCGCCGAGCGTGGAGTGACCGGCGGCTACCGACTCCTCGCCGGCTACCGCACCCGGCTGACGGGCCTCACCGCGCCCGAGGCAGACTCCCTGTTCTTCGCCGGCCTACCTACCGCGGCGGACGATCTCGGCCTCGGTGCCCTCGCCGCCGCTGCCGAGCTCAAGCTGCTCGCGGCGCTCCCGCCGCCCCTGCGGGAACGCGCCGCACGGGCCCGCGATCGTTTCCACCTCGACGCGCCCGGCTGGTTCCGCGCCGCCGAGCAGATCCCGCTGCTCGCCGACGTAGCCGCCGCCGTGTGGGCGCAGCAGCGCCTTCGCGTCACCTACCACCGCTGGCGCACACCCCGGGAGGTCGAACGCCTCCTCGACCCACTCGGCGTCGTCCTCAAGAGCGGCACCTGGTACCTCGTCGCCGTGTCATCCACCGGGGACCAGGCTGAACTCGGCTCCACAGCCGGTGCCATGGATGCGCCACAGCCCGCGGATCACGGCAACGGCCTCGAACCGCGCACCTACCGCGTCAGCAGGATTCTTGCCCTGACCGCGACCGGCGAACGATTCGAACGGCCCCCGGACTTCGACCTCGCCTCGTGCTGGGCAGCCTGGACCGCACGCTACGAATCCGGCGTCTACCGGGCTGAGGCGACGGTACGGCTGTCCCCGACGGGAATGACGATGGCACCCTTCCGCCTCGCACCGGCGATCAGCCGCGCCATTCGCGACAGCGCCGGTGAGCCCGAGGCGGACGGCTGGGTACTGGCGACGATCCCGATCGAATCCGTCCGGCACGCCACCGGCGAACTTCTCGCCCTCGGCGCCGACATCGAGGTTCTCCAGCCGCCCGATCTCCGCGCCGCCCTCACCCATACCGCAGCGTCCCTGGCCGCCCTGTACGGCCCGCCCGCGCACGCCTGAGGTTCCATCCTCCCGGCATGGATGGCCTTGGCCTACCCCCAGCCACGCCTGCCCTGATCACCGGCGCGACCTCCGTTCCGTAACGCTGGTGATCCCGAAGACGGATGGGTCGCGTAGATGGTTGCCCACTCTTACGTTGGATTTGCCCTCCGATGAGATTGGATCATCATTCTGATCGTAATGTTTCGGGAATGTCCGTTCCTCAGCCGATGGATCGGCGGCTACTGCTGTCGATGTTGAGCATTGGTGCAGCTCAGGTGCTGGTCGGGTGCGCGACCGACCAGGCATCCGCGACGGGCACCCCACATCCGGGCAGTTCTGCACACCATGGTGGTACCGGCTCCCGGCCCGGCGACGCCGGTCTCGGCGACGGGCGAGCGTCGCCGAGACCGGCGTCGGCGTCGGCGTCGGCGTCGGCGTCGGCACCATCGCAGACGCAGACGCAGACGCCGTCCGCATCGACCACGCCATCGGCGTTGCCACCGATTCCGCCCCCGCACCCGGGACCGCCGACGACGGTGTTCCAGGCGTCGGCGCCGACCCGGCGGATCGCCCTGACCATCGACGACGGATACGACGCGCAGACGGTCGCCGGCTATGTCGCGTTCGCCCAGCGGTCGAGAATTCCCCTCACGTTCAACCCGAACGGCGCGTACAGCGCGGTCTGGAACCGGCATGCGGATGTGCTGCGGCCCCTGGTGGAGGCCGGGCAGGTGCAGATCGCGAACCACACCTGGTCACACAAAAGCCTGCTCAAGAATCGGACGGACGCCGACATCAGGGCGGACATCGAGCGCAACGAGCAGTGGATCCAGTCCACGTTCGGCACCACCAGCCGGCCCTGGTTCCGCCCGCCCTACGGCTTCCACAACCAGCATGTGGACGCGCTCGTTGGCGAGCTCGGCTATACGAAGATCCTCATGTGGAACGGCAGCTTCGGCGACTCCACCCTCATCACGCCCGAGCAGCTGATGGGGCTCGCCTCCCGCTACCTGCGGCCCGGAACGGTCATGCTCGGCCACGCCAACCACGCCACGATCCTCGGCCTGTTCCACCAGATCGAACAGCTCATCGCCGAGCGCCGTCTCGAACCCGTCACCCTGGACACGATGTTCGGCACCTCCCGCGCCGTCGGCTGACGGTAGCTCAGGGTGCGGGGAGCAGGAGGCGGAAGGTGGTGCCGGCGCCGGGAGTGCTGGAGACCTCGACGCGACCGCCGTGGGCGTGCGCGGTGGCGGCGACGATCGCGAGGCCCAGACCGCTGCCACCGCGGCCGCTCGCCCGGCTGTCCGGAGCGCGGTAGAAGCGGTCGAAGACGTGCTCGGCGACCTCGGGCGGCATCCCCGGCCCGCGATCGGCGACCTCCAGCACCGCCCCACCGCGTCCGATGGCCACGTCCCCGGGAACGGCGAGATGTTCCGCACGACCGTCGGTGACGGGGTGCAGGCGAACGTGGACGGGAGTATCGGGTGGGGTGTGGATGCGGGCGTTGGTGAGCAGGTTGCCGACGAGCTGGTGTAGGGCGTCGGTGTCGCCGCGGACGGGGCAGGTCGGCGGGAGCTCGGCGTGGACCGGACGGTCGGGGGCGGCGGCGCGCAGGTCGGCGACGGCGTCGCGGACGATGGTGGCGAGATCCAGCTCGGACATCGTCAGCGGGCGCGGCCCGTCCAGACCGGCGGCATCGGGGCGAGCGGCGTCGAGGTGGGCCACATCGAGGTGGGCGAGGTAGAGCAGATCGTCGACCAGGGCGCCCATCCGGCTGGCCTCCGCCTGGATGCGCCGCAGCGCCGCGTCGGCCTCGTCGGGTGGGACCATCTCGGCGCGCAGCAGGTCGGCGTAGCCGCGGATGGACGTCAGCGGGGTGCGCAGTTCGTGGGCGGCGTCGGCGACGAAGCGGCGTTCCTGCTCCTGGGTGGCGATCCGGGCGGCGAAGGCGGTCTGGATCTGGCCAAGCATCGTGTTGAGGGCGGCGGCGAGCTGGCCGGTCTCCGAGCGGGCCTCGCCGGTGGGGATCCGGCGGTCCAGGTCACCGTCGGCGATCGCGGCGGCCGTGCCGATCATCTGCCGCAGCGGGCGCAGCCCCCGGGTGAGCCGCACCCAGGCGAAGGCGGCGACGATCACGAGCACCGCGGCGCCGACCGCCGCCTCGACGCGGACCAGCCGCCCCACCGTGTCGGTGACCGGCCGCAACGGCAGGGCGACCAGGACCTGGGCATGTTCCGGGGACGTCCGTTCCACCGCCCGGTAGTGCGCGCCGTCCGCGACGACCGTGAACGGGCCGGAGCTCGCCGGGGCACCGCTGGCGATGTGGCCGGAGCGGGTGGCCACGTCCAACAGGAGGGTGGCGGGAGGCACAGGCCAGCCGGCGCCGGTGACCCGCCGAACCGTGCCGTCCGCCCGGCGGATCTCCACCAGGTAGTCGGTGGGGCCGGCGGCCTGGTCCACACCGGTCCGCTCGAGCAGCCGCAGCCTGGCCACCAGCGCGGCCGGAGTGCCGCCGCCGAGCCGTCCGGCCCGGAGGAGCTGCTGGTCGACCCGGTCGAGCAGGTAGGCACGCAACGCGAACGCACTCGCCGTGCCGGCGACCGCGAGTCCGAGCGCGCACAGCGCCACCAGCCCCGCCATCAGCCGCAGTCGCAGCGTCACCTCGCGGCTCCCGGCGGGAGGCGCAGCGCATAGCCGAAGCCGCGCTGGGTGTGCAGCAGTGGGAGGCCGTGGCGTCCCAGCTTGCGACGCAGGTAGCTCACGTACTGGTCGACCACTGTCGGCTCGCCGACGTAGTCGTAGCTCCACACCGCGGCAAGGATCTGGGCGCGGGACAGCACTCGGCCAGGATTGGTCAGGAAGTAGCGCAGCAGGCAGAACTCGGTCGGCGACAGCTCGATCGGCGCTCCGGCCCGGGTGACCAGGTGCGTGTCCGGATCCAACTCGACGTCGGCGAACCGCAGCACCGCCGCCCCTCGTGCCGCCCCCGCCCCCGCCCCCGCCTGCGCCCCGGCTGGCTCGGCGCGCACCGTCCCGGTCCGGCGCAGGACGGCGCGCACTCGGGCAACCAGCTCGTCCACAGCGAACGGCTTGGTGACGTAGTCGTCCCCGCCGTAGGTCAGCCCGGCGATCTTGTCCCGGTGGGCGTCCCGTGCGGTGAGGTAGACGACGGGGACGTCCCGGCCGGCGGCGCGCAGCGCGCGGCAGACGTCGAAGCCGTCGATGTCGGGCAGCATGACGTCGAGGATCATGATGTCGGGCTCGGTGTCGGTCGCCAGCCGCAGCGCTGCCCGGCCGCTCGCGGCGGTCAGCACATCGAACCCGTGGAAACGCAGCGCCATCCGCAGCAGATCGACGATGTTCGGCTCGTCGTCCACGACCAGAATCCGCGGCGCCCCACCGTCACCTGGTGCCTGCGTCATGCTGGCCCCCTCGCTGCGCGCGGTTCATCGGACCCAGTTCATCGGAGCAGCATGAGAGTTTCATGTGAAGCGCGCTGTATACCCGGGCGCCGGGACGACCGACCTGATCCGGCGGAACAGTCCGCCGGCCGGGTTTCCACTCCCTGCGGCCATGGTTGACGACCGTCAGATCTGGAACTGTTCTCCAATGAGATCCCTTACGGACACCGACCTGCTGCGCGAGCTGGAGCCGGTCGCCGAGGAGAACCTCCAGCGCCATCTCGGCCTCGCTGTGGAGTGGATGCCCCACGAGTACGTCCCGTGGAGCCTGGGACGGGACTTCGACGAGCTGCCCTGGGAGCCTGGGCAGTCGACGATGCCGCCGGCCGCTCGGATCTCCTTCGAGCTCAACCTGCTGACCGAGGACAACCTCCCCAGCTACCACCGCCTGATCGTGGCGGGCTTCGGCCTGGACAGCGTCTGGGGCACCTGGGCGAACCGGTGGACGGCCGAGGAGATGCGGCACAGTATCGCGATGCGCGACTACCTGCTGCTCACCCGAGCCGCCGACCCGGAACGCCTCGAGCAGGACCGCATGTACCAGGTGTGCAAGGGCTATGACCGCGACCGGCTCGGCGCGCTGCGCACCCTGGCCTACGTGTCGTTCCAGGAGCTCGCGACCCGGGTCAGCCACCGCAACACCGGGCGGATGTGCACCGACCCGGTCGCCGAGCGCCTTCTCACCCGCGTCGCCGCGGACGAGAACCTGCACATGATCTTCTACCGGAACCTCGTCGCCGGCGCACTGGAGATCTCGCCGACGACGACGCTGCAGGCCATCCGGGACGAGCTCCTCGGCTTCGAGATGCCGGGAGCCGGAATCCGCGACTTCCGCCGCAAGGCCATCCAGATCGCCCAGGCCGGCATCTACAACCTGCGTATTCATCACGACGACGTGGTCGCTCCGGTGCTGCGCCAGTGGCGCCTGGCCGACCTTGAGGGCCTGGACGCCGTCGGGGAGCAGACCCGCGAGGAGATCGTCGCCTTCATGGCCGCTCTCGATGAGGCCGCCACCCGTCAGACGGAGAAGTTCGCCGCCGCCTCAGCCCGCCGCGACCGTGCCGGCACCCCCCTCGCGCAGGCTCTGGCATCCGCCTGACTGTCGCTGCCTGATCGGATGGAAAAGGTGTCCCATCTGTCAGGATGCGGGGTATACGTGCTAGCGTCCGGGCCGTCGCAACACTGGACGTACCTGGATGGACTGGACGGACCTGGACGGAGCTGCCGTGAGCCTGCCCCGAGGCAGCCGTCAGATCACTCTCCCGCAGCTGGGCCTTGGCCTCGTGGCCGTGGCCGCCGTGGCGGTTGCCGTGCTGCTCAGATCTCCGAACGTGGCCACCCCCGCGCAGGAGGCCATCGGCGTCGGCCCCTCCGCGTCGCTCACCAGCCCGCGCGGCTTGTCCGGTGCATCCGCCGCGCCGAGCGCGCTCCCCGGCAGCGGGTTGCCGGCCGCGAAGTTCGCCCAGGCGGTGCCTCCGCCCGGTGCGGCGGCGCCTGGTGCGGCGGCGCCCGGCCCGTCTCCCGCAGTCCCCGGGCGGCCGCCCGTCCACCGTCCCGCCACGGGCGCGGCGCTCCCGGCGGGCGCGGAGACCGGCAGTGGCTCGGCGGCTGGCGCGGGATCGGGCGGTCCGACGGCGGCAGACGCAGCCGTTCCAGTAGGGGCGGCGGTCCCAGCAAGCGCGGTCCCGCCGCCCGCGCCCCCACGTCCCGCGATGCCCCCGCGGCCCGAGCCCCTGGTGGACGTGGACCTGGACGTCGACGTCCAGCTACCGACGGTCGCGATCGCCCCGCCGGTCTGCCTCATCGGCTGCTGACGGATCTCATCGGCTGCTGACGGAACAGTTCCTGACGACTGGACGGAGCGCGCGTGGGTCTGCATCGAGGCGACCGGCACATCCCCCTCCCGCAGGTGGGGCTCGTCGTCGTGGCCATCGCTGCCGTGGCGGTCGCCGTGCTGATTCAGACCCCCTCAGGTCCTGGTAACACCGGCGTCGGCAGCGCCGGCACGTCCAGCACCCGTCCGATCGACCCCACCGCGCTCGCCGGCTCGGCGTCGACGGGAAACAGCCGACCGGCGACGCCTTCACCCTCGCCCTCGACCCGAATCAAGATCGCAAGCGCGGCGCAGGGGGCAGGCTCCGACCAGACCGTGGCCGCGGCGAACTCGGGCAGCACGACCGTGGGTGGCCGCTCGGCAACCGGCGGCCGCACCGGCGCCGCACGCGCTGCGGCTCCTCGGCGGTCACCCGGCGATCTGAACCTCCCCACCATCACCCTGCCCACCTGTCTGCTCGACTGCTGACCCGACCGGCGGACGGCGTCAGCGCGCCAGGGTGCCGAGCCAGCGCAGGATCGACTCGACGCCCGACTCACGGTCGACGATCAGCCAGGGGGACATCCAGCTCCGCGCGGCGAGATCCTCGTAGTTGCGGGCGCAGCGGGCCTGCAGCCCGTCGTCGGCCTCGAAGGCGTCGCGGGGACGGTCCGGGTCGGCCCCGGCGCGGGCGGTCGCGTCCGCGCCGGCCTGTGCCGTGGGCACCCGCAGCAGGACCTGCAGGTCGGGGGCGGGCAGCGCGAGCGTGCCGAACTCCAGGTCGGCGATCCAGGCGGGGAAGGTGGCCCGTTCGGCGGCCGGTAGCCGGGCGGCACCGTAGGCGGCGTTGGACGCGACGTACCGGTCGAGCAGGACGACCTCGTGGGCGGCGAGCACCGCGTCGAGTGCGGGACGCGAGGCAGCCCGGTCCAGGGCGAACATCAACGCCGTGGCCCGCGGCGAGGCGGCGACGGCGCCGAGCCCGGCGTCGCCGGTGAGCAGCCCACGCATCGCCGGGCCCAGCGGCTCGGCGGTGTAGCGCGGGTAGGCGAGGGTGGCGACGCGGCGGCCGGCGTCGGTGAGTCGCTCGACGAGCCGTCCGGTCAGCGTGTTCTTCCCCGCACCGTCCACGCCCTCGATCGCTATGATCACGCCATCACCGGCTGGCTCCGGAAGTGCTCCACCACCGCATCCGACCAGGCCAGCAGCCGTCCGGCGAGCGTCGGGGTGATGCCCGCCCGGGCTGCGGCGGCCTCGATCCGGGCGAAGCGCACCGGCTGTGGAAGCAGCGCGAGCGTCCCTGCCTTGCCCTGGAATCCGGACCACAGCCCGGTCAGCACCGGGCCGTCGATCGGTGGGATCGTCGCCGCGGCCGTCCCGAGCACCGCCCGGGACCACCAGCCCTCGCCGCGGATGACCGCCGAGGCCGCGGGTTCGCCGCGCACCACGTCCAGCCCCCCGATGACCAGGTTGTTCGCGTTACGCACGGCCACCAGCGGATGGCGGTACTCCAGCCGGTCGCCCCGCTCACCGAGACAGGCCGCCAGGTACCACAGGGACAGCAGGGTCGGCGGCGTTCCCGACACAAGCATGCCGCCAGCCTAGCGCCGTACGCGGACCATCGTAGGAGAGGTACGCCCACCGGCGGATGTCCGGCCGGGCCGCGAGCCGCTACCGTCGCGGCATGGTTGCGGCGGACCGGGCCCGGCGGTGGGCGAGGGACCTCGCCGCGCTGGTGGCCGCCGAGGTGGTGGTGGTCGGCGGTTCGGTGGGGGCTTCCCGTGACACGCAGGACGCGCACCGGCTGGACGCGTTCGCCTTCGGGCTGCTCGGGCTGCTCGCCGCCACGGTGACGCTGCGCCGGCGATCGCTGCCGGCGATGCTGGCCGCGGCCTCCGTCCTGCTCGGCGTCTACGTGGGCGCCGGATATCCGCACGGGCCGTCGTTCGCCCCGCTGGTGGTGGCGTTGCTGTCCGTCGGCCTGCGCCATGATCGACGGACGGCCTGGGGGGCCGCGTCCGCCGCCGCCGCGGTCCTGCTCACCGGGACGGTCGTGGCCGCCGTCCGCGGCTACCCGGCCTCCGGCTGGGCGACGTCGGCCAACGTGTTCGGCATGATCCTGGTGTGCGGCGTTCCGACCCTGGTCGGCACCCTGGCGCGCACCAGCCGGCACGCCGCCGCCCAGGCCAAGGAGGAAGCCACCCTGCGTCGCATCGAGCAGGAGCGCCTGCGCCTGGCCCGCGAGGTCCACGACGTGGTCGGCCACAGCCTGTCCGTCATCTCGCTGCGCGCCGCCGTCGCCCTGCACGTTCTCGACCGCCGTCCCGAACAGGCCCAGCTCGCGCTCGAGGCCATCCGCCGCACCAGCGTGGACGCCCTCGACGAGCTGCGCGCCACCCTGGACCTCAGCCGCGCCGGCCAGCCGCCGGCGACCCCACGCCCCGCGCCCGCGCCTGCCCCGCCCCTGACCGGGTTGCGGCGGCTGCCCTCCCTGGTCGACGAGGTCCGGCTGTGCGGGGTGCCGGTCGCGCTGCGCGTGGACGGCGCGTCCGAACGGCTCGAGCGGCTGCCCACCGACATCGACCTGGCCGCGTTCCGGATCGTCCAGGAGTCGCTGACGAACGTGTTGCGCCACACCGAGCGCGGCTCCACCCGGGTCGAGGTGGCCGTGACCCTCGACGACGAGCGGCTCACCCTGGAAACCGCCGACCACACGTTCGAGGCGAAGCCCGGCGGCCCGGGGGAAATCCCCGGTTCCGCGGAACCGCCTGCGCTGCCGGAACCGCCAGTGCCGCCAGAGCCGCCAGTGCCGCCGGCATCCGCCGGTCACGGGCTGACCGGCCTGCGCGAACGCGCCGCGGAACTCGGCGGGACACTCGCGGCCGGACCCACCGACGACGGCTGGCGCGTCCACGCCGTCCTGCCGGTCGGAGCGGCCCAGGCCGCGGTGGGGAGAGGCAGATCGTGATCCGGATCGTCATCGCGGACGACCAGCCGCTGGTGCGGCTCGGGCTGCGGGTCCTCATCGAGACCGAGGACGATCTGGCCCTGATCGGCGAGGCCGACGACGGACAGTCCGCGATCGAGGTGGTGCGGGCGACCCGGCCGGACGTCGTGCTGCTCGACATCCGGATGCCCGTGCTGGACGGGCTGGGGGCGCTGCGGGCGATCGTCGCCGCGCCGGAGCTGGCGGGAACCAGGGCGATCATCCTCACCACGTTCGAGGTGGACGAGTACGTCTTCGAGGCGCTGCGGGCCGGGGCGTCCGGGTTCATGCTCAAGGACGCCGAGCCCGCCGACCTGTTGCGGGCGATCCGGGTGGTGGCGGCGGGCGAGTCGCTGCTCTCCCCGTCGGTGACCCGCCTGGTGATCGACACCTTCGCCCGCCGACCGGCCCTGGACCCGCCCGACCTGCGCGGTCTCACCGAGCGTGAGCGTGAGGTGATGGGCCTGGTCGGCCGCGGCCTGTCCAACGACGAGATCGCCGCCCGTCTGGTCATCAGCCCGGCCACCGCCCGCACCCACGTCAGCCGGGTGATGGTCAAGCTCGCCGCCCGCGACCGCGCCCAGCTCGCCGTCCTCGCCCACCAGGCCGGCCTCGGCTGACATCCGGCGGGTACGGCGGGTACGGCGGGTACGGCGGGCTGCGCCGGACTGCGTAGGCGGGTGTCGTCGCCTGCCGGACGACATGATCGGCTCGGATCGGCACGCTTATCGACATGACGACGACCTGCCGCCCACCAGGAGCGGCTCCGGTGACCGCCACAACGAACGAGCCCGCCATCGACGTGCGCGGGCTGACGAAACGGTATGGCCGGCGCACGGCGGTGGACGGCCTGGACCTCACCATCCCGACCGGGGTCGTCGCCGGGTTCGTCGGGCCCAATGGCGCCGGAAAGACCACCACCCTGCGGATGCTGCTCGGGCTGGTCCGGCCGAGCGGCGGCGACGGCACCGTCCTCGGGGCGCCGCTGGGGGCTCCCGCCGCCTACCTGCCACGGGTGGGAGCGCTGATCGAGAGCCCGGCCCTGTATCCGACGCTGTCGGGCCGCCGCAATCTGGCCGCGCTCGCCGTCCTCGCCGGCATCCCGCGGGCCGAGGTGGACGCCCGGGTCGAGGCGATCCTGGACCAGGTCGGGCTCGCCGGCCGCGGCGCGGACCGGTTCCGGTCCTACTCGCTGGGGATGAAGCAGCGCCTCGCGATCGGCGCCGCGCTGCTCACCGACCCGGACCTGCTCGTCCTGGACGAGCCGACGAACGGCCTCGACCCGATCGGCATCCGTGAGATGCGCGAACTCATCCGTTCCCTGGGCGACGGCGACTCCCTGGGCGACGGCGACAGCGACGGTTCCGCGGAACCGGCCCGGCGGGGACGCACGGTGCTCGTCTCGTCCCATCTGCTCGCCGAGGTGGAGCAGATCTGCGACTGGCTGATCGTCGTCGAGGGGGGGCGGCTGGCCTACCAGGGGCCCACCGACCGGCTGATGGCGAGCCAGAGCATCGACGTCGTGCTGCGCCCGGAGCACCCCGAGGATGTCGCGCCGCTCGCCGACCTGCTCGCCGGCCTCGGGCTGCCGTCCACCCGCGGGGTGGACGACGTGCTCACCACCGTGAACGTCGGCGCCCGCGACTCCCGCGAGTACACCCGCGCGCTCGCCAGCGTGAACCGGGCCGCGGCGTCCCGGGGCGTGACCCTGATCGAGATGTCCCCGCGGCGCGACAGCCTCGAGGACCGCTACCAGGGCCTGGTCACCCAGGCCCAGGCCCAGACCCAGGAGGCTCGGCGATGAGCATCGTTCTGACAAGCATCGCCTCGTCGGCACGGCGTTCGTTCGGCGCCGAGCTGGTGAAGCTGTGGCGGCCGAGCACCGCCGTCGCGATGGGGCTGCTGGCGGCGCTCAGTGTCCTGTCGACCGTCCTGGTCGTCAGCCTGGCGGATGACGGTCCATCCGGCGGCGGGTCAGGTTCCGGCGGCGGGCCGAGCGGCTTCGATGTGACGACGGGGCAGCTCTCGGCGGCCGCCGGGATCGCCCGGGGGTTCGCCGGCGGCAGCACCTTCACCGGCCTGCTGATCTTCCTGGTCGTGGCGATCGCGATCACGTTGGAGTACGGCCAGGGCACACTGCGCACCCTGTTCCTGCGCGAGCCGCGCCGGCTCGGCTGGCTCGCCGGGCGGATGGCGCTCACCCTGCTGCTCATCGCCGCGTCGCTGATCGCGGCCCTGGTGCTCAGCGTGGCGGCGGCCGCGCTGGTCGCCAGGATTCGCGGCCTGGACACGTCCGCCTGGTGGAGCGCTGCTGGTACCCGCGCCCTCGCCTCGGGTTACCTGAACGCCCTGCTCTCGGCGGCGGGCTTCGGCGTGGTCGGCACCGCGCTCGGGGTGGCGCTGCGCTCCACACCACTGACCCTCGCGGTCGGTGTCGCCTGGATGTTCCCGCTCGAACACATCATCGGAGACTCATGGAGCGGCGCGGCACGGATCTTCCCCGGCCTGGTGTTCGACGCGGTCAGCCAGGGCGGCGTCCCCGACGCCCGCTACGCCCCCGCACTGCTCGCCGGGATCGCCTACACCCTCGCCGCCGCGGCCGTCGCCGCACTGGCCCTCGCCCGCCGCGACGTCAACTCCTGAGGAGGCCCTTCGGGTGTTCACTGGTGTGGTGGGTTCCGAGGGTTCCGAGGGCACGCCGGTCGGCCGGCGGGTCGTGCTCGGAATGCTGGCTCTCGGCGCCGCCGGGGTGGCGCTCGGTGCGCGTGCCGAGCGGGCGCTCCAGCGGGTCATCGACCCGCTGCGCCGCCGGGACCCCACCGGCCTGTCCGACCTCGTCCCGATCGGGAGCTTCCGCTACTACTCCGTCACCGCCAGCGTTCCCCGGCTCGGGGCGGCCGACTACCGGCTGCGCGTGCACGGCCTCGTCGACCGGCCGCGGACCCTGACGCTCGCCGACCTCGCCCAGTTGCGCCAGACCTCACTCGTGCGCGACTTCCAGTGCGTCACCGGCTGGCGGGTCGACAACGTGCCCTGGTCCGGGGTGCTGCTGCGCGACCTGCTGGCCGATGTCGGCATGCGGCCCACCGCGCGGGCGCTGACGTTCCGCTCGTTCGACGGCAGCTACACCGAGAGCCTGACCCTCGACCAGGCCACCCGGCCGGACGTCCTGGTGGCACTGCGGATGCTGAACGGCCCGGTGTCCCATGACCACGGCGGCCCGGTCCGCCTGTACGTGGCGCCGATGTACGGCTACAAGTCGATCAAGTGGCTCGGCGAGATCGAGGTCGTCGACCGGGTCTCGCCCGGTTACTGGGAGGTGCGCGGCTATGACGTCGACGGCTGGGTCGGACGTTCCAACGGCCGTGACGATGATCCCGTCTGATGATCCCGTCTGAACAGCTCCCGGCCGAGGACACACCCGCGGAGGGTTCGAGGCTCGCGACGGTCCGGCGGTTCGGCCGGGTGACCCGCCTGGTGCACTGGGCGACAGCGGCGACGATGTTCTGTTGCCTGGGTACCGGTGCCGTGCTGCTCCTGCCCCCGCTGGCGGAGCTCGTCGGCCGGCGCCAGTTGGTCGAGTCGATCCACCTGTACGCCGGGCTCGCCCTGCCCGTGCCGATGCTCGTCGCGGCAGCCGCCGGCAGCTATCGCCGGGACCTCCGTTCCCTCAACCGGTTCACCGTCACCGACGGGACGTGGCTGCGGGCCAACCTGCGCCTCGGTACCTGGCGTCGGGCCCAGGCCGGGGCCGAAACCGGGGCCGCGAGCCGGATCGGCAAGTTCAACGCCGGCCAGAAGCTGTACGCGGCGTTCATCGCCGGCGCGATCCTGGTGATGCTCGGCACCGGCACGCTGATGCGGTGGGGTGCGGGCCTGCCCGGCGGGCTGCCGCTGGCCTGGCGCACCGGCGCCACCTTCGTCCACGACCTGCTCACCTACGGCCTGGCCTTCGGGGTGGCCGGCCACCTGTGGATGGCCGCGCGCGACCCGGTCGCCCGGGTCGGCATCATCACCGGCACGGTCCCGGCGTGGTGGGCCACGCGCGAACATCCCGCCTGGAAGGCATCACCGCGGCCACCGGACCGCCGGTAGCCCCGGTAGCCCCGGTAGCCAGTGCCGTCAGGCCCGGTCCCGCGCGATCGCGACGAGGACCACGACCGCGACGACGTAGACGAGCAACACGACGACGAAGGCGATCGCCGAGATGACGCACCAGCGCCGGGCCCGCGCCGACGACTGCCGGGCCCCCCACACGTCCCCGTTCTGTAGCCGGTTCTGCGCGATCGACGCGTGCACCAGCGCGATCACCCCGGTCGGCAGGCAGCACAGCAGGGTCGCGACCAGCGACTGCCACAGGTAGGTCCGCTCCTCCCACGTCCCGTCGTCCCCCTCCGGGACGGAGCCGGCGGGGGGTGCGGGATCGGCGGGATCGGGCCGTCCGGGCATGGGGACCTCAGGCTGTCAGCGGGCCGAGCGCGGACATCGCGTTGCTGGCGGACATCGCGTTGCTGCTCGAGTCCTCATCGAGGGCGCCGGCCGCCAACAGGATGACGAAGATGACCGTGAGGACGAGGCCGACGGCGAGCGAGATGATCGACCACATCCGCGCTTTTCTGGAGGCATCCCGGGCACCGTCGAGGTCACCGATCCGCCAGCGGGAATCGACCTTCGTCGCGTAGATGATGGCGACCACGCCCGCCGGCAGGCAGCACAGCACCGTCACGACGATCGACTGCCACAGATAGTTCGACACGGGCTGGGTGAACGGCGGCGGCGGGCCGAACCCACCCGGGCCACCAAATCCCTGCGGCGCGCCGTAGCCGCCAGGCGGCGGCCCATAGCCCCCGGGCGGCGGGCCATACCCCTGGGCGCCATACCCCTGCGGGTAGCCGGGCTGCTGGTAGCCGAGCTGGCCGGCCTGACCCGGCTGGCTCCAACCGCCCTGGTCCTGCTCCTGGCCGCCCCAGGGATCCTTGCCCGACGGATACTCGGGTGGCTGGGACATACGGTGCGCTCCTGAGGTCGGGTGGGCGAACTGGCGGCCCGGCCGGCGCCAGGGCGACCGCTCGCCGCGCAGGCACGACTGCTCGCTCCGCCGGCACATTGTGGCACAACCAGGCCGTGTCGACGGGCGCAAACCTCCCGGCGGTTCGCCCAGCTCAGGCGGTACCCGCGCCCACCCGCACGGGGACCCGAACGCCCCCTGGCACGAACTCCGAAGCTCCATCTATGCAGCAAAACCCACGTATAGAACAAGGGAGACACATTCCTCGAGGGGCGCAGGCTCCGACATATGCCGCATACCGCCCGACCTGGGGCGTCGCACGAAAATTCGTCCGTGTAGGGTCCGGTCATATCTGCCCAGACCGGCAGCCGGGGCACCGAGGGGGCACCCCACCCGTCACCCGCACGCTCACACACGTCCATACATCTCTGGCCGCTGCGCGACATGGAGGTCATCCGCTTCGGACTCGAAGCCGGGACCCGGGGGGGTTCTGACGCCGACACGCCACGCACGGAGGGATACCGCGGTGAAGCACCGATCGGAGGGCACACCCAGTCCGCCGAGCGCCCGCGCCGGTTCACGTCGTCGACGCCGCCGTCCGCGTCATTCGGCCTGGATCGCCTCGCTCGGCATGCTGGCCATCCTGGCCGCCGCCATCGGCTGGAACCTCGCCCCCGCGGATGGTGACGACAGCGGAGCGTCCAGGATCGAGGCGGCCGCCATCCAGGCGAACCACCATCGCGGCCAGCCGACCCCCAGCCCGACCGCGTCGGCCAGCCCCACCACCGCGCACGGCGCCACCTCGCCGTCCTCCCCCAGCTCGAAGTCCGGCAGCACCGGCACGGGCCCGGCGGGCGGTACGGGATCGGCCGGGACGACCGGCTCCGGCCGCCGAGCGGCCACCACGCCGCCCCGCCCCAGCACTCCCACCCGCACGGCCGGCCAGGCACCCGCCGCCCCGGTGGCGTCGGGCGGCGGCTCCGTCCCCGGCGGGATGAGCGGCGTGTCCGCCGGCTCGCTGACAGAGGTGAACGCGTGGGCGGCCTTCCGCGGCTCCCCGGTCACCGCCGCACTCACCTTCACCGACCGGAGCGGCTGGCAGACCATCACCAACCCGTGGCTGGGCTCCGGCCCGGAGAAACTGTCCACCTTCGCCGGCACCTGGGTGATCTCGCAGCCGTTCTTCCCCAGCGGCCAGGGTGACCTGACATCCTGCGCCAACGGCGCCTACAGCAGCCACTGGGCCACGTTCGGCAGCTGGTTGGTCGGCAAGGGGCGCCCGGCGAGCATCATCCGCCTCGCCTGGGAGTTCAACGGCAACTGGTTCCCCTGGTCGGTGTCGAACACCAACCCCACCACCTGGGTCACCTGCTTCCGCCAGGTCGTCAGCGCGATCCGCTCGACCGACCCGCAGGCCCGCATCGACTGGACGCTCAACGCGCACAGCGGCAATGCCTGGTCGGTCTACCCGGGTGACTCCTACGTCGACATCATCGGCGTCGACAGCTACGACCACTGGCCGGCGAGCACCACCGACGCGACCTTCGCCGAGCAGTGCGCCGAGGCGACCGGCCTGTGCTCGACGATCGCCTTCGCCCGCCAGCACGGCAAGCAGTTCTCGGTGCCCGAATGGGGCCTCGTCGCCAAGTCCGACACCGGCGCCGGCAAGGCCGGGCAGGCCGGCGGCGACAACCCCGTCTACATCCGCAACATGTACAACACCTTCAAGGCGAACAAGGACGTCCTCGCCTACGAGACGTACTTCAAGAACTCGGAGGCCGGCAACGTGCACTCGTCGCTGGTGAATCCCGACGAGAACCCCATCAGCGCCGCCACCTACGCCTCCCTGTGGTAACTGCTTTCCACCTGATTCACACCTGGCTCAGAGGCGGACGGGCTTTGCCGGCGGGCCCGAGCGTAGCCAGGAGCGCAGCAGTCCCGCCAGGGCGCCCGGGTAGACCGTCTCCGCGGTCCCGCGCAGCTCGGGCACCGTCCACCAGGACCAGCCGAGGATCGATCGGCGCTCCGTCTCCGTCCAGGACGACGGGTCGAGCTCGAGTCGGTATGGCACGCGCGTGGCGTAGAACGTCTCCGACTGCCGGAAGTCCCGGCCGAGATAGGTGAACGACGTGCGGCGGGTGGCGACCGGCGGGCCCGGATCGGCCAGGCGGTAGCCGACCTCCTCGAACACCTCCCTGATCGCCGCCTGCCGCGGCGTCTCCCCGCTGTCAAGCCCGCCGCCTGGCACGTGCCACCAGGTCGGCGCCGCGTCGAGGGAGGGGTCATGCGACCGGATCAACAGCACCGCGTCGGCCGGGTCAACCAGCATCACCCGGGCCGCCTGGCGGATTCTCGCAACCATGCCCACCAGCCTCGCAGGCGGCATGGTCAGGCGACTCGAGGGTCAGACGACTCAGAGGCCGACCGGGGCGCGGCGCAGGCGTTCGATGTCGGCCTCGGCGCCGCGCAGTTCGACCTGGGCCACCCGACCGCGACCGAACGCGTAGAGAATGATCTCCTCGGGAAGCCCGACGATCTCGACGGTCGGGGTGCCGCCGCGCAGGGTACGGCGGCCGGGGCGATCGGTGCGTTCGGCGACCACGCCGACGCCGGCCCGCCGGAACCCGGCATAACCGGCCAGCCGCAGCGCGTTCCACAACCCGCTACGGCTGGCCTCGTCGAGGTCACGCGGCTTCCAGTCGGCCTGGTCCGCCTTCGGACCCGCGCGCCGCACGTCCTCGGCGTGGACGAAGAACTCGACCAGGTTGGCCGCGTCGTCGACCGGGCCGAAGCGGGTCGGCAACCACCAAGGTGGGCCGGCACGGAAGATCTCCACCAGCTCCGGAAACGTGTGCGCACGCATGGTGGCACGCTCGGTGCGCTCGGTGATGCCATGAAGGCGGCCGATCACCAGGCCGGGGCCGGCCCACGGGAGGCGCTCGCGGGTGACGAGATGCGCGGCCAAGTCATGATTCGCCCATCCCGAGCACAGCGTGGGATGACCCGGGCCGAGCTCGGAGAGGAGATCGGCCAGCGCCTGGCGCTGCACTCGGGCAGGTCGTGGTCCGGTCGCCATGGACGCACTCTAGGCGAAGTGAGCTGGCGAGGTGAACCGGCGAGGTGGGCTACTGACCGAGGTGGGCTACTGACCGGGGAGACGGGCCACAGTCACGAAGAAGTCATCGATGTGGCGGACCACGGCGACGAAGTGGTCGAAGTCGACCGGCTTGGTGATGTAGGCGTTGGCGTGCAGGTCGTAGCTGCGCAGGACGTCCTCCTCGGCCTCCGAGGTGGTGAACACGACCACCGGGATCCGGCGGAGCCGCTCGTCGGCCTTGACCTCTCGCAGAACCTCACGGCCGTCCCGGCGAGGCAGGTTGAGATCGAGCAGGATGAGGTCGGGGCGGGTGGCGCCGACGTAGCTGCCCTCGCCGCGCAGGTAGGCCAGGGCCTCGACGCCGTCGCTGACCACGTTCAGGTGGTTGCGCACGTTGTGGTCCTCGAACGCCTCGCGGGTCATGAGGACGTCCCCGGGGTCGTCCTCGACGAGAAGTATCTCGACCGGGACGATCGGTTCACTCACGGCTGTCCTCCGGATGCTCGGGCGGCGCGGTCGGCACGGTCGGCGCGGCGAGGTCAACGGCGCCGGCGAACACAGGGCCGGCAGGGGTCTCAGGGCTGGCGGGAGTTGCGGGGCTGGCGGCGCCTCGGGGCAGGGTGAAGCGGAAGGTGGTGCCGGGGTGGGCCTCGGCGTCGAACCAGATCACGCCGCCATGGAACTCCACGATCTTGCGGCACAGGGCGAGCCCGATCCCGGTGCCCTCGAACGCCTCCCGGCTGTGCAGGCGCTGGAAGATGACGAAGATCTTCTCGGCGTATTCCGCCTCGATGCCAATCCCGTTGTCCGCACAGGAGAACTCCCAGGTGTCGGCACCTTCGGTCGCGTCGATCCGCACCCTCGGCGGGTCATCCCCATGGAACTTCAGGGCGTTGCCGATCAGGTTGGTCAGCAGCTGGGTGAGCAGCACCGGGTCGCCGCGCACGAGGGGAAGCTCGCCTGCGGTGACCTCGGCGTTCAGGCTCTCGATGGTCAGCGACAGGGTGGTCGTGGCCCGGGCGAACAGATCCCCGAGGGGGACGTCGACGAAGCTCTCGGTGGTCCGCCCGACGCGGGAGAAGGCGAGCAGGTCGTTGATGAGCTGCTGCATCCGCTTGGCGCCGTCCACCGCGAACCCGATGTACTGCGCGCCCCGCTCGTCAAGCTTGTCGCCGTAGCGGCGCTCGAGAAGCTGGCAGAAACTCGCCACCTTGCGCAGGGGCTCCTGCAGGTCGTGTGAGGCGACGTAGGCGAACTGCTCGAGGTCGCGGTTGGACCGCCGCAGCACCTCGGCCTGCGTCTCGACCTCGCCGCGGGCGTCGCGGGCAAAGCCGAGCTCGCCGAGGAGCTGCTGGCGCATCGACTCGACGTCGGCGGCCAGCGCGACGAGCTCCGGCGGGCCGGCGGGCTCGACGACGTGGTCGAGATGGCCGGAGGCCACCGTGCGCGCGTCGCGGCCGATGCTCTCGATCGGACGGGTCACCCAGACCCGCAGCGCCCAGAAGATCACCGCGAACAGGGCGACGAGCGACGCGGCGGCCACGAACAGCGCGACCACCAGGAAGCGCACGGCACTGTGCACGTCCTCGCGGGCCTTCAGCGCCCGGGCACGCAACGTCGTCTCCAGACCGTCCGCCCCGGAGCGCACCTGGTCGAACAGCGTCTTGCCCCGGGCCAGGGGCACCTTGTCGGCGGCCGCGGCGCCCTGGGCGCGTACCGCGGCGAGCGCCCCGTCGGCGTAACCGCTGTGCCAGGCCCCGATCCGCTGGTCCAGTGCCGCGACCTCGGCCAGCAGCTCGGGCCGGCCCGCGAGATAGCGGTGCAGCTCGGTCAGGTGCCGCTGCTCCTCCTGGCGACCGACGACGTAGGGCTGGAGGTATTCCGGGGTGCCCTGCAGGAGGTAGCCGCGCAGCCCGGTCTCCTCGTCCACGACGCTGGCGACCAGCTGGGTGGACGAGAGCAGCGCCGGTGCCATCACGTCGCTTCGGGTGTGGATGGCGTCGGTGAGGCGCACCAACGACCAGGAAACCACCCCGACGACGATCAGCAGCACCACGGCCGCGACCGTGTACGTCAGTCCCAGGCGGCGGCGCAGCCGCCAGCACCGTGCCGGCTCGAAGGGCATCAGTCCTCGCTCCGCATCAGCAGGAGCAGGGCGACGTCGTCGGTGAGCGGTCCGCCGTTGCGGGCCTCGACCCGGTCGATGAGGTTGTCGAGCAGGCCGTCGGGGCCCTGCGGCGGCGGCCAGAGCTCGGCGATCTCGGGCAGCACACCATCCCAGCCCAGGGGCTCGCCGCCGGGACCGTCCCGGCCCTCCAGCAGACCGTCGGTGGCGAGCAGCAGGGCCCATCGCGGCCCGAGGTCGACCAGCACCTCCTCGGTCAGGTCCTCGTCCTCGATGCCGAGCGCGGGAAGGATGCCGAGCGCGGGGCCGACGACGTCGCCGGGCAGCGCCGCAAGCCGCGGCTGCAGCATCATCGGCGGCGGATGCCCGGCCAGGCGCATCCGGGCCTGCGTACGATCCGGCGCGATCGAAAGCTCGCAGACCGTCGCGAAGATCTCCTCATGTTCCCGTTCGCTGACCAGCACCCGCTGGAGATATCCCAGCCGATCGGACTCGCGCACCCCGGCAAGCACCAGCGTCCGCCAGGCGATACGCAGGCTGACGCCGAGCGCGGCCTCGTCCGGCCCGTGCCCGCAGACGTCGCCGAGCAGGACGTGCAGGGTCCCGTCGGGGGTGGCCACCATGTCGTAGAAGTCGCCGCCGAGCAGCGACTGACGGCGACCCGGCCGGTAGCGGGTGGTGTGGCGCAGCCGCTGATCGGCGTACAGGGGGCGCGGCAGCAGGCCGCGTTCGAGCCGGGCCCGCTCGCTGGCCAGCAGCTCGGACTCGCGCAGCGCCTTGGCGGCCGTGTCGGCCCGGGTGCGCTCGATGGCGTACCGCACCGCGCGCACCAGATCGCGCCCATCCACCTGGCCCTTGACCAGATAGTCCTGCGCGCCGGCGGCGACGGCCTGCGCGCCGCGGTACTCGTCGACGAGGCCGGTGAGCACCACGACCGGGGCACCCGACTCGACCTCGAGCAGCCGCCGCAGGGCCGAGAGGCCTTCGCTGTCGGGCAGGCCCAGGTCCAGCAGGACGCATGCCGCGCCGACGCTGCCGACCACGGCCTCGGCCACGGTCCGCACCCGGGTCACCTCGACCGGAGCCGAGACCTCACCCAACAGTTCGGCGACGAGGTAGGCGTCCCCGTCATCATCCTCGACCAGAAGAATCGGCCAGCTCACATCCGCTGACGACGCGGGCGCCGGGACGACGGCGCTTTCGGATCCGAACACATCTCCTCAGCAGTGCACGACGCGCGGACCATACCGGCCCATCCTGGACCCGAAGCATGGCATGCCCGGAGACGGATGCGCGGAGCGGAACACCGAATGGGCTCTGCAGCGCGGCATTTACCCGACCGAGGTCAGTAGGACAGCCACCCCTGGACACGCTCCGAGCACACCCTCACGGGAGAGCGCGCGATCCGTCACCCCCTATCGCGGCACCGTCCGGGCGGCCGGACCCGGCGGCGTCCGGGCCGGGCCACTCCGGAGCCGGTGAGGTCGGTCGGCCGAGCAGGTACCAACCCCACAGGCCGGCGGGCGCCGGAGCGCGCACCGGAGCGCCGGCCACCTCGCGGGCATCCAGCACGTCCAGAAGATGGTCGAAGGTGCCGAGCAGCCGGATGGTGACGTTGCCGCCCAGCGGGCCGCGGTGGCCGAGGTGCGGGTGCGGCCGGGTCGGGGCGTGCCGCATCGCGTCGGCGAAGCGTTCCCGCAGGCGGGCGCGCTCGACGTCGCTCAGCTGCGCGTCCAGCGCCCGCAACAGCTCATCCTCGATCCGCGCGTGCTCGGTGAGCAGCGCGGCGAGATCCCGGCGCAGGCTGGCGACGCTGGCCGCCGGATGGTGCAGGTCGCCCTGGACGTACTGCTCGATGCCGCGCATCACCGAGGCACAGCGCCGCGCCAGCCGACTGAGCTCGGCGACCCGCGCCCGTCCGCCCGGCAACCGCCGGGAGCATTCCGGATAGACCACGGCCTCCATCGCGCTCAGATGGGCGGAGATCGCCGCGATGGCCACGTCGTTGGCCCGCAGAAACTGCCGCGGGTCGCTCGACAGGCCGGTCTGGCCGGCGGTGGCGCCGAGTGAGCCCGCCAGCTCGATCAGCTGGAAGGCGTCCGCGTGCGCCGAGTCCACCACAGTAGCCAGCGCCTCAGCCATGATCACCTCACCGGGACAAACCATAGAGAGTAACGGCAAGATTTCAATACGTAGAACATACGCCCCGCGCCCGGCCACTGCATCCGGAAAATTGTTACTTAAAGTAATCAAAAACCGGTTGCCTGGCGCCTCGGTCACGGACATGCGTGCACCGTAAGAGAGGTTTCAACTACTATGGCACACATGGTCGCCAGGAATGTCCCCGTGCCCCGGGACCAGATGACCCGAGAGCAACTGCCCCGAGCCCAGATGGCGCGGGACCAAGCCGTGTTCGCCGCCCGCTCCCGCCTTGCCGACGCCCGCCAGCGCTTCCTCAACCAGAATCTGCCGCCCCTGGGCAGCCTGCTCGTCCGGCATCAGGTGGAGGTCGCGGAGGCGGCCGAGTGGCCGTGGGCCCGCGTGTCCGGCTGGCCGCATCCGGCCCTGCTGCGCGGGCGCAGCCTCAGTGACGGCGCGCATCCGTCGCTGGCGCACATCCGCATGGGCCTCCCGCTGCGCATCCGCAGCGCCGACGTCGTCGACTGGGCGATCATCGATGCCCGCGGGGAGATCGTCCAGGGTGCCTGGACGCGCCAGTTGCGCTCCCCCACCGAGCCGCCCGTCTGACCGGCTTACCCGGTCGTCCCACCTGATGCCCAGCCGGCGAGGAACTCATCGAGATCCTCGATGTGAACGGCCTCATCCTCCACGACGAGGCCGCCGATGTCGGCGAAACCCTCCGGCCCGGGTGCGGCCAGCACGATCGAGCCGACCCCGTGCCGGATGGTCAGACGGCGCCCGAGCCGGGCGGCCAGCAACATCGACGCCGAGCCGCACGCCTCGTCCTCGGCGACCCCGTGGCGCTCGCCGAAGGCCCGGGCACGCACCAGCCCGGCTGGTTCGTCCAGCCAGGCCCAGATCTGCCGCAGGTCCTCACCCGACCGGCGTGGCAGCGTCAGCGCGTCCACCTCGGCGGGGCTACCCACCTGGCGATGAGTCCAACTACTGATCCCCGCGAGGGCGGCCCGGGTCCACACCCGGCCCTGCTCCTGCCAGCTCACCGCGTCCCCACCGGCCAGGCGCAGGACCGCCGGGTGGCCACCGAGCAGCCGGGCGAGCAGCCACGCGGCGCCGACCAGCGCGTCCCCGGCGGTGGGCACCTGCCGGCCTGGGGTGTAGACGGCCAGCTCCGCCTGGTCGACATCGTCGATGAACACCGTGGCGGGTACGCCAAGCCGCTGGGCGACCCGCACCCGCTCCTGGGCGTCGGGCAGCAGCTTGGCCGCGTCGAGCACGACCGCGAGCAGGCTGCCCGCGCCACCGGTCTCGTCGGTGAACACCCGCAGCCTGCGTACCTCGATCTCGGTCACCGGCACCTCCTGGCTGGCGTCGTGATCGCCCGCAGGCGGCCACGACAATGGTCGCGGTCCCACGCTGGCACAACCCGCGCATCCGTGCGGAACTCGAGGGGCGCATCACCTCACCCAACCGGACCGCGCCCGGACTCCTGGGACGTCTTGACACGATGTCACCAGGACAGGGCGTCGCGAGGCCGGGCGCCATCAGGACAGGCGTCACCGGAACGGGGGCAGGCGGCGGTGCGGGAGAAGTGTGGAAGGGGAGACGTGGAAGGGGACGACGACGCGGTGCAGCGAGGCGACGCGGTGCAGCCGCGGCCTGGCCAGGAGGCGCACGGGGAGCATCCCGTCCTCGATGCTCTGGAGCTCGCGTCGGTGAACGCCCACCGGCTGGCCGGGGCGCTCAGCCGGCCGGCGGTCTCCTTGGTACGGGTCGGGCGCAAGCGGCGCCGGGCCCGGCCGGTCTCCCGGGAGTCGGTGCGGGGCGGGCAGGTGATGGCCTGCGGGGTGTACAGCCACGGACGGCGGGTGACGACGGACGTCGACTGCGTCGACGCGCTGCGGCTCGCCCGCGAGGAACGGGAGGGCTTCGCCTGGCTCGGCCTGTTCGAACCGAGCTACGGGCAACTGGCCGAGATCGCCGAGCACTACGGGCTGGACAAGCTGGCGGTCGAGGACGCGGTCACCGGCGGGCAGCGACCCAAGCTCGAGCAGTACGAGAACCACCTGTTCATGGCGCTCAAGACCACCAGCTACGTGGCCCACAAGGAGGTGACGAGCACCTCGGAGGTGGTCACTACCGGGGAAATCATGATCTTCCTGGGTGAGGATTTCGTCGTCACGGTGCGCCACGGGCAGCACGGTGAGATGTCCAAGCTGCGCCGCCAGCTGGAGGCCGCCCCGGAGATGCTGCGCCACGGTCCGACGGCGGTGCTGCACGCCGTCTGCGACAGCATCGTCGACGACTATGTCGACACGGTGGAGAAGATCCAGGTGGACGTCGACCAGATCGAGGCCGGGGTCTTTCGCCGCGAGCACGCCCCGTCCACCGAGGCCGCGTACCAGATGAAACGGGAGCTTCTCGAGCTCAAGCATGCTGTCCAGCCGCTGGCCGGGCCGCTGCGCGCGCTGATCCTGGACCGGCCGCGCATGGTGGACGTCGCGATGCGCCGCTACTTCCGCGACGTCGCCGACCACCTCGAGCAGGTCAGCGAGCGGATCTCGCACTTCGACGAACTGCTCTCCTCGGTGCTCGCGGCCACCCTTACCCAGCTCACCATTGCGCAGAACGAGGACATGCGGAAGATCAGCGCCTGGGTGGCGATCGCCGCCGTTCCCACCGCGCTCGCCGGAATCTACGGAATGAACTTCGAGCACATGCCCGAGCTGCACCAGGTCTGGGGTTATCCCACGGTCCTCGGTGTGATGGTGGTCGCCTGCCTGCTGTTGTATCGGGCGTTCAAACGTAACGGCTGGCTTTAGGCAACCGGGGCCCCACCGTGTCAGGGTCCACTCGGCCGCCGGAGTGGCCGCTTCAGGCCGTCGCCGGGTCATCTGCCTCGGCAGATGACAGCTACCCCCGGCCGTCCGACGGGTGCCCGACGGGACGACCCGCACTGCGTCGCGGTGGGTTCGCGTAGCGGCAGACCACCTCCGATCAAGGCAGCTGGCCGCACAAATAATCCTCAATCCGTCCTGGCCGCGCAAAACGCACGGCCGGATGGGTGGCCATGGTTTATTTTCGCTATCGCTTGGCAGTCCCGACGTATCCGTACGATGGGTTACATCAGGTCGCCTCCGTCGGCTACCGTAACCATCCGTGTCGAAGTGACCGGGCCTCCCCGCCCGCAGCTCGGTGCGGTTCGTCGATCTCCCACCCTCAGGGGAGTACATGCCCTCGTCTGACCCCACGCGGCCAGAGACCGCCATCCTGCCCGACCGCGGCGACCTGATCGTCGAGCTGGCCAGGCGACTGGAGGTCCTCGACGGCCTGCTGAGCCGGTTGGAGGAGGCCGAGCGCCAGGCCAAGGACGCCAGCGAGTTCCTGGTCCGCACCCGGCGGTGGCAGGAGGAGACGGTCCGCACGATCCAGGAGGAACGGGCCCGCATGCGCCAGCGCCAGCGCGCGCTGGATGAGCTGGCCGACCATGCCCGCGCCGCCGTCGCGGCTCTCGCCCAATACCGGTCGCTGCCCCGCGAGGTCCACGAGCTCGCGGTCGAACTCCAGGTGCTCGACGCGGCCGGCTTCCTCTCCCGCCGCGGCCGGAGCCGATGACCGCCGTGGCTCTCCCGGCCCCCGCCCTCCCGGCCCCCGTCGACGCGCCGGGATGCCCGCCGGAGGGCCGACTACTTTCCGCAACTACGGTCGTGTCCGTATGTGGGTGCCGATTCGGGGCAACCCGGCCGTGGTTCCCCGGCCCCCACCCGGATGGATCCTCGCGAGGCGGCCACAACCGCAGCGTGTCCAGGGGTTTTGGGCCTCCGGAGTGATCCGGCGGGTCCCGAGCGACCCTCCCCATCCGCACGCATTCGGTGGCACTTCAGTGCACACTGCCCGTAGTTGGGAGGAGCTAGTGTTTACCCGCACTATCCGAGTGGACTAGTCTCACGCCGACGTCACGACAACACCAGGCCGAACGCCGAATCCTGCCCCCGGCCCCGGTGTCCCCTCCGAGTCGTCATCTGGGGCAGGAGCGGGGGACCCACCCTCCACCGGCCAGCACCGAGCCGCGGTGCCGGTCTTGGGGTGAAGTCCGCAGCGTGAGGGTCACGCCGCGGACCGGGCAAGCCCAGCCCGAACCCGACAGCTCACTTCGCAGGCGTACGGGAAGGAATACATCGTTGTCCGCACAAAGCGTGCAGCTCGACGAAGATTCGCGCCTTGCGGGTCGCGGCCGTCACCGTGCCCCCTCCACCGCGCCGGTCGCCCGTAGCCGGGCCCGCGCTCGCGCCTTCGCCGCGATGACCACCGGGACCGTCGCGGTCTCCGGGGTAGCCCTGGCGGGCTGCGCCACCGACGTCCACGCCAATGCGGCCCAGGACGAGTCGACGAACACGGCCCCCGTCACCCTCGCCGCTCAGATCGGCTCGCGTGCCGCCCTCGGTGGCAGCATCGCCGCCGCGGCGATCAGCTCGGACAGCTCCACCACCACGCTCGGCACCACCACCTCCGCGCAGGCGCTGACCGGCAAGGTCCAGGTCGGCCTGAAGGTCACCAACCCGGACGAGACGGTCGCCCCGAACGAGCCCGTTGACATCGGCTTCTCGCTCTACGACGAGGCCACCCACGCGCCGCTCGCGAACCAGCTCGTCAAGGTGCAGGTGAAACTCCCCACCGGCTGGGCGACCTTCCAGCAGCTGTACACGAACGACCAGGGCTACGCGTCCTACACCGCGCGGGTGCTGACCACGACGAACGTCACCGCGGTCTTCGACGGGACGGACGCCCTGCAGTCCGCTCACTCGATCAACGAGGCCACCCTGCACGTCGAGCAGGCCGCCCCAGTGGCCTCGCACACCCGCGGCGCCATCGTTGACGACATCAACGTCGATGTCGATATCCCGCTGCCGGCGAGCTCCGTCGGCGAGAAGGCCGTCTACCTGGCCTCCCTGCAGGCCGGCAAGCCGTACGTCTACGGCGCCGATGGCCCGAGCTCGTTCGACTGTTCCGGTCTCGTCCAGTACATCTACCGGCAGCTCGGCAAGACCCTGCCGCGTACGACGGACGCCCAGTTCGCCGCCACCACCCGGGTCTCCATGTACAACAAGCAGCCCGGAGATCTGATCTTCCTGGGTACGCCCGGCAACATCTACCACGTCGGCATCTACGCCGGCGACGGCAAGATGTGGGTCGCCCCCCACACCGGCGACGTCGTGAAGCTCCAGACCATCTACACGACCTCGTACTACGTCGGCCGGGTCTGAGGACCCACCGCCGCGCCGCCTGTCGCGGCGGAACCAGCTCTCCCGCGGCCACCCCCCTCCGGCCGCGGTCAGGGCACCGCCCGTAGGCATCGTCGCCGACCGGGATTCACCGCCGCTGCTCGGGTCTGCTCCCCCGACCAGCCACGGACTCCATCCTTGGTCTGCCCGTGGACGTCGTCCCGTTCCGTCCGGCCGGACGGACGTCAGATCTCCCCCCCATCTGACGTCCGTCCGGCCGGATGGCCGCCGACCCCGCCGGCCTTCCCTCGGATCCCCCCCCCATCCGCAGTGGAAGGCCGGCGGCCCGTCGGAGCCGTTCGGCCCCAGCCCGCCGACGCCGCTACCCCCTCCCGGCGGCGTCGGCGGGCCCCAGTCCCTCAGGCAGCCAGTCCCTCAGGCGGCCAGCCGGTGGCCGGAGGACGCCTTCCAGAGGGCCTCACTGACCTTCTTGGTCCAGTCCGTCTCGGCGACGCGCGCCTCGGGGACCCGCCCGGCGCAAGGCGACCGCGGCTCCTGGGTGAACTGGCCGACGACGCCGACGGCGGCGAAGGTCGGCTTTCCGGTGTCGCAGACGGCCATCAGGGCAAGCCGGGCACCCTCACCGACGCCCCAGATGTAGATCTTCTTCGGATCAATCTCGCTCTTCTTCGTCGACACGTAGGTCACGACGTCCCGCAAATACTGCGCGTCGGGGCCGGTGGGGCTGTCGATCCGCCAGGTACCGCCGACGGCCTCCGGGTAGGCGATCGCGAACGTCTTCTCGTTCGCCACCTTGCCGGCCTTGCTGTCGTGGTCGAGCGTCTTGGCGGAGGTGTTGTCGTCGTGAAGGATCAGCACGAGCGGGATGGGCTTCTTGGGGTTGCTGGGAGCGTGCACGAGCAGCTCCCGGCCAGCGGAACCGTAGTCCTTCGGCATGGTGTCGTGCTTGGTCTTCGGGCCGCCGCCTCGCTGGACGAAGACGAAGGCGACGACGACCACCGCCGCGACGATGTACACGGTTCGTTTGTTCTTGCCCCACCAGCCGGCAAGGGGATTGGATGCCACGATCCCACGGAACCACACCGCCCCGACCGAAACCCCGCAAACGTGTGATCAGGCAACCGTGGCCAGGGCGCGGCGTCTGGCCTCTCGCAGCGCGAGCGTCTCCGGCGGGCCTTCCAGCGGGGGCAGGTCGCCGTGGACCCAGCGCAGCAGCAGGTCCGCGAGCGCCGGGTTCTGCGCCAGCACCGGCCCATGCAGGTAGGTCCCCAGCACCCGCCCGTCGACGATCCCATCGGTGCCACCGGCGGCGGGATCCGTCCCGGACCCATCGCCGATGCCACGGCGGACCGTTCCGAGCGGAAATCCGCCGCATCCGGGCAGCCGACGGGTGCGACCGGCATGATTCTCGTACCCGTACAGGGTAGGAAGGCCGAGCCGGCGGTCCGGTTCGACGACGATGTCCCCGACGGCCCGCGCGGGCGGCGGGGCGGGCGGCGGGGCGAACGAGCGGCGGGTCTCCATGCCGACCAGGCCCAGCCCCTCGTGGATCTCCCCACCGGACGGGAAGCTCTGCCCGATCACCTGATATCCGGCGCACACCGCGAGCACGGCGGCGCCACCGGCGACCGCACGCATGATCGCCCGGTTCTGCCGGATGCCGTCCGCGGCCAGCACCTGCGGCGCGTCCTCCCCGCCGCCGAGCAGGTAGATGTCGCAGTCCTGCGGCACCGGCGCGCCCGCGGGCACGTCCACCCGCTGCGCCGGCAGACCACGCCAGCGCAGCCGACGCTCGAGGACGATGGCGTTGCCGCCGTCCCCATAGGTGCCCAGCAGCTCCGGGTAGATCAGGGCGATCCGGATCGCCGAGACGCCGCCGCTCATCGGGTGCACCGCACCAGCAGGTCACGGAAGGCGGTGTAGTTGGCGACCACGTCGACGACCTTCTCGTTCGCGGCGAGCGCGGCGCCCTCGGCGCTGTGGTGCACGCTGTGCGGCACCTCCGCGTAGGCCAGGCGCACGCTCATGTCCTCCTTGCGCTCGCCCGTCACGAGCACCTGCCGCCCGGCGAGCCGTTCGAACGGGACGTCCCAGATCCACGACGGGTCACGCCCGTCCGCGGTCTGGGAGTTGAAGTCGATGACCACCGGCCGCGGTGGCGCATCGGCGAGCAGCTCCATCATCTCGACCCAGCCGGCGGGGTTCTTCGCCAGGAGCAGCCGACCACGGCGGCCCTGCTCGCCCAGCACGACCTCCTGGTAGCGGCCCTGGACGTCACCGAGACCGGTCATCGCGGCCAAGGCCGCCTCGACCTCGACGCCGAACTCCCGGGCGGCGGCCGCGGCCATCGCCGCGTTGCCGAGGTTCACCCGGCCGGGGAGGTCAAGACGTGCCGAGATGGTCCGGCCATACCAGAGCAGCTCCCGCGAGCCGGTCACCGAGACGATCGGCTCCGGCCGGGCCAGGCCGCACTCGGACCACCAGCCGCTCTCGTTGCGGTGCAGCAGCCGGGCGCACTGCGGGCAGACCATCGCATCCGAGGTCCAGTTCTGCCCGGCCGACACCCACACCTGCCGCGCCCAGCCGGCCGCCGCCCACGCGACCAGCGGATCATCGACGTTGGCGACGACGGTCGTGTCCGGGAGCTCGGCGCCGAGCTCCCGCCACATCGCGGCGATGCGGCGCGTCTCGTTGGACCGGTCAAGCTGGTCACGGCTGATGTTCAGCAGCAGCACGACCCGTGGCCCGATCTCCCGGGCGACCTTCGGCAGCCAGATCTCGTCGACCTCGAGCGCCGCGGCCGCGTCGAACGGGGGCCGTGACAGCGCCGCGAGCACCCCCGGGGCCATGTTCGCCCCGCCGCTGTTCGACTTGACCGGGCCAAGGGTGCCCAGGGCACGGGCGAGCAGCCGGGTCGTCGTCGTCTTGCCGTTGGTGCCCGACACGCAGGCGCTGGGACGGCGGATCCCGACCTCGGCGAGTGCCCCCGGGGACACCCGAAGGGCCAGTTTTCCGCCGATCATCTCGCCGGAACCACGACCAAGCCGGCGGGACGCGTGCGCTGCCAGCCGTTCCACGGCGAGCGCTGCCTGCGTCCGGACGGTGAACCTTCGCGCAAATGATGTCGTCATCGCGCTTTCTACAGTGCCACGGCCGGCAGACGCGCCGGACCCCACCCCCACATCCGTTCCGCTATCTCCCGAGACGCTGCCATCCATGCTGGCCATTCAGGCCGGCCATCCGCAGCTGTGGCCCGGACCGGCCGGCGGTTCTGTCCGTTACGTGTGGACTACCCAGATGTGCCCCCGCCGACCGCGGTGCGGCAACCAGATGCGTGGCACGGTAGAACTCACCCGTTGGGGTGAACCGGAACACCGAGGCCCCGGTCGCGGAGCGAGAATCAACAGGTAGACCACGGTGGGGGTTCGGAGCTGGCGCTTCGGGGCACCGGCTCCATGGCCGGCAGGAACACCAGCCGGTCGCAGAAGGGACGTGAAGGCAGCAGTGACCACGAAGGCAATCGCGATCGCCCGGGACCACGGCCGTTGGTCCGTGCACGACCTCGACCCGAACGACACCGACGACCTCGACGCTCTCACCGACGCCATGCGCGATTTCGGCGACGGCACGGTCGTGGCGTTCCTTGAGGAGGACGACGAGTACCTGGCGATCGTCCGCCTGGGCGACGACCACTCCGACCCCAAGGTCTTCCTCTCCGACCGCCGCGTCCTGGTCAGTTCCCCCCTCGCCGAACGTCTGCTCTCCGACGCGCTGCCGTCGATGGCCGGTTTCGCCACCAACGATGACGACGAGGACGACGATTCCTCCGGCCTCCTGCAGGCCTCCCCCGTCGGCGATCTCGACCTGCTCACCGATCTCGGCACCTCCGAGGAGGACCTGCTCGAGCTGATCGGCGAGGAGGGCATGCTCCCCGCCGACCTGATCAGCGCCCTGAGCGAACGCGCCGGCGCAGGAGAGATCTTCGACGACGCCCGTGGCTGAGGCCGTCCCCAGCCCGACCGCCCCCAATTCCACCGCCCCCGGTTCCGCGGAACACCATGATCGCGCGGGGCGCCAGGATGCCGCGATGGGCCTGGCGCTTGACCAGGCGCGGCTGGCCTTGGCGCATGGCGACGTGCCGGTCGGCGCGGTCGTGCTCGCGGCGGACGGCACGGTGCTCGGCGAGGGCTTCAACGCCCGGGAACGCGACGCCGACCCCACCGCCCACGCCGAGGTCATCGCCCTGCGCGCCGCCGCCCGGACACTCGGCTCCTGGCGCCTGACCGGCACCACCCTCGCCGTCACCCTGGAGCCCTGCACGATGTGCGCCGGCGCCCTCGTCCTGGCCCGCATCGACCGCCTCGTCTACGGCGCCGTGGACGACAAGGCCGGCGCCGTCGGCTCCCTGTGGGACGTCGTCCGCGACCGCCGCCTCAACCACCGCCCCGAGGTGATCGCCGGCATCCGCGCCAACGAGTGCCGCGCCCTGCTCACCGACTTCTTCGCCACCCGCCGCCCCCGGCCCGCCGCCCCCGGCCACGCTCCGCACCCGCCAGCGGAGCATGATCCCGCTAACTAGGTCGCCCTGGGGGGCAAATCGGACACGAATGCCCCCACAGCGACCTGTTTGGATCTTCGGCGGCCCCGTCGCCAGCGCTGCCGTCACACACGGCCACCATCAGTCGACTGCCCCGCCCCGGTCAACCCACATGCCCGGCACGTCCGGTAGGCTCAGCTACGGTGGAGTCGCCTAGTGGCCGAGGGCGCACGCCTCGAAAGCGTGTGAGGGGGCAACCCCTCCGTGGGTTCAAATCCCACCTCCACCGCAGGTAGACAGGCTGTCCGGCCCGGCGGGAACATCATTCCGCCGGGCCGGCGACGAAACGGGACGCGCGACTGACAGCCATCCCGGTGTCGCGAGGCGTGATGCCGGGTCAGGTATCGGTGAGTCCGAGGTATGCGCGCAGGGCGTCGGCTGCCAACCGGCGGGGCGAAATCGCGTCCTTGTTCTCGCTGGACATTTCCGCGAAGGTTCTGGTGCTGTCGGCGGGCGCGAAGATGGCGTCGTAGCTGAGGCCATTGCTGCCGCGCGGTTCGGTGGTGAGGGTTCCGTGCACAGCGCCGGAGACGACGTGGACGCCGGTGGCGTCGGCGTAGCCGAGGGCGGTCGTGACGGTCGCGCGCCGGTCGGCCACGCCTGCCGCCATGTTGAGGAGCCCTTGGAGGCCGACGGTTTTGAGGAACCAGGCCACGAGCGCACCGGGCAGGCCATTCCAGGCCGTCAGCGCCAGGCCGCTGTCGTCGACGAGTACGGGGGTGCGCAGCTTCGCGTAGGCGTCCCGGGCTTTGTGTTCGACGACCGTGACGACGTCGAGCGACTGGATCTCGTCGAGATCCAGGGTGGTGACGGCCATGTCCATGCCCAGAAGACGGGCGAACTCGCGAGCCTTGCCGCTGTTGCTGGTGACGAGCGTGACGCCGTCGATCATGCGTCCCTTTCCGCTGCCTGTTCCCGGCCCCCGAAGAGGTCTGTCTGATCGCGGATCCACTGGAGGAGACGAAGAAATCCCAGCCGCCGCCGGCCACGCAAACAGTCTGCACCACCACAGTCGGGTGCGGAACGGGGCGGACCTATCCAGCCGCCCACGGGTGACGGCAACCGCCGGTGGGTGAACGACAGCCGATGGGTGAAAGACAGCCACCCGCAACGGGCGGGCGTCAGCGCGGGGAGGGCCTCACGGGCGACGTCGACTTGCGAGGGGATGCGGAGCGTGAACATGCTCGGCGCGGACAGTAATTCAGGTTACTGGCCAGGACCCCATCCATCAGTTGCACGACGCTCGAGTCGGAGGCAATGGCATGGCGAGGATTGTGGTTTTTGGTGCTGCGGGTCAGATCGGGCGTCGCGTCACCGACGAGGCGATCAAGCGGGGGCACGAGGTCACCGCGGTCGAAGTGGACGCCACCCGGGTGAAGAAACTGGCCCGCAAGGCGAACGCCGTCGAGGGGGACGTCACGTCCCGGGACACCGTCCAGCAGGTGGCCCAGGACGCGGACGCCGTGGTCGTCGCGGTCGGCGGGGTGGACCGCCCGGTGCACGCGAGCGCGGCGCGCACCCTCGTCGACGTGCTGCCCCGGGTTGCCGAGCAGGCCCAGCAGTCGCAGCGGCAGGCCGCGCTGATCGTCCACGTGTCGAGTGCGGGGACGCTGGAGGACGAGAACGGCCAGCGTCTCGTCGACTCGCCGGACTTCCCGGCCGCCGAGCGCAAGGACGCCCTCGACCAGGTCGACGCGCTCGACGTCTACCGGGGTGCCCACAACGTTCGGTGGACGGCGATCGCCCCGCCGCCACAGAACTTCGGCCGTGGCCAGCGCCGGGGCGCCTACCGCACCGGTACTGACCACCCGGTGGTCGACGCGAAGGGGAACATCGGCATCTCCGCCGAGGACTTCGCGATCGCCGTCGTCGACGAGATCGAGCATCCCCGGAACCGTAACCGTCGATTCACCATCGGCAACTAATCTGACCGACCCGCCGAGCGAGATACGGCGGATCTGACGACCCGTGGACGATGATGACCACGGGTAACCGGCGCACCGGGCGCCGTCCCCGGGATGCCAGGCGTGGGAGCGACGCCGGCATCCGGTCGACCAGCCACGATCAACGGCGATCGAGGGCAGCCGGCGGCGAGGGACGGCCCCGGCGCGCTCAGAGCATCCTCAGAGCATCCTCAGAGCATCGTCGACAGGATGGCGCCGATGTCGTCGGGGGTGGTGCGGGGGTTGACGATGGCGAAGCGGGCAACGGTCTCGCCATCGATGCAGGTCGGGGGGACGAACGCGAAGCCGGCGCGGAGCAGGCCCTCGCTCCAGCGGTGGTAGTCGGCCTCCGTCCAGCCGCGACGGCGGAACACCACGACAGATAGTTCCGGTTCCCGAACGAGGTCGAGCTCGGGCCGGGCGGTGATCTGCGCGGCGGCCGCCCGGGTGGTGGCCAGGGTGGTCTCGATCGCGTCGGCGTAGGCCTGGGTGCCATGGGTGGCCAGCGAGAACCAGAACGGCAGGCCGCGGGCACGCCGGGACAGGCCGATGGCGTAGTCGGACGGGTTCCAGTTGGTCGCCGAGTCGAGCACCTCGAGATAGCCGGCGCGCTGCGGACCGTGTGCGGCCAGCCCCTGGGCAGGGTCGCGGTAGAGCAGAGCGCAGGCGTCGAACGGGGCGAACAACCACTTGTGCGGGTCGACGATGAACGAGTCGACCTCGGCGATCCCGTCGAACCTCGGGCGCGCGGACGGTGCGGCCAGCGCCGCGAGACCATACGCGCCGTCGGCGTGCACCCAGAGCTCGTGCCGTCGGGCGGCCTCGACGATGCCCCGGATGTCGTCCACGATGCCGAACTGGGTCGTCCCCGCCGTCGCTACCACCGCGAACACCCCGAACTCGGCGGCGTCGCCCGTCGGGGCCAGGCGTGCCAGGGCAGCGGCGAGCAGGGGGCCGGTCAGGCGGCCGTCCGGGCTCGACGGGATGGGGACGATCTCGGCGTCGAGGACGACGGCGGCCTGGTAGAGCGATGAGTGCGCCTCGTCGCCGCAGACGAACCGCCACCGCGGCGGCATCGGGCGCCCAGCCGCGGTCAGCCGCGCCTGGGCGGCGTGCCGGGCCGCGACCAGCGCCGAGAGGTTCCCGACCGTACCGCCGGGGACGAACACCCCGCCGGCTGAGGCTGGCAGGCCGGCGAGATCCGCGAGCCAGCGCAGCGCCTCGTTCTCGGCATGCACCGCGCCGGCGCCTTCCATCCAGCTTCCGCCGTAGATGGACGACGCGCCGACCAGCAGGTCGAACAGCACCGAGGACTTGGTCGGAGCGGCCGGGATGAAGGCGAGGTTGCGCGGATGGTCGGCTGAGACGCAGGCTCGCGCCAGGACCTCGTCGAACAGGTCCAGCACGCGCCGACCACCAAGGCCGCCGACGGTGATCGTCTGGCCGGCGCGAGCCGACAGCTCCGCCGGGCTGACCGGGCCGTCCAACGGCACCTGGTCGAACCCGAGCCGCAGCCGGGTGACCTCGAAGACCGCCCGCAGCAGATCAGCTGTATCGGCGTCAAACCTGTGCACGGACGAACCGCCCTGTCTCGCGCCGCACAACCCGCGCGACCGACGGCAGTACCCGCCGTTCGCCGCGGGACGCGACTACGCGCTCTGCTTGCCGCGCTGCCGCCGGAAGAGGAAACCGCCTCCCACGAACGCAACCAGCAGAACGATCGCACCGACACGCTTCACAACGAACCTCCACGATGAGGACCCAGGACAGCCACAGCGGCAATTCGGCCAAGGCGACGCCGGGGCCAAGCCCGCGTCGCCGGATTCCGAGCATGCCACGAACCGCGGCCGGGCGCGCAGCCGGACCGCCGACATTCGGCCACGCCCCCGCTCCCAAGGGGGACAGGTGCTCGTGTAGCGGGCAATCCGCGTGCATGGTGTCGTTCAGATGACGTTTTCGTCCGTTCCTCGATCACGACGTGGGCGGGCGAGGATCCTCCGGTGTGCCGCGCCGGGGACCCCCGGCCCGTCCCGCGCGGCGGCTCGATCCGGCGACCGACCCGGAGGGCCAGATCTCGAAATCCCCCCGCCTCCTTCATATTCGGTTCAGCGTGCCGACATTATTCGTTCACCGAAAAACCGCCTGCCCACCCCGGATGAGCAAACGACCGACCCAGCTCCGGCCGGTCAGGCCGGCCGTAAACTGGCGGCGGAAGGCCATATTTTCACGATTCCTGGAGACCGCGAATACTGGAGATGTGTAGTGGCGCGTATCTTCGTCAGCCACGCCAGCTCCGACGGGGAGTTGGCCGACGAGGTCCACCGGGCACTGGCCACATACAAGCACCAGGTATTTCTGGCGCGCAACATCCGGGAGGGAATCCCACCGGGTGACCTGTGGAAGGAACGCCTGCACCAGGAACTTCGCGCGGCGGACGCGGTCGTCTGCGTGGTCACCGAGGCGTACAACGCCTCGCCGTGGTGCGCGTATGAGATTGGGATCGCGCACGAGGTCGGCAGCATGCTGGTGCCGCTGCGCGCGCAGCCGGGGGTGTCCTCACCGCTGCTGGAGGACCGGCAGTACGCCTCGGCCGACGAGAACGCGCAGTGGGCCGGCGATCTCGACGCGGTACTGCGACGCGAGGACAAGAACGGCGGCCGGGCGACGTGGAACCGGTCGCCGTTCCCGGGGCTGCAACCGTTCCGCCGGGACATGGCGCGGGTGTTCTTCGGCCGGGACGACGAGCTGCGCCGGCTCGCGCACCGCCTGCGGGCGCTGTCCGACCGGCGGTTGCTGCTGGTCGTCGGCGGGTCCGGGTGCGGCAAGTCCTCGCTGGTCAGTGCAGGGCTCACCGCGCGTTTCACCGAGGAGCCGGGCTGGCTGGTGGCGGAACCGTTCGTGCCGGGACGGGACCCGATCCGCAAGCTGGCGCTGACGCTGGCGAACGTCGCCGATTCCGTCGGCCTGCCGTGGACGGTCGCTGGGCTCGACCAGCGGCTACGGGAGGACCCCGGGGCGCTGCTCTCGATCACCGAGGAGCTCCTGGAAGCCGGGCCGGGGCCGGCCCGGCTTCGGCTGCTGGTCGTGGTGGACCAGGGCGAGGAGCTGTTCACCCGAACCCCGCCCGAGGAACGGACCCGGTTCGCCGCGGTGCTGGCCGCGGGACTCGCCGGGCCGCTGCGGGTGGTGGTGGCGGTGCGCTCGGAGTTCCAGGACCAGTGGTTCGCCATACCGGAGCTGCAGAGCGCCAACCTGCACGCGTTCCCGCTGCGCCCGCTGTCCCGCGAGATGCTCAGTGTAGTGATCACGGAGCCGGCCCGGGTCGCGGGGCTGCGGGTGGACCCGGAGCTGGTCGCCCGGATGGTGGAGGACACCGAGGGCGGCGAGGCGCTGCCGCTGCTGGCTTTCACCCTGGACGAACTGGCCCAGGGCCTGTCCCGCGGCGACCGGCTCTCCCGGCAGCGCTACGAGGATCTCGGCGGCGTACGCGGCGCGCTGGCCCGTCGCGCCGATGCGGTGCTCGAGGAGGCGGTGACCGAAGCCCGGCTGTCCCGGGAGGAGATCCTCGCCAGCATGGCGGAGCTCGCCACGATCGACGAGGTGGGCCGGCGCACCCGGCGGCGCGTCGACTTCGACGAGCTGTCCACCGACGCGCTCCGTCTGGCGTTCGGGGTGTTCGTCGAGCAGCGGCTGCTCTCGACCCCCGGCGAGGGTCTGGGTGCCAGGGCGGTCGGCGTCGTTCACGAGGCACTGCTGACGGAGTGGGCACCGTTGGACTCGGTGATCCGCGAGCGGGAGGCGGTGCTGTTCACCGAGGGCCAGGTCGAGCGGGCCGCGGCCGCCTGGGGCCGCGGTGGGCCGCTGTGGGACGCCGACCAGCTCGCCGCGGCCATCAGGGTTCTGTGGGGCTCGCGGGACAGGTTCCGCAAGGGCCACCGACCGCTCGTCAACCTCAACCAGGCCGGCCGCCACTTCCTCGACGCCTGCGGCCAACGGGCCGACACCATCGCCCGCCGGGCCCGATTGCGCCGGCGCGGCGTGGTCGTGCTCCTGTCGACGCTGCTGGTCGCGGCGCTCGTTCTGGGCGTGATCGCGCGCAGCGCCCAACATGACGCCGACCAGGCGCGGATCGCGACCCTGGCGCGCTCGCTGCTGGCCGCCGCTGGGGACACCCGGGGCACCGACCGGATCAAGGCGCTGCGGCTGGGCCTCGCCGCCGCGACCATCGACCCCGGCCAGGCCAGCGAGGACAGCCTCCTGCAGGACCTCGCCACCGAACCGACCGGTGTCCTCAACATCGGCGCACCGGTGGGAGCCCTGGCGTTGGCCCGCCGGGCCGACGGTTCGCTCCTGCTCGCCGCCGGCGAGGCAGACGCGCGGGCGCAGCTCTGGAAGATCGCTCGCTCCGGGGAGACCAGCACGCTCGGCGCCCCGCTGACCGGGCTGCACGGGCCGGTCAGCTCCGTCACACTCACGGACGACGCAAAGACCCTGACCGCCTCCGACACGGCGAACAACCACCTGACCTGGGACCTGACCGTGCCGGAGCGCCCGCGGCTCGAGCCGGACCGCCCCGGTTCCACGCCGGTCGGGACGCCGGACGCCGCGGCCAGCGAGGCCGGCAGCCCGCTGCTGGTCCGTTCCAGGGACGGACGATTTCAGGTGGTCGCCCGCGGCCAGGCTGGCCCGGCCCTACGCGGCGACGGATCGCCGGGGCCGGCGGCCGGCGAGCTCACCGTCACCACGTGCTGTGGGCAGCCGCCGGTGGTCTACGCCCATGCCAGTACCGACACCGGTGCCGTCCGGGCGCTGGCGATCTCCCCCGACGGAAATATCCTGGCCAGCGTCGATGCGGGCCGCGGGGTGCGGCTGTGGGCGACGGACCCGGCCTCGCTCGGTCACCGGCGCGGCCCTGGGAGCAGTTCGGCCCCGTGGCCGGCGCTCACGGCCCTCGGGATGCCGTTGGCCGGGCACACCCTCTCGCCGCTCTCGCTGGCTTTCTCGCCGGACGGGACGATCCTGGCCTCCGGCGCCAATGACGGGACCATCCGCCTGTGGAATCTCACCGCGGCCGAAAAGTTCACCGAGGGAACGATCGTGTCCTACGCCTGCGTGGTCGCCGGCGGCGGCCTGGACGGGTCGTCGTGGCGGTACTACCTGCCGGGAGTTCGTTTTCGTGACATCTGCTCACCGTAAGAATGAAAGTGCAGTAATGCGACGCGGCGGGCCTGCCACGCCTCGCGAGTGATCGCGTAGACGTTACTGGCCCGCCAGGGGCCCACGTCGGCGACGCCCCGGTAGCTCATCCCGAGCCGACGCGCGATGGCGTTCATACCGACGTTGTCCCGGTGCGTCGAGGTGATGAGCTCGTCCACCGCCAGCCGTTCGAAACCGAACTCCAGCGATGCGCGGATCGCCTCGGTGCCCAGACCGTGCCCCCAGTGGTCTCGACGGATAGACACCGCGACCTCGATGCCCGGCCAGCCCTCGGCGACATATGAGCCGGCCCGGCCGAGGAACTCGCCGCTGCCACGTTCCTCCACCGCCCACATGCCGTGGCCGCGCAGCACCCACATGCCGATGAGATGGGTGACAAGACGCTCGGTGCCATCCATCCCGAACGGGCCGTCGAGATAACGCATCGTCTCCGGGTCGGCGTTCATCGCCGCGTACGGCGGGAGGTCCTCGGGCCGCCATCCGCGCAGAACCAGCCGCGAGGTGAGGACGGTGGGTATGTCGATACGGCCGGGCACCCCGTACGTCAGTGTCATGAAACGATGGTCCGCCCGTCCGCCCCGGTCGGGAAGGACCTACGGGTAGAAAAATCGGCTCGCGCGGCGCGCGGCGGTGGCGGCACGCGCCGCGCGAGCTGCCGATGTGACTTTCAGGCGACCTTGGTCAGCGTCGGCTTGAGCTGGTCTAGCTGCCACGGGATGTTCAGGATGGTCGGGTTGTTGACCACCCCGGCGGTGAAGGCGTCGACCTGCAGAACCCGGCCGGCCTTGACGGCGGGAATATCCGTGAACAGCTTGTTGGCGTTCATCTCGGTTTTCAGCGCCGGCGTGGCGTAACCGATGAGCAGGAAGTCGGCGTCAAGAGCACCGATTTTCTCCATGCTGAGCGACCGGTCCTTGACGTTCGCCGTCACCGACGGGGAGATCTTCATCCCGAGGTCGGTGTACAGCTGGACCGAAACGGTCTTCGGGTCGTCGATGACCGCGAGACCGCCGGGCTCGTAGTAGTACGCGTAGGCGAACGTCTTGCCGGCGATACCCGGCAGATCGGTCTTCACTCCGTTGATGACCTTCTGGGTGGCGTCGATCGCCTTCTGCGCGTCGGCCTCCCGGCCGACGGCCTTGCCGATGAGCAGGCTGTTCTCCTGCCAGGTGGCGATACCCGCGTCCTCGGTGTAGCCGACGACAGGAGCGATCTTGGACAGTCGGTCGTAGTAGTCCGCCAGACTGTAGAAGTTGGTCGCCAGGATCAGGTCGGGGTGCAGGGAGGCGATCTTCTCGAGGTTCAGGTCGCCGCTGGTCGCCAGCGGGGTGCTCTTCGACAGGTCGAGCTTGCCCTTCAGCCAGGGCAGGTCCGCGTCCGCGCCGTACTCGTCCTTCGCGTAGGCGATGGGCGTGATGCCAAGCGTGGCGAGAGTGTCCTCCTCGAAGCTCAGCGCGATGATCCGCTTGGGCTGCGACGTGATGACCGTGGTGCCGAACTTGTTCTTCAGGGTGACCGGGAAGCTGCCCTGCGCAGTGCCCGCCGACGCTGTCGCCCCGCCGCCGCTATCGCCATCGCTGCCGCTGCTGCCGCAGCCGGCCGCGACGACCAGGGCCGCGATCGCCATACCCAACGCGGCCAGGAGTTTCCGTCTCTTTCGCACTACTGTCTCGTTTCCTTATCGGTCGCGAACGCGAGGACCGCGGTCGCCGGTCTGCGGGTCATCACCTGAGGTGCGGCATGCGCCGCTCAGGGCGGAGTCAACGCGCGGCGGTCGACCTTGCCACCGGGCGTGACGGGCAGCGTGTCGAGGACCGTGACAGTGCTCGGCACCATGAACTCGGGCAGCCGCTCGCCGCAGTGCGCCAGCAGGTCACCGACCAGCAGGTCCGCGGCGGCCCCGTCGGCGACGATGAAGGCGAGCAGCCGAGGGGCGGCACCGTCCCGGGAGAGCACGACCGCCGCGCGCCGCACCCGTGGATGGGTGGCGAGCGTCGCCTCGACCTCCTCGAGCTCGAGACGCATCCCGCGGATCTTCACCTGGTTGTCGGCCCGGCCCACGAACTCCAGCCATCCCTGGCTGTTCCAGCGGGCAAGATCCCCCGTCCGGTACATCCGGTTGCCGCCGCCGCTGAACGGGTTCGCGACGAACCGGGCCGCGGTCAGCCCGCCGTTGTGGGCATAGCCACGGCCGAGCAGGAATCCGGCCACATAGAGCTCACCGACCTCGCCATCCGGCACGAGCGCCAAGGTGTCGTCCAGGACGTGCAGCTGGGTGTGCGGGTTCGGCCGGCCGATGGACGCGGCGAGGCGGGCGTCGTCGTCCCGATAGATGACGTGCGAGACGCCGATCGTCGTCTCGGCCGGGCCGTACCCGTGGTAGAGCGCGGTGCCGAGCTGCTCGCGGAAGCGGGCGAACAGCGCCGGCGTCAGCACCTCACCGCCGCACCAGACGTGGCGCAGCGAGTCCAGATCGGACGTGCCCGCCGCGGCCTCGAGCAGGATGTCCAGCATGGAGGACACGAGATAGACGAAGGTGACCTGCTCGTCGGCGATCAGGTCGAGCAGGTAGCCAGGATCGAGCTCGCCCTCGGGCTCGGCGACGACGAGCCGTCCGCCACTGACCAGCGGCAGCAGGATCTCGTTGATCGAGATGTCGAACGACAGCGGAGCCTTGAACAGCGCCGCGTCGTCGGCGCCGAAGCCGAACAGGTCCTCGACCTGCCAGCGCAGCCGCTCGGCGATCGCGTCCTGGCGGATCATCGCGCCCTTGGGCGCCCCGGTCGACCCGGAGGTGAACATGATGTAGGCGAGCCCGTCGCCCGGGATCGACAGGTCCAGCGGCTCGGCCGACCAGGTGCCGAACGCCCAGGCGGTGAGGTCCACGCCCACCGCCGGCACCCCATCCGCTGAGCTGGCCGGCGGCGCCCCCGTGATGACCAGGCGGGCCCGCGCGTCGGCGAGGACCCGTCGGCGGCGCTGCTCGGGCCAGGCCGGGTCGACGGGGACGAACGCCCCCCCGACCACCATGGCCGCGAGCACCGCGACGACCATCTCCGCCGAACGGGCCAGGCGAATCCCGACGACGTCCTCGGGGCGCAGGCCTCGGTCCCGCAACGCGCGGGCGAGCTGGAACACGTGCGCCCCGAGCTCGGCGTAGGTGAGCCGCACCTTATTCCCGGCCGATACGGGATCCCCGGCCAACGCGGGCGCGACCAGGGCCGGGGCGTGGGAGCCGAGCCGCACCCGGGTGGTGAACATCTCGGCGACGGTCGTGGTGGACCGCGGCTCGCTGGTGTCGTTCCAGGAGGCGAGTGTCGCCGGCTGCACAGCCATTTCCATTTACTCCCAGTGCCGATGTGCAGGTTAGCAAGTAAGGTTTACCTATGCAACGGCTCAGAACCTGGCGTACATCTCGTCCGGGATGATCGGCTGGTGGTAGGTGCATGACCCGGACAGCACGGTCGAGCCATGCAGACGCGACTTGGGGATCAGGATCTTGTCGCCATCCCTGAGCGAGATCTTGTGGGTGACGTTGTTCCAGAAGTGCATGTCCCCCGACTCGATCATCACCAGGCGGTGCTCGTCGTGGACGTGTGTCGTCGACGTCTCGTCGCAGGACTCCACGAACGTGTCCAGGTCGACCTCGATCCGTTCCTCGGTCAGGTAGGCGTTGATGGCCTCGGCCTTGGCCTTGTGCTCGTCGATCGCGTCCGCCCAGACGAGCTGCTCGGCGAGGTCCCGGTCGTGGCGGCGGGCGAGGTGAGCGGCATCGACGAACCCGGCGTGGAAGGCGTGCAGCGCGTCCTCGCCCCACACCGCGACCAGCGGCGCGAGCAGCACGTCCACCAGCTCGTCCAGCGCCCCGGGACCGGCAGCCCCGGCGAACAGGGCCGGGCGGACGTCGAAGGCCTGCGCCACCGCGTCCGCCCACCCGCCGGCGACGGCCGCGTCGTCGATGCGCTGGTGGACGTACGCGCCGAGCAGCTCGGCGTGTCGTTCGGGCGCGCGGGACAGCTGGTGCAGGTGGTTGCCACGGGCGAGTGCGGTGTTCAGGTAGAGCTGCCAGTAGGCGCCGACCGTGGCGGTGAGCCCGGCCGCGCCGAGCAGCGCCGCCCACGCCGGGCCGTCGGTGACCCAGCGTTGGTAGTCGTCGAACAGCACCGCCCGGGCGCGTGGTTGGGTGAGGTCATACTCGCCCAGGGCCGCGCGGGCGGCGGCGGTGCGCGCCGCCGGCAGGTAGGCCGACAGTTGTAGCAGCGCGAACGTCGTCGCCTCCCGCCGGTCCCGGGTGCCGCGCAGCGCGACGAACGCGTCCCCCGGGTGGTCCCGGCGGGCCTCCCACAGGCCGTGCAGCTCGGCGCGGACCGCCTCGAGGCTGGTCGACGCGAGTCCCGGCCGCTGCCCGGCGAGGAACGAGAACAGGTGCCGCTCGAGCACCGGCCGGGCCAGCGCCCCGCGCAGCCGGTTGTCCGCGCTGTAGAAGTCGGCGGCGTCCCGCTCGGCGGCCTTGCTGATGCTCCCGGTGCTCCCGGTGGTGCCCCCCACCGGCAGGTGGAGCAGGTCCGCGTCGTAGATGTTGCGCAGCATCCGGTGGCCGAGCAGGCCGGACAGCTTCAGCATCTGGTCGCCGCGCAGCGGCTCGCCGTAGTCCAGCCAGCCGAGGTCGGCCGGGCGGACGGGCCGCCGGTACGGATCGTCCTCGGTGGTCAGTTCCTTCCACTCGGCCGCCCGGAACGCCGGGTTCGCCGCGAACGCCCGCACCAGCGCGTGCGCTCCGGGCCCGTGCTGGGCGTCGATCACCTGGGCGGCCAGGCTGTCAGTCATCGGCTCCTCTTCCCGCTGGTGTTCCCGCTGGAGTGGTTGTGGGCGCCCAGGCGGCGGGCGAGATCCTCGACGGTGCTGTGCGCGTACAGGTCGGCGAGCGCGACGCGATGGCCGAGCTCGCGGCCGAGGCGGGTCTGGACCTGCCCGAGCAGCAGCGAGTGGCCGCCGAGGACGAAGAAGTCGTCCCGAGCGCCGACCCGCGTGCCGCCGAGGACCTCCGACCAGGCGTCGGCGATCTGCCGCTGGAGGCCGGGGGCCGGCTCGACGTGCTCGGCGGGGGTGCTCGACGTCGACGGCAGGCCCGCGGCGGCCACGAACACATCCGGCACCATGTGCCGGGGCAGCCACCGCCCGAGCCATTCCCGCGGGCCGAGGAACTCGATCTCCCCGTCGGTGCGGAACCGGGCCAGGTCGCCGGTGGCGTACATCCGGCTGCCGGCCCGCGGGCTGAACGGGTCGGGAACGAAGCGATCCGCGGTACGGCGCGGGTCGCCCAGGTAGCCGCGAGCCAGTGGCAGCCCGCTGACGAACAGTTCACCGACCGTGCCGACCGGCACCGGGTTGTACTCGGCGTCGAGCACCCGCAGCTGGGTGTTCGGGTTCGGCCGGCCGATCGTCACGTGGGCGGCGGCCGTCGCCGGCTCGAACACCCGGTGGGACACGCCGATCGTCGCCTCGGCCGGCCCGTACCCGTGGAACATCCACGCGTTCCACTGCTCGCGGAAGCGCCGGTAGAGCTCGTCCCCCATCGTCTCGCCGCCGCACCAGACGTAGCGCAGCGACCGTCCCGCCGTCGGCGCCGCCGGATGGTCGAGCATCGCCTCGAGCATGGACGTCGCGACATAGCAGAACGTAACCGAGTGCTCGCGAATAATCTCCAGCAGTGCCCCCGGGTCGCCCTCGACCCCCGGCGGTGCGACGACGAGCCGGGCCCCGGCGACCAGCGGTAGGAAGATCTCGTTGATCGAGATGTCGAGCCCGAGCGGCGCCCGGTGCAGCACGACGTCGTCGCCGGTCAGCCGCAGCAGGTCGACCTGCCAGCGCAGTCGGTTGCAGATCGCCTGATGCCGGATCATCACCCCCTTCGGCTCACCGGTGGACCCCGAGGTGAAGGTGACGTACGCCAGATTCTCCAGATCGACCTCCGGCCCGGCGGCGGCGGAATCGGCGATCATGGTGTTCCGCGGAACCGTGTCCGCGGCCGCCGGAACGAGTCGTCCGGCGAGGTCGAGCCGCAGGCCCGGCACCGCCGCGATGGGCAGGGTGACTCCCTGCGCGGCGACGATGGCGGTGATCCCGGCGCCCTCGGCGACCGTGGCGATCCGGCGCGCCGGCCAGGATGGTTCCAGCGGGACGAAGGCCCCACCGGCCCGCAGGACGCCAAGCAGCGCGACGATCAGGGCGGCCGACCGCGGCACGCACACACCGACGGTGACCTCCGGACCGACCCCGGCCGCCCGCAGCGCCTCGGCCACCGCGTCGGCCCGCCGTTCGAGGTCGGCATAGGTGAGCGTGACGCGGCTACCCGCGGCGACGACGGCGGCGGCGCCCGGGGTGCGGCGGGTCTGGTCGGCGACGAGGTCGGTCAGACAACGGTCGACCAGGGGCTCCACCCGCCCGCTCGGCCAGTCGTCGACGACGAGGTGGCGTTCGGCGGCGGTCATCGGGTCGAGCTCGCCGAGGATGGCGTCGGCGCCGAGCTGCTCGCACAGCCGGGCGAGCCGTCCGGCGAACCGCTGCGCGTCGGCGGCGGTGAACACGCCGGTGTCGACGACGGCGCTCACCGTGATGGTGCCGCCGTCGTCCTCGGCGAGCAGGGCGAGCGGCAGCCCGCCGCCGCCACCGGTACCCAGCCGCAGCGGCTCGGCCCGCAGACCCGCGAGGGTGATGTCGCGGGGCAGCGGGGTCTGGTAGTGGACCAGGACGTCGACCAGCCCGCCGCCCGCCGCCGCGCCCCGGGAGGGCCGGCCCTGGCCGAGCCCGGCGCGCACGGCGCGCACGACCTCGTCGAACGGCGCGTCCCCGTGGTCCCGGGCCGCCCGGGCACGCTCGCGGACCGCGTCGAGCAGCGCTCCGAACGTCTGGTGGGCGTCCGCCCGGACGCGCAGCACCACGAGGTTGTCGAAGTTGCCGGCGACCCCGGTGAACCCGGACCGGTCGCGTCCGGGCACGCAGGCGGCGACCGCGATGTCCGCCTGGCCGGTGCACCGGTGCAGCAGGACGATCCCGGCGGCGAACAGCACATCGGGCAGGCTGCTTTCGTGGGCGGCGGCCAGGTCGCGCAGCCCGCGGCTGACCCGCGGGGTCAGGGTGATCCGGTGCTGCCCGCTCGGACGGCCGACGGTGGGCGTCGCCGCCGCGCCGGCGAGGGCGGGGGTCAGCGGCGGCGGTGGCGGGGTGAGCTCCTCGCGCCACCAGGCGAGCTGACCGGCGATCTCCAGCCGCCGCTCGGCGGTGGCGGCCCGCCGGGCATGGTCGACGTACTGGGCTGGCGGCGGGCCGAGCTCGGCCCGGCGGGCCTGGCAACGCGCCTCGTAGCCAGCGGCGAGATCGGCGAGCAGGACCTCCCAGCCGGACTCGTCCCCGGCGATGCGGGCGAGGACCAGCTGCAGCACATGGTCACCCGGACCGACCCGGACGAGCTGGGCGCGCAGCGGGATCTCGTCGGTGATCTCGATCGGTTCCTGCCCGAACGCCACCACCGCCGCCCGCAACGCCCCCTCGTCGGCCGGGTCGATGAGGTCGAAGGCGTCGATCGGTGCGGTGGCGTCGCCGGCCGCGTCGCGCAGCTCGACGGACAGGTCGCGAATGGTGACCGTCAGCAGGTCGACCCCGAGCCGGGTGAGGGCGACCACCGTCGGCTCGCCGGCCGCGTCCGCCGGGTAGACGGTGCGCAGGATCTCGTGCCGGTCGACGACGTCGTGCAGGGCGGCGCTCAGCGCGACGACGTCGAGCGGACCGGTCAGGTGCAGCCCGAGGCAGAGATGCTGGGCGTGGCCGGCCGGATCGAGCCGGTGCAGAAACCAGAACCGACGCTGCGCGGACGACAGCGGCACGGCTTCCCCGCGGTTCACAGCGAGACCGCCGCACGCTCGACGTCAGCACCCGACGCCACTGGCGGGCGCGTCCGGCCCATCCGGCGCCGCAGGCTGCGCGGCCGCAGGTCGGACCAGGTCGACGCGATGCTGTCCAGGCACTGCTCGCGCGTCCCGACGACGGACGTGTCGAACCAGCCGAGCGCGTTGCGCCGCCCCGCCGGCCACACCGAATACTGCTCCTCGGCGTTGACGACCACCTTGAACAGCTCGGATCCGGCCGGCACGCCCGCCACGGCGCGGGAGCGGGCGCGGTCGGCGAGGAAGGGGCAGCCGTCGGCGACCGTCGCGTCGTCGCGCAGGAAGTACTGCTTCCACTCCCGGTTCGCCGGGTCACCGAAGGAGCCGAGCAGCGGAGTCGAGTCGACCTCGTCCATCCGGCGCAGGCGCTCGCGGATCGTCCTGCGGGCGGCCGCACCGCGCGGGGTGTAGGGCTCGAGCCCCTCGAAGACCCAGCGCGGCTGGAAGGTGATGGTGAAGACGGGGCTGCTACGGCTGCGCAGCCGCTGGTGGGCCGGGGTGTTGCAGACGACGAAGATGGGAGTACCGCGGAAGCTGAACTCCCAGCCGGGATCGTCGGTCTCGGTCGGGATGTCCGACGGCCAGGGCTCGCCGTCCCCGTCATGCAGGTACTGCAGCAGCGACCAGAAGCGCTGTTCGTAGGCGATGACGTCGGCCTGCTGGCCGGAACTGAAGAAGACGACCAGCGAGGTGTTGCGGGAGATCTCCTGGTAGACGGACAGATAGGTGGCGAGGATGTCCGGCAGGACGGGCCACGTCCGCCGGTCGTCCAGGTCGTCGACGAAGCCGAAGCGCAGGCCGCCACGGTTCGCCGCCGCCACGGCGAACACACAGGGGAACGGCTCCTCGGTGGACGTCAGCGTGTCCATCATGGTCTGGACGCAGCCCGTGCCCCAGGCCGGCAACGGGCCGAGCGTCAGATCCTGGACGGCCTCGCGATGGGAATCGGTCACTGGTCTCTCTCTTCGGGCTCGTCGGGGGCTGGGCTGGTCAGGTGAGTTCGGCGGCGCGGTCGGCCAGGGCGGCCAGGGCCCGTTCCCAGGCGGCGGCCAGGTCCCGCACGGCGGTGGCCGGCGGCGCGTCGACCCCGGTGGTCCACCGCGCGGTGAGCTCGGGACCATCCGGGCCGTCGAGAACCCGTACGATGACGCTCAGTGGGAACGGGTCGGGCTGGTCCTCGTTCCAGTCCGCGAACAGGACCTCGTCCTCCGCCGCGACCGACCAGTCGGTGATCTGGCCGCGGGTCAGCCGTCCCACGTAGTTCAGGTAGATCGCGGGCGACGGGCCGGCCGCGAGCGTGGGCGCGGTGCGGGGGTTGAGGAAGCGCAGCATGCTGTAGTCGGTTCCGCCGTCGGGAATCCGCGCCATGAGCGCCCGCACCCGGGCGACTGCCGAGTCCACCGCCCCGTTCCGCGGCTGCGCGAGGTTCGCGGGCGGTTCAAGCAGGAACGGGTAGATCTCGGCGAGCCAGCCGACGGTGCGGGACAGATCCTGGTCGTCGACGATGTGTTCCTGGCGTCCGTGCGACTGCATCGCGACCAGCAGCCGGGCGTCCGCGCCGAGCGTCTCGGCGGTGGCCAGCGACAGCGCCGCGAGCAGCAGCTCGTCCACGCCGATGCCGAACGCGGCGGGCACCGTCGACAGCAGCGCCGCGGCCCGCTGGGGCGGCACACTCACCGTCACCGTCGTCGGGCCCGCCGACTCCGGCTCCGACGGACCGCCGCCGGCCCAACGAGCGGGGGCCGCGCGGGACAGCAGATCCGCCCAGAACGGCAGCCGCGCGTCCGTCCGCGGGTCACGGGCGCGGTCGTCGAGGCGACGGGCCCAGTCGGCGAACGGGACCGCAACGGGCATCAGGTCCGGCGACCCGCCGGCCCGCACCGTGCCGGCCGCGGCGGCGAGGTCCTCGAGCATGACCGACCAGGACACGCCGTCGATCAGCGCGTGGTGGACGATCAGCAGCAGCCGGCCGGGGCGGTCCGCGCCCGCGTCCAGCCAGACGGCCCGCAGCATCTGGCCGGAGTCCGGGTCGATCTCGGTGTTGGTGGCCACGGCCAGCCCCGACAGCATCGCGAGCCCAGGCCGGCTACCGAAGCCGTCACCGGCGGCGAGTTCGGTCGCGTCGACCCGCCGGACCAGGCCGCGCACGTCGAGGCCGCCGCGTGGTGCGATCGTCAGTGACCAGGCCGGCCCGCCGTCGGCGCCGGCTCCCGGCGTACGGACCAGCCGGGCCCGCAGCACCTCGTGGTGGTCGACGACGGCGGCGAGGGCAGCGACGAGGGTGTCGAGGTCGAGTTCCGCCGGCGTGCGCAGCAGCACCGGCGAGGTGAACGAGGCGAACGCGAGCCGCTGCCCGATCCGGCCACCCCGGGCCCGCGCGGACTGCAACGCCGGCGTCGGCGGCACGCCTCGGGAAGCGCCGTTCGACGTGGAACGGGCCGGCCGGGAGGCCCGGCGGCGGGTGACCGTGGCCAGGGTCGCGGGGGTGCGGTGGTTGAACAGCTGCCGCGGGGTCACGGTGAATCCGGCGGCGCGGATGCGGGTGACCAGCCGCATCGCGACGATGCTGTCGCCGCCGAGGACGAAGAAGTCGTCGTCGACGCCGACCTCGTCGGCACCGAGCACCGAGGCGAACGCGGTGGCCAGCGCCGACTCGATCTCGTTCGCGGGAGCGCGCCGTGCCGTGGGCCCCGGCCCGCCGACCGCCACTGTCCCACCGGCCAACCCGGTGCCGCCGGCCCGACCGCTGGGGAAGACGACCGGCTGGCCGGCGTCGTCGGTCACCTCGAGCGCGGCGATCGGCGCCGCGGGCGCGGCGGCGATCGCGCCGAGCAGATGGCGCAGGCAGGTCGCCATCCGTTCGGCGGTGGAACGATCGAACAGGTCGTCGCTGTAGGCGACGCCGAGGGTCATGCCGCCGGGCCGTTCGACGAAGTCGAAGGACAGGTCGAACTTGGCGGTGGCCCGGCGCACCGGCTCCGGCCGCCCGACGATCCCGCCGAGGTCAAGCTCGTCGACGACGTCGGACGCCGCCAGGTACACGATCATCACCTGGAACAGCGGATGACGGGCCAGCAGCCGGGGCGGGTTGACCGCGTCCACCACCCGGTCGAACGGCAGGTCCTGGTGGTCGAGGGCGGCCAGGTCGCCGCGGCGGACCCGGCCGAGCAGCGCGCCGAACGACGGGTCGCCGGACAGGTCCGTGCGCAGCACCAGCGTGTTGAGGAAGAACCCGACCAGGTCGTCGAGAGCGGCGTCACCGCGCCCGGAGACGGGGGTGCCGATCGGGATGTCGTCACCGGCCCCCATCCGGTGCAGCAGGGCGGCGACGGCGCAGCGCAGCACCATGAACAGGCTCGCGTCGTGGTCCCGCCCGAGCGCCCGCAGCGCGGCCACCAGGTCGGGCCCGATCGACGTCTCGACGATCCCGCCGGCATGGGTCGGTTCGTCCGGACGCGGCCGGTCGAGGGGCAGCGCGAGCTCCACGGGCAGGCCGGCGAGGCTCTCGCGCCAGAACCGCCGGGACGCGGCCGCGGGGCTCGCCGGATCGGACTCGTCGCCGAGCAGACCGCGCTGCCACAACGTGTAGTCGACGTACTGGACGGGCAGCGGCGCCCAGTCCGGCGCCACTCCGGCGGCCCGCGCCCGGTAGGCGGCGGACAGGTCGCGCGACAGCGGCAGGTCGGAACCCTCATCGGCGGCGATGTGGTGGACAAGCAGCTGCGCGATGTGCAGCGTCGGCGAGCAGCGCACGACACTGACCCGCACCGGCACCTCCCGTTCGAGGTCGAACGGGTAGGCCGCGGCCCGGCCGAGGAGGTCCGCGCCAGCCGTCCAGTCGATCACCTCGAAGGAGACACCCGCCTCGGCCGGGGGAACAATCCGCTGGATGGGTTCGCCGTCGGGAGCGGGAAAAACGGTGCGCAGCGCCTCGTGCCGGGCGACCAGGTCGTCCACGGCGGCGCGCAGCGCATCGAGGTCCAGGGGACCGGTCAGCCGCCAGGTGAGCGGGATGTTGTAGGTGGGGCTCGGCCCCTCGACCTGGCCGAGGACCCACAGCCGCAGCTGCGCGTGGGACAGCGGCGGCTGGTCCGGGCGGGCGCGGCGGCTGACGGACGGGCGGGCCGCCCCGGCGGCATCCATCCGCCGGGCGAGCCGGGCCACGGTCGGGTCCTCGAAGACCACCCGGGGGGTGATCTCCACGCCGAACGTCGAACGAATCGCCGCGCACAGGCGCATCACCAGCAGCGAGTGGCCGCCGAGGGCGAAGAAGTCGTCGTCCACGCCAACCCGCTCCAGGCCGGCCCGCTCCAGGCCGAGGACGGCGGCGAACCGCTCGGCAAGCAGCTCCTCGCGAACGTCCCGGGGCCGGCGGCCACCGCCGGTGACGGGCGCCTCCGGCTCGGGCAGCGCGGCCCGGTCCAGCTTGCCGTTGACGGTCCGCGGCAGCCGGTCCACCACGACGACCGCCTGCGGCACCATGTAGCCCGGCAGCACACCGCCCGCGTAGGCCCGCACCGCCTCCCCGAGCGCGGCGGCAGGTGCGGGCACAGCGTCGGGCACAGCCTGATCAGGTACGACGTATGCGACGAGCTGCAACGCGGGCGAGGCGTCCGGGCGGAAGCACACCGCGGCCTGGCGGACGCCCGGCGCCGCCGCCAGGGCTCGCTCGATCTCCCCGAGCTCGACGCGGAATCCACGCAGTTTGATCTGGTCGTCCACCCGGCCGAGGAACGCGAGCGAGCCGTCCGATCGGCGGAGGGCACGGTCGCCCGTGCGGTACATCCGCTGTCCCGGTAGGCCGAACGGGTCGGCGACGAAGCGGCCCGCGCTCAGGCCCGGCCGGCCGAGGTAGCCGCGAGCCAGCCCCGGTCCGGCCAGGTACAGCTCCCCGGGCACCCCGTCCGCGACTGGCTCGAGCGCCGGGTCCAGCAGGTATGCGCTGGTGTTCGCGATCGGCGCCGCTGGGACTGCGTCGCTGTGCCAGCCGTAGGCGTCCACCGAGTACTCGGTCGGGCCGTACAGGTCGTGCACGGCCAGGCCGGGGATGGCGCACAGCCGCTCCCACAGCGGCGCCGGGGTCGCCTCACCGCCGACGAGAAGGACGCCGGGCCGGTGCGCGTCCGGGCGCAGGAAACCGTCCTTCATCAGTTCCTGCAGGTGGGTCGGGGTGAGGTCGAGGACGTCGATGCGGGCCGCCTCGATCTGGGCGACGAGCGCGGCGGAGTCACGGACGGTGTGCTCGTCGACGACGTGCACCTCGTGCCCGGCGAGCAGCCAGAGCAGCGGCTCCCAGGAGCCGTCGAAGCTGAACGAGGCGGCGTGCAGGACTCGCAGCGCGTCCCGCTCGGGCCCGGCGACGCGTTCGGCCGGGGCGACGAGGTCGACGACATGCGAGCCGAACAGGTTGACCAGCCCGCGATGGGTACCGACGACCGCCTTGGGCCGACCGGTCGACCCCGAGGTGTAGATCACGCTGGCCGCGCTGGACGGCTCGGGTCGCCGGTGCGACGCGGGGGCCAGGGTTCTGGGGGCCGGGGCCGTGGGGGCATCGAGCAGGACCAGGTCCGGCAGGTCGGCCAGGTCCGGCAGGCGGGTGGCGAACTCCCGGGTGGTGAGGATGGCCGCCGGGGCGGCGTCGGCGAGCAGGAACGCCAGCCGCTGCGCCGGCTGCTCGGGGTCGAGGGGCAGGTAGCTCGCGCCCGCCGCCAGCACTCCGAAGATCGCCGGAACCATATGTGCCCGGGGCAGGGCGAGCGCCACGACCGCCTCGGGACCGACCCCTCGCCCGGCGAGCAGACCGGCTACCCTCGCCACCTCGCCCGCGAGCTCGGTGAACGTCAGCCGGCCGGCCGCGGTGACCAGCGCGACCCGGTGGGGATGGGCGGCCACCGCCCGCTCCAGCAGGTCGGGTACCGCCGGTCCGGCCGGCTCCCGGCGCGGTCCGGCGGCGGAGCGCAGGGCGGCGGCGCGCTCGTCGTCGTCGACCAACGCCAGCCGGCCGACCGGGCGGTCGGGATTCCGGACGATCTCGGCGAGCAGCCGGACGAGCCGGTCGGCGAGGCGGGCGCCACTGGCCGGGTCCAGGACATCGACGGCGAACTCGATGAGCGCGGTGATCTCGCCGGTGGCCGCGCGGTCGATGAACGTCACGTCCAGGTCGAACTTGGCGCTGCCGGCCTCCGGGTTGATCCAGCTCACCGGCAGGCCGAACAGGGCCCGGTCGTCGCCGCCCAGATGGTGGTAGCCGGCCATCACCTGGAACAGCGGGTTGACGCCGGGGGTGCGCCGGGGGCGGCAGGCCGCGACGACGTCCTCGAACGGCACATCGGCGTGGTCGAAGGCGGCCAGGTCGTTGTGGCGGGTGCGGGCCAGCAGCTCCCGGAACGTCGGGTTGTCGGCGAGATCCGTGCGGATCACCAGCGTGTTGACGAAGAACCCGACGAGACCGTCGAGCGCCGGATCGGACCGTCCGGCGACGGGCACGCCGATCGGGATGTCGTCGCCGGCACCGAGCCGGTGCAGCAGGGTGGCCAGCGCCGCGTGCACGAGCATCGACATGCTGGTGCCGCTCGCCGCGCACAGCGCGCGCAGCCCGCCCGTGACGCCTGTGGGCAGGACCCGGGCCTCGCGGCCGGACACGCCGTCGCGGACCGCCGGGCGCGGCCGGTCCAGCGGCAGGGCGATCTCCGCCGGCATACCGCGCAGCGCGTCCAGCCAGAAGGCGAGTTGGCGGGCGGCGACGCTGTCCGGGTCCGCCGGGTCGCCGAGCAGGTCGCGCTGCCACAGCGTGTAGTCGGCGTACTGGACGGGCAGCGGCGCGAAGCCGGGAGCCCGCCCGGCGAGCCGGGCGGCGTAGGCGGCGTCCAGGTCGAGCAGGAACGGCCGGTCGGACCACTCGTCGGTGGCCATGTGATGCAGCACCATGAGCAGCACGTCGGCGTCCGGCTCGCGCAGAACGTGCACCCGCAGCGGCGGTTCGTTGGTCAGGTCGAACGGCCGCGCGGCCGCGGCGGTGATCTCCGCTGAGGTCACTGTCTCGAGCGTGACCTCGATGCGGCTCGCGGCGGCCGCCGGATCCAGGATGCGCTGGTGGGGCACGCCGTCGTCGGCGGCGACGACGGTGCGCAGTACCTCGTGCCGGTCGACGAGGTCGGCGATGGCGGCCCGCAGCACGGCGAGGTCGATCCGGCCGGCCAGGCGCAGGACCAGCGGGTAGTTGTAGGCGTCGGTGCCGTTGACGAGCCGGTCCACCAGCCACAGCCGGCGCTGCGCCGGGGACAGCGGGATGTGCTCCGGCCGGGGTCGCGCCGCGCGCAGCGGCGGGCGGGCCGCCGTCGCGGGGGGGGGGGGGCGGCCCCCCGCCCCCCCCCCCCCCCCCCGCGCCGCGCCCACCCCCCCCAGCGCCCGGTCCACGCCCCCCCCCCCCCCCCCCCC
>NZ_JALKFZ020000057.1 GCF_023243075.1 Frankia sp. AiPa1 | reverse complement strand
ACCTCAACACTGCGCACCTCCCTTGGTGGGCGTGTAGGAGTTGGAATCCCCCGCCTTCAGGCGGGGGAGGACGTCAAGGTGGGTCGGCGTGGGCGGACGGAGACGGCCCGGTGGCCGCACGGTGACCGGCGGATGACAAGCTGAGGGTGTGGGCGACGAGGCCGACGTCGCCACAGCCGGCGCGTACTCCCCCGGCGCGCGGCGGGTCCCGGGACGGGAGGCAAGATCGTGCGGCGAGTTGATGGGTAGCGTCCCCATCGTGGATGCAGACGCGGCGGACAGCGGCGAGGTTGGCCTCGGACCGGCCGTCCTGCCCGAACCCCGCACGCCTGGTCACACCCGGCCGGCCGCGGGTGGCAGGCCGCCCGCCGACGCGCACCCGCCGGACGTGCCGTCCGAGTCCCCAGCGGGCCCGGCCGGCCCGGCCGGCTCGGGCACGGCGGCGCGGCAGGGTCCGGTGGGTATCTCCCAGCGGGCCGTGAGCGCCGGGCGGACGCTGGCCCGCGAGAACGCGCGCACCATCCTGATGGTCGGCGTCGGGATCGCGGTCGCGCTCGGCGCGGTGCTGCGGTTCGCGACCCCGAGCCATCTGTGGCTGGACGAGTCCCTCACCGTCGCGATCGCGTCCCGTCCCGTCCCCGGGTTGTTGCACGCGTTGCGTCATGACGGCTCACCGCCCTTGTACTACCTGCTGCTGCACATGTGGATCAGCGTGTTCGGCGACGGTGACGTGGCCGTGCGGGCGCTGTCCGGCGTGTTGTCGCTGCTCACGCTTCCGATGGCGTGGCTCGCCGGGCGGCGGGTCGGGCGGTTCGCGTCCAGCGCCGGCAACGCCGGGCCGAACGCCCCGACCTGGGTGGCGACGGCGACGCTCCTGCTGTTCGCCTGCTCCCCGTACGCGATCCGCTACGGCAGCGAGACCCGGATGTACTCGCTGGTCGTGCTGCTGGTGCTCGTGTTCGGATTCACCGCGGTGCGGGCGTTGGAACGGTCCGCCTGGCCGCGGCTCGCCCTGTTGACGCTGACGACGACCGCACTGGTCTACACGCACTACTGGACGTTCCTGCTGATCTTCACGGTGGCGGCGTTCCTGCTGCTGCAGGCCCGCCGGCGGCCGTACTACCGGCGGGTGACGCTGCGGGCGTTCGCGGCGATGGCCGCCTCGGCGGTGCCGTTCGCGCCGTGGATGCCGTCGTTCGCGTTCCAGATGCTGCACACCGGCACTCCGTGGGCGCCGAAGGTGCAGGCCCAGGTGCTGCTGGACACGGTGTTCGACTGGGCCGGGCCGCAGTCCACCGGGGCGCTGCTCGGGGTGGTGCTGCTCGGCGGGGCGCTCATCGGGCTCACCGCCCGCCCCGCCGGCGGCCGGGAACTCGCGGTGCAGGTCACCGGACGGGTACCGGGTCGCTATCTCGCGGCGATCTGGCTGCTGCCGCTGGTGCTGGCCTACTTCGTGAACATGTTCGGCGGCAGCGCGTACGCCGAGCGTTACACCGGCATCGCCCTGCCCGCCTGCCTGCTGCTGGCCGCACTCGGCATCGCGGTGCTGCCCGGGACGCGGGTACGGGCGATCGTACTGGCGCTCGCCGTGTTCAGCGGCCTGGTGGGCGGCTGGCAGCTGGCCCGGACCGAACGCACCCAGGCCGGGGAGATCGCCGGGCAGATCCTGGCCCTGGCCCGCCCCGGGGACGTGGTCGCCTACTGCCCCGACCAGCTCGGCCCGGCGGTGCACCGGGCGCTGGTCCGCCACGGCCCGCTGACCGTACGGGAGATCGTCTACGCGGACGCCTCCGGCCCGGCCCTGGTCGACTGGGTCGACTATCCCGACCGGATGCGCCGCGCCAACGGCACCACGTTCGCCGCCGAGGTCAACCGCCTCGCCGGCCCCGACCATGCGGTGCTGCTCGTGCGCGCCGACGGCTACCGGTTTCTCGAGGGCGCGTGCGCGGTCGTCTCCGACCAGCTCGCCACGATGCGTGACCGCCAGATCCAGGTCTACCAGCGCGACCTCTATGAGGGCGCCTCCCTGGAGCGCTTCTCCACCCTGCGCTGAGCTCCCTCTCCTTCCGATGCGTTCGCGCACACGCGAGTGCCGAGGTTCGCTCTCCCCCATGGGTTTCCGGTGGACTTGTCCCGCTCTGGACCCGGGGCGGTTCAGTCGCGGGCGTTCAGCAACCGGCCCGACTTCGTCCTGCTGCTGTGTCTGCGTTCCGAGCCCCGAAGCCGTGGCCCGGGCCCGGGTGGCCTGACCGGCGATCAGGCGTGCCGCAGGTCGGTTGCGGCGGGAAGTCGGTCGTGGCCTGGATGCGACGAGGCGCGGTCAGGAGGGTTCGGCAGCGAACCGGCGTACGGCGGCACGCTGCCGCTCGGTGATCCACACGGTCACCCAGGGGAGCGCGAAGAACGCCACGACACCGGCCAGGAAGTGCAGGGTCACCGCGCCCACCGGGCTCGGCCCGCCCCACGCGGGATCGGGGTAGGGCGCCCAGCCCCAGATCGGGTAGGTCAGGTTACGGGCGGACACGATCGCCCAGCCGACCACCGCCGCGAAGGACAGGGTCGTCAGGACGATGTTGACGAGCAGGAAGACCAGGGCACCGGACACGCGGCCGCTGCGACGCCGCTCCAGGCGCTCGTCGAAGAAGATCCGCAGCCGCATGCGCTCGAAGGCGGGGCCGGCCGCCGCGGCGAACACGAGCGCCCCGAGCAGCACCAGCGGCCCCACCCCCGCGTGCCCGCTGTCGTAGGCGGCCTTCATCACGTACTGCAGGACCAGCAGCAGGCCGGCGAACAGCGGCACCAGCAGGGCGTACAGCAGATGCCGCCAGGTCTCACCGCGGAACGGGAGCGTCAGCAGGCCCCCCACACCGGCCCGGGGCCTCGCCCGGGGTGGACGGGACTGCGTGGTGACGCGGTCGTTGGACACAACGTATCTTTCCTCTTCTCGAACGTCACGGACGAGCAAATCGTCGAAGAAATGCCGGACGGCGCTGGAGGTCACCTCCCGCACACCGATCATCGACACCCGTTCAGATTCGACCCGAGTGACATCGATCCGATCGCCGAACGCCGCCCTGAGATGGGTGGCACTCATCCACCGGTGGTTTCGCCGCCGACGATGACAACCGACTTGATCACGCCGCATCTCCTGTTCGGGCGACGGCAGCCCGTTCCGCCGGGGTGAGGACAACCTCGTATTCCACCGGGATGCCCGGCTCGCAATTCCAGGCCGGACGCCGCCACACCGGCCCGTCCATGACCGGGAACTCGACATGAAGGGAATGCAGTGCGATGACGAACATGTGGAGCAGGCATGTCCGCACCACCGGCCGACCGACCGGCGCCGCCACGGTCACCGGCGCGCGTCTCGGCCAGGCGGACCGGAGTGTCGTGGTGACCGGCGGGGTTCCGACCGCGGCCATGGCTGCCGGCGAGGACTGGGGCTGACCCGGGCGGCCACCGGGGAAGGAGGTCGCCCCACACGTCGGGTCGTACCGACGACGGGGACGCGCACGTGATCAGACCGCGCAGGACCGCGGCGGCAGCCGGCCCGAGCACCGCCGGTCAGCGACCAGGTTCTCCCGGCGCGGCGCCCGTCGGTGCGCCACCGTCGGCGGCGAGCAGGACGGCGGTGAGGACCAGCAGGCCCATCGGCAGGGTGTAGTGGTTGAAGAAGGTCTGCTTGTTCATGAGGTCCGCGGCGAGCAGGACGAGTGCGCCGCCCAGCGTGAGGCCGGCCGCCTCGCCGCGGGCCCGCCAGGCCAGCAGGTAGGCCATGGCCAGCACGACCAGCGCTGGTGCGAATCCGAGCGTGACACCGAAGTGGGAGGCCCAGCCCGGCACGGACAACGAGTGCCCGAGCACCTTGTAGTGCAGGTTGGTCCACACGGCGTCATCGGCGAAGTCCCGCGGGCCGGCGATCACCCAGGGCGCGACGAGCGCGAGGGCCGTTGCCGCGCTCACCGCGGTGCGCCGCAGGCCGAACGCCGGCCAGGCCGCGGCCAGCGGCAGCAGCAGCGCCACATGCTGCTTGGTCGCCAGCGCCAGCGCGAACGCGACGACCGCCACCCGGCCGTGCCCGCCGCGCCCGGCCAGCACCAGCACGGCCAGGCACGCGACCAGCAGCGGTTCCGTCCACGACTGCTGAAGTGCGTACATCGACTCGGGGAAGATCACGACCAGCAGCGGGAGCGCTGCGACCAGCCCGGCGGGCAGGCTCGCGCCGGCGGGCAGGGCCGCGCGGGCCGGGCGTCCCAGCCGGCGGGCGCAGACGGCCGCGGTGGCGAGGGCGGCGATCAGTCCGTAGCGGACGTCACCGAGCAGCAGCCGCGCCGGGGCGAGCAGCACCGTCGTCCACGGCAGGTAGGGGTAGACGTCGAACAGGCCGTCGACGCCGTAGGAGGCCCGGTCGGGCGCCCACTGCTGGCGGTACAGGTCCGCGCCGTGCACCAGGCCGGACGCGGAGACCTGCGACAGGTACCAGACATCGATACGCGGCCGCGGCGCGGCGTGGATCGTCGCGACACCGGCGGCGCAGGCCAGGCCGAGCACCACCCAGAAGGGCGCGGACGACGCGGCGCACGCGCGCAGCCGGGCACCACGGGCTCCGAAGGCACCGAGGCGGGGACTCGGCGTCAGCAGGATCGTCGCGGCGGCCAGCAGTCCGGCGAGAATCGCGAGGACGTCGGCGACCGGGGCGAGGGTACCGCCCGCGTAGTAGCGCGGGTGACGCACGATCGGCCCGAGGCTCACCGTCGCCACGACCAGCGCCCAGCCGACCCGCGCCCCGATGGAACTCAAGGCCGGCGAACCCGAGGCTCGCGGAGTCGGGGCCGGCGAACCCAAGGCCGGCGAACCCAAGGCCCGCGGAGTCGGGGCCGGCGAACCCAAGGCCCGAGGGGTCGAGGCCGGCAGGCCCGCGGCCCGGGTCGGCCTGGCTCGGGCCATCGCGACCACGGCGACGGTGGTGGCGGCGGTGCCGATCAGGATGGCGGCCATCGCCCAGGCGCCATAGCGGCCGTCCTTCGCCGCGATCCCCCAGGCCAGCGCGCACCAGCCGACCAGTACCCCGGGCAGAGCCGCGGGCAGTACCCCGGGCAGGGCAGCGGCGGTGGGCGGGACGGCCGGTTCGCGTTCGTCTCGTGACAGCGCCGACGTCATGTGCGCACCATGCCAGAGCGTCGGGTGTATCCGACCTGGAGGACTGCGCCGGGGGCGGGCAGCCCGTCCGCGTACCACGATGGGACGGGTCGAGAGGGCGAGGGGGTGCGGATGGATCACAGCCGTACACGTGCGAGACTCACCCCGTGGCCGGCCCAAGGGTCCGGCGCCCCCACGCATCGGTGCGACGGCACCGATCACGGGAGTGACCATGCAGGTGTGTTGAGGAGAGGTCCGGCACAGTGACCGAAAAGCCAGAGGTAGTCGTCATCGGGGCCGGGCCGGCCGGCCTGACCGCCGGCTGGGAGCTGGTGAAACGGGACGTGCCCGTGACGATTATCGAGGGTGACTCGGTCGTCGGCGGCATCAGTCGTACCGCGCAGCGCGACGGCTGGCGTTTCGACATCGGCGGCCACCGTTTCTTCACCAAGGTTCCCGAGGTCGAGAAGCTCTGGCACGAGATCCTCCCGGACGAGGACTTCCTGCTGCGGCCCCGGTCGAGCCGCATCTTCTACGACGGCAAGTTCTTCGACTACCCGCTGAAGGCGACGAACGCCCTGGGTAATCTCGGTGTGGTCGAAGCGGCGCGCTGCATCGCCTCCTATGCCGCTTCCCGGGTGCGCCCGCCGAAGGACCAGAGCAACTACGAGAACTGGCTGGTCGCCCGGTTCGGCTGGCGGCTGTACCGCACCTTCTTCAAGACCTACACGGAGAAGCTCTGGGGCGTTCCGGTCGCCGAGATGCCCTCGGACTGGGCCGCGCAGCGCATCAAGAGCCTGTCGATGTTCAACGCCATCGTCAACGCGGTGCTGCCGAAGAAGAACCAGAAGGACATCACCTCCCTCATCGAGGAGTTCCAGTACCCGAAATTCGGGCCTGGCATGATGTGGGAGACCGCCACCGACAAGATCGTCAAGCAGGGCGGGCGGATCGTCTTCGAGGAGAAGGTCCGTAAGATCCACCACGAGAACGGCCGGGCCACGGGGGTCACCACGTTGGTGACCGGCGGCTACGGGCCGGGGGCGGGCGCACCCGAGTCGTCCCGCACCGACCTTGGCAGCGAGTACCACTACTCCGCCGACCAGATCATCTCGTCGATGTCGTTCTCGTCGCTGGTGCGGGTGATGGACCCGCCCGCGCCCGCGCCCGTGCTGGCCGCGGCGAACGCGCTGAAGTACCGCGACTTCCTCACCGTGGCGCTGGTCGTGCCGGCGTCCGCCGGATTCCCGGACAACTGGATCTACATCCATTCGCCCGCGGTGAAGGTCGGCCGCATCCAGAACTTCGCGTCCTGGTCGCCGTTCCTGGTCAAGGACGGCCGGACCTGTCTGGGTCTGGAGTATTTCGTCTTCGAGGGCGACGAGACGTGGAACAGCTCGGACGAGGACCTCGTCAAGCTCGCGACCCGGGAGCTCGTCGAACTCGGGCTGATCCGGGCCCAGCAGGTCGAGACCGGGTATGTCGTACGGATGCCCAAGGCCTACCCGTACTATGACATGCAGTACAAGCAGAACGTGGATGTCATCCGGGCCTGGCTGGCCGAGAACACGCCGAACGTGCACCCTGTTGGGCGTAACGGCATGCACCGGTACAACAACCAGGACCATTCGATGCTGACCGCCATGCTCACCGTCGAGAACATCGTCGACGGCACCCACCACGACGTGTGGGAGGTCAACGTCGAGGAGGACTACCACGAGGAGGTCTCCGCCAAGCAGTGACGGCGGTGGCTGGCCGCGCTGACCGCGCTGATGGTCTCGGCGGCCCGCCGCCGATCGCGGGGCGACGGTCTCGAGGATGGCCTCGATGCGCGGCGGCGACAGTCCGCCGCCCGGCGGGCGCGGGCCCGGCATGCCAGCGGGCGCGCAGACCGCCAGACTATGCCTCGAGGAGTTCACCGCGAGGAGTTCACCTCGAGGCAGGTGCTCCTGAATATGTGTTTCGGGTGTGGTCCCCACCGCAGGGTTCGGGTGGGCTCCCGCCCCGCGCTTCGAGTGCGGCCCCCGCCGTGCGGTGATCCCTCGATCGCCGCACGCTACGCGAGGCCACACCCGTGGCACGCGCAGCAGACCCGCGGCCTGACCCCCGCGCCCGCCCGGACCCGCCGGCGCAGGGGCCGCCGCACGAGACCAGCACCCCGGGTGCGGGCCTGCCCCGCCGGCCAACCAGGCCCGGCCCGGCTGACCTGCCGCACCGCGGACCACGTGGACGGAAAGGGACTGCCGTGACCGACGTCGCGGTGCGGCCGGCGGAGCACAAGCCCGAGCCGGTCGACCAGGCCGAGAGCACACCCGACCGCGCGGGACGGGCGTTCGCCGTCGTGGTGGGCGTGCTCGTCGCCGCCTCGGTGATCGTGCGGTTCACCGCCACCCAGGCACTCTGGCTGGACGAGGCGCAGAGTGTGGCGATTGCCCGTCTGCCGCTGTCCGGCTCGGGCACCACGATGTGGGACGGCCTGATCCAGGACGGTTCCCCGCCGCTGTACTACCTGCTGCTGCACGGCTGGATCGCCGTCGCCGGTGAGAGCAACCTCGCCGTGCGATCCCTGTCCGCAGTGATCAACATCCTGGCTGCCTGGCCACTGTATCTGCTCGGGCAGCGGGTGATCGGCAGCCGCGGCGCGAAGGTCGCCGTCGTTCTCTACCTGACCTCGCCGTTCGCGCTGTACTTCGGCACCGAGACCCGCATGTACAGCCTGATCGTCCTGCTGACGGCGCTCGGCGGTCTCGCCCTCGAGCGGGTGCTCCGGGCTCCGTCAGCCCGATCGGTGATCGGGCTGGCCCTGGCCGCCGGCTGCCTGGCGCTGACCCACTACTGGTGCCTGTACCTGCTGATGACGGTCGGTGTCTGGCTGCTCGGGCTGCTCACGATCCGCCCCTGGTACCACCGGCGGCGGGCCCGCCGGGCCGGTGGCGCCGTGCCCGCCGTCGGCGGCGCCGCCTCGCCGACCGACTCCCGCGGCGGGCGGCCCGGCGC
>NZ_JALKFZ020000056.1 GCF_023243075.1 Frankia sp. AiPa1 | reverse complement strand
CCCCCCCCCCCCCCCCCCCCCCCCCCCCCCCCCCCCCCCCCCCCCCCCCCCCCCCCCCCCCCCCCCCCCCCCCCCCGTCCCCCCCCCCCCCCCCCCCCCCCCCCCCCCCCCCCCCCCCCGATCCCGGGGTCAGCTCACCCGGACGCCCTCGAAACGCTGCACGACGAGGTAGCTGCCGAGCGCCGAGACGCTCTTCTTACGGGCGAGGATGCGTGGCTGGGTGTACAGGAAGATGTTCGGCATCTTCTCGACCGCGATCTTCGTGGCCGCCTGCAGCGCCGTGGGGTAGGACGGGTCGTCCAGCGGGGTCTCGCGCACCCTGTTCAGGGCCGCGCTCAGTTCGGGCGGCGTCTTGCGGCCGGGATTCATCAGACCCGCGGTGCCGAAGAGCACCTGGAAGGCCTGGACGGCCGAGTCCCGCCCGGCGAATCCGTCCACCGCGAAGGCCTTGGAATGCTGGATGTACATGAGCTGAGTGGCCTGCGCAGCGGGAATCGTGTCGATGGTGATCTTCACGCCGACCTTCGCCAGCTGCGCCTGGACCTGCTCGGCCAGGGCCGTCGTCGTCCCGGTGGTGGTGAGCGGGACCTCCAGGCCGGTGGCGTGGCCGGCCTCGGCGAGCAGCTTCTTCGCCTTCTCCGGGTCGTACGGGAACGCGTTCTCCACGTCCGGGCTGTGGCCGACGTATCCCGGCGGGAAAGGCTGGTAGTTGACCACGCCGTAGCCGAAGGTCTGGGTCTTCGCCAGCGCGCTGCGGTCAATGGCGTGCTTGAATGCCTCGACCACCCGCGGGTCGTCGAACGGCTTCATCGCGTTGTTCACGTCGAGCACCGTGGTGACCAGTGAGGGAATGATCTGTACCTCGAGGCCCGCCGATTTCGCCGCGGAGACCTGGCTGGCCGGAATCTGGGCGACGTCGAGACGTCCCGACTGTAGCGAGGCGATGGCCGTGGCCGCTTCCGGCGCCGGATATAGCTCGAAGGCGTCGAGGCGAATGTTGGCGTTGTCCCAGTAGCCGGGGAACCGGACCAGGTTCGCCGACTGGTTCGGTACGTAGGCGGTGAGTCGGAACGGTCCGGCGCCGACCGGTTTCGTCGCGAGGCCCTTCGAGTCCTTCTCGAACGCGGTGGGGCTCACGATCATGCCGGTCTTTCCGGCGAGCAGGCTCGGAATCTGGTAGTTGACGTCCGACAGCTTGAGGGTGACGGTGCGGGCCTTGTCGTCCGCGGTGATCGCCTGGACGTCGACCAGTTGCGCCGCGACGAGCGAGCCGGCGAAGTCACGGCCACGCTCGAGGCTCTTGCGCACGGCGGTCGCGTTCAGCGGCGTTCCGTCGCTGAAGGTGAGGCCGGCGCGGATCACAAAGATGATCTGATTGCCCGCGGAGTTGTACTTCCACGACTCGGCCAGGGCTGGAACCGGATTGCCCTTCTCGTCCAGCTTGGTCAACGCCGCGTAGGCCAGTGACAAAGCGTGAACATCCCAGCCCGCCGACGAGGTCACGGGATCCCAGGAGGTGACCTCCGACCAGCCCCATCGCAGTGTCCCGCCCTTACCACCTCCGGCCGCGACCCCGGAGCCGCTTCCCCCGCCGCAGGCGGCGAGCAGCAGGGACGAGCCGGCGAGCGCGCCGAGGCCGAGGAAACCACGGCGGCCCATCGCCAACGAGTCGCCGGGGCGACCGGGTGCGATCGATTCGGCTCGTAGATGTGCGTTCACGGGGAACGGTCTTCCTTTCAGGAACGGGAAATCTCGGCGGGTGGCAGCAAAAGGGCATGCGGAAAGCGGGTGGAGCCCTCGAGGCCGCGGGCGGTCGGCATCGACCGGTCTCCCGGGGCATCGGGCCGGGCCGCACCCGACTAGGCTCGCGCGGATCGTTTGCTCAGGGTCTGGGGGCAGGGCGATGGCATGCTTTCGCCCACCTGCGCCGCCGGGAAGGCGAGGCAGGTGGCGCTGAGCGGGCTCGTGCTACGGAAGGGAAATGTTTGTGGCACGAAATAAAACCAGTAGGTGTGCCCACCGGACCAGCGTGGTGGAACCGGAAGTGCGGGACCGGAACGGCGAAAGGGTCAGCGACAGAGAGCGCTGGATGTCCGCCTGTAGTCCACGTAGCGGCATGCCACGGGGAGGAATCTCGACCGCATGCGTGAACAATGCCCGACAGTCGACAGGTTCGTCAACATCCGGTCGTGGGCGGCGCCCGGCGCCGACGATGTTCCGGCCCGATCCGCGGTGTACGGCCGAATCGCACGTGTTTCGCCGTGATGCGTAGGGTTTTGAGGGTGTGTCGCGGTCCCGTCGGGCACTCGATGGTGACCGTGGTGGCCGGTGGCCACTGCCATACGTGACCGTTTTGAGGTGATCAATAGTGACGAATGTCACCTGATGGTCAGCTGAGCAGGTCGGGCTGCTCCTCGACGATGATCTCGTACAGGGCGTCGAAGGCCCAGCGGGCGCCGTCGTTGTCCCGTCCGCCCTGCCCGGCGGTGTGGCTGGCGGTCTCCTGATCCAGCAGGATCAGCGGGCCGGCCGCGGCCGCCACGAGCTGGGTCCGGGCGGCGCGCTCGGCCGCGATGAAGCGGTACGCGGCCGCCTCGACGCTGGCGCCGACGGTGAGCAGGCCATGGTTGCGCAGGATCACCAGCTTGTGCGGCCCGAGCGCTTCAGCGATCTTGTCCCCTTCGTCCTCGGTGAGCACGACCCCGTTGTACTCGGTGAACACCGAGTGGTGGCCGTAGAAGGCGAGGACGTCCTGGGAGATCGGGTGCAGCGGCTCGCCGAGGGCGGACAGGGCGCGCCCGTAGGGCGAGTGGACGTGCGCGGCGCCGATCACGTCGGGCCGGGCCGCGTGAATGCGGGAGTGGATGGCGAAAGCGGAGGTGTTCAGCGGCGGCTGCCCCTCGACGATCTGCCCGTGGGAGTTGACCAGAAGCAGGTTCGAGACCGTGATCCGGCTGAAGTCGAGGCCGAACCGGTTCACCCAGAAATGGTCGGTGAGTTCGGGGTCGCGCGCGGTGATGTGGCCGGACAGGCCCTCGGCCAGACCGAGCTTGGCGAAGATCCGGTAGGCCGCGGCCAGCTTGCGCTTGCGGTGCAGCCGCTCCTCCTCCACCGAGCGCACCGGCACCGGCCGCGGCCACTGCCCGCCCTCGGCGGGGGAGACCAGGCCACTCCAGCCACTCCCGCTCGTCTCCTCGGCCGGCTCATGGCCCGACCCGAGAATGAGCGCGCTCGGCTCGTCGCCCGGGGTCTGCGCGAGGGGTACCGCGGTGCTGTCCGGAACTGCGGTGCTGTCCGGAACTGCGGTGCCGGCGGGAACCGTGGTGCTGTCGGGAGCGGCGGCGCTGGGAACGGGCGCGCTGGTGGCCGGAGCGGGGGAGGCGAGGGTCGACGTGTCGGCGGGCAGTGGCATCGTGATCAGCGTCCTTCCGTGGCGGCGCTCGCCTGGTCGGCGAGCGGGGTCGTGCGCGGCGTGGTGATCGACGGGCCTTCGGCGCGCAGCCCGCGTACCGCCGCGAGGATGTCCGCGGACTCCGCGCGCACCATCCAGTTGGGCTGCACGTCGGCGAACCGGACGGTCCGGTTCTGGTCGATCACGACGGCGGTCGGGTAGGGCAGCACCCACTCGCCGGTGCCGAGGATCTCGCCAAGATCGATGCCTTGCTGGCGCGAGGCCTCGCGTTCCGTTGGCGTCGGAGCGAAGCCGATGCCGAAGCGGTCGATCAGGGCATGGCCGGGGTCGCTGGCGACGACGAAGTCGAGTCCGTGGCGTTCCTGAACCCGGGACAGCAGCGTGGAGACCTGGGGGCTGATCGCCGCGAGGGTCGCGCCCAGCTTCCGCAGGGCCGGTGCCAGGGTCGCCTGATAGGCGCGCAGGGCGGTGTTGCACGCGGGGCAGGACTCGAACCGGAAGAACAGCAGCACCGCGGGCCCGCGCGTGAGCAGGTCGGCGAGCCTGGTCGTCCCACCGCCCGCGGTGGGCAGCGCGAACGGCGCCACCACGTCACCGACCGCCACGAACCGCGCCGGATCCGCCTGCGTCACGAGCAGGTGGCGACGCTCGGCGTGCGCCCGCAGCTGCTCGGGCGGCCACTGCGCATCCCGGGTGGCCTGCAGCTCGGACATGAAATCCCCGACGGTCCGTGGCGCTGTCCGGGTCTGGCTCACGAGGTTGTTTCCCTTCGATCCGCCGGCGGTGCCGGTGACGGGAGTCCTCTCCAGCGGAGCGGACGTGAAAACGGACATCGGTGTGTGCTGGACATCGGTGTGTGCTGGTCGGCGGTGGAGGCATGCCCGACTGCGGCACCTGACCGACGCCGGCACCTGACCGACGCCCGCGCCGCACGCCGCGGGAATTGTTACCACTATGTGGCCAGATGGCTGCGGGTATCGAGTCCGCCGGCGGGGTATCCGGCCGCCGGATCGCGCCGTATCCGACTGCTGGAAGGTCTCGGGTGAACCGCCCCAAACGCACGGGCGCATCGCGACTCTGCGGCAGGACCGAATCTGTTGTCAAGCCGTTCTTGGCCGGAATAGAACGTCGCCCACCGCCGTTTTCGCGAGCGCTTGCGCAACTGTCTGTGATTGCCGCGCGTCAGATCATAGGGTGATGCGTGTCACATCTAATCTGGACTTGACCGATCGAGAAAGTGTGGTCATGTTTGGGGGGTGTTGAGGATCGCCCACCTGGTCACCCGCCAGCACATCGACCTGCTGCGCGTCATCTCCGCGAGCTGTCCCGGCTGCTGATCGCGGGCTGGTTGGGCTGGCCCGTGCCCGGTGCGTCGGCCACCCGGATGCCGGTCGGGCCGCGCATGCGCAGCGTACCGGTGTGGGCACCGGGCCGAAGCGGGTCGGTCTGTGCATTCCCTGCGGTTCTTTTTCCGATTCGTGATACCCGATACCTGATTCCCGCCGTCTCGCTGTCATTCATGGCCGGTATCGGTGCGGTGGCACCGCGTAATTCGCCGGATGTCGGCTGTGCTGCGGCGCCCGGTTCGTTTCGCTGGGATCCCTGATCGCCGAGATCCTGATGCGGGTGCCCCCCCGCATCAGGAAACTGCCGGAGCAGCCGAGGGCAGCCGGAGCCGGCCCGGCGGTGTGGCCGGTCGGTGTTTCCTGGCCATCATGGTGCGATCCCGAGAGGGCGTTCTGATCGTCTCGGAGTCCGGTTTCCGGCTGTGCCCGGAGCGTCGGCCCGGTAGTAGACCTCGTGCACGTCACACGCGTCATACGGAGTCATCGTGGATCTTCAGCTTGCCGGTAGGCGGGCAATAGTCACCGGAGGCAGTCGGGGCATCGGGCGCGCGATCGCCCGTGCGCTGCTCGCCGAGGGTGTGCGGGTCGTCATCGCGGCCAGGGACGCCGACGTGCTCAAGGCGGCGGCCACCGAGCTCGCCGCGGGCGTTGGCCCCCGGGCCGGAGCCGACGCTCCCACCGGAGCCGGGTCCGCGGCGCGGGTGGAGCAGCCAGACGGCGCCGGTGCGCACAGCGTGGCAGGTGGTCTCGGCCACACGGTGATACCCGTGGTCACCGACACCGGCGATGACGCGTCGGTCCGGGAGCTGGTGGAGCGGACCGTGGCCGAACTCGGCGGGGTCGACATCCTCGTCAACAACGCGGCGCGGCCCGGCGGCGCCGGGGCCGGCGGCACGGGGACCAGCTCGCTGTCCACCGCGGACGCCGCCGCCGACTTCAACGTCAAGGTCCTCGGCTACCTGCGCACCGCCCAGGCGGTCACGCCGCACTTCGCCGCGCAGGGCTGGGGCCGGATCATCAACATCGGCGGACTGGCCGCCCGTCAGGTGGGGCTCGTCTCCGGATCGATCCGCAACGTCGGCGTCGCGGCGCTCACGAAGACCCTCGCGGATGAGCTCGGCGCGCATGGCGTGACCGTCAACGTGGTGCATCCCGGCCTGACCCTCACCGCCGAGGACAACGGCACCGTCGTGCTCTCCGACGAGCGGATCCAGGCGGCATCCGCCAGCGTCGCGCTCGGCCGGGCCGTCACGGCCGACGAGGTCGCCGCGGTCGTCACCTTCCTCGCCTCGCCCCTGTCGGTCGCCGTCACCGGCGAGTCGATCGCCGCCGGCGGCGGCACCCTCGGCCCCATCCACTACTGACCGACCGCCGCCGCACGGCCACGGCCGCATTGCCGCACGACCCAGCCGCAGGACCACCGCCGCAGGACCACTGCGGCACGACCCTGACCGCCCCGTCGCCTGCCGACCCCGTGAGAGGAACCGCCTCGTGACCACCATCGTGGACAGCCCCGTCACGTCATCGCTGGACATTCGCCCGCTGCAGCCGACCATCGGCGCGGAGATCGGCGGCGTGGACATCTCCCAGCCGCTGGAGCCCGCCGTCCGTGACGAGATCCGGGCCGCGCTGCTGCGGCACAAGGTCGTCTTCTTCCGCGACCAGGAGCTGACCCAGCAGACACACGAGTCGTTCGCCCGCGAGTTCGGCCCGCTCTACACCCATCCGGGTGCGGCGAAGTCCGACCCGAGTCGTAGCGCCATCCACCGGATCGCGGCCGAGGACCTGAAGAAGTACGAGAAGTCCCACCAGCCGCAGCCCGGCGACGACGTCTGGGACGCCTACCACACCGACACCAGTTGGCGGCTCGTCCCCACGTGGGGTGCGGTGCTGCGGGCGGTCGTCCTGCCCGAGGTCGGCGGGGACACCGTGTGGGTGGACGCCGCGCTCGCCTACGAGAAGCTGGACGACGAGGTGAAGGCACGTCTCGAGGGCCGCCACGTCACCCACGACTACCGGTCGGCGCTGCAGGTGACCGGGTTCGACTACCCGATCGTCGCGCACCCGGTCGTGCGGACGCACCGCGAGACCGGAGAGAAGAACGTCTGGGTGAACTTCACCCAGCGTCCGACGATCATCGGCCTCGACCGGGCGGAGAGCCGTGAGCTGCTCTCCGCCGTGATCGACCAGTACCGCCGCCCCGAGAACCAGGTGCGCTTCTCCTGGCGGCCGGGCTCGGTCGCGTTCTGGGACAACCGCGCGACCGTCCACTACGCCGTGCGCAACTACGGCTCGACCCCCCGTCTGCTTGAGCGCATCCTCATCGCCGACGAGCCCCAGTACACCGACCTGTAGCCACAGCGCCGCGTCGCCCGGCCGCGGCCCTCGCCCTGGCCGGGTCCGGCCCTCCACCTGGGGCCTCGCCGCTCAGCGCGCGGTACGCGTCGGCGCGGTGCTCCACGGCGGTCGCGAGAACGACGCGGTTCTCGTCGTCGATCTCATCAAGCACCCGGTACATGCCTCGCCGCGCCGACCAGATGCCGGCATAGGGCGGGTAGAGGAGACGCTTGCCGAGCCTGTGCGGGTTTTCCAGGAGCGTCGCGGTGATGAACTCGTGTACGGCCGCGGCGACCTTTCCGGGAGACGTCCAGCAGGAGTGCGTGCCGCCGGACCGGTGATCTCCAGGCGGTAGGCCTGGTGGTGCCTGGCGTCATGGCGAGCGCCTCCTGGCACCCGGCGCGGAGCGCTTGGCCATGAGCGCCGCCAGGTCCTCGGCGTCAAGGACGTCACCGGCCTCGACGGCGGCGCGGGACTCGGCCGACTGCCGCATGGTCTCGCGGCGTGAAGTTAGGGCGGAACTCGCGGGCTCCCCTCGGCCTTGGCGGCAGTCGGCGCGACAACGGGGGAGCGGGAGCATCAGGCCTGTCGGCGGTGTCCACTGGATGCCATATCGCTGGCGTGATTGACCGAGTCGTGAAATGTGACCAACTCGGAGGCGGACCGGATACGACCCGGTACGTTATGGCACAGCGCATCCGGCGGGCGGTGCGCTGGCGCGAAGGGGGAGTCGTGACTGACGGCGGCGTGCGGGCGGCGAGGGATCCCGAGATCGTCGGGCGGGCGACCCCAGGCCTTGACCTGCGGACCGACATCCCCCACTCGGCGCGGGTCTACGACTACATCATCGGCGGCAAGGAGAACTTCCCGGCTGACCGGGCGGCGGCGGACAAGACGATCGAAGAGTGGCCGAACCTGCCGACGTCCATGCGGACCAACCGGCGGTTCATGGCGCGGCTGAGCCGGGTGCTGGCCGCCGAGTACGGATTCCGCCAGTTCCTGGACATCGGCACCGGCCTGCCCACGCCGCCGAACCTGCACGAGGTCGTCCAGGAGGTCGCGCCGGAGTCGCGCGTCGTTTATGTGGACAATGACCCCATCGTGCTCGTTCACGCCCGCGCGCTGCTGTCCAGCACTCCGCAGGGGCGCACCGCCTACGTGGACGCG
>NZ_JALKFZ020000055.1 GCF_023243075.1 Frankia sp. AiPa1 | reverse complement strand
GACGCGTGAGCCATCACACCTGGCGTTTACTCAACGTAGTTGATCGTAGCCGAAAGCTACCTTCGCGCAGCCCTGCCTCGAAAGCCAGTAGCCTCCGATGACCTCGACCGCGTCGGTGCGCACCAGTCGTGCCGACGCGCGGGCTTCGGCCGCTGACGGGACAGCCGGCGCCGTAAGCGGCAACGCCGCTGCCTGTTCCCGCCGGCGCGACCGTCGCGGCACGGTTCGGTCGGAGACATACGTCGTAGATGGAGAGCGCTAGGACCCGATGGCCGCCGACTCACCGACGACGACCGACGCACCACCCCCTCCCCCACCGCCACCTCCGCCCGACACCACCACCCAGGACAAGGCCGCCGCGCTCGACGGCCACCACAACGCCCACCCATCTGGCCCGGGGGACAATCAGCCGGCCGGCGGGCATACGGATTCCGGCCCAGGATCCGCCCAGCCAGACGACACCGGCCGGTCAGATACCGACCACGACCAACTGAGCAACATCCCGGGGCAGGAGACAGACAGCAGTACGACCGCCCGCACCACGACCACGCAGGACCGGTCGGCCGCCCTGGACGGCGATACCGCGCTCGCTGACGACCACGGTGTCGAACCGTCCGGGCACGACGAGATGCGGCCTGCCGGCAACGGCGAACACAAGCCCAGCGAACACGATGTGCCAACCCCCGAACCCGAGGGCACCGACTCTCTGGATCCGACCGACGCGCACGCCGCGCACCCGACTCGGAACGCCATCGAGGACAAGGCCGCCGCGCTCGACGGCGACCCGCTTCCCGCCACCGAGCAGCTCGCAGAACCAACCCATACCCCCGAGTCGGCCCAGCCCTCAGATATTGATCCGCAGGGTCTCGAGACGCCACCTCAGATGCCCGAACCGACGCCCGAGGCACAGACCACATTCGACGAACACACGACCGCGAACGACGCTCGCCGTGCCGACACCGATACGGCAACCGACCCGTCGCACGATACCGAGCCTGCTACTCTTCCGAACCGCACCCAGACGATCGACCCCTCGAACGCGACGGAGTCCACCGCAGCCAAGGGTACTCACGCACCGGACCGCGGTGTTGAATCCGAGCAGCTCGGCGATGTGAATCCGCAGGATCTGCCGGCGGCAACCACTGATGAACCGCCAACCGGAGCCTCGGAGATCGCAGATGGCCCCGGCCTACCCGGCCCGGAGCCTGACTCCCAACCCGCAGAATCCGGCCTGGAACTCCAGGAACCCGGCCGAGAGCAGCGTCCGGCTGAGGCCTCAGACATGCCGGTGGAAGACACGACCGCAGAAAGCGCCAGCGGCGACCTCGACCCACCGGCGGGAGGTGAGGGTCTGCCACGGTCGGAGACAGGCGTCGACACGGAAGACCTCGCGGAGGACCCAGACGATCAACCCGGACATACGGATTCCGGCGAGTCATCCGACGCAGGCACCACGCCAGCAGAGGCCAGGCCGCAGCAGTCCGACGACGCGCAGACAGATACTCTCCCAGCGCAGGACACAGCGGAGGCTACTCCTTCGAGCGACCACATCGACGGGGATGAGGCAGAGGCAGCGGCGGAGGGCGACGAGTCCGACGACGCACCCAACGGGCCTCTTCCGGACAGCGCGCGGCAGCACTCTGGCCGGTTTCCCGAGCGGGCCGGGGCCAACGACATCCTGTACCGCGCCAGCGATGACGGGACAGTGACAAACTATCAGGTGTACGACGAGGATGGACTTCCAGTGAAGCGCGTCGATCTGCAGGGAAGACCACACGCCGGAATCCCGACTCCGCACGTTGTAGAATATAATAAGCACACCAACCCGAGCACTGGCGAAATTTTCGTGAGACCCAGCCGGATGGTCAGGCCAGCAGAAAATTCGGAGATACCGTGAACAGTAGGGGCGAACAGACCTTCGTTGAACGATGGCGCTCGGACCCGGCGAACAGCGGCGAGCGAGTTTGGGCAGCTATAGACCGGCCAGGCGGCCTCGGCCTCGCCCTGGTCGTGGCCAATCTTCTTCGCCCACACTTCATCGAAGTTTGCGGCCACGTCGTGTTGGCAGAAAACTATGATGAAGGAACATTCGAGAAGTGGCGCCAGCGGCTCGGCGGAGCTACCCCACGGGTCGAAGAGATGGTCAATCTGGTAAATATAGCCGATCTTTTCCTCAATGATTCCGAGGCCACCTCATCCGACCTTGATGCGCTGGCCAGAAGCATGCGCCAAGGCTGGTCCGAGACCCTTGCCGAGAAATTTCCGGGAAGACACTTCACTGTCGAGATGACGAGCACCGAGGACAGCGATGACGGCCCAGATATCACCGCCTTCTCCATCATTGTGGAGGAAGAAGGTAAGTCAAACTCAAGTAATGGATTTTAAATCCGCCACGCCAATCAAATGGTCGATATCGAATACGCGGACGCTCTTTACGTCGTCGACGATAGGAAGCCCTCCACTCGTTGAGCATGAGGGGAACGGAGAATCGCAAGCAGGCCCCGGGTATCCACGGCCGCCGTCATGTCGAGCGCAGCACCCAGGTGGAATGATTCCCGAACTGCAGACACAGGAGGGCGGACGATACTAGCGGGGGGAAACTCTGGTGCGTGTCGAGGAGGCCGAGGCTCTTCAGGTCGAGCTGCGGGATCGGGTGCGGGCCGATATTCCTGGGCCGGATGTGGTCACGACGGTCGCGGGGTTTGACGTCGCGTACGACACCGAGTCCGACGTGGTTGCGGGCGCGGTCGTTGTCCTCGCGGCGCCGGGCTGGGAGGTCGTTGCCTCGGCGACGGTGGTGGGTCGCGCGGCGTTTCCGTATGTGCCTGGGCTGTTGTCGTTCCGCGAGTTGCCGCCGTTGCTGGATGCCTGGGAGAAGATCCTCCCAGATCTGACGGCACCGCCGGACCTGCTGGTCTGCGACGGGCACGGCATCGCCCATCCGCGGCGCTTCGGGCTGGCCTGCCATCTCGGCGTCACGCTGGACCTGCCGACGATCGGGGTGGCGAAGACGCCCTTCGTCGGCGAACACACGTCGCCCGGAAAGCATCGGGGGGATCGCTCGCCGATCGTGCTCGACGGCGAGGCATTGGGCGCAGCACTGCGCACCCGCGATCGGGTCCGCGAGGTGTATCTCTCGGTGGGGCATCGATCCAACCTGGAGTCCGCCTGCCGGTGGGTGCTCGAGCTGTGCCCGCAATACCGTCTTCCGGAGACGACCCGGGCCGCCGATCGGCTCAGTCGGGACGCCCTCGCCGCGCACCGGTGATGCCGAGTGGTGGCCGCCGTTGGTCCGTCGGCCCCGGGGTACGCCGGCCTTTCCTCATCACACCGTTCGTGGTGGCTCCACCACGGGTGAGGCGCCCGCCGTCCGGCCATGACCTCATACGCCGACTCAACCATCGGAGATGATGGACCGCGACCGTCGGTGACGGATCAAGGAGGCCTCCCCCGGGGCTCGGCGGTTCCTGGAGGGCCTGTGGTCCTTCCGGTAGGGCAAACCGGACACAAAACCGGTCAGTACGACCACACAGGCCGCCTCCGATGCAGACATCCGGCAAACGGGACTCAGGGCTGTCGCGGTGTGTGATGGCCGAGCTGGCAGAGCGAGGAGGCGACGAGGCGACGGGGTGACGGGGTGACGGGGTGACAGGGTGACGAGGTGACGGCGTGGGCGGGCGCTTGGGAGTGACGGAAATGCCCGGCGGCTGGTTGGAGGGCGGAGTTCACGCCCTCCAACCAGCCGCCTTCCCCGACCCGGTTATCCGATCACCGACCTGATCACCGACCAACTTCCGGCGGCGCCAACGGGCGCAGTTCAGCGGGTACGAGAAGTTCGCCGGAATGGATGGCTCGTCCGCAGGAGCGGACTGCAATCATGGTCTGGTCGTGTGTTGGGGGGGAACCATGGTCTTTCCGCAGAACCCGCAGAACCCGCAGAGCGGCTGGTCGATGCCGCCGGTGCCGGCGCTGCCGCCGCTGCAGCGGGTCGCGCAGGTGACGCCGAGGTTCGACGGGCTGTATGTCGCGGCCACGCTGCAGCCGGGGTGGAATCTGTACCTCCGGTTCTTCCCGTACGGGTCCGCGTGCGGCACCACCAGCAACCAGCCGATGTCCGTGGTGGCCGAGGTGCTGCGGCCCCGGCCGCCGCTCGGCGGCCATTACCGCATCGCCGGCCCGCAGATCACGGTCACCAGCACCAGCCGGGACGGCCAAGTCGACTACTGGGGTGAGATCCGCGGCGACGGCCTGGAGATGCGGCTGCACCAGCGCGACCACAACCAGGGATACGAACGCTTCGACGTCTGGCAGTTTCTCCCTCTCGAGGGAGCTTCCGCTCCCGGCACGGCCCGCCGAGGGCTGGGGAGGTGGCGGGGAGGCCGTCGACGCTAGGTCGTGTCCACCGACCGTGCTCGTATCGGCTGGAGGCCGTCGTCCGCTCGGATCAGGGAGTGGCGCGGTAGCCGACGGTCACGTCGCCCGAGGAGGTCGTGGCGCGCAGATGGCGCGATGCGCCTGGATCACTGCGAATCGACACCTGACGATCCCCTTCCTGGGTGGAGACGTCCGCCGCGTAGGGTGGCGCGCCTGACGGCAGCAACACCTGGACGTCTCCGGCGGACGAGTGCGCGTCCACGCTGTCGGGGGCCACTGCGGCGTCCACCCGCACGTCGCCCGAGTTCGTCGAGGCCCGCACCGAGCGGGCACGCGCGTCGAATATCCGGACGTCACCGGCCGTGGTGGTGGCGTCGACATCGCCCCGCGCCGAGGTGACGGTCAGGTCGCCGGCGCTGCTGCGCAGATGGAGGGACCCGTCGAAGCCGGTCGCTGTGACCGAACCCCCCGAGGTCGACACGGTGACCCGGCGCCCCGCGGGCACGGAGAGGTAATAGTCCGTTGCGCACAGCGGGTAGGTCGGGGGCGTGCAGTGGCTGGAAATCCGTGTGGTGGTACCGACGGTCGTCACGTCCAGGACGGGCAGATGGTGGGCGACGCCACTGAGCCGCGCGACCAGGACGATGGCGGGCGGGTGTGACCGCGCGGCGGAGGCCGGAAACACCACGCCTGGCGGCGGCGTAGCCCCGTGGCCGTAGATTGCGGCGTCGTTGGGGCCGGCGGACAGATCGATGCGGGTCACCGACGTCGGCAGCACCCGGGTCACGACCCGAACCTCACGGCCACCGCTTCCAGCGGCGGCGGGCATGGCCAGGACGGCCGTGCCAGCCAGGGCGGCCAGGCCACCAGCGGCACACACCAGCGCCCGCCTGGGCCTGGCGGACGCGCGCCGATACCCCTCGCCGGCCGCGCCGACCGTGCGGCCGACGCCGGCCACGTCCGCCATGTGGGTCAGGTCAGCCACGCTGGCCACATGGGCCAGGTCGGCCAGGTCGGCGGCCCCGCCGGATGGCGTCCGTCCCGGGCGGATGCCGGCTTCCACGGTGGGGGGGCTCGCGGCGGTTTCAGGATGCCCACCAGAGCGAAAGATGAAGGTCGAGCGGATGGGAACAGCCATCGAGGGGCCTCCTCGGCGCCGGATCAGGTCGCGGGGAGCCTCGCCTGCCCGGTCGATCGAGTCAAGGAACCAGCACAGCGAGTCACGGCAGAGGCGCGGCGCAGCCCACGGCGGATCGACCCAAGCCGGCCATCAGGCCCCGCTCCCGACCGCCAGGAGTCACCCAGGCCCGGGCCGCCGTCCGGGCCCGCGGTCCGCACCGCCGTCGCTACAGGCGGCGGTTGAGCTGGAAGGCGGTGATGGTGTAGCCGGCGCGCAGGGCGAGGCGGTGGGCCTCGTGGCGGTGGGTGTCGGCGCCGAGTTGGATGTGCTCGCAGCCGAGGCGGCGGGCCTCCCGTTCGGCCCAGGCGAGCAGGCGGGTGGCGTGGCCCCGGCCCCGGGCGGGGAGGATGGTCGTCAGGTCGTCGACGGCCAGGTGCCGCCCGGTGGCCAGCGACGTCACCGGGCGGAAGCCGAGGGCGGCGGCGACCCGTCCCAGCTCACCGTCCCAGGACGCGATCAGTCGGTAGCCCTCGGGCCGCTGCACCTCGTTGACGAGCCGGACGAATCCCGTCGAGGTCAGGTGGGGTCGCAGCTGACGCATCGGGTCGAATGCCAGCCAGGTCCGGTCCGCCTCCAGCTCCTCGATTTTCACGATGCGTATTCTGTCAGCACCTTCCGTGGATGCTTCGCCCACCCGAGGCGACGGGTCGACACCATACGCTATATCCCGATTCCCTTAGGCCACCGACTCGCTCTGGTGGCTGTCGGCGAGCAGGTACTCGGACACCCAGGCGACGGTCTCGCGGACGAACCGCACCCGCCCGGCGAGCCCGACGACCTCGTGCCCCTCGTCGGGAAAAAACAGGTAGCGGCACGGCACTCCACGGGCCTGCGCCGCGGCGACGGCCTGCTCGGCCTCGATGACGGGGACGTTCGTGTCGTTCTCGCCGTGCACGACGAGCAGCGGCGCGGCGAGCCGGCTCATCCGGTGCAGCGGAGACAGCGCCCGCAGCAGCGCCGGGTCGGTCCGCGGGTCGCCGTACTTGGTGACGGCGCTGGCCGCGATCCACGGCTCGGTGTGCTGATAGAAGGTCTCGAGGTCCGCCATCCCGCAGATGTCCACGCCGACGCGGAACAGGTCGGGGAACGCGACCAGCGCGGCCAGCGTCAGGTATCCGCCGTACGAGCGACCGGCGACACCGACGCGCCGCGGGTCGGCGAGGCCGGCGGCGACGAGGCCACGCACGCAGCTCGCGACGTCCTCGATGCCGTCGAATCGGCCGTGCAGATGGTCGGCCTCCTCGAAGGAACGACCGTAGCCGGTGGAGCCGCGTACGTTCGGCGCGAACACCCCGATCCCCCGGGCGCACAGGGCCTGCACCAGTGGGTTGAACGCGGGACGATCCTGGGCCTCCGGGCCGCCGTGCAGGTAGAGGAGGGTCGGCATCGGCCCCGCTGGCGGCCCCGGTGGCGTCGGCGGGCGGTACCACCAGCCCGACAGCGTCAGCCCGTCATGCGCCGCGATGGTGAGTAGCACCGGTTCGACCAGGGCGCCCGTCCGCCCCCGCCCCGGCGCCGGCTCCTCCGCTGTGGCGGGTGCCCGCGAGACCAGACATCGATAGTCGGCACCCAGCGTCCCGGCACCCGGCAGCTCGGCGCCAAGTGGCTCGGCGCCAAGTGGCTCGGTGCCGGGCAACTCGGTGCCGGGCAACTCGGTGCCGGGCAACTCGGTGCCGACGGGATCGGTGAGGCGGCAGGTCCATATTTCCGCGGTGACGGTGGCGTCTTCCACGGCGAGTATGAGCTCGTGTTCGCCTCGACCGGCGTGCAGCGCGGTCACAACCGCGCGCGGTGGCACCGGCAGTGCGCGGGACCGACCGGTCGAGAGATTCACGAGTGAAAGCTCGCTTTTTCCACCGACGTTCCAGGCGACGACACCATGGCCCGCACCGACGGAACCGGCCACCACAGTGGAAGCCTGGCACCGGGCGGTGGCCGTGCCGGGCGCGTCGAGCAGGGCGAACCGCTCGACGTCGGCGTCGGGGCGGGCGGCGAGCTCGGTGGCGGGACCTGGCTCATCCACCGGAAGGTCGAGCAGGGCGGCCCGCTCACGCCCGCCGAGGTCGGTGACGAGCAGCGTGCGACTCCCGCCGGCGACGAACCGGCCGGACAGCACGGTCGCGGTTCCGCCAGGCAGTTCCCAGGATGCGTGGGTGGCGCCGTCCCCGGACGGCACGGCAAGACGGGCATCGACGATGAGCGCCCGGCGGACCCCCCGCGGACCCTCCCGCAGCAGCAGCCGGTAGCCGTCGTCCAGACGGACAGCGTCGAGGATCTGCAGGGCGATGCCCTCGGCCAGCACCACGCGGCGCCCGTCCAGGGTGACCAGCAGGGCCAGGGTCCGCCCGTCCGGGTCGGTCCGGTCGGACTCGGTGACGAGCAGCGCCTCGCCGTCCGGCGTCCAGCAGGCCGGGGTGGCGGCCCGGCCGTCGCCGCCCGCGAGCCGCCTGGCGCCACCGGGACGGCCACCGGGCCCCAGTCTCGCCGCGGGGTCGACGACCCGCACCTCGGTGAGCTCCCCGCCGCCGGGCGCGACCTGGACGGCAAGCAGTTCGCCCCCCGGCGACCACCGCACGGCCCGCACATGCCCGGGACCGGTGTCGACCAGCATGTCCGCCCCGGCATCCGCGGCGGTCTCGTCCCCGGCGGTAAACCCGTCGGCATCCTCGGCCCTGGGGCGGATCCAGAGCCGGGGGCCGGTCGATCCGTCCGCGACGTATGCCAGGCGGCCGTCGGCGGCGGGGGGGGGGGGGGGGGGGCCCCCCGCCCCCCCCCCCCCCCCCCCCCCCCCCCCCCCCCCCCCCCCCCCCCCCCCCCCCCCCCCCCCCCCCCCCCC
>NZ_JALKFZ020000054.1 GCF_023243075.1 Frankia sp. AiPa1 | reverse complement strand
GGCGGGTGGGGTTGGGTCGGGCGTGTCTTGTCAGAGCGTAGATGAGGGTGTCGGGTATGTGGGCGGGGCGGGGCCCCCCCCCCCCCCCCCGGGTGCGCACGTGCAGCGGCTCGGGGTCAGCCGCGGGCAGGTCGTCGAGCCGGACCAGGCCGGGCGGGATCGGGCCGACGTCGGCGAGCAACGCGACCCCGACCCCGGCGCGGGTGGCCTGCAGCACGCCGGCGAGATGCCCCGCCTCGCCCGCCACCCAGGCGGTCCGCCCCGCTCGGGCCAACGTGCTCAGCGCCTGGCGACGGATCGTGCACGGATCGTTGATCGCGACGACCGGGAGTGGCTGCGCCGAGGGGGGTGGGGTCCAGCCGTAAGCGCAGTACCAGGCAAGGCGCAGGGCGCCGGCCGGGCGGCTGGCCGGGCCCGGGGCGATCCCGATCAGCACCGCGACGTCGATCGTCCCCTCGTCGAGGGCCTCGGCCAGCCGTGCGCCCCGGTCGAGTCGCACCTGGACGCGCGCCTCCGGATAGCTGGCCGTCAGCGCCGCCATCCAGCGGGGCAGCAGATGGTCGGCGGCGTGCTCGGTGGCACCGACGGTGATGGTCGCGGGTCTGGCCCGGGCGCCGACACCCAACTGGTCCAGCGTGCCGTCGTGCAGCTCGAGGAGCTGGCGGGCGGCGGCGAGCAGCAGTTCGCCGTCGGGGGTGAACCGGGTCCCGCGACCGTCGGGTGTGACCAGCGGACGCCCGACGGTCCGCTCGAGCCGGCGCACATGCTGGCTCACCGCCGACTGGGACACGCACAGCGCCTCGGCCGCCCGTCGGAAACCGCCACTGTCGGCGATCGTCACGAGGCTGCGCAGAGCCGTGATATCCAGCGTGTCCGTCACAGCCGCACCCTAACACGATCAATCACGCTTTCTGATCGATCTGATCGCGGATCGGCGTTGGACATCGATCGGAATACCCACCATTCTGGTGAACATGTTCGGCAGGTCAGACGCGGTCGGGTACGGGGAGTTCGACGCCCCCGCGCTCGGTGCTGTCCTGCCCGCGCCGCCGCTGCGGCAGGTGCTCACCCGCCGTCGCATCGTCGATTTCGGGATTCTCTCCTCCTCCTCGTGCTGTCCCGGCCGCTGACACTTCCCTGACGCCCCGTCGGCCCCGTCGGATCGGGGCCGGACTCCGCCGGGATGGGTCGGCCCCGTTCGGGGTGGTGTCGGGCGGTGCTGTCACTGTGCGCTTCCATCGGCTGCGCTGTCGTCCCCCCTCGTCGGTGTGAACCTGCTCCGACGGGGTGTCCGATCCGGCCTGGCGGCTGGCCAGTGCCGGCTCCGCCAACCTGACCGGTGGGGCCTGACCGGTCGGCGCGAGCACGGTGCGTGTCATCGCGTGCCCCGTGCCGTCGTGGAGGCGGGCGTCCCAGGGGTGTCCATGGCCGGGTGCGCGGTGCGCGGTGCAGCTCGGGTCCACGGCGTGCCGGGCGTCGGCGGCACCCCGCCCTTCGACTGCTTCCAGGCCGCTGATGTACGCCGTGAGACAACGTCGGCACCTCACATCCATCGTGTCCCCCGCGCAAGAGCTGACTGTCCCCGCGTGCCCGCCGTACCTGTCATGCGTGCCTGTCTCCGACGCGCCGTAGTGCTCGCGGCGCGGAGCACGACCTTGTCCCGATCCCCGACCAGGTTCGCCGTGAGCCCGGCTCCGACACCCGACGAAGGACAGCGACATGACCTCCGCTCCTCTGATCCCCCCACCCGCGCCCGTGCCGACCCCGGTGGCCGCGTCGGCTCCGGCCGCCGCATCCGACACCGCACCCGGTTCCGGTGCGCAGGCCGCCGGGGCGCCGCGGTCCTGGGACGGCCCGCCGACGGTCGCCGCCCGCGGGACCGTCATCGTCGTCGCCGGTCGGGGGGAGCATCCTGGGGTCTACGAGCGGTTCGGTACCCGGATCGCGTTCGACGGCTACCGGGTCCGGGCGGTGGGCGACCCCACCCGGGATCCGGCTGGGGTGACCGCGAACATCCAGTCGCTGCTGGCCGACCCCGACCTGCCCTCGCCGCGGGTCCTCGCGGGCTCCGACGCGGGCGCCGCCTTCGTCGCGGCACTCGCCGCGACCGGGGCCGTCGAGGTGGACGCGCTGCTGCTCGTCGGCCTGCCCGCCGACGCCGACGACGCGGCGCGGGCGGACGGGGACTCCGACGCGGACTGGGCGACGCAGCTCGCGGCGCGCACGGCCTGCCCGACGCACCAGGCCCGCCTGGACGCCGACCCCGCGGTGCGCCGCGACGACCTGGCCCGTCCCATCCCGTCGTCCTGGCTCGTCGACGGCGATCTCGCGAAGGTGACGGTGCCGATCCTCGGCCTCCACGGGGCCGCCGACCTGATCAGCCCGCTCGCGCCGGCGCGGGCCCGTTACGCGGGCGCCCCGCGGGCCGAACTGGTCACCCTCGACGGCGGCCGCCACGACGCGCTCAACGACGCGACCCACCGCAGCGCCGCGGCCGCCGTCGTGCTCTTCCTCGAGCGGCTGCGCCTGGGCGCCGACCTGCCGACGATCGCCCGCTGGTCCTGACCACACCGGCGCCGAGCGTCCTGCTCGCTCCACCCCGCGGCCTCGCCCCGCCGCATGATCACATCCCGCCCACGGCGGCGCCGCAGCACTGCCGGTACGGAGGAACAATGCCCGTCGAGTTCATCAGCGCGATCAACGTCAACCAGTCCAACGAGCTCAACCGGCTGCGCCGCTTCGAGATCGACCTGCCGTTCTTCAAGCGGTACGCCCGCGCTCTGGACGACTACGGTTTCGACTACACCCTCGTGCCCTATGCCTCGCCGGCGCATGACCCGTTCACCGTGGCCACCGCGATCACCCAGCACACCGAGCGGGTGAAACCGATCGTGGCGCTGCGGCCGAACACGATGTACCCCACCGTCGCGGCCAGGCAGCTCGCCACCCTCGACCAGCTCTCCGCCGGACGGGCCGTCGTGCACTTCATCGCCGGCGGCGACGACCACGAGCAGGCCCGGGAGGGCGACCGGCTGCCCAAGGAGCAGCGCTACGCCCGCCAGGCCGAGTACATCGAGATCCTGCGCAAGGTGTGGACGTCGACCACCGCGTTCGACCACGCCGGCACCTACTACTCGTTCGAGGACTTCGTCTCGGTGGTCCGGCCGGTCAACGGCACCATCCCGGTGTCCGTGGGCGGGTCGTCACCGGATGCCTACCGGGTCGGCGGGGCGCTCGGGGACATCTTCGGGCTGTGGGGCGAGCCGCTGCGCGAGACCCGCGAGCAGATCGACGCCGTCCACGAGCAGGCGCGCCTGGCGGGGCGCAGCGACCGGCCGCGGATCTGGGTGACGTTCCGGCCGATCATTGCCGAGACCGAGGAACTCGCCTGGGAGAAGGCGCACCGCATCCTGGGCGTCCTGACGGACTCCGGCGGCGCGGCCGGGCGATTCGCCCGGTTCCGCTCCGCGACGCCGGCCAACGTCGGTTCGCAGCGGCTGCTGGCCGCCGCCGGACGGGGCGAGGTCCACGACCGCGCCCTGTGGACGGCGCCGGCGAAGGCGACGAACGCCGCCGGCGCCTCGACCGCCCTGGTCGGCACGCCGGAGACGGTGGCCGCCGCCATCCTCGACTACATCGACCTCGGCGCCGAGCTCGTCTCCATCCGCGGGTACGACAACTTCAACGACCTCATCGACTACGGCCGGTCCGTCCTGCCACTGGTGCGCCAGGAACTGGCCCACCGGGAGGCCACCGGCCGGCGTGGGGAGATCGTGTCCCTCGACGCCGGGCTCGACCAGCAGGATCTGGTCGCGGCCGGCGCCACCGTGGTGGCGTCGTGACCGCCCCGACCGAACTCGACCCCACCTCGACCGCCGCTGCCCAGCCCGCCGCCGGGCCCGCGGCGACCGGGAGCGCCTCGACCGGGGTCGCCTCGGGCGAACCAGGCCCGCTCACGCCCGCCGGCACACCGGCACCGGACGCCGCGGCGCGCGCGGCCGTCGCGCCGCTGCCGGCGATCGACCTGTCCGAGCAGGCCCTGGCCTGGGTCAGCGCCGAACTGGCGACCACCGCCGAGGAGTACGACCGCAGCGGCGAGTTCCCCTGGACGGGCGTGCGGGCCGTGCACGACGCCGGCCTGTTGCGCCTGGGCATCGACCCGCGCTACGGCGGCCAGGGCCTGGGGCCGGTCGACAGCGTGCGGGTCTTCGAGGCGCTGGGCAAGGGCGACCCGTCCGTCGGGCTGATCGCCTCGATGACGGTGTTCCAGCACGTTCTGCAGGCCCGGGCGCCGTTCTGGCCCGAGCAGCTCTACCGCCGGGTCGTCGCCGACTCCCTCGAGCGCCCGGTGCTGCTCAACGCGATCCGTGCCGAACCCGAGCTCGGTGCCCCGGTCCGCGGCGGCCTGCCCGCGACGAAGATCCGGCGTACCACCGACGGCTGGGTGGTGCGCGGCCACAAGGGGTTCGCGACCAGCTCCGAGGGGCTCTCCTACCACCTGGTGTGGGTCGCCACCGAGGAGGACGACCCGCTGGTCGGGCATGTCATCGTGCCCGCGGGCACCCCCGGCATCGAGATCGTGCGGACCTGGGACCACCTCGGCCTGCGCGCCAGTAGCACCCACGATGTGCTCTACCACGACGTCGCGGTGCCCGAGGCGAACTTCCGCGGGGTGCGCCTGTCCGAGCAGACGGCCCCCGACCTCGGCTTCGCCGCGGTGGGCATCGGCGCGACCGCCCTGTACATCGGGGTGGCCCGGGCCGCGCAGGAGTTCTTCCTGCGCTTCGCGCACGAGCGGGTTCCCACGGCGCTGGGCCGCCCGATCGCCACCACCGAACGGATCCAGACGATCGCCGGCGAGATCGAGGCGCAGCTGATCGCGGCCGAGGAGATCGCCTTCGGCATCGCCCGCCGGTCCGAGCAGGGCGACCCCGAGGTCGCCGGGCGCGCCGTCGTCGCCAAGCCGCTGATCGCCCGAGCGGCGATCAGCGCGGTGCAGACCGCCGTCGCGGCCCTGGGCAACCCGGGACTGACCCGGCACAACCCGCTCGAACGCCACCTGCGCGACGTCCACTGCGTGCGGGTGCACCCGCCGCAGGAGGACAGCGCGCTGCTGGCCGCCGGCCGGCGCACCCTCGCCGCCGCCGCGCCCGCCGCACCCGCGCCGTCCGCGCCGCCCGTCTCCTGAACCCGCCTGTCTCCTGAACCCACCGCGCCGACCGGGCCGTCCCGGTCGGGCGAGGCCGAACCCGTCCCCGTCGCCGTCCCCGTCGGACTGTGCTCCCGTCCGTTTCCCCCGAAGGCTCCGTTCCCCCGCGCGGAGTCCGTCCGTCCCCTTGACCCCGCCCGGCGCGTCCGACCGCCGGGCGACTTCCCTCCCTGAAGGAGCACCGTCACATGAGCACGTCGTACCGTCACCGAACGAGACGGCGGCTGGCTGCGGCCGCCGTCTCCGTCCTCGCAGCCGTCACTCTCGCGGCCTGCGGGAGCGGGAGCGGGGGCGGGTCCGGATCGGACGCCGCCGGCAGCGGCGGCTCGGACGGCGGCACACCCGTCTCCGGCGGGCGGCTGAAGATCGCGTTCTGGAACGACCTGCAGGGCTGCATCGACCCGAACCAGGTCTACTGGATCGAGTCGCGCAGCCTCGACCGCAACATCGCCGACTCGCTCACCGACCAGGACCCGAAGACCGGCAAGATCGTCCCCTGGCTGGCGACGAGCTGGACCTCCAACGCCCAGGCCACCGAGTTCACCTTCAAGCTGCGCTCGGGCGTGACGTTCAGCGACGGCACCAAGCTTGACGCCACCGCCGTGAAGACCGCCTTCGACGCCACGCACGACCTCGGTGCCCGCTCCACCCTCGGCCTGACCTACCTCGCCGGGTACAAGTCGACCACCGTCGTCGACCCGTCCACCGTCAAGGTCGACTTCAGCAAGCCCAGCGCCGGCTTCCTACAGGCCACCTCGACCACGACGCTCGCGATCCTCTCGCCCGCGACCTACAAGGAGACGCCGGAGGCCCGCTGCGCCGGCAAGATCGTCGGCTCGGGCCTGTTCACCCTGGACAGCTACAGCACGGCCAAGTCGGCGAAGCTCACCCGCCGGGCCGGCTACGCCTGGCCGAGCCTGCTGGTCACCAACAAGGGCGTGGCGCACCTCGACGGCATCGACGTCAGCTACATCAGCGAGGACAGCGTCCGCAACGGCAGCCTCCAGAACGGATCCATCGACGTCGCCTGGCCCCGTCAGCCGATCACCTCGGCCGACCAGGAGGTGCTCAAGTCCTCCGGCGCCACCATCGAGACCCGCGCCCTTCCCGGCATCAGCGGCCTGCTCCTGCCGAACGTCAGCGCCGGGCGGCCGCTGTCCGATCTGGGCGTGCGCAAGGCGCTGCTGAAGGGCATCGACCTCGCGACCTACGCGAAGACCCTGTACTGGGACGGCTACCCGGTGGCCAAGAGCCCGCTGACGTCGAGCACCCCGTACTTCACCGACGAGTCCGCCAAGCTCGCCTACGACCCGACCGGCGCGGGCAAGCTGCTCGACGGCGCCGGCTGGAAGCTCGGGTCCGACGGCTACCGGCACTCCGGCGGCAAGAAGCTCACCCTGACCTACGTGAGCTCGGCGCCCTCTCCCGGCGACCAGCTCGTCCAGGACCAGCTCAAGAAGATCGGCATCGACTACGAGATCAAGATCGTTCCCCAGGCGCAGCTCGTGCCGCTGGGCAACTCCGGCAACTACGACCTGACCGGCTCCTACCTGACCCGCGCGGACCCGAGTGTGCTCGGCTCCTCGATCGACCAGGCCGCCACCAAGGCGTATGGGGCGAAGTTCAGCCAGGACCCGGCGACCGCGGCGAAGGTCAGCGCGTTGTTCGCCACCGGGCAGTCCACCGTCGACCCCACCAGGCGCGCGGCCGCCTACAAGGAGCTGCAGGACTACCTGATCGACAACGTCGTCACGTTGCCGCTCTACGACCGCCTGCAGACCGCCGCGATCTCGAAGAAGGTGCACGGCTTCGCCTTCACCTCGGAGTCGTTCCTGCGGGCCAACGACATCTATCTGTCGAAGTAACACCCGCCTGGTAGTGCTACCCGCCCGCCCGGGCCGGCTCGTCACCCGAGTCCGACCAGCCGGCCCGGGCGGCGGGCCCCGACCCCGAACCGCATTCCGACCGATCGACCGAAGCGAAACCCGGACGCGAACAGGACCCCGAATCTGATGGCTCGCTATCTCGCCGGAAGGCTCGTCCAGGCGCTGGCCGTGCTCTGGGCTGTCTTCACGGTCGTCTTCATCATCCTGCACGTGCTGCCAAGCGACCCGATCACACTGCAGCTGTCCGCCGGCGGCGCCGACGTCAGCCAGCTCACCCCGGCCCAGCTACACACGCTCAAGCACGAGTACGGCCTCGACCGGTCGCTGCTCGGGCAGTACTTCCACAGCCTCTGGAACGCCCTGCACCTCGACTTCGGGATGTCACTGACCCAGAACGTCTCCGTCGGGTCGCTGATCACCGACAAGCTGCCGGCCACGCTGGAGCTCGCCCTCGTCGCCGTGCCGCTGATGGTGATCGGCGGGGTCGGGCTCGCCTACCTGGCGAGCTACGTCCAGTGGCGCCCGGCGCGCACAGTGCTGGCCCGGCTGCCCGCGCTCGGCGCGTCCATGCCGCAGTTCTTCATCGGACTGCTCCTGATCCAGGCATTCTCGTTCTCCCTGCACTGGTTCCCCGCGACCGGCACCGACGGCTGGCGCAGCCTGGTGCTGCCCGCGGTGACGATGAGCCTGATCGGCGCGGCCATGCTCGGCCAGCTGCTCATCCGCAGCTTCAACGACACCTGGCAGGAGCCCTACATCACCACCGCCCAGGCCAAGGGGCTGTCCCGCTCGGCCGTGCAGCTGCGCCACGTCCTGCGCAACGCCGCCCTGCCGGCGCTGACGCTGCTGGGCATCCTGCTCGGCTACACGGTGACCAACGCGGTGGTCGTCGAGTCGATCTTCTCCCGCGACGGGCTGGGCCAGCTCGCCGAGAAGGCCGTGCTCGGCCAGGACGTGCCACTCGTCCAGGCGGTCGTGCTGATCGCCGCGGCCGGCTTCGTCGCCGTCAACCTGCTCGTCGATCTTCTTTACACGCTGCTCGACCCGCGCGTGGCCGCCGCGGCGCGGGCATAGGGGAGGCCACCATGCCCGACAACCTTGTTGCCACGGACGTCGTCTCCACGGATCTCGCGGTTTCCACGGATCTCGCGGCCGACCCGGCCCGCGCGTTCGACGCCACCCGGCTACCCGGCCACGACAACGGGAACGTCCCACCGGCGACGCACGCGCAGCCCGCGCAGCTACCCGGCACCGGCGCCGAGCTGGGCGTGGGCCCGGCGCCGCAGGCCACGGCACAGGCCACCCCGCGGATCACGGACGCCGGACACGACGGGGGCACCGGGGGCACCGGGGGCGACGACCGGGACGAGGCGCGCGCGGCGGTGGGCCGGTGGGGGCGGGCGGCGGGCGCGCTGGGGCCCCT
>NZ_JALKFZ020000053.1 GCF_023243075.1 Frankia sp. AiPa1 | reverse complement strand
GATCCGGGCCGGCCGATCCGGTGGCCGTCGCGACGGCCGTGACGAAGCTCACCGTCACGCGTCCCGGTGGAACCGGCGCGAGGACCACCGCCGAACCGGGGTCCGCGGCCGCCACCACCGCTGCTGGACGCGTCGCGGGCCTTCGGGATCGCGTCCCGGCTGACCCGAGGCGCCGGCGGGCCGGCGAGCTCGAGGATCACCGGGTCGTCGGGCTTCGTCGGCACCGGTCGCGCCTCGACGCCGACCGCGCGCAGCAGCCCGCGCACCTTGCCGCGCTCGGCGGGCAGGGTGACCAGCACGTCGGCACCGTCGGCGCCGGCCCGGGCGGTACGGCCGCCACGGTGCTGGTAGGTCTTGGCGTCCTCGGGCGGGCCGAGGTGCACGACCAGCCGGATGCCGTCGACGTGGATACCGCGCGCCGCGACGTCGGTCGCGACCAGCACCCGGTAGAACCCGTCGGTGAACCCGGCGAGCGCCCGAGTCCGGGCGCCCTGCGGCATCCCGCCGTGCAGCGGCTCGGCCGGGACGCCCGCGCGGGACAGCGACTCGGCGATCCGGTCGGCGTCGCGCTGGGTGCGCACGAACACCAGCGTGCGCCCGGACCCGCCGGCGAGCGCGGTGACGAGCTCCACCTGCGCGGCCCGGTCGGGCGCTTCCAGGGCATGCCGCACAAGTGTGGTGACCTGGGAGGTCTCCGAGTCGATCGCGACGAGCACCGGGTCCGGCAGATAGTCGCGGACGAGCACCTCGACCTCGCGGTCGAGCGTCGCGGAGAACAGCAGCCGCTGCCCGCCGCTGGGAGTGGCGTCCAGCAGTGCCCGCACCGCCGGCAGGAAGCCGAGGTCGCACATGAAGTCGGCCTCGTCGAGCACGGTCATCTCGATGTCGCCGAGCTCACAGGCGCCGCGCTCGATGAGGTCGGTCAGCCGGCCCGGGGTGGCCACGACCAGGTGCACTCCGCGGCGCAGCACCGACATCTGCCGGCTGATCGACGTCCCGCCGTAGACGGGGACCATCCGGAGGTTCAGCGAGCGGGTCAGCGGCTCGAGGGCGTCGTTGACCTGCTGGGCCAGCTCGCGGGTGGGGACCAGCACGAGGGCGCGAGGCCTGCGCGGGGTGGCCGGACCGCCGCCGGCGAGCCGACCGAGGATCGGCAGGCCGAACGCGAGGGTCTTGCCCGAGCCGGTGCGGGCCCGGCCAAGCACGTTCTCTCCGGCGAGCACGTCGGGCAGGGTCGCCGCCTGCACCGCGAACGGAGCGGCGATGTCCCGCTCGGCCAGCGCCCTGATCAGCCTCTTGGGCAGGCCGGCGTCCTCGAAGGACTCCGCCGGGGGCCGGGGGTCACGGGTGGTGAGGGCAGAAGCGGCCGGACGCGCCGGGCCGCTGAAGCGGGAGCCACCGTACCGGGAGCCGCGGCCGGAGCCGCGACCGGCACCGCTCGCTGCGCCACGGCCCCGGGGCGGGCGCGGCTGGCGATGGGCAGCAAGGGACTGGGAGTTTCCATGCTGAGACAGAGGGATCCGCCGATCAGGTCAGGGCCACCATGAGATCAGTTGGACAGGTGCGAAGGTCCGCACAAGCCCGTTGCATCGTCCGGCGGCCGGGGTACGGCCGGCTCCGCGACCGGACCCAACGGCGGGATGTCCCGCTATGGCGCTCGCACCGACCTCGCACACCCGACCATTCAGCCGGGCGCGGACAGCCGCTCGGGCCGTCGTCGTGTTTTACGGTACCTCGACGATCCGAGTATCGGGGCCCGTCGGCAGGGTGCAACGAGTTGGTGCATACCCGTGGGTGGCGGTCTGCCCCGTCATGGTGCGCCAGATCCTCGGTGCACGGCGCGGTGCCCCCGTGCGTGGACGCGGTCCGCATCGTCCGGACTCACCCGATCGCGCGGAGGCCCCGCGGCGGCCCGCTGGGGCCGCGTGCCGCGGTGTTGCGGGCCGCGAACACCAGAAACACTCCGACCCCGACGCACACGGCGAACGGTCCGATGACGCGTGCGCCGGCCGCGTGCACCGCGGCGAACCCCACCAGCAGGACGCCGAAAGCGCCGATCAGGGCCGGTCGGGACGCGACGAGGATCACGGTCGGGAACAACGGCCTGGGCCGACCGGCGAAGGGCCTGCGTCGACCGGCGCCGACCAGGCACGACAGCGCCAGAGGGACGCCGATGAGGGCGGTCACGGCCAGATCGGCGCCGGTGGTGCGGTGTGGCGTGACGAGCAGCCACGACCCGGCCGCGAACAGGGCGACCGGCACGGGCGCGATGGGCCGTGCGTCCCGGCCGCGAGGTGCCGCGGGTCTCGGCCGCTCGGGTTGTCTCCAGTGTTCTGGTCGGGGCGATTCCGTCCGTGCCTGTCCTGTGGCCGGCTGCCCGGTGGCGACGGCGGGAGACCCCGCGGCCCGGCTCAACGTGAGCAGCGGCGCGACCAGCGGCAGCAGGTAGTGGCACCAGACGACCGGCGAGGCGAGCAGCGCCGCGACCACCCCACCGGTGAAGACGAGTCTCGGCGCCCGACACGCCGACGGGGCGTCACAGCAACAGCTGGGTCAGGGTGTGGATGACCAGGCCGACCAGGGCGCCGACCACCGTGCCGTTGATCCGGATGAACTGCAGGTCGCGGCCTACGTGCAGCTCGATGCGCCGGGAGGTCTCGGCTGGTTCCCAGCTCGCCACGGTGTCGCCGATGATCGCCGCGATGTCGCCCTTGTAGCGGGCGACGGCACGGGCGGCGAGGTCCGCGGCGCCCTGGTCGACGGTGCGCGCGAGTTCGGGATCGTCGGCCAGCCGGGCGCCGAAGGCGGCGAGCTCACGGCGGGCGCGCACCCGGGCGGTGCTGTCCGGGTCCGTGACCAGATCGAGCAGGATCGCCTGGGCGCTCGCCCAGATCGCCGCGACCGCCTGGCCGACCTCCGGACGGGCTAGCCAACGCCGTTTCATCTGCTCGACCTGCTCGCCGAGATGCGCATCGGTGCGCAGCCGGGCGGCCTGGTCGCCGAGGAATCGGTCCAGGGTCCGGCGGACCCGATGCTCGGGATCGGCCCGGATCTGGGCCAGCGCCTCCAGCGCCTTGTCGTAGGCCTTGGCCGCGACCGCCTCATCGAGCCACTGCGGGGTCCAGGTCGGGGCCTGGTCGAGCACGAGTCGGCTGAACGTCTCGGGGTTGAGTAGCAGCCACTGTTCGACCTCGGCGAGGATCAGCTCGACGAGCCGGTCGTGCATCCGGGCGTCGAGGACGCGCTGCAGCAGCGCGCCGAGGGTTCCCGCCCAGGGCCGTTCGACCAGCCGCGGCACGACGGCCCGGTCGACGATCTCCCGGACCAGATCGTCGTTCGTCCCGGCGATCACCGTGGACAGCCGTCCGGCGATCTCGGCGGTCACCCGCTCGGCATGGGCCGGATCGCGTAGCCAGGCACCCACCCGGGCGGATACCCCGACAGCGTCGACCTTGTCTCGCACGACCTGTTCGGCGAGGAAGTGCGTGCTGACGAAGTTCTCCAGGCCGCGTCCGAGGGCGTCCTTGCGATGCGGAATGATCGCGGTGTGGGGGATCGGCAGGCCAAGCGGATGGCGGAACAGCGCCGTCACCGCGAACCAGTCGGCGAGCGCGCCGACGACTCCGGCCTCGGCGGCGGCCGCCAGATATCCGGTCCAGGCCGGTCCGGAATGGTTGTGCCAGGCCTGGGCCGCCAGGTAGACGACGACCACCAGCGCGAGCAGCCCGGTCGCGATCAGGCGCATCCGGCGCAGCGCCTGGCGCAGCCCAGGCTCGTCCGCCGTCCCCCGGGGGAACGCTGTTCCGCGGGGAAAGTCCGGTCCGTCGGGAGCGGCTGGCTTCGGGGAAGCGGCTCGTCGCGGCGCGACGGGTGCCGCCCGGGAGGCCGCGGCCTCGCTCGGGGCCGACTGGCCGCCCGCCGGGTCGTTCATCGACCGCTGTCCCCTCCCACATGGTCTGCGTCCACAGCCTATGCGGTCGGTATCGCCTCTCGGCGGGCACGTTGTCGCACTCTCGGGCGAGGCGCCCCCTCGCCAGCGGGTGCCGCGCCGACGGGCGGTGAGCTCCACCGTGGTGGCTCAAACCCCCATGGTCGCCCAGGCCCCGCGCGGGGTGGCCGCGCCGGGCTGTTCAGGCCCGCGACGGGCGGTCCTGGCGGGACGCTCCCGGCAGGCGGGCAGCGATCGCCGCGCGGGTCTGCGGTGACTCGAGCTGCTGGGCGAACCGCACCGCCTCGGCCTCGATACGGGCGAGCACGTCCGGCCCCGAGGAGTCGTGCAGCAGCGCGCGGGTCGCCGCCAGCGCCTGTGCGGGCTGGGCGAGCAGCGCCGCGACGCGGGCGTCGACCCGTGCCCGCAGCGCGTCGGCGTCGGGCAGCACCTCGGTGACCAGACCGAGCCGCTCGGCCTCGGCCGCGTCGATCGGCTCCCCGAAGTAGAGCAGCCGCGCGGCCGCGGCAGGTCCCACTCGGCGCGGCAGCAGCAGGCTGGACCCGAACTCCGGCACCACCCCCAGGTTGACGAACGGTAGACCGAAGACGGCCCGGGCGCTGGCGTACACCAGGTCGCTGTGCAGCAGGACGGTCGTGCCGATCCCGATCGCCGGGCCGTCGACCTCGGCGACCAGCAGTTTCGTCCCGGCCGCCACCGCCCGCAGGAACGTCATGGTCGGGCCGTCGGTCCGCAGCCCCCCACCGGACAGGAAGTCCGCGAGGTCGTTGCCCGCGGTGAACGTGCCGCCCTGCCCGCTCAGGCGGATGACGCGGATGGCGTCCTCCCGCTCGGCGCGGGCGAACGCCTCGGCCAACGCAAGGTACATCTCCTGTGTGATCGCGTTGCGCTTCTCGGGCCGGGCGATGCGCAGGGTCAGGACTCCCGCGTCGACCTCCGCCTGGATCTGGCCGCTCACGTGATCTCCTCGTCGTCGTCGTCGTGGTCGTGGGTGTGGGTGTGGTGGGTGTGATGGCCGTGGTCCGGGCCGCGCTCTGGTGGCCGCGCTCTGGTGGCCTTGGCCTGGTGGACAGCACGATCCCCCGTCGCGCGTCCGGGCGCAGAGGTGGTGGCCCTGCCAGGATGGTCACCGTGACAGACCCCAGCGAACACGGCATCCTGTCCTCTCTCGAGGTGGACCCCGGGCAGCGCCGTGGCCGGTTCGTCGCCGCGCGCCATCTGCTCAACACCAAGGGCACGCTGTGGGGCGGCTGCGGCCTGGCGGCGGCGATCGATCTCGTGCGCGCCTGCGGCGGGCGGGAGTGTCTGTGGGCACAGACGCACTTTCTCGCGCCGGTACAGTGCGGCGAGACCGTCGAGCTCGCCATCGAGCCGTACGGCGGACTGTCGCAGGCCGTGGTGCGCGCCACCGCGCGTGGGCGGGTCGTGTTCGTCGCCACCGGGACATTCGGACGACCCAGCGGCGCCATCACGCGCTTCGCGCCGCCCGCCGACTGGGCTCCGCGGCCGGCGGACTGTCCGCTGCGCACCTATCCGGACTGGCTGACCTTCGACCGCGACGGCGTGCTCTGTCTGGTCGAGCAGCGGTGGGCCCGCCCGCAGCGGAGCACCCTTGACGGCACCCCGGGGGTTGGGCGCAGCGCGCTGTGGCTACGGCTGCGCCGGCCCGGGCCGTCCGGGCAGGCCGGGCAGGTGCTCGCGGGACCCGCGCTCACCGCGTCGGCGCTCGCGGTGCTCGCGGACTTCGCCCCGGTCGGGCTGATCGAGGCCGTGGGCGACATGACCTATGGCACGAGCCTGGACAACCACCTGCGCCTGATCGCAGTGCCCGCCGGCGAGTGGATCCTGCTCGACGTGCAGGTGGAAGCCGTGGTGCGCAACGTCGCCCAGATGCGGGCGCACATGTACGACGAGGGCGGCGCGCTGGTCGCCACGGTCAGCCAGTCGACGCTGGTCCACCGGGTACGGCCGCCGCGTCCCGCGGACTCCCTGCGTTGTCATTCAAATGGGACGTATTTGTCCCGATAAGCGCAAGCGGCCGGGTTGCTTGTGGGGTGGGCCACGGTTCGCACGAGCCCCTGTCAGCCCGCGCCGTGACTGGTATGGGCCATGGCCGGAGCTCCCGGCGCGTTTCCCGGCCGTGGGGGATTGAAACCCGGTGGGGTGGGTAACCAGCGTTCGAGAGTCCGGGACGTCGGGTGGCCGCATGCGCAGGTGTGCGGGACGCCACATTCCGCACCGCTCTTCACGGTAAGTAAAGAGCGCGTCCGGCAATTGTGGATCGCCCGGTGCCGATTGCGGATGTGAGCTGTGCGTCCCGGGGCTCATCGGTGGGTTGCCGGTAGTGCCGGTGTTCAGATGTTGTCGCTGTCGCGAAACCGGCGCTCCGATGACTATCCATCGTGCGGGCCAGATCGGGCTGGACCGTGCTGGTTACTGTTGGACCGGGTTCGTCTCGGTGGCCCGAGGCTGCCTGCCTTCGGATACCCCACATTCATTCAGCGGCCACCCGATGGTGCGTGATCCGGGTGGTGAATAGTCGTCACCGCCTGCAACGCGCCATCGCTCTCCCGTCGACAAGGCAAGCCCCTAACGAGGTACCCGGAATGCCCCGCTAGAGTTGTCTGCGCCCCCGAACAAACGCCCTGACGGACCACCGGTCCCCGCGAATGCGGTCGCCGGTCGTTGTCGTATGTGCTCCTTCGGAGCGATGTCCTGCGCAAGCCCTGCCCCTTCAGCGGCCTCGCTCCTGGAGAGGCTTCTGTCCCGGCTGAACTCGAACCCACACCCCCGCACACGAGGCGCCCACCTGCCGGGTGCCGGACGAGAGGACCGGATGCTCCAGAATTGGCCCATCCGCTCGAAGCTCGTGGTGATTCTCGTCGTCCCCCTGGCCGCGTTGGCGGTGCTGAGCGCGATACAGGTGCGGGGGAACGTCGACAACGTCCGGGCCGCGAACCGCACGAAGGCGCTGGCCGGTTTTGCGATCAAAGCAAACGACCTGGTCGCGGCGCTGCAGACCGAGCGTTACGCCACGAACTCCTACGTGGGTTCGTCCTACCTGGCCGTCCCCCAGCAACAGGTGGTGATCGCTGCCCGCCCACCGGTCGACCGGGCGTTGCAGACCTACCTCGCCGGTGAGGCGGGGCTGCCCGCGAGCGCGCGGGACGCCCTGGCCAGCACGCTCGATTCGATCTCGGCGCGCCTCGACCGGCTGCCGGCCCAGCGGCGCGCGATCGACGCCCACCAGGCCCAGGTCGGCCAGAACAACGAGTACTACAACGAGGTCGTCGGCGACCTGCTCTCGCTCAACGGCCGCGTCGCGGCCGGCAGCCACGACTCCCGCCTGGTCAACGGGGCCACGACGCTCGTCGCCATCTCCCAGGCCAAGGAACAGGCCGCGCAGCAGCGCGGCGCGGTGGCGCGGGTGATCATTCTGGGGCAGACCGACGCCACGACGCTGCGTGCCATCCAGACCTCGTCCGGTGCCGAGGACGCGTGGTTGCAGCAGTTCCGCACCACCGCGACGCCCCAGGAGCAGTCGTACTACAACGTGACCGTCGGGCGGACGATCGCCGCGGCCACGTCCATGCGGGACGGCACGGTGAGCACCGTCCAGCGCCAGCAGCCGGTGACGATCACGCAGGAGACCTGGCTCGGCACCGTCGACAAGAAGATCGCCGCGATGCGCCAGGTCGAGACCCGCACTGCCACCGACCTGGGCGCGACCAGCCGCCACCTGTCCAGCACGGCAACCCGTGACGCGGTGTTCGGCGGAACGGGTGTGTCGTTGATCCTCATTGTGTCGATCGTGATTTCGCTGCTCGTCGCGAGTCCGATGATCCGGCATCTGCGCAGACTGCGACAGAGCGCCCTCGAGATCGCCAATGATCGACTTCCCGGCGTCGTCGAACGCCTTCACCGAGGCGAGCAGGTGGATATGGACGCCGAGCTTTTCCCGGTCGGTGTTCAGAGTACGGATGAGATTGGCCAGCTGGGCGAGGCCTTCTCCACCGTGCATGCCGTGGCCGTGCGCACCGCGGTCGAACAGGCCGCGATGCGCAAAAGCATCGGAGACACGTTCCTCAATCTCGCCCGCCGCAGCCAGGCCCTGATCCACCGCCAGCTGAAGATCATCGATGGCATGGAGCGCAAGGAGACCGACCCCGACGAGCTCGAGGAGCTGTTCCGCCTCGACCATCTCGCCACCCGGATGCGCCGCCACGCGGAGGACCTCATCGTCCTGTCCGGTTCCAAACCCGCCCGAGGATGGCGCCGGCCCGTTGCCATCAAGGACGTGGTGCGCGGCGCCGTCGCGGAAGTCGAGGACTACACCCGGGTAAGGGTGATGCCGATCGACGGCGGGGCCATCAGTGGCCATGCCGTCGGTGACATCATCCACATGCTGGCCGAGCTCATCGAGAACGCCACCTCCTTCTCCCCGCCGCATACCCCGGTGCAGGTCAACGGGCACGAGGTGTCCAACGGGTTCGTCATCGAGGTCGAGGACCGTGGCCTGGGTATGAACCCCGAGGAGTTCCAGGCACTCAACGAGCGCCTGGCCAACCCGCCGCCGTTCGACCTGTCGACCAGCGAGCGGCTCGGCCTGTTCGTCGTCGGCCGCCTCGCCGAGCGGCACAGCGTCTCGGTTCGGCTACGGCCTTCGCCGTACGGGGGCACGATGGCCATCGTCCTGGTCCCGGGCACCCTGCTGCGTCAGGCGGAAGACCCCGAGGACAGCCGGGTGACGGGCGGCGGCGCCACCGTCCGGGCCCTGCCCGCACCGGCCGTCCCCGCCCTCACCGGATCGGCCCTGGACGAGGACGGTTTCGCCGGCCCGACGCGCGCCCTTGGTCCCGTGCGCGGTGCCGGATCCGCGCGGGACACCCAGGGACGGTCGGGCGTCGGCCGGCAGCGTGAACGCGGCACTCCGCTGCGCGACGCGGCCGACTTCGCGCCGGATCTCGGCTCCGCCCGGGACAGCTCCGCCCAGGACGCAGCGCAGGTCGCCTCCGGGGGGGGGGGCGGGGGGGGCCCCCCCCCCCCCCCCCCCGCCCCCCACCCCCACCCCCCCCCCCCCCCCCCCCCCCCCCCCCCCCCCCCCCCCCCCCCCCCCCCCCCCCCCCCCCCCCCCCCCC
>NZ_JALKFZ020000052.1 GCF_023243075.1 Frankia sp. AiPa1 | reverse complement strand
ATCGTCCCAGGTCAGAGGGCACTTTCTTGTTCACCACGCCGATCACCGGGCAAATCGGACGGTGCATCCAGGCTCAGGGGAGCCGGACGGGCATCAGCAGATGCCGGTACGGCACCGTGCTCGCGGTCTGCTCGTCAGGAGAGGTGAACAAGACTCCCGCCTCGGTGCTCGACCGGCCGTGGAACGTGACGGTGTCGCCGGGCAGCGCGGCGAGGGCGTCCCGCAGATAGGCGGCGTTGAACGCCCAGCGGACGGTCCCCTTCGTGACTGAGGTCGTCGCGGGCAGGGTTGGGGCGCGGACCAGCGCGTCGTTCTCGGGCAGTAGCGGTGCGACCTGGAGCCCGTTCGGGGTGAGCGTGAGCGTCGTGATCGGGCCGCGGGTCGTGCGGCGGGCGGCGAGGATCGCCAGGACCCGTGCCACATGGCCCAGCACCAAGGTCCGGTCGAACGTGGCGGTGTGCTGGGCGTCGAACTGGCGAAGCACCTTGTGCCACGGGGGGAAGCCGCCGACGGTCTCGACCAGACTCAGGGTGCTCTGGCCGCAGGTGAGGTTCACCCGGTCGGCGTCGCGTGTCCGGCCGATCGTCACGGACGGCCCGGTCCAGGTCGTGGCGCAGGCGGCGAGGATCGTCGCGGGAAGGAGCATGGCCTGTTCGCCCGTCCCGGTAGTGGTCGCGGGCAGATGGTCGATGGCGAGGCGATACCGGTCGGTCGCGGCCAGGGTCGCCAGACCGGGTGTGAACGTCAGGTGTACGCCGGTGAGGACCGGAAGGGTGCCGTCATGTCCGATCGCTGGTAGGACACGGTGCAACGCCGTGAGGAAGGCGGGCCGCTCGACGGTGCCGATCGTCGGCGCGGGCTGGCAGTCTCCGGGATGTTCCCGCGTGGGAGAGCCGTTCAGCGGAACCGAATAGGCGCCGACCGTGATGACGGGTGTGGTGGGACAGGAACCGTCGAGGAGAACCGGCACATCGTCGGTATCACGGTGACGGTCACCGCGGACCAGCGCCGTGCACATCCGGGCCAGCGCCCGACCGTCGACCAGAAACCTGCCGGCGGACCGGGCGACGCCGGACAGACGCACCGTGACCGTCGCCGTAGCACTGGCACCGGTCACGGTGAGCCCCCCTTCCTCGTCGCCGGTGACCAGCGTGGCGTTGTAGGGCGGTGGGCTCTTGCGGTCGATGACAGTGCCGGCTACGGTCAGCGCCGCGAACAGCTCCCCGTAGGGGACGATGGCGGTCGCCCCCGCCGCCGCGACGGCGGGTGGGACGATGACAGTCATTGCTGTCCTTCCATGGGATAATCGACTAATCGACGGGTGGAAGTGCGGCTAGAAATTTCGCGATCTTGACGGCGTGATTAGCATGCACAGAGAATCTGAACTCGACCTGGCCCCATGGCATGGGATCGGCCCGGAACTTTCGGATCACGGTCTCGGGGTGGGTCCAGAAGAAGGCGATCGGAGTCCACACGGATCGCGCGAGTGCGCTGGCATTCGCATCGAGCCCCCTCCAGGGGAGGCCGAACGCGGTCATGATGTCGCGCGCGATCACCTCGGCGCGGGCTTGCTCTCTGGCCCGGTCGGCCAGGATCTCGCTCACCTGGGCGAGGTCCACCTCATATTTTGGCAGTAGGTAGCGGGTGAGCTGTCGGGCGAGGGCCGTGGACGACCTGGTCGGGGCGGCGTAGCACGTGTGCCTGACTGGCTTGGCGCCGTGCTCGCGGGCTCCTGGCGGGTACACACCCGAAAATTCGATCTTGCCCTTCTTTTGAGGGGATCGCGCCGGGTGAACATAAATCTTGCACGCCGAATTCGACTTTCTGACCAGGTAGGCGTCCTGCGGCTGGTCGCCTGCCTGAGCTTTCCAGTCCTCACCCAGATCCGTGGCGATGCTTTCGGCTAGCATCGGGATCGTTCGGCCTGTGTCGGTCATGGCTTTCCATTCCTTTGATCGGCTGGCTATCAGACAAAGATCTGCCGATAGGGTGATCAGGAGTCCTCGTCGCCGTTCCGTTTGGGTGCGGGTTTCGTGGTCCGCCGAACCCTTCGGCGTGGCGTCGCCGGACGTGGCGGTGCGTTCGTGCTGAGGCGGGGCGCCAGCCGCCGACCGCGACGGCAGCCCGTCACGGGCTGAGTGCGTTGGCTTGACCTGGCAGAACGTGCACGACAGGTCGGCTTTTCGATCCGAGGCGGAAATCCGCAGGGGTTTCCCGCTTCCCAGCTCGCGACCCGATGCGGTGGCCGCCGACATTCGTACCTGTCGTATGAGAGCGTGGAGGTGAGGGTCGGCGCTCTTCACAACAGGGTCAGTGTTGACGGATGGGCATCAGTAAATGCCGATAGGACGGAACGCCTGCCGTCCGCCCGGTCGCCGAGAGGAACAGTACGCCTTTGTGATCGTTCGACTGTCCGCTGAACGTGACGGTGCCGAACGGGAGCGCGGCGAGGGCGTCCCGGACGTAGGCGACGTTGAACGCCCAGCGTACGGCGCGGTCCGTGACCGAGGTCGCCGCTGGCAGGAGCGGGGTACGGACCCGCTCGCCGTGCGTGGGAAGTGCCGGCGCCACCCTTAGCCCGTCCGGACTCACCGTCCACGTGATGATTTTGATGTGGTCGGTGACCTGGGGATGGGCGCCGAGGATCGCCGCGACCGTGCTCACGTGGGCGTGAACTGTCGCCCGGTCGAACGTGGCGGTATGCGCGCCGGTGTTCGTCTCGATCAGCTTGCGCCAGGACAGGGGGCCGCCGTCGATCTCGACGAGGCTCGCGGTGGTCCGACCACAGGTGAACGTGACCCGGTTGGGCTCGCGGGTGGATTCGGCGCGGTGACGTCCGATCGTCACCGACGGTGCCGTCCACGTCTGGGCGCAGGCGGCGAGTGACGCCCCGGGCAGTGTCAGGTCCGTGGCTGGCGCTGTCACGGTGGCGAGCAGGGATTCGACGGCCATCCGGTACCTGTCGGAAGCGATCACGGTCAGGTGGCCGGGTGCGAGAGAGAGACCGATACCGGTGAGGAGTGGGAGCATGGGGTCGCGGCCAACGGCAGGCAGGACACGGTCAAGGGTGGCGCGGATCGCTGCGCGTCCCACCGTGGCGATCGTCGGTGCCGGCCGGCAGTGGCCGGGGTGACCCTGCGCGGGCAGGCCGGCGAGCGGGATGGTGTAGTCGCCGATCGTGACGGTGGGGGCGGTCGGATCGGACCCGTCGAGCAGGACGGGCCGGTGGTCACTGTCGCGGCGGTTCTCGCCGCGCACCAGCGCCTTGCATGTCCGGGTCAACGCCCATCCATCGACCAGGACCCGGCCGGTCGACCGGGCGGCGCCGGGCAGGCGAACCGACACGGTCGCGGTGGTGCTGGCACCGGTGAGACGGAGGGTTCCGTCCGGCGCGCCGGTGATCAGAATGCCATGTAACGGCGGAGGGCTCCTACGGTCGCAGACGGCGCCGACCGTGGTCAGCGCTACGCGGAGGTCCCCGAAGGGCACGACCGCGGTGACCCCGGTCCGCGCGGCGGCGGCCGGCGAGAGGACAGTCATGATGATCTCCCAGGGGAGAGGGATCGCGTGGCCGTCGGCCGGGCCGTTGGTCCGGGGCGACGGCGCGCGGGACCAACGATCAGCGGTGCCGGTCCGCGTTCATCTGACACAGACGGGAGATGATCGGTCGTCGGCGGATCCGAGCGGTATACCGGGGACCGTGTCGTCCCGGATGACGTGCGTCTGTCCCGGCATACCGTGCGACTAGCGCGGGCCACTTACTCGAGACGTTCGGCGTCGACGCGGATGAGGTAGCCGTGGTCGAAGTCGCTTTCAATGGCGCCATCGATCGCGGCGAGGTTCGCGACCTCGTCACACACCTCGTCCCAGCCGTCCGGGGCGCTATCCGGGGCGACGGGGATCGACGCGCCGTCAGCCAGTAGCACACCTTCGGCCGAGGCAGTCGGATACTCCTCCCAGAGGACATCGCACATCACCGCCACCGCAGTCGGCCAGATTCGATGGACAAGCTCGGCGAGCCCGCTGTCATCGCTGGTGATCCTCCGACGTAGTTCGGTGTTGATCGCGGACAGGGCGTCGTCGAGCTCAGCGCCATCGGCGGTCGCGAGCGTGGACAGGTCGAACAGCATGGGCCTTCCTCCTTCGGGCGGCGGACGGCGCGGGAGAGGTGGGATGCGAGCAGGCAGATGAGCTGGTCGTTTCAGCGACGGTCTCCGGTCGCCCAACGGCGCGGTAAACGGGCGCGGTCTACGGCGATGCGCACGCCGACCCGGACGGGGCGGCGGTGAGCCCGGCCATGAGCGGCTCCCGTGCGGAAAGGGATGTGGGGTCGACCAGGAATGCCCCGGACGCGGTGGCCAGCCCGCGCGTGGACCGAAACGGCGAACGATCAGACGATTTCCCAGGCCCACGCGTAAGCGCCGATGTAGTACAGGCCGTCCTGCGGGTCGGGCTCGACCACGGTCGTGTGCCCCAGGGTGCTGTGCACCCGGACCGTGCCATCATCACCAATTGTGATCATTTCGATCTCGTCGGCGGGCACCGTCTCGGCGATGGCGGCGGTCTCGGCCGCCAGTTGATGAACCTGTTCCAGGGTGAAACCCGGAACGGCGAAACCGTTCCAGCTGTCGTCGCTGGCCGGGACCTCGTACTCACTGAAGACGTCACTGATAGTGACATGCATCGTTCGCTTAGACGTCATGAGCATTCCTTGGTTAGGTATGGCGGCACACAGGGTGGAAGGAGGCCGGCCGATCACGAGAGCGCCGGGGGCAGCGGGTGCGGCGGCTCATGGGACATCGGCTCGCCCGGGTACGGCAGGTGCATCACCAGCCGTTCCGCGAGCGAGCTGTCCGCGTCGTCCGACACCCGCCGGATCGACGGACTGAGAGCGATCGCGTCGCCCGGCCCGTCGGTACTGATCCCGGCGCTGTTCCGCGCCGGCGGGGTAGTCGGACTCGTCGTCGCTGTCGAAGCCGTGCGCCGTGGCGACGGGATTCGCCCCGCAGGCGGAGCAGCGATACCCGACATCGGTGATGCGGGGCCGACCGGGCACGCCCCGGGCGCGGTGGCCGGCCCGCGCGTGGACCGAGACGGCGGCCGATCAGACGATTTCCCAGGCCCACGCGTAAGCGCCGATGTAGTACAGGCCGTCCTGCGGGTCGGGCGTGACGGTCTGCGTGACCTGCCCCGCGGTGGCGTGCATCGTGACGACACCGTCCTCGGAGACACTGATCGTCTCCTGGTCGTCAGAACCGACCGCGAGGTTATCCCGATCTAGGTCGGCGGCGATCTGGTGCACCTGTTCCAGGGTGAATCCCGGAACCGCGCACTCAATCCAGCGCCTGCCGGTGTCCGGCACGTCGTACGGGCCGAGACCTTCCACCGCGACGCGCATCGTCGGGTACTCAGTCATTGTTTGATCTCCCTTCTGATGGGGGGTGCGTCCTCGGCCGGATCAGGCGGGGGTGAGGTGGGTGTGGTGCGCCGGGATGGGCTGGCCGAGGACGAACGTGCCGGGGTGCAGCGGGTGCATCTGGTCGTGTGGCATCGGCTGGTCCGGGTAGGGCAGGTGCAGCAGCAGCCGGCCCGCGTACGGACTGTCGATGTGGTCGGGGACCCGCCGGACGGTGATCTCGAATGCGCCGCGCGGGTCGGCGGTCGACAGGCTCAGGGTGATCGCGTCGTCGGTTTCGTTGGTGCGAATACCGGCGCTGTTGCACCACGACAGCGCCACCCGCTGCGGGATGTGCGCTCCGGTGTCCCCCGCATCCGAATCGTCTGGCGCGTGGGCAGGGCAGTCGCGGTCGCCGTTACCGTCCTCGAAGCCGCCCGTCGTCTCGGCGAGATCCGCCCCACAGGCGGAGCAGCGGAACTCGGTGGAGGTGTCGACGGTCAGTTCGATGCTGCTGTCCTCTTCCAGGCTGTTCACGGTGATGCCGTCGACGGTCAGTGCGGCGTACATCGCGGAGTGCGACTCCTTCCGGGCAGGTGCGCCCAGCACTGACGCCCCGCCATCGGGGCGTCAGTGCTGGGCATGTGGATACCGTCAGGCGGGCAGCAGGGTGCGCAGCGTGGCGACGGTGGTGCCATCGAGCTGGTCGGCCCCTCCGGTCACCGCGCGCAGCATGTTGCGTTCGGCGCGGGACGCACCACGCACGGGCTGTTCGTGGTGGGTGTAGGTGTTGACCGCCTGCAGCACACCCCAGCCGGTGTTCCGCCACGGCGACACCCGCTCGTCGTGGTCCCACAGCCGGGCCAGGCTGTCGCGGTGCTTCTCCGCGCTGGTCCGTCCCCGCCCCTTCTCCTGCGGCATGGGTGCGTGGGCGTCGAGGAACGCCGCCCACTGCCGGTCGGACACCTCCAGCGCGCACAACTCGGCAACCTCAGCGGCGAAGTCGTCGGCGATCGTGTGCACGATCGCGAGTGCCTGGCGGGCCTCACCCAACCGCAAATGCGACCGGGCCGAATGCTTGACCTTGGTCTGCTGGCCCTTCTCCCGCAGGCCCGCACCCATCGTGTTGTCACACACCACGTTGGTCACGACCCGCTTGTAGGTCGTGGCCAAGCTCCCGTCGAAGCTCGTGGTGGCCAGCAGGTTCGGGCGGAACGCCACCCCCTCCGGGGTCGTGATCGTGTCGGGAACCTCCACCGACACCCACGCCACCGCACCGCCGCGCAGCAACCCCGCCGACCCGATCGCAAGATCGCCGTCGAGGAGCTGCCCGACGTTGTCGACCAACCACTGCTGATACGGATGCGGCTGATAGCCGTCACTGAAGATCCCCATCACGCTTCCGGTGTCGGAACGCACGATCGCCTTGCGGTCCGGGACGACATCGATTCCACCGGTGACCGGGGACTCCACGTAGATCGGGGTTTCGAGGGCCTCCCAGGCGAACAGCCGGCGCCCGACGTCCTCGACCGGGATCGGCCCCGCATAGTGGTTGGTCTCGCCCTGCTGCTGGTCGGCGCGGTAGTGCCAGGCATGGCCGCGCCGGTCGGTAAAACCGATCAGCGTGTTGCTGTTCAGCCACGCCAACGTCTCTTTCGACATCGGGATTCCTTTCCTCGCCACGGCATAGGGGGTAGGGCGGCGTCGTGCGGGCAGGCCGAAGGGCCGCCGGACGATGTCCGGCGGCAGACCTCCGGCAGGGAGCTACGAAGCGGGGATACGGGCCGGACGCAGATCCGCGCGGGCCTCGGCGAGCGACGACCATCGACGGACCTGGCTGCTGTCCGGGTAGGTACGGGCGCGGGCGATCTCCACCGCGCGGTCCGGATCGAGGACCGACGCGTCGATCACGTCGAGGATGTTCCAGGCCATGTGAGCGACAAGGGTCGGCCGTCCGCCCGGCCACATCTCCTCATACGCACGGACCCGCCCGTCACGGGTCACCGACCGGATCACGATCAGTTCGATGTGGACGGCGTCGGGGCCGCCGCCGGTCAGCGGCTCCCAGTGCGGCGACAGCAGCAGCGCGACATGGCCCCGCCGTGCTGGCGCACCGTTCGCGAGCGGCAGCGACTCAACCCGGCTCACGACAGATCCCCGGACAGGAGCAGCCGGGCCGCGGCCGGGGCAGGGTCCTCGCGTTCCTGCGCAATCAGGTCCCGGATCTGTACCGCCAGGTAGTCAGCGGGGTTCGTCAGAAGAAACTCGTCGTCGGCCCAGACGATCGACCCGGCCAGCGCGGTGGTCTCGACCACCACGCCCCCGCGCCCGTCCGTGCGGTACCGGCGCGCGCAGCACGGGCACTGCACCACCGTCGTCAGCACGTAGGCCGACCACGTCCCATCCGCGAAATGCTCCCGCTCCTCGGTGATCACATCGAGATCACCGGCCTGGGACAGGTAGTAGTCAAAATCATCGTCGATGAAGACCCCGATCCGCGCCGTGGGGTCCGCGAGCACACCGAGCATGGCACCACCTTGAAAATGGGAGGACAGAAAGCAAAATGGAGCAGCGGTGCCGGGCTACGCGCCGGTCAGCCGCGTCCAGATGTCGCGGCACTCGGGATCGCTGAACCCCTGCGGATGCGCGGACGTCTCCCGCATCTCCCCGGCATAGTAGCTCAGCGTGACCGTTCCACTCCACCAGCAATGCGGCCCCGGATAGGGCCAGCCCGACGGCTCCGTAACCGCGAGATCACCGAGCCTGGTGACAGCAAGGTCCACGGCGCTGAGCCCGTCGGCACGGTCGAACTCGTCCGGTTCGCAGTCGAGATCCTCGGACCATTCGTCGTGCGTGTCGATATCCCCGTCGTGGATCGCGTCGTCGTAGTAGTCGCGATGGAAGACACGCAGATGCCGGCCGGTCACAGGATCTGCACCTTCCAGCTATCGGCGTCGTCTTCCTCTCCGGAGATCTCCAGAACGATGTCGCCATAGCCGGTCGCCTGTTCGTGCAGCCGGTCCCCCTCGTCGCCGTAGCCGCGGTCCCACAGGCCGGTGCCCTGCCGCTGCCGCGACAGGACCCAGTCCTGGCCCAGACTTTCGGGCGCCGGAGCACGATCACCAAGACGCTCGACCAGCAATGACAGATCGGCGGCGGCGCCGTCCAGGAAGTCACGGATCTCGTTTGCGGGATCGCCGCGCAGATACTCGGTTTCTGTTCCGTCGAAACCACTGCCGTACAGATTCGTAGTCTCGTCCGGCGACCATTCGACCATCGCCAATTCGATCAGCTCGCGCCACGCTCCCCGCTCAAAGCGGCACACGAACTCATCCGACAGAACCTCACAGGTCACAGACCCTCCCTCGAAATGAAGGTCGACAGGTGTTAAATGTTCGCCCCGTAAGCGACTAGCGCCAGATGATCAAAAGGTCGCCACGAATACCGCGCGCCTTGAGCGCGCACGGTTTGTCCGTCCACTCCAGGCTGAACTTATAGATATCGCAGTCACAGCCGTGGTAGATCGACGCCAGACGATCCAGCAGCGTCAGGAAGTGATCCAAGCCGCGCCGCCGGACGATCGCGAGGGCACGCTCACGATCGGCAAGAATGTCGTACACAGACCCACCTTCCTTGGCGCAGCCGGATACACGCTCACCGGGCAGGCTCGGGCGTTTCCACCCGCTACCTTGTTACGCGCCCGGAAGCGCTCCGACCGTCCGGCCGGATACACGCTCACCGGGCAGGCTC
>NZ_JALKFZ020000051.1 GCF_023243075.1 Frankia sp. AiPa1 | reverse complement strand
CCACATCCGCTGGGAAGCCTAGGGGCCCGTGCACTCGCCGTTCAGCTCCGCCACATCCGCTGGGAAGCCTAGGGGCCATCAGGACCGCGATCCGTGCAGGCGGCAACGGCGGTGATCGCGGGGACTTCCGGCCCCACGGGACGGCCCGGTCAGTCGGGCGAACGCACCGCGGTGAGCTCGGCGGCGGTGTCCGCGGGCTGCCGCGGTACCTCGAGGGAGGTGCGGAGGCGGCCGGGGAGCAGGGTGGCAGCGAGGGCGACGGCGGCGAGGCTGATACCGCCGCAGGTCCACAGGGTGATGTCCATCCCGTGGACGAACGCGGCGTGCACGGCCGCGAGGAACGCGGGATCTCCCAGGTGTCTGGCCGTGGCGGCGCCGGAGCTGACGCTTGCCCGGGCCGCCTCGACGGAGCCCGGGGGCAGGCCCGCGGGGCCGGGGTGCGCGCCAAGGTGGGCGTCAAGGTGGGAGCGGTATCCGGACAGGGCGAGGGTGCCGAGGATGGCAACGCCGATCGAGCTGCCGAGCTGACGAAGCGCGTAGACGGTGGCCGAGCCGGCACCAGCGCGGGCGGCGGGCAGGGAGCCGACCGCGGCCATCATCGCGGTCGGCAACGCGAGGCCCAGGCCGGCGCCGAACAGCGCGAGCCAGCAGCCGGTGAACGCATAGCCGGAGCCGACGCGGGTCAGAGCACCGAGGAACAGGCCCGCTGCCATGCAGAGGAAGCCGAGAGTCACCGGAGCCTTCGGTCCGGTCCGCTTGGCGATCCTGGTGGCGAGCTGCAGGCCGACGGTCATCGCACCGAGCATGGGCAACAGCCGCAGGCCGGTGCCCAGCGCATCGGCGCCGAGGACACCCTGCAGGTACTGCGGCGTGTTGAACAGGACCCCGAACATCGCGAAGCTGACAAGCGTCACCAGCACCGTGCCCGAGGTGTAGCCGCGGTCGCGGAACAGCCCGAGGTCGACGAGCGGGTCCCGCGTGCGCGCCACCCGGCGTTCCAGCAGCACGAACAGGCCCAGCGCCAAGATCCCACCGAGGAGCAGGCCGACCGTGCCTACCGCACTCCAGCCGCGGTCGCCGGCCTCGACGAAGCCACACGTGACTCCGATAATGCCGACCCCGGAGACGAGCACGCCCCACAGGTCGAGCCGGGAGGCCGCGGGGTTCGAGGACTCCGGCAGTAGTGCGAGCACCGCGACCAGGCCGACGGCCGCCACCGGGACGTTGACCAGAAACACCGACCCCCACCAGAAGCTGTTCAGCAGCAGGCCGCCGACGATCGGCCCCAGCGGGATGCCGATCATCGTGCCGAGCGTGATGATCGCGATGGCACGCGGACGTTCGTCGGGATCGAACAGGGTGAGCAGCGCGGCCACGCACAGCGGGATCAGAAACGCCGCGCCGACGCCGAGCACCGCCCGCGCGGCGGTCAGGGTGGCCGGCGAGTCCGCGTAGGCGCACCACAGCGAGCCACCGCCGAAAAGGATCAGCGCGGCGAGGATCATCTTCTTCCGGCCGTACCGGTCGCCGAGCAGGCCGGCGGGCAGCAACACGGCGGCCAGCACCAGGTTGTACGCGTCAGTGATCCACTGCAACTGGCTGGTGGACGCGTCCAATGCCGTACTCAGTGTCGGCAGCGCCGTGTTGAGGACCGTCGTGTCCAGCCCGACGGCCAGCAGAGCCAGGGTCAGCGCGCCCAGGGCCCACCAGCGTCCCGCATTCCGTTCCCCCACAAGATCCCCCTTTAAGAGACGGCGTGCATCTTGGAGGAAGGGTACGGTTGCCAGATAGGAAACACAACGAACCTTAAGGCTGATCATGTCCGCTGCCACCCCCGACCACGTCAACCACGATCAGGCCAGCCACGATCAGGCCAGCCACGTCGACGTCGACCACGATCAGGTCGACCACGGACTGGCCGTTCACGGGCGACCTTTGGTCGCCGGGCCGCGGAAGGCCGGGGGGGCCCGCGTCGGCTCCCGGCGGCGGGGAGCGGAGCTGGAGCAGGCAATCTTCGGCGCCGTCTGGGAGGAACTCGCCACGTTGGGATACGCCGGGCTGACCATCGAGGGAGTGGCAGCACGGGCGCGGACGAGCCGGACCGTCATCTACCGCCGCTGGTCGACGCGGGCGCAGCTCGTCGTCGCCGCCATGTCGCAGGGCCTTCCCCAGCCGACGGCCCTGCCCGACACCGGGGACCTGCGCACGGATGTGATCACTCTGCTGGTGCGGCTCGAACGCCGCTTCGAGAACCTGCCCGCCGATGCGCTGAGCGGCCTGATGTTCGAAGTGCTCCAGGATCCGGAGGCGATGAAGATCCGCGAGCAGGTTGTCCAGCCGCAGTGCACCGATCTCATCATGATTCTGATGGGGCGGGCCGCGGCCCGAGGTGAGATCGACCCCAGAATGATCAGGCCGCGCGTCGCCAGCCTGCCGAAGGATCTCGTCCGCAACGAGTACCTGACCAGGCCGGGCGGCGGTCACGTCCCAGAAGCGGTGATCGCCGAGATCGTCGACGAGATCTTCCTCCCGCTCGTCCGCCCGACCGGTCCCGCCATCCGCCGGCCGGACGATCCGCCGCCCACAGCACCAGAAGAAGCGGCCAGACAATCGTGATCCGGGGTGTTGCCGGGGACCGCTCTCGGAAAAGCACGATCCGTTTGCGCACCCTATTGGCCGATCCTGCTTCGTGATGGACCAGCGGGACGACGTGGCCGGCGCTACCTTGCTAGCCGTAACACTACTTACCCCGTCAACCAGGGAAGATTCTCGTCGGCGACCGTTTCCACCGCCGTCCCGCGGCTGAGACGGAACGCCTGTTGTCCTCACGGTCACCCGGGCACCGTTGGCCAGAAATGGCGTGTTCGCGCGTTGTTCGTCTGGCCGACGTGCCAGGGGTGGCCGAATTCCCGGGTCCGACTGCCCGAATCCGCGACCGCCCTTCGATCATCTTTCCCGCCGACACGCGCCGACGTGCGCGCCAGGGCACCCGCAGAAAGGTCGGTGACGCAGTGGACGGCCAGCCAGTCGTACTCGGCGCGACGGCGACGGACGGTAGCGGTCCGCCATCCGCGCCGACGGGCGGTCAGCCTCGCCGCACGGCACCTCGCCGCACGACGATCAGCAACGAGTACGTGCACCGGCTCCAGCGCCGGCACTTCCTGCTCTTCGACGTACTGCCGGTCCTGGGCACGGCGGCGGCACTCGCCCTGCTCGCGGTGCATCCGATCACCCTTGTCGACGTTGCACTGCTGGCGGCGATGTGGGCGGTCACCCTGATGGGCGTCAGCGTCGGGTACCACCGGTTGTTCACCCACCGCTCGTTCACGGCGACCCCGCTGCTCGGGCTGGTCCTCACGGTCTGCGGCTCGATGGCCGGGCAGGGCGGACTGGTGTCCTGGGTGGCCATCCACCGCCGCCACCACGAGCGCAGCGACCAGGAAGGGGACCCGCACTCACCGAACCTCGCCGGCGGCGGATTCGCCGGCCGGATACGCGGACTGGCCCATTCCCACTTCCTGTGGATGCGCCGCCACGAGTACCCGAACGTCGTGCACTACGCACCGGATCTGATCGCCGACCGCCGGCTGATCTCGGTCGCCCGGCACTACCACGTCTGGGTTCTGCTCGGACTGGCGCTGCCGGCCCTGGTCGGCGGACTGGTCGAGTGGAGCTGGTACGGCGCGGTCGCGGGCCTGCTGTGGGGCGGGCTGGTGCGGATGTTCGTGGTGGAGCATCTCATCTGGGCGATCAACTCCTTCCTGCATTCCTTCGGAAGCCGGCCGTTTCGGACCCGGGAGAACAGCCACAACAGCGGACTGCTCGCGCTGCTGACGTTCGGCGAGTCCTGGCACAACAATCACCACGCGTTTCCCGAGTCGCCGTCGTTCGGGCTGCGCTGGTACCGGCTCGACCCAGGAATCTGGACCATCCGGGCATGCGCGGTGCTCGGCCTCGCCAGCGGGCTGAAGACTCCGTCGGCCCGCCGGCTGGCCACCCGCGGAAACGGCTCCACGCGCGGCAATGTCGCCATTGAGCAGGCCGTCGCCATTGAGCAGGCCGTCGCCGTCGAGCAGGCCGTCGCTGAGGAAAGGGCATCATGATGCACAGCCAGGAATCCATCGCGCGGTGGTGCCAGTCGTATCTTGCCGGCGTGCTCGGCACCTCGGCGGAGCAGATCCTCCCCGATGCGTCCTTCGACCGGCTCGGCATCGACTCGGCCATCGCCGTCTCGTTGCTGATCGAGGTGGAGAACGAGTATGGCGTCGATCTGCCGCCGGAGGCGCTGTTCGAAAACCCGACGATCAACGCCGTCGCCGCCTATCTGTACCCCCGGGTCGGGGCAGGCGCCGCATGACCACCGCGGCGGACAACCGGCGGGCCGAGGACAGTCTGCGGACCCAGGACAGTCGGCGGGCCCAGGACGCCATTCGGTACCACTATGATGTCAGTAACACGTTCTACCAGCTCTGGCTCGACCGGTCTCTGGCCTATTCCTGCGCCATGCCGGTCGGCCCGGACGATTCACTCGAGCACGCCCAGCAGCGCAAGCTGGACTTCCACCTGGACGCCGTCGGCATCGGCCCCGGGACCGGTCCGAGCACGCGGGTGCGCTCGCTGCTCGATATCGGCTGCGGCTGGGGTGCCGTCCTACGGCTGGCCCGTGACCGCGGCGTCCCCCGGGTCGTCGGGCTCACCCTCAGCGACGAGCAGGCCGCCTATCTCGGCGCGGACGGCGACTCCGGCTTCGAGGTGCACACCCGCGACTGGCGGGACTTCACCCCGGACGCCCCGTTCGACGGGATCATCTCGATCGGCGCGTTCGAACACTTCGCCCGGCCGGAGGACACCGCGGCGGAGAGGATCGAGCGGTACCGGGAGTTCTTCCGCCGCGCACGGGACTGGCTCACCGACGACGGCGCCCTGTCGTTGCAGACCATCGCCTACGCGAACATGCCCCGGGAGAAAGCCAGCACGTTCATCCAGGAAGAGATCTTCCCCGCCGCCGAACTGCCGACGCTCGCGGAGATCACCGCCGCGGCCGAGGGCATCCTGGAGACGAGGCTGGTGCGCAACGACCGCCTGGACTACGCGTGGACCTTCGAGCAGTGGGCCGCCCGGTTGCGGGCTCACCGCGACGAGGCCCGCGCGCTCGTCGGCCCGGAGGTCGTCGCCCGCTACGAGCGCTACCTGCGCATGAACGCGCTCGGCTGTCGGATGGGCAAAATCTGCCTGTATCGGCTGGTGTTCCATCCGTACTCCCGCGCCTACTTCCGGTCTGACCGATGACCGCAGGGGACCTGATCGCTCCCACCACCGGGACGGCGGGAGCCGCGGGGGCGGCACGGGTGCGGTTCAACCCGTTCGGCGCCGAGTTCCGACGTGACCCGTATCCGATGTACCGCCAGCTGCGCGAACAGCGGCCTGTGCACCGCACCCTCGGGATGTGGGTGCTCAGCCGGTACGCCGACGTGCGCGAGGTGCTGCGCGACCGGACGTTCAGCGCCGGGGTGATCCCACGCCAGATCGGCCGGCAGGCGGCCCGCCTCGGCGTGGCGGACACCGGCCGCGTCGAACGGCTGAGCCTGTCCTCGCTGGTGTTCACGGACGAGCCGGCGCACGGGCGCCTGCGCGCGCTGGTCAACCACGTGTTCACCGCGTCGGCCGTCGACGCGCTGCGCCCGGGCATCGCCGCGACCGCCGACCGGCTGCTGGCTCGGGCCGAGGCCGGCATCGACGGTGTGGCTGAGCGTGGCATGGACGCGGTCGCCGACTTCGCCGCCCCGCTGCCGGTGGCAGTTGTCTGCGACTGGCTGGGCCTGCCCGCCGATGTGCGGCCGCAGATCGGCGGCTGGACACACGACATCCGGTTCATCCTCGAACCCGGCCTGATGCGCCCGGGCGACCTCGTCCGGGTCCGCCTGGTGCTCGACGAGTTCATGGCCGTGCTGGGCGAGGTGATCGCCGATCGCCGCAGGAGGCCGGGCGAGGACCTGATCAGCCGACTGCTGGCGGCCCGCACCGGCGGCCGAGACCGGCTCGACGACGCCGAGATCGCCTATGTCGGTGTGATGTGCTTCGTCGCCGGGCTGGAAACGACGACCAGTCTGCTCGGCAACACGCTGCTCGCGCTGCTGACCCATCCGGCTCAGGATGCGCTGGTACGCCACCGCCCCGAGCTCGCCCGCGCCGCTGTGACCGAGGCGTTGCGCTACGACCCGCCACTACAGCTCACCAAGCGGCTGGCCACCCGCGACGTCGAGATCGGCGGCGAGCGGGTGCCGGCCGGCGCCGAGGTCCTGCTCTGCCTCGGCGCGACGGGGCGTGACCCGGCCGTCTTCGCCCGACCGGACGAGTTCGACATCACCCGGCAGGCGCGCGAACACCTGGGGTTCGGGCACGGCATGCACGGCTGTCTCGGCGGCGCGCTCGCCCGGGCGCAGGTCGAGATCGCGCTCGAGCACCTGTACCGACGCACCGGCGTGCTCCGCCTCGCTCCGCCCGCCGATGGTCCGGCCACGGATCGTTCGGCGGTGACCCTGGGAACGAGCCATGGAGAGGGACGGTCGTGGCAGGACCACAGCTTCATCATCCGAGGTCTGGCGAGCCTGCCCGTGACGTTCCGATTCCGGGACGCGTCGTGAGGCCGCCCGGGCGCTCCTGGCTGCGCGCCGAACCCGCGGGCCCGGGCTCGACCCGGCTGCTGCTGCTGGCGCATTCCGGGGCCGGCGCCGCGTCCTTCACCCGGTGGCTGGGACTGTTCGGGCCGGGCATCGGACTGGTACGGGTCCAGCTGCCGGGCCGGGAGGACGCCGCCGCCGAGACCCCGGCACGGCGGCTGCCGGGCGTCGTCGATCCGCTGCTGGCCGAGCTCACCCCGCTGACCAGCGCTCCGCTCGCGCTGTACGGGCACAGCATGGGCGCCCTGGTCGCCTTCGAGCTCGCCCGCGCGCTCACCGCCGCCGGCACGGCGCCGGTCCACCTGTTCGTATCCGGGCGCCGGGCCCCGCACCAGCCGAACCGCCGCCCGCGCGTCGACCGCCTGCCCGACGAGGAGTTCGTCGCCGCGCTGGAGCGGATGGGCGCCGCCGAGCGGGTGGCCCGCACCGCGGCGTTCCTGCGCTACGCGATCCGGGTGACCCGCGCCGACCTGGAGCTGTCCGAGGAGTACGACTACCAGTCGTCGCCGCGGCTCGGCTGCCCCGTAACCGGGTTCTACGGCGACGGCGACCTGGTCGTCGACCGCGACCAGGTCGAGGCCTGGCAGGCGGAGACAGACGGGCCCTTCGCCCTGCACACCTTCCCCGGCACGCACTTCTTCCACCAGAGGCACCGGGAGGCCATCGCGCAGATCATGGGCGAGGCACTGGCCGGGTCGCCCGCGGCGGTGCAGGCCGTGCCGGCGGGGACGGAGGTGGCACAGTGAGCCCAGCGCCGACGCCGCTGCCCGACGTCCTGCGTGAACGGGCCCGGTGCCAACCGGACGACCGGGCGTTCGTCTTCCTCGACGAGTACGGGCAGGAGGCGCGCACCCTCACCTACGGCGAGCTCGACGCCCGAGCGCGGGCCGTCGCCGCCGCACTGGCCGACCTCGCCGCGGCGCCCGGCGAGCGGGCGCTGCTGGTCTTCGAGACCGGTCCGGACTTCCTCGCCGCCTACCTCGGCTGCCTGTACGCCGGGGTGGTCGCGGTGCCCGTCGTCCCGCCGCGCGCCGGGCATGTGCGGGCGGGAACCCTGGCGATCGCGCGCGACTGCGCGCCGGTGGCGCTGCTCGGTGAGGCGGCGCTGCTCGACGTGGTCGCCCCCGCGCTGGCGCAGGCCTGCCCCGGGCTGCGCCGGCTCGCCGTCGACCAGCTGGGCACCGTGTCCCCTCTGGAGGTCGAGACCCCCCAGCCGGACGCGCTCGCCTTTCTGCAGTACACCTCGGGCTCCACCGCCGCACCCAAGGGCGTGATGGTCACCCATGGGAACCTCACGGCCAACCTCGCCATGCTCACCCGGGCATTCCGGCACGACCCGGACTCGCCCTGGGTGGGCTGGACGCCGCTGTTCCACGACCAGGGGCTGATCGCCAACGCCCTGCACCCGCTGTACCTGGGCGCGCTCGGCGTGCTGATGACCCCGTCGACGTTCATCCGCCGCCCGATGCTCTGGCTGCGGGCGATCTCCCGGTACCGGGCGCAGACCAGCGGCGGCCCGAACTTCGCCTTCGACCTCTGCGTCACCCATGCCACCCGACGCCCGGCGGGCTCTCGCACCGGGCTCGACCCGGCCGAGGTCGACCTGCGCTGCTGGACGAACGCGTTCAACGGCGCCGAACCGCTGCGCGCGGGGACCCTGCGCCGCTTCGCCGAGACGTTCGCACCGTATGGACTGCGCCCACAGGCCCTGTGGCCGTGCTACGGCCTGGCCGAGGCGACCCTGATCGTGACCGGCAGCGAGCCGGGACGCGGCCCGCGCACGCTCGCCGCGGACCCGGACGCCCTGGCCGCCGGGCAGTGCGTGGCGTCCACCCGCGCCGACGCCCACGTCCTGATCGGCTCCGGGCAGGTTCCGCCGGACAGTGAGATCCGGATCATGGACCCGGAGACCGGTCTGCCCCGACCAGCAGGCGGGATCGGCGAGATCTGGGTCGCCGGGCCGCACGTCACCGCCGGCTACTGGCGACGTCCTGAGGCGACCGCCGCCGCGTTCGTGCGGACCGGCTCGGCCGCGTTGGAACGCCGCTACCTGCGCACCGGCGACCTCGGTCTGATCGTCGACGGCGAGCTCTACGTCGCCGGACGCCTGCGCGATCTGATCATCATCCGGGGCCGCAACCACTTCCCGCAGGACATCGAGTTCACCGTGACGACGGCCCACGCCGCCGCCCGTCCGAACGGCGTCGCAGCCTTCACCGTCCCCGGCGCGGGCAGCGACTCGCGGTTGGTCGTCGTGCTGGAGGTGCGGGCGACGCCGGGCGTCGACCTGGACGAGGTGGCCGGGGCGATCCGGGCGACGGTCCTACGCGAGCACGACCTCGCGATCGGCGAGGTGGTCCTCACCCGCCCGGGCGCGCTCCCCACGACCAGCAGCGGCAAGATCATGCGCGCCGCCGCCCGCAACCGTTACCTGAACGCCGAGCTCCCCGCCCCACGCCACCGTTCCGCACCGGCCACCGCCACGAACGCCGCCACGACCGGGCAGACAATCTCGTAAGGGAAACGCGCTCGTGGCGGGGGCGGGGGGCGGGGGCGGGGGGGGGGGGGGGGGTCCCCCCCGCGGGGCCCCGCGGGGTGGAGAGCGGGGCGCTGCCAGATGAGCCGATACTGCGCCCCCC
>NZ_JALKFZ020000050.1 GCF_023243075.1 Frankia sp. AiPa1 | reverse complement strand
GGGGGTGCGGGCGGGGGGGGGGGGGGGGGGGGGGGGGGGGGGGGGGGGGGGGGGGCGGGGGGGGGGGGGGGCCCGCCGCCCCCCCCCCCCCCCCCGCAGCCCTGCCACGGCCTGTCGAGCCCAGGACAGTGGCCATCCCGGGCGCGACTGTGGCGCCGGTATGGACGTCCCCTGGCGGGCCGGCGTTTCAGGCCACGACACTCCACATCACGTCGGTCCGAGCCCAGTCTTTCACGCCGCTACCCGCGCCCTGCTCGGATGGGTAAGTGCGTTGCGTCGCGCGCCCGGATCAGGTGCGGGCCAGACCGGACCAGATGCGGATCAGGCCGAGCACCATCAGGCCGGGCATGGGCCGAGCCGGGCATGGGCCGAGCCGGGCCGGGCGGGCTGGCCGTGGGCCGGGCGGGGTGCGGCTCGGGCCGGGTGCGCCGGTCAGTTCGGATCGGTGGCGGTGCCGCGGGTGGCACGGTCCTCGGCGAGCTGGACGAGGGTACGGACGATCACGCCGGTGCCGCCCTTGGCCGTGTGGCCGTACGGCTCGCCGCCGTGCCACGACGGACCGGCGATGTCGAGGTGTGCCCAGGAGGCGTCGTCGGCGACGAACGCGCCGAGGAAGTGGGCAGCCACCAGCATCCCGCCGTCCCGATTGCCGCCCGGCGGGACGTTGGCGATGTCGGCGACGGTCGAGTCCAGGCCCTTGCGCAGCTCGGGCGGCAGCGGCATCGGCCAGACGCTCTCCCCGGCGCGGGCCGCCGCGACCGCGACCGCGTCGACGGCCTCCCCGCGGCCCATCAGCCCACTGGTGCGCTGCCCCAGTGAGACGATCTGGGCGCCGGTGAGCGTGGCGACGTCGACGATCAGCGCGGGGGACTCCTCGGCGGCACGGACCAGCGCGTCGGCGAGGACGAGCCGGCCCTCGGCGTCGGTGTTGAGCACCTCGACCCGCTTGCCGCCGCGCATCGTGAGCACGTCGGACGGGCGGATCGCCTCGCCCGAGGGCATGTTCTCCGCGCTGGGCAGCCAGCCGACCACGGTGATCGGCAGCCGCAGCCGGGCGACCGCGAGCACGGTGCCCAGCACCGCGGCGGCGCCCGCCATGTCGGTCTTCATCCACTCCATCGCCGTCGGTGGCTTGAGCGACAGGCCGCCGGAGTCGAAGGTGATGCCCTTGCCGACCAGCGCGATCGCCGGATGCTCGGCATCGTCGCCGCGCCATTCCAACCGGATGAGACGCGGCGGGTTCACCGAGCCCTGCCCGACGCCGAGGATGCCGCCGTAGCCGCCCTCGGTAAGCGCCGTCTCGTCCAGCACCTCGACGCTGACGCCGACCGCCTCCGCCTGCTCGCGGGCAAGGTCGGCCAGCAGGGCGGGGGACAGATGGCTCGGCGGGGTGTTCACCAGGTCCCGGACCAGCCGGACCGACTCGGTGGTGATCACGGACCGCTCGACCTGTTCCGCCGCGAGGGGCAGATCCTGCTCTCCCACGACGACGGTGAGTTCACTCACGGGAACCGGCCGCCCCTGCGCCGAGACCGTCCGTAGGCGGTCGAACGTGTAGGTGCCGAGCAGGGCACCCTCGGCCACCGCCCGCACCGACTCGGCGGTGACCGAGCCGGGCGCGGCGGCGAGGGCCAGGGCGACGCTCGTGCGGCCCGCGCAGGCGCGCACGGCGGCGCCGGCCGCACGCCGCAACACCTCCGGGTCCAGTGGGGCCGCCGGTGACGGGCTCGGCCCCAGGCCCACCGCGACGATGGTGGCCGCACCCACGGCGCCAAGGCTCGCGAACTGGACGAGTTCCCCGGCCTTGCCGGTCGCGCCCAGGGACGAAAGGACACTCACGAGCCGTCCGGCGAGAGCCTCGTCCAGCCCGTCGGCACCGGCCGCGACCACCACCCCACCCGCGCCGGAGCCACCCGCGCCGGAGCCACCCGCGCCGGAGCCACCCGCGCCGGAGCCACCCGCGCCGGAGGCGTGCGCGCTGACGTCCGCCGGGCCGGAGGTGGTGCCGATCACCACCGCGTCCACCGCGAGATCGACGAGGGCTGTCCCGCTGGGCGCGATGCGGGTGGCGCTGGGCGCGATGCTGGTCATGCGGTGAGCGTATTGAACGGGACGGCGCGTGGCCGGCTGTGGTCCGGCCGTTGTCGCGGCGCCTCACCGCCTTTCGCTGATCCGCCTCTCGCTTATCCGCCGGTGGCCGATCTGGCCTCGCCGATCGCCGACGGACCTCGCGGGGATGCCCACTAGGCTCAGGGGCATGGCAGAGCTGCGTCGATCTCCGCTGTACGACCGTCATGTCGCGCTCGGTGCGAAGCTCGCGGGCTTCGGCGGCTGGGAGATGCCGATCGAGTACGCCGGGCGGGGGGTCCTCGCCGAGCACCAGGCTGTGCGGACGGCGGTGGGAGTGTTCGACGTCAGTCATCTCGGCAAGGCGGAGATCGCCGGTCCCGGTGCCGCCGCGTTCGTCAACGCCAGCCTGACGAACGACCTTGGCCGCATCACGCCGGGTCAGGCCCAGTACACCCTGTGCTGTGCCGAGGACGGCGGGGTCGTCGACGACCTGATCGCCTATCTGATCTCGCCGGACCGCGTGCTGCTCGTCCCGAACGCGGCGAACAACGCCGAGGTCGTCGGTCGCCTGGCTGCCGCGGCTCCGCCGGAGATCACTGTCACCAATCGGCACACCGACCTCGCGGTGCTCGCTGTGCAGGGTCCTGCCGCCCCCGATCTGGTCGCCGCACTCGGACTGCCGGTGGACGGGGCGTACATGAGTTTCGTCGAGGCGAGCTGGCAGAGCGGTCCGGTGATTGTCTGCCGTTCCGGTTACACCGGCGAGCGCGGTTACGAGCTGCTGCCGCGCTGGGCGGATGCACCTGCGCTGTGGGACGCGCTGCTCACGGCCGGTGAGAAGTTCGACGCGTCGCCGGTGGGCCTCGGCGCCCGCGACACCTTGCGCACCGAGATGGGCTATCCGCTGCACGGGCAGGACCTGTCCGCGTCGATCACTCCGGTGCAGGCCCGGTCCGGCTGGGCCGTCGGGTGGGGAAAGCCGTCGTTCTGGGGCCGTGCGGCGCTGGTTGCCGAGCGGGAGGCCGGCGCTGCCCGCCTGCTCTGGGGACTGCGCGCCACCGGACGGGCGATCCCCCGCGCGCACATGACCGTGCGCTCGTCGGCCGGCGACCCGATCGGCGAGGTTACCAGTGGCACCTTCTCCCCGACGCTGCGTGAGGGCATCGGTCTGGCCCTGCTGGATCGCGGTGTTGCCGAGGGTGACACCGTCCACGTCGACGTCCGCGGCCGCCCGAGTCCGATGACCGTCGTGCGCCCGCCGTTCGTCCCGTCCTCGCCGCGCTAGTGATCGCCGCTTGATGATCGGTCGTGCGGGCGGCTCGAGGGGTTGTCGGTGGGATCAGGTAGTAAGGGTGTCGTGGATTCTCATGCCGCCGGTGGCGATGTTCCCAGCAGGGCCGGCGCTGAAGCGGACGGCATAGAAGCGGACGGCATAGAAGCGGATAGCAGCGAAGCGGACGGTGATGCCGGCAGTAGTGTGGTTGCTGCCGTCGGCAGCGGCGTTGACACGGGCGACAGTGAGGCCGGCGCCTTCGGTGAGGCCGTCCACAGCGAGGCCGCGCGCGTGGTGCCGGCCGTGCCGGCGCTGGATGGCGCTGCGATGGCAGCCGCCCTGGCGCGGCAGGGGCAGCTGACCAAGCCTCCGGGGGCGTTGGGGCGGCTTGAGGCGCTGTCCGTCTGGATCGCCGGGGCGCAGGGGGCGTGCCCGCCGCGGCCGTTCACGCGGGTGCGGGCGGTAGTCATCGCCGCCGATCATGGCATCGCTGGTGCCGGGGTGTCCGCCTTTCCCAGTGATGTCACGGCGCAGATGGTGGCGAATTTCGCCGCGGGCGGGGCGGCCGTCAACGTGCTCGCCCGTCAGGCCGGCGCCGAGGTGCGCGTGGTCGATGTCGCCGTCGACACGCCGGAGCCGACCACGCCCGGCGGGGTGGACGGCAGCTCACCGCCGCAGCGCTACCGGGTCCGGCGGGCCAGCGAGCCGATCGACCGGCGTGACGCCCTGAGCGTCGCCGAGGGCGACCGGGCCTTCGACGTGGGTCGGATGGTGGCCGACGAGGAGATCGACGCAGGTGCTGACCTGCTGGTGCCCGGCGAGATGGGGATCGGGAACACGACCCCCGCGGCGGCGGTCGTCGCGCTGCTCACCGGTCGAGAGCCGGTCGAGGTCGTCGGCCGGGGCACGGGCATCGACGACGCCCGCTGGATGGTGAAGACCGCGGCGATCCGGGACGCGATGCGCCGCGGGCGGCCGTTCGCGGACAACGCGCACTCCGTGCTGCGGGTCGCCGGGGGCGCGGATCTGATGGCACTCGCCGGCCTGCTGGTGCAGGCGGCGGTGCGGCGCACACCGGTCGTGCTCGACGGGGTGATCGTTTGTGCGGCGGCGCTCGCGGCCGAGCGGATCGCCCCGGGCGCCAAGAACTGGTGGGTTGCCGGTACCCGCTCGCCGGAACCGGCGCAGGCGTACGCGCTGGGCGCGCTCGGGCTCACCCCGCTGCTCGACGCTGGGCTGCGCCTCGGTGAGGGCACCGGCGCGCTGCTGGCCGTCCCGCTGGTGCGGGCCGCCCAGGCGACGCTCGCCGAGATGGCCACCTTCGACCAGGCCGGCGTGAGCGGGAAGGCCGAGCCCGGCCCGTCCGAGCCGGGCACCGGGCCGGACGGGCCGGGGAAGTCTGACCCCACGTGATCCTGGCCGCGCGGACCGCGTTCACCCTGCTCACCGTGCTGCCGGTGCGTGGGCCGCGGCGGCTCGACCAGCTCGACCGGCGGGCGGCTGGTCGGGCGATGGCGCTCGCGCCGCTGGTGGGGCTCGTCCTCGGGGTGCTCGCTGCCGTGGTCGTGTTCGGCCTGCGGATCTCCACCGGCACACCGGGAAGCCGCACCCAGACGTTGCTGCCCGCCGCGGCCGGCATCGCGGTGCTGGCGCTGACCACCCGTGGCCTGCACCTGGACGGGCTGGCCGATCTCGCCGACGGGCTCGGTGCGCACCATGGCGGCGGGCGCGAGCGGGCCTTGGCCGTCATGCGTGAGCCGACCGTCGGCGCGTTCGGGGTGGTGTCCGTCGTGCTCGTCGTCATCCTGCAGGTCAGTGCACTCAGCGCGGCGGTCACTGTGCACCGCGGGACCGTGTCGATGCTGGTCGCGACGATGACCGGTCGGCTCGCCGTCACCCTCGCCTGTGCCAGCGCAGCTCCTGCCGCACATCCGAACGGTCTCGGCGCCCTCGTCGCCGGTTCGGTCCGGGCTCGCGACGCGGTGCTGGCCTTTCTCGGCGTCTGCGGGCTGGCGGCGCTGGCCGGGCGGTTCGACTACGACGGTGGCGATCTTGACCGTGCCCTGCGCGGGGTCCTGGCCGTCTGCGTCGGCACCGCTGTCTCCGTGGCGTTGCGGCTCTACATCGTGCGCCGCCTCGGCGGGCTGACCGGCGACGTGCTCGGCGGCCTCGTCGAACTCACCACCACGGTGACCATGGTGTTCATGGCAATGTCCTACCCGACCTCGTTCCTGCATCTGTTCGGCGTGGACTCGACCTCGCCGGGGCGGCCCCCATGGCAGGGCTACCCGAGATGACCGGTCCGGCTGGTGCGGCCGGCCGTGGCTGGGGCGCCGATGCCGTGGCCGGGCCGATGCCGTGGCCGGGCCGATGCCGTGGCCGGGCCGATGTCGTGGATGTCGATGTCGTGGATGTCGGATGCCGTGAGGATCGGATACGTTCCGGGTTGTGGCGGTAACGGCGGATGCGCCCGGTGGTGCGGACGTCGCACGGCGTGTGTTCCTCAGCCATACCGCCGAACTGCGGGGCTTTCCGCGGGAGCGCTCGTTCGTCGCCGCGGCCGAGCGGGCCGTGGCGCTCGCGGGCGACCAGGTCATCGAGATGGAGTACTTCGGGGCCCGCGATATGGACCCGGCCGAGTTCTGCGTCCGGGCGGTGCGTTCATCTGACGTCTACCTGGGGCTGATCGCTTTCAGGTACGGGACGACCGTCCCGGGCCGTCCGGACGTGTCGTACACGGAACTCGAGTTCGACACCGCGACGGCCGCCGGGATCCCGCGGCTGGTCTTCCTGCTCGACTACCACGCCGAGGTCCCGTTCGGCGATTTCGTCGACGAGACCCACGCCGAGCGGCAGCGGGCGTTCCGGGCCCGGCTGGGGGAGGCGGGCATCATCACCGCCGGGTTCCGCGGCGCCGGGGATCTGGAGACCGCCGTTCTCGACGCGCTGGTCAAGCTGCGCGAAGCCGAGCGGCGGGCGTCTCTCGCGGTGGCCGGCGAGCTGCCGAACGCGGGACGTCCAGCCATCGGACGTCCCACCGTGCCCTGGATGGTCCCGGCTGATCGGGGCGGGCTCGTACCCCGCCCGACGCTCGCCGCCGCCGTGCTCGCCGAGATCATGCCCTCACCGGTCGGGCGCGCGACCCAGGAGCCGGTCGTGCTGCACGGGACCGGCGGGATCGGCAAGACCACGCTGGCCCGGGAGATCTGTCAGCATCCACAGATCGCGGAGCGTTTCGGCGGGGGACTGCTCTGGGTGACGGTCGGGGAGTCGCTCGGCGGAGCCCAGCTTGCCGACCGGATCAACGATCTGAGCGAGGCGCTGGCCGGGATACGCCCGACGCTGTCCGACCCCGAGCAGGCCGGATTTCATCTCGGCACGTTGCTGGCCGACGAGGCGCGACTGCTCGTCGTCGACGACGTGTGGAGTCGCGCCCAGGCGGAGCCGTTCCTGCAGGGCGGTCCGAACACGGTGCGGCTGGTCACCACCCGACTGCGCGACCTGCTGCCGCGGGCCCACATGGTCGAGATACCGGCGATGCGCGCCGATGAGGCGATGGCGCTGCTGCTGCGCGACCTGCCGCACCCTGCCCGGAACACGGCCGATCTGCGCGACGGCGCCCGGGGCACGGCCGATCTGCCGGGAGTCGAGCGGCTGCTCGCGCACACCGGACGGTGGCCGGTGCTGCTCAGCCTGGTCAACCGGGCGCTCGTGCGACATGTGCGGGACGGGATGAGCCCGGCCCGCGCCGTCGACCGGGTACGCCGCCGGATGGAACGGCGCGGCCCCACCGGCCTCGACGTCACCCGCGCCGGCCAGCGGGCCGAAGCCGTCGAGGCGACCCTCGCCGCCAGCCTCGACCTGCTCACCGGCCACCACCTGCAGCGGTACCTCGAGCTTGCGGTCTTCCCCGAGGACGTCGAGGTTCCCCGGCAGATCCTCGACGTCTACTGGGGGCGCACCGGCGACCTCGACCCGGACGAGGTGGACGATCTCTGTCAGGAGCTCGCCGACCTGTCCCTGGTCGTCGCCTACCGGCGGTCACCACCGTCCCTGCTGTTGCAGGACGTGCTGCGCAGCTATTTACGGATCCGGGTCGGCGCGACGCGGCTCGCCGAGCTCGAGGGAGTCCTCTGCGACGCCCTGGGCGATGCCTACCTGCCCGCGACCACCGCACCCTCATCCAAGGAGCCGCCCGCGACGCCGTCACTGACGCACGCGTACGGGCCGTCGCCGTCGCCGTCGCCGTCGGCGGGGCCCCGGGCGGCGAATACCATGCCGGACGACGCATCGGACGTCATGCGTCCGGTGGAGCACGCGGATCCGTGGTGGCTGCTGGGAGACTCCGCCGGCTACGTCTGGACGCACCTGGTCGGCCATCTCCTCGGCGCGGGGCGGGTGGGCGCCGCCGTGGCGCTGCTGGGAGATCTACGCTGGGCGCTGGCGAAACTGCGGCGTCCGCAGCTCGGGCCGGTGGCGCTGGAGGCAGATCTCGCGCTCGCCGCCGCGGCCCGCCCGGACGACTCCCGGCTTGAGGCGCTACACCGGATGATCCGGCAGAACGCCCATCTGCTCGCACCCACCGATCCGTCGGCGGCGCTCGGCGCGATCCTGCTCAGCCGTCTCGACGGCAGCCCCGAGCTTGCCGCCGCCCGCCGCGCGCTGGCCCGTCACGTCCCCCCACCCCGGCTGTCGGGCCGCTGGCCCCGGCCCGACCAGCCGCATCCGGCGCTGCTGCGTACGCTGGTCGGCCACCGCGGCCGGGCAGCCGGTCTCGCGGTCGCCCCCGATGGCACCATGCTCGCCTCCGCCGGCTCGGACGGCACCGTGCAGCTGTGGCAGGTCCCGGACGGGCAGGGCCGGCGGATCCTGCGGGGGCACGCCGGAGAGGTGCATGCCTGCGCCTTCTCGCCTGATGGCACCCTGGTAGCCGCAGCCGGCGCGGATGGCACGGTCCGACTCTGGGCTGTCCCGTCGGACTGGGACGACGGGGCATCCGGCGGGGGCCCGCCACACAGCCAGGGCATGCTGTCTGGCGGGGACGGCGAGGATGGCTGGTCATCGTCGACGCGACAGGTGCTGCGGGGGCACGCCGGCGAGGTCACGGCCTGCGCGTTCACCCCGGACGGACGCCGCGTTGTCGCGGTGGGCGTGGACGGGAGCCTGCGCTGCTGGGACGTGCACAGCGGCGCGGCGGTCTTCGCCATCAGCATCGCCGGCAGCCCCCTACGATGCTGCCTGGCGGCCGAGGACGGCCGCTGGATCGCGGTCGCGGGTGACGACGGAGTGATCCGGATCTGCGATCCGGTGACCGGCCACCAGAACGGCATGCTGACCGGCCACTCCGGCCCGGTGCTGTCATTGACCGCCCCCTCGGACTGCACCTGGCTCGGCTCATCCGGTGCGGACGGCACGTTCCGCCGCTGGTCGTCCGACATAGTGCCGACCGATGTAGTGCCGACCGATGTAGTGCCGACCGATGTAGCGCCGACCGGTGCAGTGCCGACCGGTGTAGCGCCGGTCGGCGCATGGCCGCCGGGAGAGACGCCGTCCGGTGTCGGTCCGACCATCTCCGCGCAATCCGGCTCCGAGACGTCCCGCCCCTGGCGCGAGCTGGGGATGCTCCGCGACCAGGCGGGAGCGATCCGGGCCGCTGCGGTGGGCCGCGACGGGGTCCTGCTGGTCACGACGAGCTGGGAGGGTGCCATCCGGCTCTGGAACATCGCGGACGGATCGCACCGGGCGAACCTCACGGGTGCGGTCGGCAGCCGACGTTGCGCGCTGGCGCCCGACGGAACCTGGGTGGCGGCGTCCGGTCGGTACGGGACGATCCGATTGTGGTCCACCGACGTTGACCTGCCGTTGCCGTCCGCGGCTGGGCGTGAGCAGCAGATGCGCGGCGTGGTCGTCGTCCGCCCCCTGCCTGCCGCCTCCGCGTCACCCGTTGCCCGGGCCGTGCCCGTCGAAGGCATCGTGCCCATCGAAGGTGCTGTGCCGGTCGAAGGTGCGGTGCCGGTCGAAGGTGCGGTGCCGGTCGAAGGTGCGGTGCCGGTCGAAGGTGCGGTGCC
>NZ_JALKFZ020000049.1 GCF_023243075.1 Frankia sp. AiPa1 | reverse complement strand
CCCCCCCCCCCCCCCCCCCCCCCCCCCCCCCCCCCCCCCCCCCCCCCCCCCCCCCCCCCCCCCCCCCCCCCCGGGCCTATCGGTCCTCCCAGCAGGGCCCCGCGGTGAGGAGAGCGGCGCGCTGCAAGATGAGCCGATACTGCGCCCCCCCCCCGGAGAAATTTCCTTCCTGGCGGGAACGCTGTGCGTCATGACGCCGGTAGCGCAACGTGGGAATGTCGAGCAGCATTCCGGTGGCGAGGGCGGAGCCGGCGATGAGGGTCGCGGTGTCCTCGACGCCGCGCAGTGCCGCCCATCCGCCGATGGCGAGAAGTAGATTGCGGCGCCACATCACCCCCGCCGGATGCACGGGGGGCAGTGTGTGGTCGGGCAGGGCGGCCATCCACGCGATGGCCAGTGCACCGCGGGCCAGCGGCCCGGCGGGGACGGCCAACGGCAAGGTCCGCAGAGATCCGTCCGGGTGCAGGTCGCGGGCGTGGCCAACCGCATAACCGGCGTCGGGATGGGTGGCGAGCGCGCCGCTGAGCGCGCCGAGTGCGTCGGGTTCGAGCTCGTCGTCGGCGTCGAGGTTCTGGACCAGCGGTGCGGTGCAGGCGCCCAGGGCGATGTTGCGGGCGACGCCGGGGCCCTCCCGGGTGCCGTGAGCGCCGATTCGTACCCGGCCGTCGGCCGCCGCCCCGCAGGTGGTCAGCGTGTCGCGGACCTCGCCGGACGGTCCGTCGATCTGAACCCGCCACGTCCAGTGGGGATGACGCTGGCGGCGTAGCGAGTCCCATGCTGCCGGCAGGTAGACCGCGTACTCGGCGTGTGCCGCGGTGACCACATCGACCCGCATGGACGCAGTATGTACCGATCCGCTCCGCATTCGTGTGGTACACATTCGGGGAAGATCTAGTGAAAGGGGGCATGTGGACGTCGCATCGATCAACGCGCGGCTCGGCCAGGCGGCCTCCGTCGATTCCCGCGAGCTGGACCGGGTCTGTGAACAGGTCGCCGCCGAGCTGATCGACGCGGACCTCGAGCCCCCGTTCCGGATTCCGTCGGCGGACTTCGTCACCGATGCCTGGCTGATCTGCGCCGACCGGTACTGGCGCCGCAGGTTTCTGCGTGAGCCGACCGTCGAGGTGGCGGCCCGCTGCGCCCGCTGGCTCCATGACCACACCGAACCGCAGGTCCGCCCGGACATCATCGAAAAGTGGACGCTGGGCTATGCCTTCATCACCAAGGGCACGGTCGAGTCCCGCCACGACCTCACCCTCGCCACCGGGCGGATCGTCGAGGCGGCCCGGGGCTCGGCCGACCTCTGCTATTTCGCCACGCTTTACCATGCTGGAAAGCTCCGGGCGAACTTCTCCTTCGACGAACTCCGCCAGTTCCTCGAGTCCTCCCTGCTTGCCGTCGCCGCCGGCCAGCACCGTGACGACCCCCTGTTCACCAGTCTGCGGGCCTTCGGCGCGTTCGGCAGTCGCACCATCACCACCGGCCACGCGCTCGAGCTTCTGGACTCGGCCTGGGGTGCCAACCCGCGTTCCCGGGCCGTCGTCGACGTCTGCCTTCACGCCCTCGCGGCGGCTCCACGCTTCCCGGGCCGGGGCGAAAAGCTACGGCAGCACGCCGTCGACGCCGTCGAGGAATTCCCCCAGGACCATCTCTTCCGGTTCCGCCTCGCGAGCGGGCAGCGCATGTGCGGCGACTACACCGAGGCACTGGACTCCATCGACAACGCGCTGCGTCTGCTGCCCGCGATCGGAACCCGCATCAGCCACGAGCTCCTTCAGGAGCAGTACCTGCGGGAACGCGACGTCATCGAGAAGGGCCTGGATCTCGCCGAACTGGCCGCGAGCCAGCAGACCCGTTGGCGCACGCAGGAGGCCGCGAACCGGGAGCTGCGCCGGACGCTGCAGACCTCCGCCGTCCGCGCCGTCGAACTCGTCACCGTTTTCACCGCCGCCGTCGCCTTCGTCGTCGGCTCGCTGCCCATCACCCTCACCGGCAATCTCGGTTTCCGCGACCGGGCGCTCCTGCTCGCCATTCTCGGCGGCGGACTTCTGCTTTTCGCCTTCGTCATCATCGCCGGAACCTGGATCATCACCGGCCGATATCACCCCGATTCCGACACCGCTCCGCCGAACAGCACCCGAAGATCCTGACCCGGACCCCTGTTCGCGCGGTCAGGCTCCCAGTCAGCCGCAAGATATGTCGCAGTCAGCCGCAAGATATATCGATCATGATATGCTGTTTTTTGACTGGTGATTTTTTCAATATCGACCCGATGTCGATGTGGTTGTCGGTCGTTGCCGTCCGGCGGGGCACCGTCGGGGTGAGGCGGCCGTCATCACGGTGCACCAGATCCTTTCCCTTCCAGGCCGTGTCGGCTCCCCTTCAGGCCGTGTCGGCATCGACCGATTCGACCCGGACCCGATCGTGCGCGCCGTCGGAGCGACGCCCCGTACATGACCGAAGTGTCGTCGACGGGTTCCCGGCCGGCCGCCCATCCCGGCAGCGATGTGGTCGACCGCGTGGTCAGTTGCGACCTCACGTTCGCGGTCGAACAGCCCGCGGACATCGCCCTGCACATCGCCGCCGCCCACGGCCGGGTGGTCCATGCCGAGCGGCTTGACGCGACGACCGGCGGGAAGGCGCTCCCGACGCCCGCCGAGCTGGCCACGCCGCACCGCGGCCGGATACATCTCCTGCACGCGCCCAGCGGAGTCCTGTCGGTGTCCTACCGGGCGGAACTCGCCGCCCCTGCCGCCCCCGGCCATCCGACTGTGGCCACCCCCCGTGACCTGCCGGGCCTGGAGCAGTTGACCTACCTGCGGGCGAGCCGCTACTGCCCATCGGACCAGGCCGTCGGGTTCGCGGTCGCCGAGTTCGGTGACCAGCCCCCCGGACGGCCACGGATTGATGCGATCACGCAGTGGATTCACCACCGGGTGGGTTATGTCGCGGGCTCCAGCAACGTCCACAGCTCAGCAACCGACGCCCTGCTCACAGGGCAGGGCGTATGCCGCGATTTCGCCCACCTCGGGATCATGCTGTGCAGGGCACTCCAGATACCGGCACGCTTCACCGCCGTCTACGCACCCGGCCTGACACCGATGGACTTCCACGCCGTCTTCGAGGCATGGTTCGACGGTGCCTGGTGGACCTACGACGCCACCCGCCGAGCCCCCCGCGAGAGCATGATCCGGATCGCGACCGGACGCGACGCGGCGGACACGGCCTTTCTCAACGTCCTCGGCGGCATCATCGCCCTGCGGTCCATCGAGGTGACCGCCACGGTCACCGGCGCACTTCCCCTCGATGACAACCTCGTCCCCCACCGGTTGCACTGATCTTGCACTGATCGCGACCCAGGACATGCCTGGCGGAGCAGGCTTGGCCGATCACCGACATCCGACGACGGACAGGCCCGCCCATGCAGAAAGCAGATATTCCGATGATTGATCACATTCGTCTTGACGCGATTGCCGCAGGTCTGTGGACAACCGCGGACATCGCCCATCGGCTGACCGTTTCGGCGCAGCGAGCCAGGCAGCTGTGCGCTCGCGCGGACTTCCCCAGACCGGCCCAGTCCGCGCCGTACTTTGATCTGTGGCGGGCCGGCGACGTCGAGGTCTGGCTCCAGGCGGGCCAGTCCGCCCGCTGACCGCCCTGCCGGGAGAGGCGCCGGCAACCCTGGTGGCTCGGTCGTCAGCGGGACGCCGGGTCGGTCGGCGTGGGGATCAGTTCGGTGCCGGCGAGCCACAGTCGTCGGATGGCGGAAGACACCAGCAGGCAGCCTCGGCAGGGGGTAGCGGCCAAGCGCCGTCAACGGTTCCCTTCTTTCCCATCGATCGCCAGCACCGGTCGAGTGAGTCGGCCCACTCGGAACCACCACCCGCCACCACCACCCGCCCCGCCCGTCGTCGTTGCCGACGATCGAGGCACGCACATAGCGTGTACCTCGGATCGGCCCCACAGGAGCGGGGACGCGCCTGGTGCCGGAACCGCCAAGGCTGGCCCGTGCTGTTCCGGTTCCGCGGAACCGGCAGGAGGGCGTTGAGAAGGGACAGACCGGCTGCGACGGGAGTGCTGGTGGCGGGTTATCTGGTCGATCTCTTCTCGTTGGACGGGCGGACCGCGGTGGTGACGGGGGCGACCTCGGGGATCGGGCGGGCCATCGCCGTCGCACTGGGACAGGCGGGGGCACGGGTGGTCGCGCTCGGGCGTCGGACGGAGGCGTTGGAGTCCGTCGTGACGGATCTTCGCGATGCCGGCGGCGCCGCGGCCGGATTCCCGTGCGATCTCGCGGACCGCGCCGAGCTACGCCGGGTGACGCAGCGGGCAGTCGAACCGTTCGGGGAGCCGGACATTCTCGTCACCTCGGCGGGGGTGAACCTGCGGCCGCCGTTCGGCGAGCTGACCGACGAGGAATGGGACCAGACGATGGCCGTCAATCTCGACGCGCCCTTCCTCCTGGGACGTCGCTACGGCCCGGGCATGGCGGAACGCGGCTGGGGCCGGATCATCAACCTGGCCTCGCAGCAGACGATCCGGGCGTTCGGGAACAGCGGGGCGTACGGGGTTTCCAAGGCGGGGGTCGCGGCCCTCACCAGGTCCCAGGCCGAGGCCTGGTCGAGGTACGGCGTGTGTTGCAACGCGATCGCGCCAGGATTCGTCCGTACACCGATGACCAGGGCGGTCTTCGACGATCCGGGCCGAGTCGAAGCACTGGCCGAACGCACGATGATGCGGCGGAACGGCGAACTGTCGGATTTCGTCGGCGCCGCGGTCTTCCTCGCCGGCCCGGCCGCCGCCTACATCACCGGCCAGACCCTGTTCGTCGACGGCGGCTTCTCCGCCACCTGACGGGAAGAACGCCCATCAGACAATGCCAGAGATCACCAGATGCCAGAGATCACCGAGGTAGGTAACCGGAGGTACGGGCACTCCTGGCCACTTCTAACGTATAGCACGGTGGGGGGCTTGCCGCAAGACCCAGTGGATGCCGCAGAATCGCCAGCTATGGCTGGCACCCGCGATGCGGACGTGATCGAGCAGGGCGCCGGCCCCACGCGCAGTGGTCGTCCGCGACCTGAGACCGAATGCTGGAGCTGACGCTGTTGAATCCCCTCACCATCAGCTCGTTCAACCTGCCCGAGCATCTCGCCGCGAAGGCGGACCCGGCGCTGGTCGGCGATGATGATCGGCACTTTGCCGCCATCGCCGCAACCCTCGAGCACCAGATCGCCGAGCTGACCGGGCGGCTCGTCGAGGCCCGGCGGGGCCCAGGCGGCAAGGGCCAGGCGGCCCTGGACCGCGACCTGGAGGTGCACCGCCTCACTGCCCGCCTGCGCACGCTGAGCCGCTTCGGCCTGGACCTCTGCCTCGGCCGAATGGTCCACGCCGACGCCGAGAACCCGGGCGATCCCGCGCACGACATCGAAGCCGGTCCGGTCTACGTCGGACGGCTCGGACTGCTGGACAGGGACGGCCGACGGCTGCTGCTCGACTGGCGCTCCCCCGCCGCCGAGCCGTTCTTCGGCGCGACCCACGCCAATCCGATGGGCCTGGTGAGCCGGCGCCGCTACCGCTGGGCCCTCGGGCGGATCACCGACTACTGGGAGGAGGTGTTCACCAGTGACGGCGAGGTCGGAGCCCTGGAACGGCATGCCGCGCTCGACGACCAGTCGGCCTTCATCGCGAGCCTGGGCGCCAGCCGCTCGCCGCGGATGCGCGACGTCCTCGGCACCATCCAGGCCGACCAGGACGCGATCATCCGGGCCGGGTCCCGCGGTGCCCTCATCGTCGATGGCGGGCCGGGGACCGGCAAGACAGTCGTCGCACTGCACCGCGCCGCCTACCTGCTCTACTCCGACCCGCGCCTGGGCCAGCGCCGGCGCGGCGGGGTGCTGGTCGTCGGCCCGCACCAGCCGTACCTCGTCTACACCGCGGACGTTCTGCCCAGTCTCGGTGAGGAGGGCGTGCAGACCTGCACCCTACGCGACCTTGTCCCCGAAGCCCGCCTTGTCCCCGAGGCCCGCGTTGTCCCCGGAGCCGCCAGGCAAACGCCAGGTGGAGACGATCAGGCACCATCGGAATCCGACCGGCGGGTCGAAGCACTCAAGTCCTCGGCGCGCTGGGTGGAGGCAGTCGACAACGCCGTCCGCTTCTACGAGGATCCGCCGACGGAGCCGATGACGATCTCGACCCCGTGGTCGGACGTCCGGCTGACGGCGAACGACTGGATCGAGGCGTTCGACGCGGCACAGGCCGGCACCCCGCACAACGACGCGCGCGAGCAGGTCCTCGAGGAGCTGCTCACCGTCCTGACGGCCAAGTTCGACCACGTCCTGCTCGGTGATCCCGACGGGGACGGCTACGTGGAGATCCCCGCCGACCAGCTGCGCGCGGTCCTGCTGCGGGACCGGGACCTGCGCCGGGCGTTCAACCGGGCCTGGCCGCTACTCGATGCTCCCGACATCGTCGCCGACCTCTGGTCCGTGCCCGCCTACCTGCGCAGATGCGCGCCGTGGCTGAGCCGGGAAGACGCCGTCGCGCTGCGGCGCGCCGATCCGCGGGCATGGACGGACGCGGACCTGCCGCTGCTGGACCTGGCCCGCCAGCGCCTCGGTGATCCGCAGGCGGCCCGTCGGCGCCGGCAGCAGGCATCCGCGGCGGCCGCCGAACGCGACCGGATGTCCCATGTCGTCGACAACCTGATCGCGGCCGAGGACGACTTCGAGAGCGTGGTCACGATGCTGCACGGCCAGGACCTGCGCGACGCGCTGGTCGACGAGAATGCGCTGCCCGCCGCGGACGCCGACCTGCTGGCCGGGCCGTTCGCGCACATCGTCGTCGACGAGGCGCAGGAACTCACCGACGTGCAGTGGCAGATGCTGCTGGCCCGCTGCCCGTCGCGCAGTTTCACCATCGTCGGCGACCGTGCTCAGGCCCGGCACGGATTCACCGAGTCCTGGCGGGAACGGCTCGAACGCGTCGGGTTCGACGAGGTTCGACTGGCATCCCTGAGCATCAACTACCGGACACCGCAGGAGGTGATGACGCAGGCCGAACCGGTGATCCGGGCCGCGCTGCCCGACGCCAACGTGCCGACGTCCATCCGGGCCAGCGGAGTTCCCGTCCGGCACGGGTCGGTGGCGGAACTGGACACGATCGTCGACTCCTGGCTCGCCGCCCACGCGGAGGGCACCGCCTGCGTCATCACCGCCGATGACGTCGCGCCACCGCCACGGGTCGCGGGCCTTCCTCGCGTCCAGGCGCTGACCCCGACGTTGGCGAAGGGCCTCGAGTTCGACCTGGTCGTCCTGGTCGACCCGGATGCCTTCGGCACCGGCATCTCCGGCGCCGTCGACCGCTATGTCGCCATGACCCGCGCCACCCGCGAGCTCGTCCTGCTCACGAACTCCTGACCGGTCGGGACGGACCGACTGACCGGTCAGGACGGGCCGAGGTCGCACTGGCAGGCCGTCCGTGACGTCCGCATGCTCCGCACTGGACGTCACGGACAGCCACAGCAACACCTGTCGATCTTCAGGCCGCCAGGTGATGATGCGGGGACGCACCGCCCTGCATGATCTCGCCAAGACTCGCGCCGAACCACGACCGTGCCGGATGTCAGATCGCCGAGGTGAGGGCGGCCTGGACGACGCGGACGACGTCGTTGATCGAGGACAGGGTGAAGACGTCCTCGTCCTCGATCTCGATGCCGTAGGTACGCTCCACCCGCGAGATCATGACAAGAACCTTCACCGAGTCCGCGCCTTCGGCTCCACGCAGGTCGGAGTCGGGTGCCAGCCGGCCGAGCGGGATGCCGATCTCGCGGTGCACGATCTCGGTGACGGTCCGCAGGATCTCGTCGCGGGACACCGAGGGGGACTCGTCAAGGGACACCGCCGAGGACTCGTCGCGGGACACAGGGGCGGTCATCGTGGCTCTCCTTGGGCGGCAGTAGCGGCGATAGCGGCTTCGACCTGATCGAACTCCTCGGGCCGCAGATCCATGCGTTCACGGGCGCTGGCCATCGAGATCGGCCGGTAGGTGGCGCTGGCCGACGCCGCCAGGCCGCCCTCGGCGTCGAGGATCTCAGCCTCGGCCCGCACCAGCCCGCTGCCGGACGAGGCGCCCCCCGGGCCGCCGCTCAGGTGGGCGACGCAGCGGTACTCCGCGTCTATCCGCAGGGAGCTGACATAGCGCAGCCGCATCCCCGTGGTCAGCGCGGTGTGACCGGCACGCAGCACGAGGAGGTTGCCCATCGTCTCGTCGCAGATGACGCCGATCAGGCCCCCGTGCACGATCCCGGGGTAGGACTCGTACCCACGGCCGAGTCGGAAGCGCGTTTCGATACCGGCGTCGTCGCGGGCGGCGAACCGCAGGCGCAGACCGTGCGGATTGTGCGGCGAGCAGCCGAAGCAGTGGTAGTCGGCGAGAACCGACCAGGGCACCGTCAGGTAGCCGCCGTCCTCGGGGCTGGAAGTCGGTGCGGGAAGGACCGGACGGTCCGAAGCCGCACCGTCGCTGGCCTGGTCGGCGGGCTGATCGAGAATCCGGCCGACGGACTGGACGCCGGCAGGGTGGCTGGGCATCGTTGCGGCCCTCAGCCGGCCGCGGGCGTGCCGACGGGCGTCACGGCGACGGGCGTCTCGGCCGTGGCCAGGTCGGCCATCGCGTGGCGGATGGCCGCGTTGCGGCTGAGGTCGAGGCCGACGGCGGTGCCCAGCATGCGCCGCAGTTTCGCCTGCAGCTTGTCCAGGGCGTCCGGCGGTGAGATCTGGAGGTAGACGTCGATGACATCGTCGACCGTCTCGTAGCCGCGCATCTCCTCCACCCGCTGGTGCTTGTAAACCCCGACCGGATGGTTGAGCCGCGCGCTTGTCACGTAGAAGTGGATGCGTTCCAGGACGGACTTCAGCTCGTGCGGGTGACGTTCCAGGCGCCGCTTCAGATAATAGAGAAACTCGCGGGCATGCCCCGCCTCGTCCCGGCTTGCGCGCAGAAGGAGATCGGACAGAACGGGCTCCTCCACCCATTCCGCCAGGGCCCGGTAGACGGTGTTGACGATGATCTCGGAAATCACGTTGGTGGTGAGGGTCGCGCTGGGCGTGACACCGGCCTCGTACGGCTCGCGCAGGGCCTCGATCCGCCGCTGGTCGATGTGGACGCCGACGCCCCGCAGCCAGGCCCGGAACGCATAGTGGTGCTGGAGCTCCTGGTAGGCCCAGACGGCGACGAACGCCGAGCAGTCGTAGTCATCATCGAACTCGCTGAGGAAGCCGTGCAGGCCGGGCAGCGAGGTGGCCTCGCCCATGACGACCCCCTTGACCAGGGGGACGTAGGCGGGCCGGACCAGGTCTCGGCGAATGTGGTCGAGGTCGAGGTCGGAAACCTTCCACTGCAGGCGCTCGTAGTGCTGAAAAACCTCGAAACTGTGCGCCGTCTCGGGGGTAACCGTCGGCATGAGAGAATCCCTCCTGGGTATTACCTCGCAGCCCGTTGCGTCCACACCGTAAACGGGCCGCAGCCAACCGGCAACCATCGACAGCAAAATGCCAATCGCACCATCTGCATCCGCTATCCAGCGGCACCACACGGAACCATCCGGGAATTTCGCCGGTGCGGATCCGTCCGCGCGTCCGACTGCCGTCGCCGGACGGGCGGACGGGCGGGGGGCGCACCGAGCACCCGTAGATCGTGCTCGACGAGCGGTTCGCTCCGGCCCGGCGTCATCGGTCCGTACATCAGATGCGGCAGACGAGGAGGCCGGCCATGGCCACCCTCGGAGGACGCGTCAGCGGGATCCCAGCAGCGGGTGGAGTCCGCCGAGGCGACACGGCCGAGGCGACACGGCCGAGGCGACACGGCCGAGGCGACACGGCCGAGGCGACACGGCCGAGG
>NZ_JALKFZ020000048.1 GCF_023243075.1 Frankia sp. AiPa1 | reverse complement strand
GGGGGGCCCGCCCCCCCCACCGGCGCCCCGGCCCCCCCCCGGTTCCCGCGGGGGGCGCCGCACCGGGCGCGGGGGCCGGCGGGGGGGGGGGCCGCGCACCCGCTTGGCCGGGGGCTATCCCCTGGTTCCGCGGAACCGTCCGGCTCGGCGTGGCTGCCGGGCAGGGAGGTGGATGGCACGGCGTGCAGGACCGTCGCGCGGCGCCGGGCGCGGGCCAGTGCCGGGGAGAACAGGACGGACTCCTTGAGGTCGCGGCCGTCGGCGACGAACTCGATCTCCCAGCCGGCGGGCACCCGCGCGAGGTCGATCCCCGGAGCGGCTTTGACCGCCACCGCGTTGACCCGGTCCGCGAGGCCGAAGCACCACCGCAACGGGGGCTCACCGGCGGCCGACCCCAGCCGCCGGTCCCCGGCCCGCCGCGCCGGGTCGACGAACGCCCCGTCGAACCCGGCGAGGTCGACGTCACGCACGTCCGCGAGCCGCGCCCCGATCCGCGCCGCCGCACCGCCAAGCGCCGCGTTGAACGCGGCCATCCGTAGATGGACCGGGTCGCGGTCGACCAGCAGAACCTCACGGTCGCACTCGTCGGAGCCCGACCCCGACCCCGACCCGGACCCCGACCCGGACCCGGCCAGCGCCTGGGCGTCGCCGCCGATGCCGGTGCACAGGTCGACCAGGCGACGCAGGCCCGCGAACCGTGCGGCGCGGTGTTCGGCGGCCGGCTGGGAGGACGCCTGTTCCAGGCCGGCACGGGTGAAGAACATCCGGTCGGCGAGCCGGAACTTCGCGCCGGCCCGCTGGCGCAGCTCGGCCTGGGTGAACGCGGCCGCGACCAGGTCCACCGGCACGCCGTCGGCCCGAAGGCGCGCGCCGACGGCCAGCTCCCGGCCGGCCGTACCCGCCAGGCCAGCCGACCTGGACCGATCCGCTTCGGCGTACACGGCACAGGCCACTGCCAGGGCGGCTGCTCCCGCCGGTGTCAGCAGGGCCTCGAGCTGGGCGAGGCGAGCACTCTCAGCGTCGACGCTGCTCACGCTCAGCTGTAGCGGCCCTTGACGCGGCGGCCCATCTCGCGGCTGACCTCGCGGGCGGCGTCCCGTTCGGCGAGGGCGTGGCGCTTGTCGTAGGCCTTGCGGCCGCGCGCGAGGGCGATCTCGACCTTGGCCCGGCCATCCTTCCAGTACAAGGCCAGCGGGACGAGGGTGAGGCCGCCCTCCTGGGTTTTGCCGACGAGCTTCTCGATCTCCGCGCGGTGCAGCAGCATCTTGCGCTTGCGCCGGGGGGCGTGGTTCGTCCAGGTGCCCTCGGTGTACTCGGGGATGTGCACGTTGTGCAGCCAGGCCTCGCCCTCGGTGATCTGGGCGAACCCGTCGACGAGCGACGCCCGGCCGGCCCGCAGCGCCTTCACCTCGGTGCCACGCAGGACCAGACCGGCCTCGTACGTGTCGAGGATGTCGTAGTCGTGCCGGGCGCGTTTGTTCTGCGCGATGGCCTTGCGCCCCTGCTCCCTCGGCACCGTCTGCGCCCCTTCTCCCTGCCTGCCCGACGACCCATCCTATCGATCATGCGGGGGATGCCCGATGGCCCGTGGTCGCCCGTACCGTGCAACGCACCCGCCACCGACATCATGCCGAAGCGCCCGCTGGCCCCATCATCCACCGGCATACTGGCGCGGTCAGACCCGCAGATGGCGGCGCAGTGCGACGGACGCCATGGCGGCGGAGGCGAGCAGGCCCGCGACCAGGACCGCGGCGGCGGACGTCCACACGGCCGGCCAACCGAACAGCGGGAACGCGGACTGGCGGGTGAACTGGCCGTCCACCAGAAAAGCCTTCGCGGCGACCAGCAGACCCGCGGCGCACAGGCCGCCCACCACACCCGCGACCGCGCTCTCCAGCACGAACGGCGCCCGGATCGCCCCGTTGGACGCGCCGACCAACCGCATGATCGCCGTCTCCCGGCGCCGGCCGTACGCCGAGATGCGGATCATCGTGTAGATCAGGGCAAACGAGGCCACGGCCTGGACCGCGGCGAGCGTGAACGCGCCGATGGTGAAGGCGTCGAGGAAACGATAGAGCGGTTGGAGCAGGGCACGCTGGTCGCGGACGGCCTCAACCCCGTCCAGACCGGTGTAGGTGATGACCACGTCGCCGGATGCTCGGGGGTCGGCGAGGGTCAGGCGCAGTGCGGCGGGAAGGTCACCCGGGCCGACCCCGGCGACGACGTCCGGGGAGCCCCGGAAGTCACGCCGGAAACGGTCGAAGACCTGTTGCTTGCTCTCGTACCGGACGGCGGTGATCGCCGGGTCGCGGCGCATCTGGTCCTCGAGCGCGGCGCGCTGGGCGGACGTGGTGTCGTCGGTGAGATCGACGACGACCTCGAGCTGGCCGAGCAGATAGTGGTCGATCGTGTGCACCTGGGCGCGCAGCAGCAGGCCGGCACCGAGCATCGCCAGGCAGATCGCGATCGTGACGATCACCGCGGCAGTCATCGCCAGGTTGCGGCGCAGTCCCGTCCACCACAGCGAGGCCAGTGGTCCCGGGCGCATCAGCCCACCGGCCCGCGGGGCGCGGGCGCCCACGGACTGGGCTGCGGGGCGGGCTGCGGGGCGGGCTGCGGCGGGAGGGGCAGGGAGGCGGTGTCGTAGCGTCCGCCGGCCTCGTCCCGGACAAGGATGCCGTCGGCCAGTTCCAGGACCCGACGGCGCATCGCGTCGACCAGGGCTGCGTTGTGGGTGGCCATGATGACGGTGGTACCGGCCTGATGGACGGCGTCCAGCAGGTGCATGATCTCGATGCTGGTGGCGGGGTCGAGGTTGCCGGTCGGTTCGTCGGCGAGCAGGACCCGCGGGCGTCCGACGAAGGCCCGCGCGATCGCCACCCGCTGCTGCTCTCCGCCGGAGAGCTCATCGGGGTAGCTCTGTGCCTTCTCCCCCAGGCCCACGAGATCCAGTGCCTCGGGGACGACGCTGCGCACCACGTGGCGGGGCCGTCCGATGACGTCCAGCGCGAAGGCGACGTTGGCCGCGACCGTCCGGTTCGGCAGCAGCCGGTAGTCCTGGAACACGCAGCCGACGGTGCGGCGCAGGCGCGGGACCCGCCGGTCGGGGATCCGCGCGACGTCCTGCCCGGCGACGACGACCTGCCCGCCGGACGCCCGTTCCTCGCGCAGCAGCAGCCGCAGCAGGGTCGACTTGCCCGAACCGGATGGGCCGACGAGGAAGACGAACTCCCCCGCGGCGATCTCGGCGCTGACGTCGGACAGGGCGGGACGCAGGCCGCTGGGATACCACTTGCTCACCGCATCCAGGACGATCACCACACCCCTCCTTACTTTGAGCACAAATTTGCGCACTTTCCGTAGCGGAGATGGTAGAGCGTGACGGGAGCCTCGCCGCGCGGGCGCGCCGCCCGCGCCAGCCGCGAGGCTGGTCTGCGCCATCGATGCCATCGAGGCCATCGAGGCCATCGGCCCGATGCGTCGGGCTGCCGACTGGCGCAGAGCTCCTCGGATGACCTCGCGCGGGCGTACCGTGGACCCAGGTGGCCCAGCGCGACGATGGCCCAGCGCGGAACGAACCTTCCTGGCGAGTCGTTTGACGTATCCCCGGGTGCGGACTGGTGCCGCGGTGGGTAAGGAGGCTCCATGGGCAGCGAAGACCTGGTCTGCGCGTGCTGCTCGGGGCTGGTGATCGAGGGCCGGTGCCCGACCTGCCGAGCGTCCCGGGAGTACCTACGGCGTAACTCCACCCCACCGTCCCCGCAGCTCCTGCTCGCGATTCTCGTGATCGTCATGGTCCTCGCGGCTCTGGCGGTCCGGCACGCGACCTGAGCCGGGCTTTGTCCGGGCGGCAGTTGTCCGTGCTGTGCGCGGCGGCGGTCACGCTCGTCCTGGCCGGCTGCTCCGCCTCGAGCTCCGGTGGAGCTCCCGCCGTCCGCCCTGCAGCCGCCAGCCTCACCTCCTCCGGGGGCCGGACGGCATCCCCGGGCGCGCAGGGCGGCACCGCCGGGGCCAACGGGGTGCGGACGGTGGTCGACGGGCTCGACGCACCCTGGGACGTGGCGTTCCTGCCCTCGGGCGACGCGTTGATCAGCGAGCGGGACAGCGGCCGGATCCTGCGGCTGCCGCGGGGCGGCGACCGGCCGAGCGTGCTGGTGACGCTGCCCGGGGTGGTGCACCGTGGTGAGTCGGGGCTGCTGGGCCTGGCTGTCTCCCCGACCTTCGCGTCCGACCGGTACGTGTACGCCTACTACACGACCGCCACCGACAACCGCATCGTTCGCTTTCGTCTGACCGGTGCCAGCGCCAGCTCCGCTGCCAGCACAGTCACGGCCTCGGCGCCGACGCCGATCCTCACCGGCCTCGCCGATGGCGTGGTCCACAATGGCGGGCGGATCCGATTCGGCCCGGACGGCATGCTGTACGCGGGCGTCGGGGACACCGGCAACCGCGGTCTCGCGCAGAACCGCGAGCGCCTGAACGGCAAGATCCTGCGGATGCGCCCAGATGGCAGCGTCCCAGCGGACAATCCATTTCCCGGCTCGCTGGTCTACAGCCTGGGTCACCGCAACGTCCAGGGCCTCGCCTGGGACGCGCAGGGCCGGCTGTGGGCCTCCGAGTTCGGCCAGGACCGGTTCGACGAGATCAATCTGATCACGCCGGGCGCGAACTACGGCTGGCCCGTCGTCGAGGGAACGGGCGACACCGACGGCGGCCGTTTCCGCAACCCCCTGGTCACGTGGACAACAGCCGAGGCCTCCCCGAGCGGGATCGCGATCCGCGGCTCCACGCTCCACGTCGCCGCACTCAAGGGGCAGCGGCTGTGGGAGGTCACCCTCGCCGGGGCCGGTGTCCAGGGCCAGCCCCGGGCGGTGCTGTCGGGGTCGGCCACCGCGGGCCGGCTGCGCGCCGCGGTCAACGCCCCGGACGGCACGGTGTGGATCGTCACCAACAACACCGATGGCCGCGGCCAACCCCGTCCCGGCGACGACCGCATCCTTTCCCTGCCCGCAGCGCCCTCACGCTGAGTACCCAGGCGCTGGATGCCCTGGCGCCAGGCGGCGCCTAACGCTGCGGGTGTGCCGCGCGGGCGGCACGGTGGCCCTCGAGAAGACGCTCGCGCAGGGCGACCACCTCGCCGAGGACGATGACGGCGGGAGAGGCGATGCCGGCGTCGGCGGCAAGGCGGGCGATGTCGGACAGCGGTCCGGTGACGACGGTCTCCGCCGGCGTTCCACCGGCGTGGATCACCGCGCTCGGCGTGTCCGCGGGACGGCCGCGTTTGAGCAGCTCCCGGCTGACTCCGGCGAGCGCCGCGACGCCCATCAGCACGACGATGGTGCCCGGGCCGGCGGCGAGTGCGCCCCAGTCGATGGTGGAACCCGGATGGGACGGGTCGACATGCCCGCTGACGATCGTGACGTCCTGGGTGACACCACGATGGGTGACCGGAATGCCGGCGAGCGCCGGAACCGCGACGGCGCTGGTCACGCCGGGGACGATCTCGCAGGGCAGGCCGGCGGCGGCGCAGGCCAGAGCTTCCTCACCGCCGCGCCCGAAGACGAACGGGTCGCCGCCCTTGAGCCGCACCACCCCGAACCCGCGCGAGGCGCGGTCGACGAGCACGGCATTGATCTCGTCCTGAGTGAGGTTGTGGCCGTGCGGTGCCTTGCCGGCGTCGATGATCTCGGTCCCTGGCCGGGTCTCGGTCAGCAACTCCCGGGGCGCCAGCCGGTCGACGACGACGACATCCGCGATCTGCAGCAGCCGCAGCCCACGGACCGTGATCAGATCCGCCCTTCCGGGGCCGCCGCCGACCAGCGCCACCCACCCGCCGATCGACCCGTCCAACGCCGGTCACCTCCGCTTCGGCCCGCCAGGTCTCGCCGCAGCCTGCCTGGCTCCTCACCCCGACCTGGCTCGTGCGGCCCACCGGCCATCAGAGCGGGGGGCCAACTCCAGTGTGCGGCCTGACCAGCGCATGCGGGGTCAACCGCCCGCACGCATCACAACCCGCCCGGGTGCGCGGCCGCCGGGAGCACCGGTGCCGGAGCCCGGGCGCGTCGCCAGCTCAGGCGCCGCGGCCGAGACGCCAGCGGGCCGCGCGGTAGGCCCGCCAGCCCGAGCGAAGGCTGCGCCGGGCACTGGCGAGGGCATCCCGGTGGCCCTGGGCAACCAACCGCAGGATTTCGACCGCCCCGGCGGTGGGTTCCACGACCAGCCGGCTGATCGCGAACCGTGACCGGGTCGGCTGATGCAGGCGGTAGCCGATCTCGCAGGCGGAGCAGAACCCGGCTGCGGCGACGACGCCACGCACCGCGGCGCAGTGATATCCGAACGGGTAGGAGAAACTGTCCGGGCTGCGACCGGTGTTGTCCTCGATGGCCCGCCGGCTGGCGGTCACGTCGTAGCGGGCCAGTGCCGTCGGCACGACGTCCAGCTCCAGATGGCGATGCCCGTGCGAGCCGAGCTCAACCCCCTCGCCGGCAAGTGCGGCGAGATCAGGCCAGTCCAGCAGGGGCAGGTTGCGCTCGCTGTACCCGTCCAGCCAGGAGGCACGCCGACCGGCGTAGGCGGTGGGGACGTAGAGGGTGGCGCTGGCGCCGACCGTTTGCAGAGCGGGCAGCGCGGTGGTGACGAAATCCTCGAAGCCGTCGTCGAAGGTGATGGCCACCTGGCGCCGCTCGGGATGCGCCAGCGCGTCGGTGAGGCTGGTGAGGTGGTAGCCGTTCGCGGCCAGCGCCCCGAGCTGCTCGGCAAACGCACCGGGCGGTACTTCCCAGCGCCGAAAGTCGGCGCTTACCGAGTCACCGACGCTGTGGTACATGAGAACAGGCAGAGGGATCCGCAGCGCGTCCTCGGACAGGCCGGCCTCGGCTCCGGGCAGCGCGGTCGCCATGGTGGTCACCATCACTCCCTGCCCGGCGCGGCGCAGACTATGCCAGGATTGGGTTGATTCTTTCCCTGCATATGCCGATGTGTGCATGACTGGGGGGACACGGGCCGCACTCCCTCCGCGACGACGGGACGCAATCGTGGACAACGGGGTGACACGAACGTAGTTCCCATCAGGGTTCCATCGGACGCCGCAGCGCACGAACCGGCCGGAGCAAGCGAAGTTTAAACATCGAACGGTGCGCGGACTACTCCGGGACTCTACACGCGCATACTGGGCGTGCCAATGGTCCGCCCGGTCCGCCCGGCCCGCCCGATGCGTCAGCAGATACGCCGCGCGGCAGCCACCCTGGCGGAGTCGGCGTTCGATCGCATCGCCGGTCAGGTGCGGACGTGATATTCACCGGATGGTCACGGCCGATACCGCCCGTCGCCGGAAACGGCAGCAATTATCGATCGCCCGGTCGCCGCTGGCCGATTCGCCGAGCCCGCGGTACCAGTGACTTCGGTCCTCCGCCGCTCCGGCTACCCCGGACGACGGCGCGTCCTACGTTCCGGGTAACCCGTCGGCACGGCCAGGCCGGCCGGGCCGTGCCGAAGGCCAAGAGCGGCCGTCGCCCATCGATACATCGCAGAATTCCTCGCCCGTTCCCGGGTGAATTCACCGTGAAAAACGAGATAGCACCCCGTCGGAGATCCGGCCGACCGAGGGCCGGAGTGCACACTCACGGGCCGAAGCCGTCACGCCGAGCGCTCGGCGGAGCGGCGCCAGCGGATCTCGGCATCGATGAACGTATCGAGTTCGCCGTCGAGAACGCCGCCCGTGTTGGACGTCTCGGTCTCGGTCCGTAGATCCTTGACGAGCTGGTACGGATGCAGCACGTAGTTACGGATCTGCGAGCCGAAGGAAACGTCCTGCGGACCGCCGGTGATCCGCGCCTTTTCCGCGGCCTCCTCGGCCCGGCGCCGCTCGAGCAGTTTCGCCTGAAGGACGATCATCGCCGCCGCCTTGTTCTGCAGCTGGCTGCGCTCGTTCTGGCAGGTGACCACGATGCCGGTGGCGAGATGGGTGATCCGCACCGCGGAGTCGGTCGTGTTGACCCCCTGGCCGCCCGGGCCGGAGGACCGGAAGATGTCGATCCGCAGTTCCTTGTCGTCGATGTCGACGTGATCGGAGAGCTCGACGACCGGAGTGACCTCGACGCCGGCGAACGAGGTCTGCCGGCGATTCTGGTTGTCGAACGGAGAGATGCGCACCAGCCGGTGCACTCCGTGCTCGCTGCGCAACGTGCCGTAGGCATAGGGGGCCTTGACCTGAAAGGTCGCCGACTTGAGCCCCGCCTCCTCCGCCTCCGAGGTGTCGAAGACCTCGGTGGGGTAGCCGTGCCGCTCGGCCCAGCGCAGGTACATCCGCAGCAGCATCGCCGTCCAGTCCGCCGCGTCGACGCCGCCGGCGCCGGCCGAGAGCTGGACGATCGCATCCCGCTCGTCGTACTCGCCGGACAGCAGCGTGCGGACCTCGAGCGCGGAGATGTCCACCGTGAGGCCGGGCAGGTTGGTGGCAACCTCGGCAAGCAGGTCATCGTCACCGAGCTCGACGGCGGCGCCGATGTCATCCAGGCGGGCGCGCAGCCCCTCGACCCGGGCTATATCACCCTTCGTCGAGGACAGCCGCCGGGTGACCGCCTGCGCCCGATCCTGGTCGGACCACAGGTCCGGGTCCGCCGCCTGCTGCTCGAGCTCCTCGGCGCGGCGGCGCAGCGCGTCCAGGTCAAGCACGGACTCGATGCCGCTCAGCGTGGCATCGAGCTGTTTGATCTCCTCGGACAGGTCGGCGGGCATGCCGTTCACCTTACCGGGACCCTCGCCCACGCCACCGACGAACCGATCTTGCGGTCCTGCGTGTCCGTTCGACGGGAGTCCCCGCCCGGCGCCGACCGGCGTCCACCGCCGGTCGCTCCCCCTCGCCGGCGGCCGTGTCCGGCTTCGACCGCCCCAGCCTCCTACTGACGCTCCGTGACAACGGGACGGCACGACCGTCCGCCCGGCCTCGCCATCGCGGAATTCTCGGTACCGTCCGCTGTCTGATGACAACAACGTGGCTGAGACCACGTAGTCGGCAGTCTGAAATCACCCGCCTGAAACATGCAATGTCGTGGCGTCATCGCGGCGAAACATACAGCGAAGCATCGGGAACCATTGGCCAACCGACGCACGCACCGCGGACAATCCAGGCCGCAGGCGACGTGCTCATCCATGCACGCAGGCCGCCGTCACCGCGCTCAGACCAATCCGTCAGGAGATCTGGCCCACATGTCACGAGGCGGCGAAGGCACGCGTGTGCGGCGCGGAAAGGATATCTTCGAGCGCGGACTTCAGTACTGAATTCACCGGGCCGGGAACGCCCAGCAGGCGGCCATCCGCCGGGGTATCAGGCCCACAGATCGGGCCCGCACGTACCCGATCGCCCGCCGCTCACCACCTCCTGGTCGGGCGGTCGGGCGAACACCGGGCGGGACCGATGCAGGCACGCTGGTCAAGGGATGCGAGGGAGGCTGCCATGGGGACCGGGACCTGTCGTTCGACCGGCCAGGCTGCCGGGTTAACCCCGGTGGCCCGATGCCAGGTCGCCGCCCGTCGCCGTCTCCCGTTGCCGGGGCGCGGTGTGATCATTCCCGCCGAGCCACGAAGGGTGCCGTCGTGCCCGAGCCAGCACACGGATCGGACAGAAGGGCTGTCCTTGTCGCCACCGGCCTCGCGGTGGGCTCGATGACTCTCGACGCCGATCTCGCCGATCTCGCCGGCACCGGGGGCGCCGACGCCGCGGCGTTGCACGAGGTCTGCTCCGCCGCGCTCGATGCGGCCGTGGCCGCCTACGAGACGACCGAGCTCGCGGTCACCGCCGCCGCCCTCGCCGAGTTGGAGCGGACGACGCGGGCGGTGCCGCGCCGGCACCGGCTGCGCGGGCGGGCCGCGCTGGACTGGATGCGCCTGCACGCCGCGGTCATGACGGTCGCCGCCGCGGCCGCCTACGACCGCGGTCGGCACGCCGACGCCGCCGCACGGGCCGACCGGGCCGCGGCGCTGGCCCG
>NZ_JALKFZ020000176.1 GCF_023243075.1 Frankia sp. AiPa1 | reverse complement strand
CCCCCCCCCCCCCCCCCCCCCCCCCCCCCCCCCCCCCCCCCCCCCCCCCCCCCCCCCCCCCCCCCCCCCCCCCCCGAGGGTCTGCGCGGGCGCGGTGGGTCACAGCCGTATCCAGGGTCACAGCCGTATCCAGGGTCACAGCCGCACCCGGCTTCACATCCACTCCCCGAGCCAAAGCCGACGGTGGGTGGCTCGCGGGCACTGGTCCGTGGCCTGGGTGCTCGGATCGTTGCGGGGGTCGATCCGCGAGCCCGGGTGGACATCGGGCCACTCGGGGTGCGGGAGCTGACCCGCGACGCCGGTTTCTCGATCTCCCACATTGGCGAACTGACCGGCTGGTCGCCCGCGGTGCCGCTGGCCGACGGCATGGCCCGGACGCAGCAGTGGCTCGGGGAACGGGGGCTGCTCGGCGTGCGGGAGCCGTCGCGCCGTGGGTGAGGGGCCGACACTCACCACCTCCCGGATACTCGCCCTACCCCTGACCGTCTGGAACGCCGGCTACGTCGCCGAGGAACTGGCGACGGCGCTCGCGTTCACCTCAGTCGTGGCCCGCTCGGGCGGTGGCGGGCAGATGCAGGTGGGCCCGGACGGAGGCATCGCCGGCACCGACCCGTACGCGGCCCGGCCGGACCCGCAGGACCCGGTCGGGTCGCTGCGGCGCGAGCTGCGTCGCCGGGCCGGCGCCGGCCGATCGGTGTTGACCTGGGTGCTGCGGCGGCGCTCGGAGTCCGCGGCGGTCGGTCTGTTGGTGGCCGACACGCACGGTCCCCGGGCGGTCGTGGGCGTGTCCATCGCCTTCGACTCGCGCCGGGAGGGCTACGCGACCGAGGCGGTTCGGGCGGCCGCGGGCTGGCTGGAGTACCGCGGTGCCCTTGTCGAGACGCGCATCCGGCGTGGCGACGCCGTCGGCAAGCGGCTGGGACAGGCCACGTCGTTCGTGCCGACACCGGTGGTGATGGCCGGATGGTGGAGGGTCTGGCTACGGCCACCGGCCGGATGATCTGCCCGTCCGCCCGTCTGGGTGACCAGAGCAGCTCGCGCCGGATGCCACATGTGGACTACTCACTTGCCCACCCTGTCCGGCTCATTGGGGCCGGGGCGGGTCCGCATTACGAGTACCCGAGAACCCCCTGGCTAGGGCACCCGCGCAGACCCTCAAGCATTGTGCGTCCGTTGTGGCGGTGATGGCAGATTGTCAGGAATCTGACAGCAGCCTTCTCGTAGTTTTCCCGTCACGGGGCGAGCGATGGACACGCCACGCCGACGGCCCCCTGTTCAGACCGCGACGCGCTGGGGCACGATGTAAAGCGATGCCGCGACCATGGCCGACGGGCCGAAGGCAGGGCGGGGCGTCCGGGTCGGGCCGCGGGAGGTCCGTCGCGCGTCCGGGGAGGGGAGCCCGAACGTTTCGGCGCTACCTGCGCCTGGGAGGTCAGCATGAGCGTGGACGCCCCTCGGGGTACGCCGGCCGGAGTCCGGCCGGGTGAGGTCACCTACGACCACCTGATCATTCCGCCGCACTGGCGGCGGTCGAACGAATCCGCGCCTGGCACGCCCAACGCGCTGTTTCCGCCCGAGGGCGGCGCGGGTGCGCAGGCGGCGATGGCGCCGATCAATCCGCCGACCGGTGCGATGACCGGTCCGCTGCTCGTCGGAACGACCGCGCGGGCGTTCGCCAAGCTCGACGACATGATCCGCCTGAGCGCCGAGGACAAGGCAGTGATCGCGGCCCGCCGGGACGAGGCTGAGCGGGCGCTGCGGGCGATCTTCCCGCCCCGGTGTGCGCTGCCGCTGGTCGGTGTGGCCACGATCGGGTCCGCGGGTCGCGACACGATGATCCGACCGCTGGACGAGGTCGACATCTTCGCGGTGTTCTCCGCGGCGAACAGTGCCTGGAAGCGGTTCCGCTGGGACTCTCGTGATCTTGTCCTGTGTGTGCGCAACGCGATCGGCGGCGAGCGGATCCAGACCATCGGCAGCCGCGGGCAGGCGCTGCGCATCGTCTACGACACGCCGCCGGATGTGCATCTCGTCCCGGCGTTCGACCATCCACGGGCCGGTTACGTCATGCCCGACCGGGTCGGCGGCTGGCTGCCGACCCGTCCCGAGCGGCACCTGGGCTGGACAGCGGACCTCGGCCCACGTGTGATCTCGGCGGTGCGTCTGCTCAAGGCGTGGAACCGGGTGTGCGGCAGCCATCTGCGCTCGTTCCACATCGAGGCGCTCGCCGGGTCGGTGCTCGCCGGGCGTGGAATGAACACCCGGCAGGGCCTCGCCGAGGTCTTCCGGCACATGGACGAGACGGGTCTGAGCGTGGCCGACCCGGCTGATGTCGGCGGGGACCTGTCCAACTACGTCCGTCCCGAGGATCTGGACGTGTTCGGCGAGAACATCCGCCTGGCCCGGCTCTACTCGGCGAAGGCGCTGGCCGCCGAGCAGGCCGGCAACCACGAGGAGGCCGTGGCCCTGTGGGGTTCGGTGTTCGGCCCGGAGTTCCCGACCTTCGGCTGACCTGCCGCGTGGCTCCATGCGGCCACGCGGCCCCAGCCGGCCCTGTGCGTCCGAACGCGGCTCGGCTCGGCCGGCCTAGTTGTTCCCGGCCCGCCGCCGGCCCAGGCGGGAGCGCTCCGCCTGACCCCAGACCAGCGACAACGCCTCCTGACGGTCGCGCAGGCCACTGCGCACCCGGACGGGCCCGCCGGTCGTGTCCAGGTGCACGTCGGCGAGCCCCAGCAGGCCGACCAGCGGGTTCGCGACCAGCCGGATGCTCTGCACCTTGCCGTGCGCAATGACGTCGGTGTGGCGGCGGAGCAGGCCATGCCGGGCCACGAACACCCGCTCGTCGGCGCCACAGGCCTGCACCCACCAGTGCACCGGTGCCAGCGCCAGTGCGCGGCGCGGGGGACGGGCCAGGTGTACGGCGGCGACGTCGACTCCCGGGAGCAGTGCACCGATCAGCGCCACCGCCTCATCCCGCCGGGCCACAGGCAGCAGGATCGAGGGACCGCCGCCGGCCACGTTCATCCGAATGGTGACCCATCGCAACGGGCGCCACAGAAGCGGCTCGCTGATGCTGATCGCCTGGACCCGTCCCGGCGGGATCGTCGCATGGGCCCGCTCCAGCAGGCCGCTGTCGATGCGCAGGCCGCTCACCGACTCCGACACCATGTAGGGGTAGCCGACGGCGAAGACCCGGATCGTGCGGTGCCACAGCCAGCCGAGCAGCGGAATCGCGCCGAGTACACCGGCCCGTGTCCCGGTCAGCAGCGAGGGTACGGCGATCGCGGCCGCACCGAAGATCGCTAACCACGGCGCCGGCGACAGCGCTATCGCCGCGACCAGCCGCCGCGGCGGCACCTCGGCCAGCAGGCGGCGCGGACTGTCCGCAGGGCCGTCCACACCGATTCGGGCGGCGGCACCGATGCTCCCCACCGTGACCGTGGGGTGTCCTGCCGCGCCGACGAGCAGCTGCGCACGTAGCCGCTGAGCATGCCCGATCGAGAGATATCGCAGGTCGGAGGCGGAGTCGCCACCATCGGAGTCGGCCCGTTCCTTGCGCTCGCGACCGGCCAGATCCAGGCGCAGGATGGCTAGACCCACCATGCGGGCAAGTAACGGCTGGACGATATCGACCGACTGGAGCCGGTCCAGCCGCACATAGCGTGTCCGCCGCATCAGCAGCCCGGTGTCCAGCCGCAGGCCGTCCCGGTCGATCCGGTAGCGCGTGAACCGCCAGGCACAGTACCCGTAGGTACCGGCGGCTGGAACCAGAAAGATCATCGTGAGCCCGATGGCGCGTGCCGTCACATCCTCGGCGAAGTTGCGTCCGACGGTGGCGGCGAACGCCACGACGATCACCCAGCCGCGTAGGAACGGCGTCAGCGGATGCAGGCGGTGGTAACCGTCCGAAGCGCCTGGCTGCGCGGCGGAGCTGGCGAGCGAGCTGGGGGCCGGCGGAACCGGCCGGGGTTGGACAGCCGGCCCAGTGGCAGCCGGCCCAGTGGCAGCCCGCGCAGTGGCATCCCGCGCGGTGGTCACAGCCCGGCCGATCTGGCTTCGCCCCGCTCGGTGAGGGCGTCGCGCAGTCGGGCGGCCTCCTGCGGGCGCAGGCCGGGGATGAGGGCGTCGCTGGTGGCCGCCGCGGTGTGCAGCTGCACGCGGGCGATGCCGAACCGGCGGGCGAGCGGGCCGGCGGTGACATCGACGAGCTGCATCCGGCCGTAGGGAACGACCACCAGTCTGCGCACGAGCACGCCGCGGCTGATCAGCAGATCGTCCTGCCGTTCGGCGTAGCGCCAGGCCCGCCAGATCCGCCCGATCGCGAGCCAGGCCCAGCCCGCGGCGCTGATCGGGACAGCGGTAAGCAGAACCCACGGCCAGCCCCCGAGCGCCACCGAGACCAGCGCCGTGATCGCTACGGCCGGGACGGCCACGAGCAGCAGCAGCGTCCGTCGAAGCCGCCGAAGTCCTGGCGGCAGGATCCGCCACAGCGCCGGGTCCGGCGCGCAGTCCGCCGCACCGTCGGGCCGGGAATTCGGCAGTGCGTCCGGCCCTGAATCCGGCCCTGAATCCAGCGCGGTATCAGCCCCAGGCGCAGTCTGTGACATCGAATCCAGTAGCGCATCCGGCACAGTGTCCGGCCCGGGGCCCGGGAGGAGGGCATCGGCCATATGGCAACAATAGGTCGCGGGATGAACACGTCCGCCCCGATTGGCGGCAGCGGTTCGCACCGGGCCCGCGGCGATGGCTGGCGGCCCTGGGCGGCCGGCCTGATCGTGCTGGTGACGTCGTTGATCGGTCATTCGCTCAGATCTCGCCGCGTGGCGGGGAGGCGAGCCGGCCCGGCCACCAGATCCGCCGGCCGATGTCCAGGCTCAGCGCCGGTACCAGCACCGAACGCACGACGAGAGTATCGATCAGTACGCCGAACGCAACGACGAAGCCGACCTCGGCAAGCTGTATCAACGGGTAGATGATCAGTGCGGAGAACGTCGCGGCGAGCACGATGCCGGCAGAGGTGATTACTCCGCCGGTCACGGCCAGTGCGTGCAGCACGCCTGGCCGGGGGCCGATCCGGTGTGCCTCCTCGCGTACCCGGGTCATCAGGAAGATGTTGTAGTCGACACCCAGCGCGACCAGGAAGATGAAGGCGAACAGCGGCAGCGACGGATCTGAGCCGGGAAATCCGAACAGCCAGCGAAACGCGACCGCGCTGGCACCGAGTGCGGCCAGGAACGACAGCACGACCGTGGCGATGAGCAGCAGCGGGGCGACGATCGCCCGCAGCAGAAAGATCAGGACTGCGAAGACGACCGCGAGCACCAGAGGGATGATCACCATGCGGTCGCGGTCGGCGGCGTCGCGGACGTCAAGGTTCACCGCCGTGTTCCCCCCGACCAGGGCCTGCGAGCCAGGCACCCGGTGGACCCGGGCCCGCAGGTCACGGACCGCGTCGAACGACTCGGCGCTGTCCGGCCGATCCCGCAGGACGACCAGGAACAGCACCCGGGAGCCGGCCCGGGCGGTCTGCGGCACCCCGGCGACCCCGGGCGTCGCCCGGATCGCGGCCTGGACGGCCGTCGTCGCCGAGGCGTTCGCGATGATGTAGGTGGGCGACGCGACCCCGGGTGGGAAATCGGCGGACACCATCTCGATCCCGCGTACTGACTCGACGCCGCTGCGGAACCCCTGATCTTCCCGTAGCGAGGTGTCCATCGTCAGCAGTCCGACGGCGAGCCCGCCGAGCAACAGCGAGGTGACCACCCACACCGCACGCGGCCGGCGGTCGATCGCGGCACCGATCCGGACCCACCGTCCGGGCTCGGCGGCAAGGTCGAACTCGGTGAGATCCTCGTGGCCGGGAAGCGTGGGGGCGGCCAGCGCCGCTGCGTGCGCCGAGCGGGCAGCCGGCCCCCGGCGGGCCACGTCGAGGACCGGCGGATGCTCGCCGAAACGGGGGACCCGAGGCCAGAACAGCGTGGGGCCGCACACCGTGAGGGCCGCGGGCAGCAGGGTGGTCATGGTGATCACTGCGGCCAGGATGCCGATCGCCCCCACCGGGCCGAGCCCGCGGTTCGAGGCAAGCGCGCCGAACAGCAGGCAGAGCATGCCGATGATGACCGTCCCGGCGGAGGCGACGATGGCCGGGCCGGCCCGGCGAATCGCCTCGATCATCGCCTGGCGCGAATCCCGGTGCCGGGTCAGTTCCTCACGGTAACGGGCGATGAGTAGCAGGGCGTAGTCGGTGCCCGCGCCGAACACGAGCACGCGCAGGATGCCGGAACTCTGACCATTCACGGTCAGCCCCGCGTGCCGGGCGAGCAGGGTGACGATGCCCGAGGCGGTCTGATCCGCGATGCTGACCGAGATCAGCGGCACCAGCCACAGCAGGGGACTGCGGTACACCAGCAGCAGGATGACGGCGACGATGCCCGCCGTGACCAGCAGCAGCAGCGACTCGATGGAGCTGAACAGGTGGTAGGTGTCGGCGATCAGCCCGGCCGGCCCGGTGATCGCGACCTCGGCTCCGGGCGGCGCGAGTGACCGGGCGATGTCGCGCATCTCGCTTAGCTCATCGGTGAACCGCGAGGCGTCGTCGATCTGGGTCAGGCCGATGATGAGGACCAGGGTGCGTCCGTTCGACGAGACGATCGGCCCGAGGATCTGTCCGGAGGCAAAGCGGCGCATCGCCGTCCTGATCGAGTCGGCCGCGGCTCGATCCGCCGCGTTGAGCCCACCCGGCCGGGTCATGGCGAGCACGGCCGGAACGGCGTCCCCGCCCGGGAAGCCGCGCTGGGCGGCGAGCAGCCGCGTCGACTCGGCGTCCGAGGACAGAAACGCGGACGCGTCGTTCTTCTGGGCGTGAGGCAGCTGGAAGGCCAGCGGGCTGATCGCCGCCGCAACGATGATCCAGAAAGCGATGACGGCCCAGGCTGACCGACGCCCGACCATCCAGGACACCGTCAGCCCCCTTCATCCGATCACCCTCCGTAACCACTTCGGGAAATCGTCGCAGGTCCGGAGCCACGGCGCTGGGCCGGCGCAGGCCGGTTACGCCTCAGCCAGGCACCTCGGACGGGGCCGGCAGGGCCGGCAGGGCCGGCAGGGCCGGTGGGCTGTGACGGGGTGGTGGGGTGGTGGGATTACGGGGACGGCGTCGGGCTCGCGCTGGCGGTCGCCGCCCAGGCGAGGGCGATCTCCGCGGCGACGGCGACGTTGTTCCGTACCGCGTGGATGTTGACTTCCAGGCTGGCGCCCTCGGTCTCGCGGTGGAATGTTTCGAGCAGGAAGGGCGTGACGGACTTGCCACGGATGCCGCGTTCCGCCGCCCAGGACAGCGCGTCGGCGAGGACTCGATCGTGCAACCCCGGGTCGAGGGCCTCCTCGGCGGGCAGCGGGTTCGCAACGACGATCGCTGAGGTCAGCGCCAGCTCGTCGGCCGCGGTCATGGCCGCCGCGACCTGCTCGGGCTCGCCGACCCGCCAGTCCAGGTCGTAGGAGGTGTGGGGCAGGTAGAACCCCGGGAAGGTGGAGGTTCGATAGCCGAGGACGGTGACGCCGAGCGTCTCAAGGCGTTCGAGGGTCGCGCCCACATCGAGAATCGACTTGACCCCGGCGCACACCACGGTGATCGGGGTGGTGGCGAGGGCCACCAGATCAGCCGATTCGTCGTAACTTTCCCCGGCACCGCGATGCACGCCGCCGAGCCCGCCGGTGGCGAAGACCCGGATGCCGGCGCGGGCCGCGAGCACCGACGTCGAGGCCACCGTCGTCGCCCCGGTCCAGCTGGTGGCGCAGGCGATCGGCAGGTCCCGGACGGATAGTTTGACCACGCCACTGTCGTCGGCGATCCGCAGCAGGTCCGGCTCCTCCAGCCCGACCCGGGGAACGCCGTTGACGACCGCGACCGTGGCTGGGGTCACTCCTTGCTCGCGGAGCTGGTCTTCGAGGGCGAAGGCGACGTCGCGGTTTCGTGGCCGTGGAAGCCCGTGCGCGATCAGTGTTGACTCGAGGGCAACCACCGGTGCACCGGCAGCAAGGGCCTCCCGCACGGCCGCCGAGACGACGATGTTCGATCCGCCCGCCATGCGCCGACCCTATGCGACCCGTTGCAACCCTTCGACGGGTTGCTGCCGTCCGTGCCTGCCCGCTTGGCCGGTTGGCCCGGGCGGATCGCTGTCCGTGCCGCGATCTGCCCGGGCCGCTGTCCTGGACCGGCCGGGAATCTGGCCGGCTCTACAGAGTCTTCGTGCTTGCCGCCGCGGTTGCCGGGACCGCGGCAACCGTGAGGCCGGGGCCATCCGGTCTCACGTCGACCAGGACCTGTTCACCGTCGCGGACCTGACCGGCGAGCAGTTCCCGGGCGAGCTGGTCGCCGATCGCCGTCTGCACCAGGCGACGCAGCGGCCGGGCGCCGAACACCGGGTCGTAACCGACATCCGACAGCCAGGACTTTGCCGCGTCGGTGACGGTGAGGCTGATCCGCCGATCCCGCAGCCGCGCGCGCAGCCGGTCCAGTTGCAGGTCGACAATGTGGGCCAGGTCGTCGCGCCCGAGCTGCTCGAACACGAGGACGTCGTCGAGCCGGTTGAGGAACTCCGGCTTGAAGGCGTCGCGCACCGCCACCATCACCGACTCGCGCCGCACCTGCGGGCTCAGCGTGGGGTCGGCGATGAACTGCGAGCCCAGGTTCGAGGTGAGGATGAGGATCGTGTTGCGGAAGTCGACGGTACGACCCTGTCCGTCGGTGAGCCGGCCGTCGTCGAGGACCTGCAGAAGAATGTCAAACACGTCGGGGTGGGCCTTCTCCACCTCGTCCAGCAGGATCACGCTGTACGGCCGGCGCCGGATCGCCTCGGTGAGCTGGCCGCCGGACTCGAAGCCGATGTAGCCGGGCGGCGCGCCGATGAGGCGGGCCACCGAGTGCTTCTCCGCGTATTCGCTCATGTCGATGCGCACGACCGCCCGCTCGTCGTCGAACAGGAAGTCGGCCAGCGCCTTGGCGAGCTCGGTCTTGCCCACGCCGGTCGGGCCGAGGAACAGGAAGGAGCCGGTGGGCCGGTCGGGGTCGGCGATGCCGGCCCGCGCACGCCGGACCGCGTCGGAGACGGCCCCCACCGCGTCGTCCTGCCCGATGACCCGGGCGTGCAACTCGGATTCCATTCGCAGCAGTTTCGCCGTCTCGCCCTCCAGCAGCCGGCCGGCCGGGATGCCCGTCCACGCGGCCACGACCTCGGCGACGTCGTCGGGGCCGACCTCCTCGTTGAGCATGGCCCCGCCGGACGATCCGGCCGCGGCCAGCGCGTCGGTGGCGTCGGTCAGCCGCTTCTCCAGGGTCGGGATCGTCCCGTATCGCAGTTCACCGGCCTTGGCAAGATCCAGATCGCGCTCGGCGAGCTCGGCGGCCCGCCGGGTGTTCTCGAGCTCCTCCTTGATTTTCTGGACCTCGGAGATCGAGTCCTTCTCCCGATGCCAGCGCGCGGTGAGGCTGGACAGCTCCTCGCGCCGGTCGGCGAGTTCCCGCTGCAGCCGCTCGCGCCGCTCCCGGGAGGCGTCGTCGTTCTCCTTGGACAGCGCCATGTCCTCGATCTCGAGGCGGCGAACGGCCCGCTCGAGCTCGTCGATCGCCACCGGCCGACTGTCGATCTCCATGCGTAGCCGGGAGGCGGCCTCGTCCATCAGGTCGATGGCCTTGTCGGGCAGGAAGCGGGCAGTGACGTAGCGGTCGGACAGGGTGGCCGCGGCGACGAGGGCGGCGTCGGTGATCCGCACGCCGTGGTGCACCTCGTAGCGTTCCTTGAGGCCACGCAGGATGCCGATGGTGTCCTCCACCGTGGGCTCACCGACCAGCACTGGTTGGAAGCGGCGCTCGAGGGCCGGGTCCTTTTCGATGCGGTTGCGGTACTCCTCGAGGGTGGTGGCGCCGATCATGCGCAGCTCGCCACGGGCCAGCATCGGCTTGAGCATGTTGCCGGCGTCCATCGCGCCCTCGGCCCCACCGGCGCCGACGACGGTGTGCAGTTCGTCGATGAAGGTGATGATCTGGCCCTCTGCCTCGCGGATCTCGTTGAGGACGGAGGTCAGCCGCTCCTCGAACTCGCCGCGCAGCGTGGACCCGGCGACCATCGAGGCGAGGTCGAGCGAGACGATCCGCCGGCCGCGCAGCGACTCGGGCACGTCGCCCGCGACAACCCGCAGCGCGAGCCCCTCGACGATCGCGGTTTTGCCGACTCCGGGCTCGCCGATGAGGACGGGGTTGTTCTTGGTGCGCCGGGACAGTACCTGGATCACCCGGCGGATCTCGGCGTCCCGGCCGATCACCGGGTCGAGCTTGCCCTGCTGGGCGCGCTCGGTGAGATCGATGGAGTACTTCTCCAGCGCCCGGTAGGAACTCTCCGGATCACGGCTGGTGACCCGGCGGGCGCCGCCGCGCACCTTCTCGAAGGCGGCGCGCAGCGCGTCGGGCGTGGCCCCGACGGCGGTCAGGATGTGGCCCGCCTCGCCACCCTCCTCGGCGATGGCCACCACCAGGTGCTCGACCGAGGTGTACTCGTCGCCGAGCTGGGCGGCCTGCCGCTCGGCGTTGGTCAGCACGGCGATGAGCTGGCGGGACAGCTGGGGGGCGGAGACACTCATCCCGGTGGCTCGAGGCAGCCGGGAGACGGCCGCCTCTGCCCGGGACCGGACGGCGTCGACCGAGGTGCCGACGGACGACAGCAGCGAGGCGCCCACACCATCCGGAGCATCGAGGAGCGCGGTGAGCAGGTGGAGGGGGTCGACCAGCGGCGACCCGTCGCCGGTGGCTCGGCTGATCGCTGCGGAGAGAGCCTCCTGCGAGCGGGCGGTGAGGCGTTCAGCGTTCATGGCGGATCCCAGTGGTCACGAAAGGTGCGGTGGTCACGAAAGGTCGGGGGTCACGAAGGTGCGGAGTAGGTAAGGAGGCATGCCATCTCTCCTTACAACGCTCACCATACCTGAGTCGTTCCCGCTCAACCCTGCGAATCTGTGAGTCGAGTGAAGCTGCTGGCGCAAGGAAAAAAGACGAAGGGGCTTCTCCCGCTGCCTGGCAGCGGGAGAAGCCCCTGGGCGGCACCTGCGCGGGGTCCGGCGCCATTGCCGGCCGGGCGGTCAGCGGCGCGGGATCGGCCGCCATACCACCACCGCTCCACGGTCGATCGGAACGAGGTCGCGACGATGGCTTGCGTGGGCCTCGGCCACCCTCCGTTCCGCCTCGGCGCGGGCGTGGCCCAGTTGCTCGGTGAGTTGGCGGACCTGCGCCTGCAGCGCCAGCACCTGGGCGGACAGCCGCAGCACCTGCCGGATGCCCTCGAGGTTGACGCCTTCCTCCTGGGACAGCCGCTGCACCTCCCGTAGCAGGGCAACATCTCGGGCGGAGTAGCGCCGCCCCCGCCCGGGGGTACGGCCCGGGGTGACCAGGCCCAGCCGGTCGTAGGAACGTAGGGTCTGCGGGTGCATGCCGGCGAGCTGGGCAGCGATCGAGATCACGTAGACCGGGGCGTCCTCGTCATGCGCGGGTCCGGGCAGGGGGCCGGTGGGGTAGTAGCCTTCCGGCCGCACCTCGGTCGCCGAGGTCGGAGTAGACATCGTGCCCGGTGCCACCGGCGGGGCCGACTGCTGTGGCCGCCTCGCCGGTGGCGTTCGCGAGGGCATGTTGGCCGGCGGGTCGGACGTGCGGTTCGGACGCGCGGTCATTCCCCTGCCTCCATCCGTTCCATCATCGGTCCCCGGGGGTCCTCGGGATGGGCCTGGGCGAACTCCAGCAGAGCGGTGCGGGCTCGCGGCGAGAGCGAGGACGGCTTGGGCACGGTCACCTCAAGGGTGACGATCAGGTCGCCATGACCGCCGCCGGCGGTCGGGACTCCTCGCCCGCGGGCGCGCAGCCTCCGCCCGCTGGAGGTTCCGGCGGGCACCTTCACGGTGAGCGGGGCGCCGTCCAGTGTCGGCACCCGTACGGATGCTCCCAGGGTGGCCTCGGTGATGGTCACGGGCAGCGTGACCATCAGGTTGTTGCCCTCCCGATCGAAGATCGGGTGCCGCAGCACGTGGACCGTCACCTCGAGGTCGCCGGCGGGCCCGCCACGCTCGCCGGGAGTGCCTCGGCCGCGCACCCGCAGCCGTTGCCCGTCGCTGACACCCGGAGGTATCCGGATGCGCTGTTCACGTTCGCGGCGGCCGGTGCCCCGGCAGTCCGGACAGGGGTGATCGATCATGGTGCCCTTGCCGAGGCAGTCGCGGCACGGCTCGGAGAGCGCGAAGCCACCCTGGGCACGGGAGACCACGCCGAGCCCGCGGCAGGTCGGGCAGGTGCGGGGGGCGGTTCCCGGGCGGGCCCCGCTGCCCTCACAGGTGGTGCAGGTGGCTGCGCCGGGAAGCCGGACGGAGGCCTCCAGCCCGGTCAGCGACTTTTCGAACGAGACGGTGACCTCGGCCTCGATGTCCCCGCCACGCCGGGGCCCACGCCCCGGCGACGAGCGCTGGAACATGTCGAAGAAGCCGCCAAGACCGCCACCGGAGTTGCCGAGGATGTCGTCGAAGTTGAGGTTCTGCCCGTTGCCGTAACCGGCGCCTGGGGCCCCGAAGCCGCCCGGAGCGCCGAAACCGCTCCCGTAGCCCGCAGCCCGGCCGCCCGGGAAACCGCCGGGCCGCCCGCCGGCCGCGAACAGCGCCCGAGCCTCGTCATACTCCCGGCGACGGTTCTCGTCCGAAAGCACGTCGTAGGCCTCGGACACTTCCTTGAACCGGGCCTCGGCCTTCGCATCACCCGGGTTCTTGTCCGGGTGGAGTTCGCGGGCCAGCTTCCGGTAGGCCTTCTTGATGTCGGCCGCCGAGGCGTCCTTCGGAACGCCGAGAGCGGCGTAATAGTCCTTCTCGACCATGTCGCGAACACTCACGGCGCCCCTCCTTTCCTCATCATGTCGTCCCGCCCGGCATACGCGAAGGGCGGGACGGTGGCCGGACATGTCCGCCGGGCGGCCCACCGAGCGGCCGAGCCGGGCGAGCCGGGACTGTGCCCCGGCAGCCCACCTGACGGACCTGCAACCCATGTTCTCCGGGCTCCCTGCCTGCGGGAAGCCCGGAGAACACAGGATGCGCTTCCGGCGGGTCCGGCATCGGCGGCCCCGTCGTCAGGGGATCCGTCCTGTGTGGATCCCCTGACCCTGTTTTCAGCGAGCCCACTCTCAGTCGGCGCTGACGGTGGGTTCGCCGTTGCCTGGTCCGGGAATGCTCCCGGTGTCGTCCGGGACCCGCCTGGACTGATCGGCCGCCTCGCCTGCCGGGCCGGTCTCGGCGACCGCCGGCTCGAAGGGCTCGGCCGGCTCCCCAGCGGGTTCGGCGACGGCGACCTGGGCGGGGCGCAGGACTCTGCCCGCATGCAGGTAGCCGGCCCGGAAGATGTCGACGCAGGTGGGGCCGCTGACGTCGGAACGGTACGAGTGCATGAGCGCCTCGTGGACCGCCGGGTCGAACTCGTCGCCAGGAGTCCCGAACCGCTCCAGACCAGCCGCTTCCAGCGCCGTCTCCAGCGCCTCGGCGATGGCCTTGAAAGGCCCCTCCAGATCACCATGATCACGGGCGCGGCTGATGTCATCGAGGGTGGACAGCAGACTGCCGAGCACCTTGGCGGTGGCCTGCTCTCCGATCTGCTGCCGGTCTCGCTCGACCCGTCGGCGGTAGTTGTCGAACTCTGCCTTTAGCCGCTGCAGGTCGGCGGTACGCTCGGCCGCCTGTGACCGCAGCGACTCGACCAGCTCGAGGTCCGCCGCATCTGCCGCGACGCGGGACTCGACGGGTGCGCCACCTGACGCACCGGCGGCCACCGTGCTGGTCTCCGGGCGGATCTCGCCGCTCTGCGGGTCGAGCCGACGCTTGTCACGGACAACCACCCGAGGCTCCTCGTCCTCGTTCTGTCCGGGACCCCACCAGTCGCCGGACTGGCCGGAGCTCACTTCTTGTCCTCCTCGTCCACGATCTCGGCGTCGACGACATCGTCGTCAGCCTGACCGCCGGCACCGGCCGCGCCGGGCGTACCGGCGCCATCCTGGGCGGCCTGGGTGTACAAGGCCTGCCCCATCGCCTGGCTTGCCGCCGCCAGCGCGTCGGCGGCGTCGCGGATGGCGGCCGTGTCGGTACCCGCGACGGCGCCGCGCAGGGTGCCGAGCTTCTCCTCAACATCCGACTTCAGCGCGGCGTCGAGCTTGTCGCCGTTCTCCGCGAGGAACCGCTCGGTGGAGTAGACGAGCGTCTCGGCCTTGTTCCGGGTGTCGGCCTCCTCACGACGCTGACGGTCCTCCTCGGCGAACTGCTCCGCGTCCCGGACCATCCGGTCGATGTCGTCCTTGGGCAGAGCGGAACCACCAGTGATGGTCATCGACTGCTCCTTGCCCGTGCCCAGGTCCTTGGCGGACACGTGCACGATGCCGTTGGCGTCGATGTCGAAGGTCACCTCGATCTGGGGCAGGCCCCGGGGAGCGGGCGGCAGACCGGTCAGCTCGAACATGCCGAGCTTCTTGTTGTACGCGGCCATCTCGCGCTCACCCTGGAAAACCTGGATCTGCACGGATGGCTGGCTGTCTTCCGCCGTGGTGAAGATCTCCGAGCGCTTGGTGGGAATCGTGGTGTTCCGCTCGATGAGCTTGGTCATGATTCCCCCCTTCGTCTCGATCCCGAGGGAAAGCGGGGTGACGTCGAGCAGCAGGACGTCCTTGACCTCGCCCTTGAGCACGCCGGCCTGCAGGGAGGCGCCGACCGCGACGACCTCGTCCGGGTTGACGCCCTTGTTGGGCTCCTTGCCGTCGGTGAGGTCGCGGACCAGGTCGACGACGGCGGGCATCCGGGTGGAGCCACCGACGAGCACGACATGGTCGATGTCGCTGACCTTGATGCCAGCGTCCTTGACCGCCTGCTGGAACGGGTGCTTACAGCGGTCGATCAGGTCCGAGGTCATCCGCTGGAACTCGGCGCGGGTAAGCGCGATGTCGAGGTGGAGCGGACCGTCGGCGGACGCGGTGATGTAGGGCAGGTTGATCGTGGTCTGGCTGGACTGGGAAAGCTCGATCTTGGCCTTCTCCGCGGCCTCGCGCAGACGCTGCAGGGCCATCTTGTCCTTGCCGAGATCGACCCCGTGCTGACCATTGAATGTCTTGATCAGATGGTCGGTGACACGCTGGTCCCAGTCGTCACCACCGAGGTGGGTGTCGCCGGAGGTGGACTTCACCTCGACCACGCCGTCGCCGATCTCCAGCAGGGACACGTCGAAGGTGCCGCCACCAAGGTCGAAGACCAGGATGGTCTGTTCCTTCTCGCCCTTGTCGAGACCGTAGGCGAGCGCGGCGGCGGTCGGCTCGTTGACGATCCGCAGAACGTTCAGACCCGCGATCGTGCCGGCCTCAGTGGTGGCCTGGCGCTGCGCGTCGTCGAAGTAGGCCGGGACGGTGATGACCGCGTCCGCCACGGACTCGCCGAGGTAGGACTCTGCGTCCCGCTTCAGCTTCTGCAGGATGAAGGCGCTGATCTCCTGCGGGGTGAGCTCCTTGGCGTCAACCGTCATCTTCCAGTCGGTGCCCATGTGACGCTTCACCGAGCGGATGGTGCGCTCGACGTTGGTGACTGCCTGACGCTTGGCGACCTCGCCGACCAGGACCTCGCCGTTCTTCGCGAAGGCCACGACCGACGGGGTCGTCCGGGAGCCCTCGGCGTTGGCGATCACCGTGGGCTCGCCACCCTCGAGCACGCTCACGACGGAGTTCGTGGTGCCGAGGTCGATGCCGACCGCTCGTGCCATGTCTGTGTGCCTCTCGATCCATGTCGGCGCTCGCTCAACGATGCGCGGAGCCGACCTCGTGGGGGTGGGACCTCTCGGTAGTCCGCGCTCACCGAGGGTCACTCGGGGGCGCGGCCTTCTTAAGGGTAGGACGCCTCAGTGGGTTGAGTCTACCTCGCTCAGGACTCGAACGCCTGGTGCAGTCGGGGCGAGGTGAGTCATCTACGCTCAACTTTATCGCATCACCAGCATCCCCCGGCTCGGCGCCCGCGACACGCTCGAAGTGTGCCCTCAAGCTCATACCTTCGGACGTCTCCGCATCGCGCCCATCGAGTCGATCGATGCTCTCGGTGACCGTCGAGCCTCGAGTAGCGGGGACGGGCGGAGATGACCTCAGCGCACGGCCGGGCGGTGGTCCCTTCGCAGGGACGAAAGGGAAATAACTCCCCGAGAACCCTGTAGAAGGCCCACGGAAATCATTCGGTGGCGCCGAAAGCCGACAAAAAGCACAAGAGCCGCAATGGCGATGCGTGACCGCGAGTCCCGAGGCCAGGACGAGAGGGAGACCAGTGGTGGCTCGCGGCGATCTTCGCGTGCCACCTCGGCCCTTGGCCGCCTTGGTACTTGGCCACCCCGCCGCACCGGCGAGCCGGCCCCGCCGCACCGGCCGAGCCCGGCCGCTCCACCGGCGAGCCCGGCTGACTCGGCGACGACTCCGGCGCCTGACCGCGCTGGTCGTCCAATGGCGGCGGTGGCCGTCCATGTGGTCCACATGGCGACGTGCCAACGGACCCGCGTCCGCGCGCGGGAGCCGGAGGCGAGGTGAGGTGAGGTTAGGAGTCGGCGGGGGGCCGGCCGGAGGGGGGCGGGTCGGCGGGCTGGTCGCCGGGACCATTGGGGCGCTCGGAGGTCTCCCGCGGGAGCCGGACGGCGGCGAGGATGCGGCCGCGCCGCGGCCGGGGAGTGCTGCGCTCCGGCGCGCCCAGCCCGATCGACGTGATCGGGCTGGGACCGGGATCGTCCGGACCCCCTGTCCGCTCGAGGTCGGGTTCGACGCCGTCCGCGACCGAGCCGAGGTCTCCGAGGTCTCCGAGCGGGTCCTCGGACTGGCCCGCAACCGCCAACGGCACGCCACCGCGGGAGCCGGCATCGGCCTGACGCCCGAGGTCGGCCTCGATCTGGGCGAGACGGTCGAGCATGTCGCTGGCGTCTCCGTCGCGTTCGCGGATGGTGCGCAGCGCGTCCATCAGCGTCAGCCACTGGTCTCGGTCGACGGATACGTGCTCGGCGAGCTGGTTGGCGGTGAAGGCGGGGAAGAGCCGCTCCGAGGCGGTGGCGATCTGCCGCACCTCACCTGGGTTGAGCCGGCCCGGCTTCTTGCGGATGAAGTTGGCCACATCCTTGATGCTGATGATCGTAACGCCCTCGAGCGCGCCGTCACTCCACAGCACGTTCGCCTCGACCATGACCAGGATCGGGCTGACCGGGATCTTGAGCATCGGCAGGGCCGACCGAATCTGGCTGCGCACCTCGCCGCCGAGCCAGGAACTGCGGTCGATGACGGGCTTGAGCGACTCACCGTCGCAGATCGCGCCGCCCTTGGTGTAGCGCAGCGTGCCCTTGGTGTTGTCACTGCCGAGCACCATCACCCCGCCCGGCCCGATCAGCAGGTGACCGATGGTCGCGTCAGAGTAGGGCACGGCGCGGTCGTGGAGGATGAGGTAGCCGTTGCGCCGCAGCCGGGCGATGGCCCGCGCCGTCCTGCGCTCGGCCTCGGCGCCCTCGCGCAGCAGCTCGATGTCAGGTGCGACCCCGAAGGACGCCACGACGATGCCGGCCGGCCAGGCCAGGAACACCACGAAGAACACGGCGACCGCCGCCCCCGGCTGCCCCAGCCCGAACCCGATGACCAGCGCCAGGACCAGCCCGACGACCGCGGAGCGCGCGGCCGTGCGGGGCAGCTGCCGGGCCAGTCGGTCCCGCCGGACCAGCGCCAGGGACTCCCGAGCCCGCTGGTACTCGGTCTGCAGGGAATGACCGGGACGGCCGACTCGGGTCATCGTCGGCCGGGTGATCGTCGCCATCGTGCCCACCATGGTTCGCAGGGGTCGTCAACGTGGGTAGGGGCCCGTCCACCGGACACCGGACGCCGGCGCGGCGGCACTGGCGCCGAAGCCGCACTCACCCTGATGAGCCAGGTGGGGCGCGTGATCCGACTGCCAGGTCACCGTGGGCGAGAGGCGCATCCTATGGTGCGTCGATTGTGTCTGGGACACAAGGGTTGACATCATCGGCGGACGCTCTCGGCGGCAGACCGAGATGCCGGCGAGGGGATGGGGCGTGATCCGGGTTGGTGCTCGTTGCCGGCTGCGCCCCTGCTGCCAGGCTCGACCGCCGGCCGAACCCGACGGTGCCGAACCGTGGCGGCGGGGTAGTCGAAACGGGTGCGGAGCGTTGCGTGTCGATTGGGTGTATGGCACCGAAAGTAGCAGGCTCGGCGCAACCGTGCGGGCGATCGGACCTTCGGACCTCCTATGTCGGGCCGCTTGGACCACACCGTGGCAGGGTCGGGGGTGGGTGGACGCGCTACCCCTGCGCCGTGGCCCGCGGCACTGGTTCCCGGTCCTGGTCCGCAGCATCGGTTCCCGGTCCTGCTCGGGGCCGCGAACGGAGGCGAGGGACGGCCGAGGTGCCGTACGTCGGGCGGGTGGCTCAGCTCACTCGCCGCATAAGTTACTGGCCAGTACGAGTAGGCTCGCCCGAAGCGGTGGGTCCAGATGGAGGATGCTGTGAGACTTGCGATCGGTGGAGCGATCACCCTGATCGCTCTCGCGGTTGCCGGGCGCCGGGTGTTCTGGCTGTTCCGGCTGATCCGGTCCGGCCAGCCAGCCGAGGGTCGGCTGGATGACCTGCCCGGCCGCATCTGGACCGAGATCAGCGAGGTCGGCGGTCAGCGCAGGCTGCTGAAGTGGTCCGTGCCGGGCCTCGCGCACTTCTTCACCTTCTGGGGCTTCACGGTTCTCATCCTGACCGTGATCGAGGCCTTCGGCGGCCTGTTCGACGACGACTTCCACATCCCCCTGTTCGGGCACTGGGCGGCCGTCGGCTTCCTGGAGGACTTCTTCGCCGTCGCCGTGCTCGCAGGTCTGCTCACCTTCACGATCATCAGGTTCAAGAACGCGCCGGCGAGGCTGGAGCGCAAGTCCCGGTTCTACGGCTCGCACACCGGGCCGGCCTGGGTCATTCTCGGCCTGATCACGGCCGTCATCGTGACCCTGCTGATCTACCGCGGCGCGCAGTGGAACACTGGCAACCTGCCGCAGGGCCAAACCAGGTGGGCCTTCGCGTCCTATGGCGTGAGCCGCATCTTCTCCGGGCTCTCGCACGGCGCGAACGAGAACATCGAGACCGCGTTTCTGCTGCTCAACCTCGCGGTCATCATGGGCTTCTCCGTGCTGGTGGTGTACTCGAAGCACCTGCACATCGGCCTGGCGCCGATCAACGTGGTGCTCAAGCGCAAGCCGGTGGCGCTCGGCCCGCTGGCGACCACCCCCGACATCGAGAAGCTGATGGAGGAGGAGGAGCCGATCGTCGGTGTCGGCAAGGTCGAGGACTTCTCCTGGAAGGCCATGCTCGACTTTGCGACCTGCACCGAGTGCGGTCGCTGCCAGAGCCAGTGCCCGGCCTGGAACACCGGCAAGCCGCTCTCGCCGAAGCTCCTCATCATGGACCTGCGCGACCACCTGTTCGCCAAGGCTCCGTATCTGCTGGCCGCGGGCGGCGCCGGGGACGGCGAGGGCGGTGGCGAGGCGCCGAAGGCGGTCACCGGAGTCGAGGAGGATGCCGGCGTCGGCCACCACGGCGTGCCAGAGTCCGGCTTCGGCCGGGTGCCGCAGCCCGGTCAGCCCCAGGTCGACCGCCCGCTTGTCGGCACCGCCGAGGAGGGCGGGGTCATCGACCCCGACGTGCTGTGGTCCTGCACCAACTGCGGTGCCTGCGTCGAGCAGTGCCCGGTGGACATCGAGCACGTCGACCACATCGTCGACATGCGCCGATACCAGGTGATGATCGAGTCGGCGTTCCCGTCCGAGGCCGGCGTCATGCTGCGCAACCTGGAGAACAACGGCAACCCCTGGGGCGTGTCGCCGCGCACCCGCACCGAGTGGACCGAGGGCCTTCCGTTCGACGTCCGCGTCATCGGCGACGGCGAGCAGATCCCCGATGACGTCGAGTACCTCTACTGGGTCGGCTGCGCCGGAGCGATCGAGGACCGGGCCAAGAAGGTCGCCCGGTCCTTCGCCGAACTGCTGCACACCGCGGGGGTCGAGTTCGCCATCCTCGGTACGAACGAGTCCTGCACCGGGGACCCGGCGCGCCGCCTCGGCAACGAGTACCTCTACCAGGAGATTGCCAAGGCGAACATCGAGCTGTTGAACGAAACAGGCGTCAAGAAGATCGTGGCGACCTGCCCGCACTGCTTCAACAGCCTCGCCCGCGAGTACTCCTCCCTCGGCGGCACCTACGAGGTCGTCCACCACACCCAGCTGCTCGGCAAACTGGTCGAGGAGCGCAAGCTGGTGCCGGTGACCCCGGTGGAGTCCTCAGTCACCTACCACGACCCGTGCTTCCTCGGCCGGCACAACAAGGTGTACACGCCGCCGCGGGAGATCCTCGAGGCCATCCCAGGTATCCGCGGCCAGGAGATGCACCGCTGCAAGGACCGCGGCTTCTGCTGCGGCGCCGGCGGCGCGCGGATGTGGATGGAGGAGAAGATCGGCAAGCGGGTCAACGTCGACCGGATGGAGGAGGCGCTCGGCCTCGACCCCGACGTCGTCTCGACCGCCTGCCCGTTCTGCATCGTCATGCTGACCGACGCCGTCACCGAGAAGAAGCTCGCCGGTGAGGCGAAGGAAAGCGTCGAGGTGCTCGACGTCTCCCAACTGCTGGCCCGCTCACTCGCCCCGGCAGCCCCGGCAGCACCAGCCCCCGCGGAGCCAGTCGCCTGACCCGTACGACCCCGTTCTCACCGTGACCTCCGGGCCCGGCCGCCGCTCAGGCGCCGGGCCCGGCCCCGTTCCCAGCGGGCAGACGCAGGTGGCGGACAGGTAGCCAGCCGGATCGCAAGAGGACGTCAGGACGTGTCGCGGACGGCCCAACGGGTGAAGTCGCGGTGGGCGCGGGACGGGGTGGGGCCACGCTGGTCCTGGTAGCGCGAGCCGTAGACGGGCGAGCCATACGAGTGCTCGGCAGGGGAGGACAACCGGAACAGGCAGAGCTGGCCGATCTTCATTCCGGGCCAGAGCTTGATCGGCAGTGTGGCGACGTTCGAGAGCTCCAGCGTGACATGGCCGGAGAACCCGGGGTCGATGAAGCCGGCGGTTGAATGGGTCAGCAGCCCGAGACGCCCCAGGCTCGACTTGCCCTCCAACCGTCCGGCGAGGTCGTCGGGCAGTGTGATGATCTCCAGTGTCGAGCCCAGCACGAACTCACCTGGGTGCAGGACGAACGGCTCGTCGCCGTCCGGGGCGAGCAGTTCGGTGAGCTCGTCCTGCTCGATGGAGGGGTCGATGTGGCTGTACCGGTGGTTCGCGAAGACCCGGAACCAGCGGTCCAGGCGCAGGTCCACGCTGGACGGCTGGATCAGGCCGGGCTCGTGGGGATCAAGGCGGACCCGGCCGGCGGTGATCTCAGCCCGGATGTCGCGGTCGGACAGCAGCACACCGTAGAGCATGTCACGCCGGTCGATCCGGGCGTCTGGGCACCTCGATGTTCGGCGCCCGACATCCGATGTCCGCCCGTGTGCCCCGCATGTCTGGGTGGGTGCCCGGGTAGTTGGTGCGTAGCGTGACACGGGTAGGAGATGGGCGTGTCAGCGAAGACCGTGTCAGCGAAGACCGGGTCGGCGAGCGCTCCGGCCGAAGGGCGAGAGACGGCCACAGGGGACGGCCAAGAAGATATGGCCACAACGGAGACAGGCGGGAGAACCATGCTCGGGCTACCCGATCGCGTCACAGCATGCCTGTTCGATCTCGATGGTGTACTGACGAACACGGCCACCGTCCACGCGGCAGCGTGGAAGGAGATGTTCGACGAGTTCCTGGAGAACTGGGCTCGCCGCAGCGGCGAGCCGTTCGTTCCCTTCGACATCGACCACGACTACGCCGACCACGTCGACGGCCGGCCCCGCGTCGACGGGGTCAGGGCGTTTCTCGCCTCGCGTCATATCGGGATTCCCGACGGGACATCCGATGATCCACCGTCCGCGCTGACGGTGCACGCGCTGGCGACGCGGAAGAACATTCTGGTCCAGCGGCGGATCCAGGCCGACGGAGTCGAGGTCTACCCCGGCTCGGTGCGCTACCTCAAGGAGCTCGTCGCCCGGAGTGTGCCGCGCGCCGTCGTCTCCTCGAGCGCGAACTGCGTCGAGGTGCTGCGGGTCACGGGGCTCGACGCCCTGGTCGACCAGGTGGTGGACGGGGTGGTCGCGTCCCGTGAGCATCTGCCCGGCAAGCCCGCGCCGGACACGTTCCTCGCCGGCGCCCGGATCCTGAACGTGCCGCCCGGGCAGGCGGTGGTTTTCGAGGACGCCCTGGCAGGGGTCCAGGCCGGGCGGGCCGGTGGGTTCGGGTACGTGGTGGGTGTCGACCGGGTCGGTGCGGGACACGCCGAGGCGCTGCGCAAGCACGGTGCCGACATCGTCGTGCGGGACCTCGCCGAACTGCTTGCGCCGGGTCCCGGCGCCACCCACCCGTCCGACCCGTCCGACCCGACTCATCTGTCCGGTGGGTCCAGTGCCCCTTCCTCGGCAGCCCCTGCACGTGGCCGGGCATGATCGACAAGGCGAGCTACCTGATCGAGCCGTGGGCGCTGCGGGAGTCCGGCCTCGACGCCGATGATCCGGGCCGATCCGAATCCCTGTTCGCCCTGTCGAACGGACATATCGGCCTGCGCGGGAATCTTGATGAGGGCGACCCGCACGGCCTGCCTGGCAGCTACCTGAACTCGGTGCACGAGCTGCGGCCATTGCCGTATGCGGAAGCCGGATATGGATATCCGGAATCCGGGCAGACGGTCATCAACGTCACCAACGGCAAGCTGATCCGTCTCCTCGTGGACGACGAGCCGTTCGACGTGCGGTACGGGGAACTGCGCTCGCATCAGCGGGTGATCGATTTCCGTGAGGGTGTCCTGCGCCGCGAGGTGGAATGGGCCTCGCCAACCGGCCAGATCATTCGGGTGCGTTCGGAGCGGCTGGTCTCGTTCTCGCAGCGGTCGATCGCCGCCTTCTACTACGAGGTCGAGGCGGTCGACGACCCGGCGCGGGTGGTGGTCCAGTCGGAGCTGGTCGCCAACGAGCAGCTCCCGGTGTTCAAGGGGGATCCGCGGGCCGCCGCGGCCCTCGAGTCGCCGCTGGTCTCCGAGCTACACCGCGCGGACGGTACGAAGGTCGAGACGCTGCACATCACCCGCAACAGCGAGATCCGGGTGGCAGCGGCGATGGACCATCACTTCGACGGTCCGGAATCGCTCGGGATCTACACCGAATGCGAGCCGGATGGCGGCCGGGTCACCGCGACGGTCGTCCTTCAGCCGGGTCAGAAGCTGCGGATGGTCAAGTGGCTCGCCTACGGCTGGTCCGAGCAGCGCTCGCTGGCGGCGCTGCGTGACCAGGCAGCCGCCGCGCTGGTCGCGGCCCGCCAGACCGGCTGGTCCGGGCTGGTCCAGGAGCAGAAGGAGTACCTGGACGCCTTCTGGGAGCGGGCCGACGTCGAGGTCGACGGCGACCCGGAGGTGCAGCAGGCGGTCCGGTTCGCGCTGTTCCACGTCCTGCAGGCGGGGGCGCGGGCCGAGCGGCGGGCGATCCCGGCCAAGGGGCTGACCGGGCCCGGCTATGACGGGCATGCCTTCTGGGACTCCGAGTCCTACGTCCTGCCGGTGCTCACCTACACCGCACCGGACGCCGCCCGGGACGCGCTGCGCTGGCGGCACGCGACGCTGCCGCTGGCCCGGGAGCGGGCCAAGCTGTTCAACCTGCAGGGCGCCGTGTTCCCCTGGCGGACCATCCACGGCGAGGAGTGCTCGGGGTACTGGCCCGCGGGCACGGCGGCCTTCCACGTCAACGCCGACATCGCCGACGCCGTGGCCCGCTACGTCAACGTCACCGAGGACGAGCGGTTCGAACGCGAGGCGGGCCTGGAGCTGCTCGTCGAGACAGCCCGGCTGTGGCGGTCCCTCGGTCACCACGACCTGGACGGACGTTTCCGCATCGACGGGGTGACCGGCCCGGACGAGTACTCGGCGATCGCCGACAACAACGTCTACACCAACCTGATGGCGCAGCGGAATCTGCTGGCCGCCGCCCAGGCCGCCCGCCGCCACCCGGACAAGGCCGCCGAGCTCGGGGTGAACGCCGAGGTCACGGCCTCCTGGCGGGACGCCGCCGAGGACATGTTCATCCCGTACGACCCGCATCTCGGCGTCCACCCGCAGTCCGAGGGCTTCACCGAGCACGAGGTGTGGGACTTCGAGCACACCGCCGCGGAGCAGTATCCGCTGTTGCTGCACTTCCCCTACTTCGACCTCTACCGCAAGCAGGTCGTCAAGCAGGCGGACCTGGTGCTCGCGATGCAGCGCTGCGGCGACGCGTTCACCCACGACGAGAAGATTCGCAATTTCGCCTACTACGAGGGGCTGACGGTTCGGGACTCGTCGCTGTCCGCCTGCTGCCAGGCGGTGCTCGCGGCCGAATGCGGCCATCTCTCCCTCGCGCACGACTACCTGCGCGAGGCCGCCCTGATGGACCTGCACGACATCGAGCACAACACCCGCGACGGCCTGCACATCGCCTCCCTTGCCGGCAGCTGGATCGCGCTGGTGGAGGGATTCGGCGGGCTGCGCGACACCGGAGAGGTCATCGAGTTCTCCCCACGGCTGCCCGAGGGCATCACCCGGCTCGCCTTTGGCCTGTGCGTCCGGGGCCGTCACCTGCGGGTCGAGGTGTCCGACGCGACGGCGACGTACACCGTGTCCTCCGGTCCGGCGATGACGTTGCTACACCACGGCAAGACGGTACGTGTACAGCCAGGCGAGCCGGAGAGCCTGGAGGTCCCGCCGGCTCCGGTCCTCGACCGCCCGAAACAGCCGGCGGGTCGCGAGCCACTGCGCTCGCTGCGCCCCAGCGGCAGCGGCTCCCAGCCCGCAACGACCACCACCCCGGCGCGCCTGGGAGGCGCCGTCGACGGCTGACCCGCTGGACGACCTGCCAGGGCCGGCCTGTCGCGACGGGCCGGCCATCCGGTACGATGCGGATGCACTACGCGGGCGTAGTTCAGAGGCAGAACACGAGCTTCCCAAGCTTGCAACGCGGGTTCGATTCCCGTCGCCCGCTCCACTGATGCAAGCTTCTGACGCCGAACGCGGCTACACCTGCGGCATGCGTCTTCTCCGGTCCGCTCACTTTCTCCCGCAGACCATGATGATCCTTCACGGCAGACCCGCCGGTTCCCGCCCGATCCCGGGTCGGTTCCCGCTCGATCCCGGGTCGGTTCCCGCCCGATCTCCAGCTGGTTCCGTTCCTGCCCGATTCCCGATCGGGCTCGGGCCAGTGTCGGCTCGGGGCCACGTCTGACGTCCTCGGTGGCACGTAGACCGCCCGGCGGGCCGCGTGGCCGCCTTCCAGCCTCCGATTGCCGTCCGTGCACGGTGTCCCTGCCATCACCATCAGCTCCGGCCGTCACGACCAGCGAGCCCTCTCCCCACCGCCGACCCGCCACCGCCCTCCTCGCCGCCATGCGTGACGACGGCTCGGCCTTCGCAACTCTCCATGTCGCTTCTACAGGGTCACAAACGAACAAATCGGACGAAAAACCCGGGAAAGGCGACATCTTTCCTCATCACCCTCGCCACCACCCCCGAGGGCCATCACGGAAAGTGAGATTGGCTCGGTGAACCCGGGCGCGAGCGGGAGATCTGTTCAGGGTCACGAGCGGATCGATACGTTCGGCGGGGCCTATTCCAATCATGTTCGGGCGGTGGCCGCGGCCGGGAGAATCCTTGGGATCGGCACGGTCGGAATGATCCGGGGTGAGGAACACCTGCCGCTCAGCCCCTCGCTCGCGGCCGCGAGTGAAGACGGGATGAAGCTGCACTACGTCGACCGTGGCGAATACCGCCGGAAAACAGCTCAGGAATTCTTGGACCAGCTCTCGGCGCGGTTTGGAAGATTCTATCTGATTCCCGAGGGCGGCTCGGACGCGCTCGGGGTGCGCGGCTGCGCCGAAATCGCGGCGGAACTGGACGCGGAGTACGACACGGTGATCTGCCCGTGTGGCACTGGCGGGACACTCGCCGGGCTCAGCTATGGGCTTGACCAGCGTCCCGGCGGCAGAACGCGGGCGGTGGGAATCGCCGTGCTCAAAGGCGCCGCATATCTGCGTGACGAGGTCCGGCGGCTACAGGGTGAGGCCTTTGGCGAAGTTACCGGAAACTGGACGGTTGAACTCGACTATCACTTCGGAGGGTTCGCCAGAATGCCAGCCGAACTCATGGCCTTCGCGGCTGGCCTGGAGCGGCGGCATGGGTTCGCGGTGGAGCGCGTCTACGTCGCGAAGATGCTTTTCGCGGTTGTGGACATGATCAGGAGTGGGCGGTTCGAGGGCGGCCAGTCGATTCTTGTTGTGATCACGGGCTAGCTGGTTGCCCGGCGGGGGAAATCCGGACGGGTGCCACGCGGCCCGCCTTTCCGGCCGTCGCCGTCTGATCGCGGGGTGGCGCCCGGTCGGGATGGTCGGTGAGATCGATCCGTCCGGTCTCGCAGGGCGATCCGGCAACGTCTGCCTACGGACGAGATCGACGCGGTGAAATTTTCAAGCAACGGAACGTACTGAGTGTCTGGTACTCGGCTATCCTGCGGTGACTGTTCGGTATTCGTGTTGGGGCATTAAAAGAGAGGATTTCGGGTTCAACTACGGTGGCCACGGAGCGTCGGTTCGTGCGGTTCTCGCCACGGATCGGCCTGCTTGCCCGAGACAGTGGCGGGTGACGAAGCCCGCAGATCACGAGCCGCACGGGGGATGTGTGAGGACCACGGGCGCCCGAGAGGTCGGCGTGGACGACGCCGGCGAGTGCGAGCGCGAGCGCGACGAGTGTGATCCCTGTGCCGACAACGGTGTCGGCGGCTGGGAAACGGGGCCGGCGAGGTTCCTGGTCGCCGGGGCGTTTGTGCTGGACTGCCTGATCAGCGCCTCGGGGCTGCCGTCCTGGGGTGCCGATCTGCGGGCCGACGCGATGCGGACGGTCCCGGGGGGCAAGGCGCTCAACCAGGCGGTCACGCTGGCGCGGCTCGGTGGACGGGTTGCCGCCGTGGGATCGGTGGGCCGAGATTCGGTCGGCGCGGCCATCCGGTCGGTCCTGGCGGCCGACGGGGTGGACGTGTCGGCGATGCCGGTTCGTAGCGGAGCCTCGACACCCGTGTGCGTCGTCCACAGCCGAGCCGATGGGGAGAAAGCCGTCGTCTGGCGGGTCCCGGACGAGCTGGCGGCGACGGCGGCCGACCTCGATGAGGCGGCCCGCGCCCTGAGCGGCGGCGGCGGTGGCGGGGCCCTGGGTGGTGATCGCGGTGGTGGTGGTGACGGCGGTGGTGACATCGACGCGACGGTGGTGACGTTCGAGTTCCCGCACGCGGCCGCCGACCTGGTCGCCGCGGCGGCCAGGCTGGGGCGATGGGTCGTCGTCCATCCCGCGCCTGCGGCGAGTCGGCCCGAGCTGGTCCGCGCCATGCCCTGGGACCTGGTGGACGTACTGGTGCCGAACGAGGCCGAGGCACGTGCGCTGCTGGTCGGCCATCCCGGCGCGAACGGTCCCGCGGGACAGCTCGCCGACGCGCTCGCCGAGAATCTCGGGGTGCCCACCGTCTGCGTCACGCTCGGCGCACAGGGATGTGTGCTGCACACGATGGAGGCGGGCCCCGGCGAGCGGAGCTCGTCCCACCCGGCGCCGACGGCCCAGGTCGTCGACACGACCGCGGCGAGTGACGCGTTCACCGCGGTGTTCACCGCGCGGCTGGTGGCCGGCGACTCGCCGCGGGCCGCGGTGCACGCGGCGCAGCGGGCGGCGGCCCTCACGATCGGCCGCGCCGGGGGCTACGAGGCCCTGCCCAACCACGCCGAGTTGCGGGAACTCCTGGCGGCCCGGTCGGCTTGCCTCATCCCGGGCATCCCCGTCCCACAGTTCCTCGTCCCACCCGCCCTTCTCTCGCCCGCCCCCGTCCCGCGCATCCCTGCTGCCCGAGCTCCCGGACCGTCCCCCGTCGCGCGAACCGCGGCTGCGCGTGGCGCGGGACCGCGTGGTGCCGCACCGCGGAGTGCTGCCGCGCGCGGGGCCGGCCTGGGCGCGGCAGCCGTGCGCGCCGGCGTGCCCCGTGGGTCGCGCTGACGCCTGGTGTCAGGTCCGACGCTGCCTGCGTCGGGGCCGGCGACGAGTGGCGCTATCGTCGGCACATCCTCGTCGGATGGTGGCGTTCGTCGGATGAGTGCACCGTGCGCGGGGAACAGCAGAGGGGGAGGCGGTGGCGAGGATGACCTGGCAGTCGATGCCGCGCGACCCGCGGGCCGCGCGGGCGGAGGCGATGATGCTCGCCCGGTCGGCGTTGCGGTGGGTGTGGACGCGGCGCGGGACCGACGTCACCACCAGCATGGCCCGGTCGTCGTGCCTGGTCGTGGCGCCGCATCCGGATGACGAGACGTTGGGCTGCGCGGTCGCGGTGATACGCAAGCGGGCGGTCGGGACGCCGGTGACGATCGTCATCGTCAGTGACGGATCCAAGGCGGAGCCGGTGACACTGCCGCCCGACGAGCTTGTCGAGGTGCGGGAGGCCGAGACCCGCCGGGCCTGCGCGGTGCTCGGTGTGACCGAGACCGACGTGCTGTTCCTCGGCTTCCCCGACTCGGAGCTCGGTGGCTCGCTGGACGCCATCGCCAGCCGGCTGGCTGAGATCATCCGGGCTCGCCGTCCGGCGCAGATCCTGGTGCCGGCCTCCTGCGAGGGCCATCCTGATCATGACGCGACCCACGATGCGGCGACCCAGGCCGCGGCCGCGGCAGAGTTCACCGGGCAGCTCCTCGAATACACAGTGTGGTTCTGGACGCACTGGCCGTGGACGCGGGGATACGGCACGCGAGACCGGTCGGCCAACCGACTGCTGTTCGAACCCGTTCGCCGGCTGCGCGAGGGCCGCCCGCTGCTCGTCGATGCGCGCGGCCTGCGGGAACGCCAACGCCGGGCGCTTGCCGAGCACGCCACCCAGGTGGGCACCGGCGATCCGGGCGACGTTCCGGTGACCGGTCCGCTGCTCGCGACGCTGCGTAGCCGGCACGAGGTGTACGTCGAGGCCGGCGCGCTGCACCACCTGGACTTCCCCCGACCCTGGCGGGACACCCCGCCGGGCTGATCACCGCCGGGCTGTGCGCCCTCAGACCGGCCCGTGGACGCCCCGGGATGGATTCTGACGTGCGAGCTCCGGCGGCTGGATGGGAGCCGGCGCCCGGAGCGGCTCGGGCTCGGCCGGGAACACGGCCGGTTGGGTGGAACCGGCGGCCAGAGCCATTGCGGCGCCGGCGGATCGGCGGCTGCGCGACGTGGGCGGGCGAGCGGCGAACCGGGCGATCGCGTACCGGTATGCCTCCTCCTTGCGGCGGGCGATCGACATGGGGTCGATCTCGGCGACGCCGACGCGCCCCTGGGTACCGACGGCGGCGGCATGGGCGGGATGGAGCAGGTACGGCGCGAGTGCGTCGGCGAGCGCCCTGGCATCGCCCACGGGAACGGCGGCGCCACCACCCCAGCGCTCGACGAACGGCGCGATACCCGTGCGCTTGGTCGTCACCACCGGACGGCCGGCGGCCATCGCCTCGGCAGCCGCGATCGAGAAGCTTTCGAACCGGCTCGGCACGGCGACGACCCGGGCCCGTCGATAGATCTCCCGCACCTGGTCGGCACCGAGGTGCCCGGTGAACTCGACGTCCAGGCCGAGCAGGCGGGCCCGGCGTTCGAGCCAGGTGCCGGCGGGCACGCCGCCGATCTCGCCGGCCGGCCGCCCGGCGAGCACCAGCCGATGTTCCACTCCGGCGGCCAGTAACTGGGCGGACGCGTCCAGCAGCACGTCGACGCCCTTGTAGGCCTCCAGCCGGCCGACCGTGGCGACGACCGGACGGGTGTCACGTACGTCGGGGATGCCAAGCCACGGCATGGCATCGAACGGGTTCGGGATCACCTCGACCTCCCGTCCGTCCAACCAGCCGCGGTCCCGCAGTGTGTCGACGAGCAGCTGGGAGGGGGAAGTGACCACGTCGGCCTTGTCGGCGGACACGCGGTCCAGCCGGTCGGCGAGGCGCCCCTTCGGGCCGATCGGCGCGCCGGCGAGCCGCACCGTCAGCATCGTCGGGCAATGCAGGTGGATGGCGAGCGGCCGGCTGTGGGCCATCGCCTGCAGCAGACCGCGGGTCTCCCCGTCCTGGGTTTCGATGACGTCGGGACGCAGCCCGAGCTGGCGCAGCCACACTGTGTAGGACAGGGGCAGGCTGGCGCGCAGGCTGATCGAGTCACGCGGGTACAGGGGCCCACGCAGCCAGGTACCGACCGGCCCGAGCCCGCGGCTGATCGGCACGCGCAACAACGGACGACGGTGGACGTGCACGCCGTCCTGCACGGTGTCGACAACGCGATGCCCCTGGGCACAGACGACATGAACCTCGTGCCCGAGCTTTGCCAATGCGGTCGCGAGCGTCGCCGTGTAACTACCTGCCCCGTCCCAGACCACCGGTGGAAACTGTTCACACAGGAACGCGATGCACAGGGTGCGCCGCGAACGGATGGAATCCGCCATGTGTCTCCGTCCCACCACCCGGCGCCGACACGTGCAGGTCACGTGGGGGCAATGTCGGGGCTACGGTACTCCGGCCGCGTGGACGGAGCAGCGAATCCTGGGTGAACGTAGCCGGCGATTTAACCGCCTTGGGCAGGTTGCGGCAGCCTATGCCCAGTGTTGACCATGGTTGCCGACCTGCCGGTGCGTACCCCGATTGGGTTGATCATGGACGTATGCCCTGATCGTCGGGGCTGTATGTACGATTCATCCCGCTTAAGAGCGTCATTCTTGCTTGGTAGCAATGCCGGGTGGCTTGGTTGTCTCATAAATGCGAACACGACAATTACGTCAATGTATACACCCGATGACGGCCACCTGCACGAACTTGGGCGTTCCTGGATCCTTCGGGTGTCCTGACGCGCCCGGCCGGCGAGGTGGTGGCTGCGGGTGCGGCGGGGGGTCTGGTAGCCGTCTGGGCCCCAAACCCGCAGCACAGCGGCAGTGGCCCGAGTGCCCGGCGGATGCGATGGTCGGTTGCCTCGCGGGTCGGGGAGGGTGGCGGCCTGATGGTGGTACCTCAGCGGGAGGAGGGAACCGGAGCTGGGGCAGAGGGGGCGGCGGGTGGCTGTTGGCTGCGCGGCCACCGTCCGGCGGCCGAACCGGATGGGCTGGCCACTCCATGTTCTTCTGTTGCGCAGCGAGTGATGAAACGAAACGAAACTATGGCTGAGTGGACCCGCCTGTTGGCGTTACGCGCGGAGCCCAGGCCGGCCCGACGGCCGACCTGGGCTCCCGGTGACGGGAATGCCGGGTGTCGGGAATGTCGTTCGCTCTCGGGCATGGCCGTCACGCGGAGGGGAACAAGAGCTTTCGAGGCCGGGGGTCGTCAGGGCCCAGCGTGTGGCGTCGAGGTCGTGAGATGTCGAGGTGAGGGGAGGAGACGCCGATGTGCCACCTGTTCGCGATGAGCAGCGGGCCGACGCCCATCAGCGCGACGTTCTGGTTGTTGGACGCGGTGGACAGCCCGCGCGCGGCCGCCCGTCGTCCGCCGGACGGCGCCGGCGCCGGCGCCTTCGATCCGGACGGGTCGCCCCTGGTCGTGAAGCAGGCGATCCGCGGCCGGGCGGACACAGTGCTCGCCCGGGAGCCGCAGGAGATCACGTCGACGACCTTTGTCGCGCACGTGCGGCACGCCTCGACCGGGCGCGCCAGCGATGAGAACACGCATCCCTTCGTTCGCGACGGCCGGATCTTCGCGCACAACGGGGTGATCGAGGGGCTGGATCGGCTGGCTGCCGAGCTCGGCCCGGCCGGGTCCGACGTGCGGGGCGACACCGACTCCGAGCTGTACCTGGCCCTGATCACCCGGGAGATCGACCGGCACGACGGGGATGTCGGGGAGGGCATCGCGTCCGCCGCCCGCTGGATCGCGGGCAACCTGCCGATGTACTCGATCAACATGGTCCTGCTCGCGGGCCGGGACCTGTGGGCGCTGCGCTACCCGGACACCAACAGCCTGTACGTGCTGCGCCGCGGCCCGGGCGGGCGCAACGCGCGCCATCTCGACCACGCTAGCCCGTTCAGCGAGATCCGGGTTCGCTCCCTGGATCTGCTCGATCTCCCGGCAGTGGTGGTGGAAAGCGAGCGGATGGACGAGGATCCGCGCTGGCGCCTGATGGACAGCGGCGAGCTGCTGTGTGTCGCCGCGGATCTGACGATGACCTCCCGGCTCGTCCTGGACGGCCCACCGGCGCGTCAGCTTGCCCTGGACGAGCTGCGGCCGCAGGCTGCCGCCTCGCAGACCACCGCGGTCCCCGAGCATCCGGTCACCACGGCGTCCGCCCGGTAACGGCGCGGTATCCACGGACTGGGAGTCCAGCCGAGGTCCAGGGGCCTGAGGGGCAGGGCCCAGGAGCCGGGAGGCCGGTGGGCACCCGATTCGGACGGACGAGACACCCGGGTCCTTCAGCCCGGGGAAACAGGCCGACATAGCCGGCGTGTGCTCGGGGTAGCAATCGTGATGGGCTGTTGATGCGGACAGTCGCAGTTCCCTGTGCGGAAGGGGCTCGTCGTGGTACTTGAGGTCGGCAGAATCGGGCTCTGGGCAGCTCAGCGGCAATGGCCGACGGACGTCCGGACACGGACGGAGATCGCCGTCGAGGTGGCGGCGATGGGCATCCCGACGGTATGGATCGGTGCGGCGGGCGGGGACCTGGAGCTCCCCGCGGCCATCCTGGATGGCACTGAAGGGCTCGTGGTCGGCACGAGCATCCTGAACATCTGGACGGAGAAGGCGGACGTCGCCGCGGACCATTACGCGATGCTGGCCAAGGCGCACCCGGACCGGCTGCTGCTCGGGTTCGGGGTCGGCCATCGGGACCCGGTGGAGCGGGCGACCGGTCGTCCCTGGGAGAAACCGGTCGAGGTGCTGCTCGACTATCTCGACACCCTCGATGAGCTCGGCGTCCCGCGGGAGGACCAGGTGCTCGCGGCGCTCGGGCCCAGGATGCTCGGCGTCGCCGCGGATCGGACCGCGGGCGCGGTGCCATATCTCGTCACTCCCGAACATACCCGCAGGGCCCGGCAGATTCTCGGCCCGGACCGGCTGCTCGCCCCCGAGCAGCGGATCGTGTTCGCCACCGATGCCGGGCAGGCCCGCGCGATCGCCCGGCAGAGCCTGCGGCACAGCCTCGGGCTGCCGAACTACGCGAACAACCTGCGCCGGCTCGGCTTCACGGACGCGGATCTCGCCGACGGAGGCTCGGACCGGCTCGTCGACGCGCTCGTCGCCTGGGGTGACGACGCGGCGATCCGGGCCCGGATCGCCGAGCACCACGCCGCGGGGGCGGACCATGTCGCCATCCAGGTGATCACGGATACCCCGCGGGAGCTGCCTCGGGCGCAGTGGGCCCGGCTGGCGGAGGTGATCAACGGCTGACGGCCTCTGCCGGTCCGCGAGCTGGTGCGATACTCTGTCCAGCAACCGATCAATTCGCCTGCCCTGTGTCTGCGGCCGAGTCACGGAGAGTGACGCATGCCCGCAGACGGAACCGGGATTCCCCGGTCAATGGGACACGAACCGGGTGGCGAGCCCCATGGCGCTACCGCAATTCCCGCGGCCAGTGCCGCGCAGGAGGCGACCCCGTCCCCAGCAGCACCGTCCCTGGCAGCACCGGCGGGTGCCGAGGCCGCGGCGGTCACCGTCGACGGCGGGTCCGAGCTGGTCGCGAGCCTGATGGCCGGGATGAGCGCCGGCGAGCGTGAGCATCTCCTCAAGATGATCAATTCGTCGATCGAAGCCGAACGCTCGGCCGCCTTCGACGGCACCGTGCGCCGCCAGGTCGACGTCGGAGTGCGCCGTCGTCGTTCGTCCCGGCTCGAGCCGGACGACGCAGACGACGCGATCCGCCCCGCTGGCACGGCTGACCCGCACGGCCACGCCGCCACCGCCGAGTCGGGCGGGCCCGCGACGCGGCGCGGCGGTGCCTCGTCGCTGGACAACGCCGGTGCCTAGCCGCCGAGTCGGCAGCTAGCCCGCGCGGAGGTCCGGCAGGATGAGTCGAGCGCGACGGAGCCGCCGGCGGCCACCCGACCTGTCCCGGGCCGCCGGACGGCAGCGGGATGGCCCGTGCGGATGTCCGGCGTACGGCGGGCCGTAGAGGCGGGAGCGCGATCGTGGAGATCGACAAGGTGCGGCTGGACGCCAGTCTTGCCCGGCTGCACCACCTGGCGCCCAGCCAGGTCGAACTCGCCAAGCTGGTGAGTGAGGTCGTCCGGGCGGTGACTGAGATCTTCGATCTCGCCGGCGCGGGGGTGCTGCTCGTCGATGCCGATCGCGCCCTGCGCAGCATCGCCGCCTCCGACAGCACGGGAGCACTGCTCGAACGGCTCCAGGAGGAGTTCGGCGAGGGGCCATGCGTCGAGTCGTTCATCGTGGACGAGATCGTCGCGTCGAACGACGTCGCGCGGGACGACAGGTGGCCCCGGGTGGGGCCAGCGCTGACCGCGGGCGGCGTGCGAGCGGTCCTCGGTGTTCCGGTCCGGCTTGCCGGCGGGCCGATCGGCACGCTCAACGTCGCCGACGACCAGGCCCGAGCCTGGACCGACAGCGAGCGGGACGCGATCGTGCACTTCGGCGGGGTGCTGGAAAACCTGTTGCTGGCCGGTCTCGTCGCCGACCGCAACGATCGGCTGGCCCGGCAGCTGCAGTACGCGCTGGATTACCGGGTCCCGATCGAACGTGCGGTGGGTTATCTGATGGCGACAATGCGCACCGACCCGGTGACGGCATTCGAGCGTCTGCGGCGGACGGCGCGGGATGAACGCCGACGGGTGTCGGAACTCGCCGAGGAGATTCTCACCGGCCGTCGCGTTCTGTGAGGCGGTCCGGGCCGCTGGGCGGCGGGCTGTACCGTCGGGTCGTGTCGCCGGGCCCTGTCGCCATGCCGACACGGCCCGCAGGGCCGCAGGCCTGGTCGGATCGAGGACGGTTCCGCCACGATGGGCCTGTGGCCCACGGGTAGGCGCCCTGCGGCGGTGAGCGGTGTGTGGCGCTGGCTGCCGCGTGCGGACAGATACCCGTCGAAGGAGACGAATGATCGAGGCACGAGGCCTCACCAAACGGTACGGACGTACGGTCGCCGTCAACGACCTGTCCTTCGCGGTGGCGCCAGGCAAGGTGACCGGATTCCTCGGGCCGAACGGCGCCGGGAAATCCACGACCATGCGGATGATCCTCGGGCTGGACAACCCGACTGCGGGCACCGTGCGTATCAACGGCAAGCGGTACGCCGACCTGCGCCATCCGATGCGTCAGGTGGGCGCCCTGCTGGACGCGAAGTGGGTGCATCCCAACCGGTCCGCCCGCTCGCATCTGCGCTGGATCGCCGCCGCCAACCGCATTCCCGTCAAGCGGGTCGACGAGGTGCTGGCGACCGTCGGGCTGACCTCGGTGGCCGGAAAGCGCGCTGGCGGGTTCTCCCTCGGCATGTCGCAGCGCCTGGGCATCGCGACGGCGCTGCTTGGCGACCCCGGCGTTCTGCTGTTCGACGAGCCGGTCAACGGGCTGGATCCCGAGGGGATCCTATGGATCCGGCAGTTCATGCATCGGTTGGCGGACGAGGGTCGCACGGTGTTCGTCTCCAGCCACCTGCTGTCCGAGATGGCGCTCACCGCGCAGGACCTCGTCGTCATCGGCCGCGGGCGGCTGATCGCGCAGACCAGTACGCGGGAGTTCATCGACAACGCGTCCGAATCCGCGGTGCGGGTGCGCGGGCCCGAGATCGAGCGGCTGCACGGCGCGCTCGCCGGCCAGGGCCTCACTGTCCGGGACGTGCCGGCCGGTGCCGAGGGACCGGCCGCGCTGCTGGTCCCGAACGCCACCACCGAGCAGGTCGGCGAGCTGGCCGGACAGCTCGGCCTGGTGCTGCACGAGCTGACGGCGCAGCGCGGTTCGCTGGAACAGGCCTTCATCCAACTCACCGGGCAGGACGTGGAGTACCACGCTGGAAGTCCCGCCGGTCCGGGTGGTCCTGGCGGTCCGGACGGTCCTGTCGGTCCTGTCGGTCCTGTCGGTCCGGCGGGGCCGGGCGGCGCGGGAGTGACGGTGCCGCCGCCGGTTGGCAGCGCGGCCGCCGGGGGTGCGTCCGTCGGGGGCGCGGGGACGCAGGGAGGCAACGCGCGATGACGCTGCTCACCGTGGAACGGATCAAGCTGTTCTCCACCCGCTCACCGTGGTGGTGCATGATCCTCGCGACGGCGCTGACGGTGGGGCTGACCTCTATCTTCGCCGCCACTACCAAGACGAAGGACCTGCCCGACTTCACCCCGGACGTCACGCAGTTCGCCTACAACTTCGGGCTCGTCGTGATGATGGTGATGTCGACCCTCGCCGTCACCACGGAATACCGGTTCAGCACGATCCGCACGACGTTCCTCGCCGAACCCCGGCGCACACCGGCACTGGTGGCCAAGGGCATCGTCGTAGCGGGGCTGGCCGGGATCGTAGGCGAGATCACCGCCGTCGGCTCCTGGGGCATCGCCCGGCTGATCCAGCCGGACGCCCCGCTGGCGCTCCATTCGGCCCAGGAATACCGCAATGTGTTCGGTGTCGGCCTGGTGTACCTGTTGGCCTCGGTGTTCGCGATGGCTGTCGGCCTGATCGTCCGGCAGTCGGCTGGCGCGATCGTGATCGAGCTCGTCTATCTGTTCCTGCTCGAGAACCTGCTGCCGGCGATCCCGCGGATCGGCGACCACATCCAGCACTGGCTTCCGTTCACCGTCGGTGACAATTTCGTCGTCGCCGGGCACCCACACCACTCGGACGGCCCGCCGGTGATCGATGGGATGCCGCTGGGTCCCTGGGGTTCGCTGGTCTACTTCGCCGCGGTCTGCGTCGGCCTGTTCGTGATCGGCATCATCTTCGCCAAGCGACGCGACGCATAGGCCGGGCCACCCCGGTGCGGCAAAGATCGTCACCACAAGTGGCGATCTTGAGGATCGTATGCCCGTTTCGCTGACACGGAGTTGCATCGGACTGGCTACGCAGCGGTGCCGAAGGTTTGGTGCGGATTGAGGGCCAAAATGCTTCACTAACCTTCGGCAGGATTGGATCACGACGCTTCTGGTCAGGGGCCTGGGCCCCACGGGTCGCGGCCGGCGCGGGTTCGCTCGCGGGCCTTCATCCGCGCCTCGTGGACGTGCCGTTGGCCGCCGGTCAGCCGGCGCCGGACCTCCTCGTCGACCTCGACGAACGGCCGGTAGTAGAGATCGTCGTACTCCTCGACGATCTGGAACGTCCAGCGGCCGTCCAGGACGTTTCGGCCGAGCAGCCGTTCGCGGAGCAGGTCCGCGCTCCGGCGATGGCCGGAGTTCGTCAGCTGGTCGACGGCGTCGCCGAGGACCAGGTCGGCGTGCCCGGAAAGCTGATGGAACTCGTACAGCGCACCCCGGGCCCGTTCGACCCACTCCAGCGCCTCGCTGAGCCGACCGACCGCTTCGGCCGTGTCGTCGTCCAGGGCCTCCCGGGTGCGGTGGTGCGAGCCGCAGCCTGAGGGCGGGTACCCGCGCGCCTGTCCATCCGGCGCCTGTCCATCCGGCGCCTGTCCATCCGGCGTCCGCCTGCCCGCCGTCGGTTCGGTCGCCAAACCGTCGAGCCCGGCATCATCCGGATGGGCGCGCGGGCTGTCCGCGTGGTCATCGGTGCTGGTGGGCGCGTATCTGCTCACCTGGAGAAGATGCCCCTACCGCGTCGCGCCAACACCGCCGAAGGGGTTCCGGCAACACCGCCGTTTCCGTGGCGGATGTCCGTCGCTGCCGCCGTCTGCTGGCGGAGTCAGGTCATCTGTAGGGGTTGCCGCGCCTGCTGCGGGTTGATCGGCATTGTGCGATGATTCGGTGGTGGACAGCCAGGTTGGGCAGGCTGATTGGATCTTTCTGCTCGTGCTCCAGTCCACGAACATGCTCGGGCAAGGGCCGCTGGTGACGTTTGTGCGCCGCCGGCACGGCGAGTCTGCGGGCACCGTGGCAGTCGCTGTCGTGCAGGCCGCCTATGCGTTGGCGTTCACCCTCTGGGCATCGATCGTCTGGGGATTCTTTTGGTGGGGTGCCGGGAGCGGCACGGTTGCACTGTTGACTGCTTTGGGGACGTGGCTGTACCGCCGGCGCGGCACGATGCGTTCGGTGTCGGTCGGGTCAACCGTTACTCCTGAGCCGCGTGAGCAGGCATAGCGGTTCCGTTCTCCGCGGCTCCGTCTGGATACGGGTTGAGTTTTGCTGGCTGGCCACAGACAGTCGTGTCGCCTTCGACGAGACGTCCGGCCTGCCTGTCGATGATCGTCCAGAAGTTGAACGCTCACAACCCTCACGATCGAGCTGACCACCAACGTCCGCGGCCGGACGGATGACGACGTCCCGCGGCGGGCGGCTCGATCGAACAGGCCCTCGGCACACCCGGCGCCGAAGCTGCGATACTCGACCATGACCACACGGCCGGCGACGGCGCGGACGGTCACGCGGAACAGGCACGGAACGGCCCTACGGACGATCGGGGTCAACCGGGCTGAAACCGCAGGTCAGGAGGGCTCGCCTAGTGGCCGATGGCGACGGTCTTGAAAACCGTTATGGGGAGTGATCCTCATCGTGGGTTCGAATCCCACGCCCTCCGCTCCACCGAGGCCGCGTGCCCCGAAGCCGCAGGTCAAGAGGCTGCCAGTGCGGGCCTCTTGGCGGGGTATCACCCCCGCTGGCCCTGACTGGCCCTGACCGTTCCCGGCCTCTCCCTGCCCACGGCGTGCCTAACGATCGTGCTGTGCCGAGCATCGTCGGCGAGCCTCCCGTCGACGCCGGCGGGTTGCTCGGCGGACTGTTCGCCGTGGCGCAGTCGGCGAGGGCCGAGCGGTCAGCCTGCGTTGTCCCGGCGGGCGGCGGCGTCGGCGAGGGCTCCCGCGGTGGCCGCATCCGCGGGCAGGAAGAGCTCGATCGCCAGCTCCGAGACGGTCACGTCCGTCGGGTTGTTGAACGTCGTCATCGCCGAGACGAACGTGAGCACCTGGTCGGCGACGCGGATGCGCAGGGGCAGGGCCAGGGGAACGCCTGCGTCGGCCGGCCGGGCCGGCCCTGCGCCGTCGCGCGAGTGAGGATCCTCGGGCAGCTCTGGTGACTGGTCGGGGAGCGGATAGGCGGACACCTCGTCATACAGGGCGTGCAACGGGGACGGAGCCGGTGAGATCATGGCTCGACGCATCGTCCCCAGCAGATGTTCGCGCCACTGCGCCAGGTTCACGATCCGCGGTGCGAGCCCCCGGGGATGCAGGGCCAGGCGCATCAAGTTCACGGGCGGGCGCAGCAGTTCCTCGGTCACGCCGGCGAGCAGATCACGGGCGGCGCGATTGGTCATCGCGATGTCGAACGGCCCGTGCAGGACGAGCGCCGGGTGGGGCTCGCACGCGGCGAGCAGGTCGACCAGGCCCCCACGTACGGCGGCCATCGCCGGATCATGCAGGGGTGTTTCCGGAAACACCGGAGCGTAGCCCGCGGCGAGCAAGAGCGTATTGCGCTCACGCACCGGCACCTCCAGGTGATCGGCCAGTCGCAGCACCATCGCCTTGCTGGGCAGTGCCTTGCCTGTCTCGACGAAGCTGATGTGACGCGCCGAGCTGTCCGCCCGAAGTGCTAGTTCAAGCTGACTAAGCCGGCGCTGTTGACGCCATCGCCGCAGCAGTGCGCCCACCCCCGCAGAGGTGCCCCCACGCGGTGCGGCGCCCGGCCGGTCGTCGCCGACGGTGTTCGTCATAGAGGCGACCGTAGCCAGTCAGACCGGCGCTGGTCGTTCTCGCGTTCGGTTCTGGGTGTCATCATGTTCCGGAATTGTGTGTGTTGTGTCCTGCGACGCCTGCCGTGGGTGCCCCGCGACGTCAACTGGAAAGGTTGCGCAAGATGCCCGGAGTGGGGGGATTGGCCCGGGGATGGTGCCCCCCGACATCTCCTTGCTGGATAAACACCCCGAAGACTCGACACCCGGTTGCGTGACGCTTGTGCTGGTCTGCGACAGGATGACCGGGTGCCTCCCCGCCGGTCGTCATCCCCGCGCGCGATCCCGGCCGCCGTTGCCTCGACCCGGCGCCCTCGCGCGATTTCCGTGACCCTTCACTCTGATGCGAATGCGGCCAGTCGGCAGCCGGCGTTGCCGATCCAGGTGCCGCGCCGCCGGCAGCCCGAGGTCGGTCCGCGTGGACCGGTCACGGCGAGCTGTGCCGGTTGTGACGCGCGGTGGACAGACGCGGCCACCACCCACTGCGGTTCATGCCATCAGTCCTGGCCGACTGTGGTCGGCTTTGATGATCATCTTGTCGACTGCCCGGCGCACCCGGTCATCGCGGCCCGGCGGGTCCGGTCGGCGGACACATCCGCCCAGGTGGCCGTCGGCTGACAGCCGCCCCGCGTGGCGTGTCCCGTCGGACCGAACGCGCGGGGGAAGGCGGTTCTTCGCGCGGGCCGATGCCCCGGGACCTGCCCGTCGCCGTCGCGGCCTGACGCCGTTCTGCGCGAGATCGTCCTGACTATCGACGACCGCGGTCGGTGACGGTCGCGGTCCGCATCGCCAACCGTGCGGCCGGCGGACGGTCGCGTCGAGGCACGGATGGTCGATCCGGTGGTGAAGCTGTTACGTTCCGGCGCGGGAGGACCCGTGACCGTCGATCCCCGGCGCGTTCGGCCGAGTGCGGGCCGGGGCGTGCCGGTGCCACGGCCGGGCACAGCGGACGGAGGGATCGATGACAGTCTGCGGGCTGGTCCGGCTGGACGGCGTGAACGTGCGGCGGGCGGTACTGACCGCGATGCTGGCCTGCTCGGCCCGGGGGCTGCCGGCCGCGCGTGGAGTTCATCTCGACGGCGTCTTTGGCGCGGTCACCGCTGCCGACCCGGATGCCGACCCCACACCGCCGGGCGCCGTGGACGACGCGGGGCTGGTGCTGATCACCGATCGTGCGCCGCGCGCATCGGGCCCGCACCGGTCGGGGCCGCGTGAGCCGGCCGCCCAGCGAGGCCGCCGGCCGGCGCTGATCGCCGCGGGCACGCGGACGGTGACGGTCGCGTGGGAACCGTCCCGGTCACGTCTGGCCCTCACCCGTCCGGCGGGAGCTCGCACCGAGATGATCATCTGGACGGATGGTCGGGTGTTCGCCTTCGGTACCGAGTTGGATCAGGTCCGGGCGGCGGTGCGGCCCAGCGCCAGCGCGGGCCGGCCGCGCTGGCTCGGTCGCGGGGAGGTCCTCACCGTCGCGGTGCCGGTGCGCCGGCCCGGTCTGACGGCCGTGCGCCCGCCCACCCCCGGCCCGAGCCCGCTGGCTGTGGGCCGGTAGGTGCTGTAGGCCCGGAGGTGCTGTGGCCCGAGAGGTGCTGTGGCCCGGCAGGTGCTGTGGGCCGGCAGGTGGCTGTGGGCCGACCAGCGCTGAGGTGGTGGATCAGCGAGTGGTGGCTTCGGCCGCCCCGCCCGCACCCACGCCCACGCCGCCCGCCGCGCCGGAGCCCGGGCCAGGGCGGCCGGGCGTGGCCGGCTTCGCCGCGTCGGCGAGGTACTGTCGGCGGACCATCCCGGTGACCTTGCGCTCGGCGACGAACGACAGGAACGGAATCGTTCCGGCGAGCATGACCAGCACGGCACGTACGAGCGGGATCCGGCACCGGGTGGCCAGATCGTAGGTGGCGGCCAGGTAGACGATGTAGAGCACGCCATGCACCGGCCCCACGATGGCCACGACGGCCGTGCTGCCCGCGGCGTACTTCAGCGGCATGCCGATACAGACCAGAATGATCAGTCCCACGCCTACCACGTAGGCGATGGCCCGGTAGCGAAGCAGGGCGCCACGGACCGCGGCCGGGGCGCAGCGCCCTGCGGCCGAGGGAGAGGACGAGGGGATGGCCGTCATCGGCGGGCTCCGTTGATCTGCGGTGAGGTGTCGACCTGCGACGGGGCGCTGATCTGCGCAGGGGTGCTGACCGGTGGTGCTGGGGTGGAGGCAGCCGCCGAGGTGTCCAGCTGCTTCGGGGACGTGCGCGCCGCGACCGCCCGCAGGGTGTCCTGGCGCGCATCGCGCTCGTACAGCGCGGCGAGATAGTGGTTGTAGGCGATGACCTCTTCGTCCTCGTCGTCCACCAGCGCCGCCGCCGCGCCTGACTGGCCGCCCGCGGTGAGCATCCGGGGGCTGCCGGCGGCCTGCCAGTGCGGCGTCTCGGGGGCGATCCGCCCGCCCACACCCCACTGGGGCCCGCTGTCGTCGGGAGGCGAGAGCGCCTCCTTGATCATCCGGAACCACCAGTAGAGGACGAAGATGGCGAAGATCGGCCACTCGATGCCGTAGAAGAGGTTCTGCATGGTGCCCTGGGGAGACTCGCCCTTGGTGAACTGCCAGATGCCCATCCGGATGAACACGGCGACCAGGGTCAGCGCGAGGAGATGACGCGCGATCCACGAGGGTGCAAACAACAGCCGGCGCACAGAGACGACGCTACCCCTCGGCTTCGATCTGGCGTCGCCGTCGTGGTGACGCACACCCACCCCTGGGTGCCGTTCACCCCTGAAGGTCGTCGATGTGCCGCCGGGGCGGCGGGGGCTGGCCGGCCTTGGCCTGACCGGCCAGCCCAGATACCGCATGACGGCCCGCTTGCCCGGCTGGGGGGGGTTAGTCGGACGAATCGGGCCGGAACGCCAGCCGGGCCACCTGGCGCGGGGACCGGTTGGGATGTTCACTCTCTAGTCGGCTGGTGAGGGTCGCAGGGTTGTCGCCTTCAGGCATGTTTTTTTGAGATTTTTCATGATCTATCGAAATCACGGTGAGTGACCGAATCACCGCAGTACTGCGGCCGCCAGCGTCCAGGGTTGGCCGTCCACGCTGGAAACCGTGACCACGGTCGAGCCAATGGCGCCCGGCAGCGTCAGCGTGATCATGGCATCCGACGAGCCGTCGACCTGCCGGGAGGGGAGATCGACGGTGAAGGTCCGGGTGTCCGCAAGCGAGGAGATGGAGATCCGCACCGTGCCGGTGGACGCGCCGAGGTAGATCTGCAGCTTGCGCGGCAGCACCACGAGTGTGCTCAGGATGGCCGTCCCCCGCACCGACAGGCGCTGGTTGTCCTTGCTGCCGAACAGGTTCGGGAATCCGCCGAACCAGTTGAACCCGGAGGACGACGCCATCGTGGCATCTCCGGATGCGAACGCGATGATGCGCGGCACGGGCAGCGCGGCCCGGGTGCGAACACCGTTCAGGCCATCACCGAAGAGCACCCAGTCGGCGGCATCGATCGGCAGTTGCACCTGGGAGCCGGCCGGGAAGGGCGCGGTCTGGCTGGTGTAGCGACCCCTCGTCACCGGTGCCGCCACGGCCTCGGTCGGCCCGGGCCGGCCGCTCGCACCGTACTGCGCCGGATCGCCCGTTCCGTCGCGCGGCGCGGCGCCGGCCGGCGGCGGCGGGGCGCCACTCGGCCGCAGCGCGGACGGGGACTGGCCGGGAACGCTCGTGGGGCTCGCGGTCGTCACCCACGGCGTTCCGATCGGGTGCGGTGAGGAGCTCACTGTCGTGACCGGCGGGTTCGGCGATTCCGAGCCCGGGACACCGATCACCAGGGCGAGCAGCACGGCCATCACCGCGCTCACCCCGACGACGGCCGCGCCGACGAGTACCCGGCCACGCCGGCTGCCCGGCCGGCGGGGGCCGGGCCGGGCCGGCGGGCGTCGACGCCCACCATGATCACTGGTGCGGCGTGGTCGTGGGGACGCCGCAGCGGGCAGCGGCAGCGAATCGGCCGGCCCGAGCGGGGCGACCGACGAGTCCCCGGCCTGCCGTCCGGCCGGTGAAGCATTGCCAGCGTGATCGTCCCCCGCGCCGCGACCGTCGTCTCCCCAGACCGGGTCATCCGGATCGCCGAGGTTGATCGGCCCGTCCAGACCCCCCAGCCTGGGTGAAGCCGCAGACTGAGCCAGTCCCTCCGCACCGACCGGGCACGACGCGGGCGGCGTCCCGGTGGCTGTACTTCCGGCGGGCGTACTTCCAGTAGCCGAAGTGGCCTGATCCAGGTCGACGTACGGCGTGAACTCCGGGGCGGCCTCGCCCACGACAGCCCCGCCCGCGGCAGGCCGACCCCGGCCGGACAACCTCCTGACCGGCAGCGTCGAATGCGGTAATGCCGGATGCGGTAATGCCGAACCAGCCCGCGCAGCACCGGTCCGTGAGCCACCGGACCGGGTGCTGCCAGGAAGGGACGAGTCGGGGCCGCCCAGCCCGAGGGGAAAGCCTGCGCCCAACGAGGCCGAGATCCGCTGGCGGATCCGTTCCGAATCTGGCTGGTGCCGGTTCATCTCGGCGCTCAGCAGGTCGCGTAGATCGTCGCGCGGCGGGCGGCCGGACCCATGCCGGTCGCCGCGGTCACCGTTCATGGCCATCTACGCCTCGCCGATCCGCCACGCGGGCCAACCTCGAGAGTTCGACCAAGCCCGCCCACCGCCGCGGGCGTCAGGACCGTGCGCGGCCGGAGGGGACTGCGGCTGGGGGTGAGGCGCGGGTTCGACCGGGTGCGTCGACGGAGCAACGCGGGTCGACGGACCAAGGTGGGTTGCCGGTCCCTGGCGCAGTGACGGGTCGAGGCAGATCGCGCAGGCGGTGTGGGCTGACGAGTTGGGGTGGGCTGACGAATCGAGGTGAGCGGTCGGTCCAGGGCGAGGCGGCTGACCGGTGTTGACCTGGCATTCGTGGTCGAGACGGCGGTCCTGGTCCGGTCCGCGCAGTGGGATGGCACGCAGGGTCGGCTCGGTGGCGGACGGCGGGGCCGCACCGGCCGGCACCCCGGCGAAGGCCGACGGGCCGGGGCCGGCGTGGGCGCCGGACGAACCGGGCCGTCGTCGGCGGCCGGGCCGCAGCGAACCCGTCCGGGCGCCGTCCGCGTGCGGCGGGACCGGGCCGCCGCCGGCATCACGCGGCGCCGCGCCGTCATCGGTGCTTCGACCGGCCGCGCCGCCTTGGGGGGCGGTCCTGCGGGCGGCCGCGTCTGGCGAGGCCACGCCTGGGGTAGGCGCGTGTCGGGAGGTTGACGTGGTGGGTTCCGCCGGGCTGCCCACAAGCAGTCGTTCGAGGTCAGCGGCCCCGCGCGCGGTCTGACTCTTCACCGTTCCGACCGAGATCCCCAACGTGCGTGCGGTCTCTGCCTCCGACAGGTCGAAGGCGTACCGCAATACCACGCACGCCCGCTTGCCGGGCGGTAACGACATCAGTGCGCTGCGCAGGTCCACGACTGCCGGTACGTCGGGCTCGGGGGTGGAACCCTCGGCCCGACCGCCAAGTGCGAGCAATCCCCGTCGTTCGCGCACGACTCGGCGGACCCGGTCCGCTGCCAGATTCGCGACGATGCGCCGCACGTAGGCCAGTGGAAGCTCGGCCGCGCGCACCCGGTCCCAGCGGGTCCATGCGGCGGTGAGGGCGTCGGCGGTGATGTCGTCCGCCGCGTCGTGATCGCCGGTCAGCAGGTAGGCGAACCGGCTCAGCTCGCGGTGGTGGCTCTCGAAGAAGGCACGGAACTCCGCCTGCCCCTGGGGATGCTCGTGCTCGTCGTCGGTCGCGACCGCTTCCACTGGCATGCTCCCCGAGGCCCATCCTGGCCGGCGCATCCCCAAGCCGGTCAGACAGCCGATGCTGTGGTCGTCCGTTGCTGGTTGCAGAAGGACATGCATAGAGGGTGATGCGGGTATGACGCTAGCGGTCGGACCCGCTCATGGGTGTGGTACTCCGGGGTGGTTCGTCGGCTTCCTGGTTAATACGGTGATACGGCCGAGAATCCTCGCCGAAGATGCAACCGGGATGTGTCGTGCCGTCCTCCGGGAGGCCGGATGCGTAGCCGCAGGTCGGGCGTCTGACGGGGCTGCATGGGTACCGCCGGATGGGGGTGCGGGCGCCGGCACCCGGCGGAAGTCTGACGGAAACATTCCCGTCCGTTGTGCATGCATGGTTGTCATTGGCCGGGGGTGGCCTGGTTGGTGGTATCAAAGTTTGTCATTGGTTGTGCTGGGGGTGGGAGCATGGGACACCGCTGCGCGGCGCCGGGCGGTGACGGTCCGCGCCGGCGGCCGTGCGATGCTGGGACGATGTTTCCGCGGCCGTGCCCACCGGGTAGGGCGGGTGCTATGTCCAGCCCGTCCCTGTCGACCTGCCCGCTGACCCCGCGCCGATCGGCGGCGGCCGGTGTGCGTCCACACCGGCCGGATTCCCCGCCGCCGCCGCTCGACCCGGACATGCCGATCCCGGACGACCCCGGGCCGCTGCTGCCCGACACCCCCGACCTGCCTCCCGCTCCCCACGAGCCCTCGCCCTACACCGAGCCGGCACCGGACGTCCCGGCGGAGCCGGAGCCCGAACCCGTCTGAGCCGCGGCCCGGGTCCTTCGGCCCGGGCCACCGGACCCGGGCCGAAGGAAGCTCCGAGTTGAAAGAGGCAATGCGGCCATGGCGCCTGAGCTCACCCCGGACGAGCTGCTGACCACCACGCGCAGCGTGCGCAGGCGGCTCGACCTCGACCGTCCGGTGGAACCGGAGATCATCAGGGAGTGCCTGCGGATCGCCCTACAGGCACCGTCCGGATCCAATGCCCAGGGCTGGCACTGGATCGTCATCACCGACCCGGAGGTGCGCGCGCGGATCGCCGAGTACTACCTGCGCGTGGCCTCGGCGTACTTCGAGACGGGCGGCGCGACCGCGAACAACGCCGAGTACAGCCCCGAGCGGCAGGCGGTGCAGACGCGGGTGCACGGCTCCGCGCGCTATCTCGCCGAGAACATGCACCGGGTGCCTGTCCTCGTCCTCGGCTGCCTGGTCGGCGACGTGGCGAAGGTCCCCGCGGACGGGCAGGCCGGGTTCTGGGGATCGCTGCTGCCGGCCGCGTGGAGCTTCATGCTGGCTCTGCGCGCCCGCGGCCTCGGCAGCGCCTGGACGACACTGCACCTCTCGTACGCCGACGAGGTCGCCCAGCTGCTCGGCATCCCGCCGGGCGTCAGCCAGGGGGTCCTGCTGCCGGTCGCCTACACCCTTGGCACCGACTTCCGTCCCGCCGCGCGTGAGCCGCTCGAGACCGTTCTGCACTGGGATCGCTGGTAGCGCCGTAGCCTGGGCCTATGCTCGCGGTGACGATGTCCGCCTTCGGCGGTCCTGAGGTCATGTCCGTCGCCACGGTGGCGGACCCGCCGCCGCCGGGGCCGGGGGAGGTCGCCATCGAGGTCGCCGCCACCGCGGTCAACCGGGCTGATCTCCTGCAGCGGCAGGGTTTCTACTCGCCGCCGCCAGGGGCCTCCGAGATCCTCGGACTTGAATGCTCGGGCCGGATCGCGGCGCTCGGTCCGGGGGTCGCCGGGCTCGAGGCCGGTGCCGAGGTCTGCGCGCTGCTCAGTGGCGGCGGGTACGCCACCCGGGTGGTCGTGCCGGCCGGGCAGGTGCTACCGGTGCCCGCGGGGGTTGGTCTTGTCGAGGCTGCGGGACTGCCCGAGGTCGCCGCGACCGTGTACTCGACCGTTTTCGGCATCGCCGGGCTGCGCGACGGCGAGACATTCTGCGTGCACGGCGGCGCGTCCGGCATCGGCACGTTCGCCATCCAGGCCGTGCGGGCGCTGCGCCCGGAATCCCTCGTCGCCACCACCGCCGGGTCACCGGCCAAGCTCGCCCGGGTCCGGGAACTCGGCGCGCACGTCGCCGTGTCCTACCGGGACGAGGACTTCGTCGAGATCATCCGTGCGGCCACCGACGGGCATGGCGCGGATGTGATCCTCGACAACATGGGCGCGGTGTACCTGGCGCGCAACGTGGAGCTGCTGGCCACCGGCGGGCGGCTTGTCGTCATCGGCATGCAGGGCGGCGTGAAGGGTGAGCTGAACCTGTCCGTGCTGCTGGGTAAACGGGCCGCGGTGCACGCCGCGTCGCTGCGGGCGCGACCGGACACCGAAAAGGCGGCGATCATCGCCGGGGTCCGGGCCGAGGTCTGGCCGGCGGTCGGGAGCGGCGCCATCCGGCCGGTCATCGACCGGATTCTGCCGATCACCGAGGTGGCGCAGGCGCACCGGCACGTTGCCGACCTGGGGCATGTCGGCAAGGTCATCCTCACAGTTGCGACCTGATGGCGACGACCTCGCCGACCGCGGGCGCGTCGGCAAGGTCATCCCGTGCGGCCAACCGGGACGTCCGCCTGGCCCCACCACGCGGACCACTGCCGTAGGCGGGCGCGGACGGGGCAGGATAGGGGCCATGACGGATCAACCGGAACCCCGCGTCGTCGTCGTCGGGCCCGATGGATCACTGCACGAGGCTGTGCCGTCGGTGTCCGGCCATCCCGGCGGGAAACTGGCCCCGACCGGCGAGGCGGACGAGGCGGGGGAGAGCGGGAGCCCCGCCGCCGAGCTCGTGGTACAGCCCGACAAGGTGATGCGGATCGGGACCATGGTCAAGCAGCTGCTCGAGGAGGTGCGCGCCGCGCCGCTCGACGATGCCAGCCGGATCCGGCTGCGCGACATCCAGCGCAGCTCGATCCGCGAGCTCGCCGGCGCGCTGGCCCCGGAGCCGCGGGCCGAGCTTGAACGGCTTCTGCAGCCCTTCGACGACAGCACCGTCCCCTCGGACGCCGAGCTGCGCATCGCCCAGGCGCAGCTCGTCGGCTGGCTGGAGGGACTCTTCCAGGGCATGCTCGTCGTCCAGCAGATGGCCGACCGGGCCCAGCTCGCGGCGCTGCGGCGGCGGGCCCTGCCCAGCGGGTCCGGGTCGCCGGAGCCACCCGGACAGCAGCCGGGTGGTGAGACGTTCGGCCGCGGCGCCTACCTGTGACGTCACCCACCCGCCAACTGACCCCGCCGGCCCGGCCCGGCGGGGTCAGTTGGCGGGGCTCACCGAGCTCATGTTGAAGTCCGGGATGCGAACCGGCGGCATCCGGGTCAGGGTGAACCAGTCCGCCCACTCCCGGGGCAGGGTCCGAACGGACGCGCCGATCTCGGCGGAGCGGCCCAGCAGGTCCACCGGGGACTCGTTGAACCGGAAGTTGTTCACCGCCCCGGTGACCTCGCCGTCCTCGACCAGGTAGACGCCGTCGCGGGTGAGGCCGGTCAGCAGCAGCACCTCCGGATCAACCTCTCGGATGTACCACAGGCTGGTCAGCAACAGGCCCCGGCGGGTCGAGGCGATCATCTCGTCGAGCGAGGCAGTTCCCCCGCCGTCGAGAATCAGGTTCCCGACGAGCGGAGTCACCGGGCTCTCGGTCTGGCGGGCGGACGCGCGGGTCTGCACCAGCGCGGCGAGCGCGCCGTCGTGGATCCAGTCGGTGGCGCCGAGCGCCAGACCGTTGTCGAACACGCTCGAGACCGCCGACGACGAGGTGGCGGTCACGAACGGGGTGGTGGCGAGCTCCGGGTCGGCCGGATCGCTGGACAGGCGCAACCCGGGCGGCCCGATCGCCTCCCCGAGCCGCGTCCCGCCACCCGCCCGGCTGAACACCGTCCGGCCCTCGGCCGCGTCCCGTCCGGCCGCCGCCCAGTACAGGCCGACCATCATGTCACCGACGGCCGAGGGCGGCAGCAGCGTCTCGTACCGGCCGGCCGGCAGCTCCACCGGGCGCTCACACCAGGCGAGGCGCGAGGTGAGCAGGGTGTGGGTGGCGGCGACGTCCACGTCGGTGAAGTCGCGGGTCGACTGGCCGTGCCACACCGAGCCGCCGGGGGCGGAACTCTTCGCGTTCCACTCGACGCTGCCGACCGGCTCGCTGTGCCGCAGGCGCAGGCCGGTGGAGGTGCCGAGCCAGGTGGTCGTCGTCCGATGCTCGGCGAAGCCGAACAGCCGCTGTCCGACCGCGCGGGTACGGCCGAACGCCTCGGCCAGCTCGCGGGCGAACGAGGCGAACACCGCCGTGCTGGTGCGGGCGGCAGGCTCGGTGAAGTCGCCCGTGGCCGTGCCCGTGCCGGCGGTGGTCGGGGAGAGCAGGTCGCCGTAGTCCGTGGCGTCCGCGGCCTCGCGGGCGGCCTCCTCGGCGGCCCGCACCAGCTCGACCAGCCCGTCGAGGTCGGTGGGATGCGCCGCGTCCGGCGAGCCGGTGTCGGCGCCGGCGCCGGTGCCGAATCGGTCGATCGTCGAGGCCGAGCGGACCCCGAACGAGCGTCCGACGACGCTGATCACCGTGACCGACCGGTCGCGGCTGGATCCGTTCGTGGTCAGCGTGTTGTTCGCCCAGCGCAGATTGACCGTGCTGGACTCGGTGGCGATCACCACGCACGCGTCGCCCCGGGACAGCGTGAGGGCGCGCTCGACGATCTCGTGGGCCGGCGTCGCCCGGTTCGCGGCCGTCACTCGGCCTGGTGCCGTCTGGCCTGCTGTTGCCTGGCTCGCCGTCGACTGGCTCATCGGCCGGCCTCCCGCCGGGTGTTGAGGACGTTGACTCCGCGAAACAGGGCCGACGGGCAGCCGTGGCTGACCGCCGCGACCTGGCCGGGCTGACCCTTGCCGCAGTTGAACGCGCCGCCGAGCAGGTAGGTCTGCGGGCCGCCGACGGCCTCGAGCGAACCCCAGAAGTCCGTGGTCGTCGCCTGGTAGGCCACGTCGCGCAGCTGGCCGACGATCCGCCCGGAGCGGATCTCGTAGAACCGCTGGCCGGTGAACTGGAAGTTGTACCGCTGCATGTCGATCGACCAGCTCTTGTCGCCGACGATGTAGATGCCGCGGTTGACCCGGCTGATCAGCTCCTCGGTCGACGGGCCGCCGGGCGCCGCCAGCAGTGACACGTTCGCCATCCGCTGGATCGGTACGTGGCCGGCGGAGTCCGCGAAGGCACAGCCGTTGGAGGCCGCCGCACCCAGCACGGCCGCGTTGCGGGCCGCCATCGCCCGGTCGAGCTGGTAGCCGACCAGCGTGCCGTCCCGGACGATGTCGAAGCGTCGGGTCGCCACGCCGTCGTCGTCATAGCCGATGGTGGCCAGGCCGTGTGGGGTGGTGCGGTCACCGGTGACCGTCATGGCCGGCGAGCCGTAACGCAGGGTGCCGAGCTGGTCGAGTGTCGCGAACGAGGTGCCGGCGTAGGCCGCCTCGTAGCCGAGCGCCCGGTCGAGTTCGGTGGCGTGGCCGACGGATTCGTGGATCGTCAGCCACAGGTTCGATGGGTCGATCACCAGGTCGTAGCGGCCCGGTTCCACCGAGGACGCCTTCGCCTTCTCGGCGAGCAGCCCCGGGATGACCTCGATCTCGCCGTCCCAGTCCCAGCAGCCGGCCGCCGGCCCCGCGACCAGCCACTCCCAGCCCCGTCCGACCGGCGGGGCGATCGTGCGCATCGACTCGAAGCCGCCGCCCGGATCGACCCGGGTCGCCTCGATCTGGCAGAGCACCCGCACCCGCTGCTGGGTGGTCGACGTGCCGGCGAGGTCGGCGTAGTACTTGTTCTCCAGCACGCCCTCGAACCGGCCCTCGACGTGGTCCACGTCGGGCGCCGCGAGCAGTGTGCGGCACAGCCCACCAACCCGCTCCACCCGCTCGCGCGGATCGACGGCGAACGGGTCCGACGTGTACGCCGAGACCCACGTCGCCTCCGGATGCGCCGGCTCACCGGCGAGCTCCACGGGCTCCGAGTTCAGCGGAGCGGCGACCTTCGCCATGTCGACGGCCTCGCGGGCCAGCCGTACCGCCTCGTCGACCGTGAGATCGACGCCGGCGGCGAAGCCCCACGCGCCCTCGTGGACCACCCGCACGGCGAGCCCGACGGTGGCGCCCTCGTGCCGGCTCTCCAGGGACGCGTCCCGGAAGGACAGGGCCGATTCCCGCAGCCGTTCGACGCGGATATCGGCATGGGCGACGCCAAGGTCGCGGGCGGTCTGCAGGGCCGCGTCGGTGAGGGCGGCGTGCGGCAGCGCGAGAAACTCGGCGTCGATCGCGTGCGCCGGTGGCCCCGCGGACGAACGCGGATCGGGACGGACGGGTATCGCCATGTGCCTATCCTGGCCCGTCCCGACGGGCGGCGTGCCGCCACCCGTCGGCGTGCCGTCGGCAGCCGGGCGTCAGCACAGTGGGCGGTCGGGGCCCGCGTCGCCGGGCGTGACGGGGGCGCACGGCCCGGGGCGGATCTCGGATCCCGCGGCAGCAGCCGCCCTACGATTCAGACCGACGGTGCGAGTTCATTCTGCTGGAGCCGGTGCCGGGTAACTGTTTCGCTCCGCCCGAGTACAGGATTGCCCAGATCAAAAGGATTTCGGCCGTAGCCGAGCTCGAGAACGTGACCGTCCGGATCGCCCCGAGCGGTGCCCGGCTGGAATATCCGCTTCTCCAGGGATTCACCATCCTGGACGAGCGCCTCGTCGTCGTGGAGACACTGGAGGCCACCGGCTACAGCCGCCCGGACCAGATTCGGATATACCAGAAGGTCCTCGACGAGGATGCGGCGATCAGCGCGCCCGATCCGCGGCAGATTCCTGCCTACTATGGGGACCCGGCCGCGGGGAACAGCCGCTCCAGGATGAGGGCCACGCCGTCGTCGTCGTTGGACGCGGTGATCTCGTCAGCGGCGGCCAACACATCTGGATGCGCGTTGGCGACCGCCACCGCGTGCCCGGCCCAGGCGAACATCGGCAGGTCGTTGGGCATGTCGCCAAAGGCGATCACATCCTGCGCGGACAACCCCCGTCGGGCGGCGAGTTCCGCGAGCGCGACCGCCTTCGACACCCCGGGCCCGGCGATCTCGAGCAGGTCCGCGCAGGAGGTGGTGACCACCGCCTCCGTCCCGGCCAGGGCCATGATCGCCTCGTACACCTCGGTGAACGGCAGCCCGCCCGCCCTGCGCACCAGCAGCTTCGTCGCCGGCAGGGCCGCGAGCAGCTCGGGGTAGGCACGAACCAGTTCCCCCGGGTCCGGCCACATGGTCTCGAAGGCCGGCTCCCGGCCGAACCGCGCGCCACTCTCGACCGCGAACGACGTGTCCGGCACCGCGGCCCGGATGCCGTGTGCGAGCCGCAGGGCCGTCACCGCCGACAGATGACGCTGGCTGACCGCGACGCCGGTGTCCAGGTCGAACACCAGGGCGCCGTTGGCACAGATCGCGAGGCCCCCGACCGCCGCCTGCGCGGCGACGCCCGCCATCACCCGGCTGGGGCGTCCGGTCACGAACACCACGGTGCCGCCGCAGCGCCGTACGCGCAGCAGGGCGGCCCGGGTACGGGCAGAGACGGAGCCGTCACTGCGGATCAGCGTCCCGTCGAGATCCGTGGCGACGAGGGCGGGCGGGGACACAGTCATCCAGTGAACCAGCATTCGCCCCAGGAGCAATGCCGGTCCGACAGCCTGCACATCCGGGACGCGGCGGCTGGGTAGCATGCCGGACATGGTTCCTGCCGATCGGCCCGGCTCATCGCCGTCCGCGCCTGCCGCGGTGCCTGGAGGCGGCGTGGCCGCAGTGTCGGAAGAAGGCGGCGTGGCGGCGGTGCCCGAGGGCGGCGCCGCCGGGCCGCGGCCGAACGCCGCGGGCGCGGTGCCCGGCGGCACCGTCTCCGTCGCCGAGACGACGTCCGGAACAGCACACGTAGCTGCGATAAAAACATTTGACGAACTGTTTGCCGAGGTTGCCGACAAATGGCGGCGGCGTGAGCCCGGCTCGGGCACGGTCGCGGCACTTGACCGGGGCGTTCACCATCTTGGCAAGAAACTCGTCGAAGAGGCTGCGGAGGCCTGGATGGCGGCCGAGCACGAAGGCCGGGAGCGGGCCGCGCAGGAGATCTCCCAGCTGCTCTACTGGAGCCAGCTGATGATGATTTCCCTGGGTCTTTCTCTCGACGACGTATACTCCCACCTGTGAACATGCCCCGGTGCGTTCGTCCCGACGCTGAGTAGTGACCATGCTTCGTATCGCGGTGCCCAACAAGGGGTCGCTGTCCGCAGCCTCCAGCCAGCTCCTCGCGGATGCCGGCTACGAGGCCAGGCGGGAGGCCGCGGAGCTCGTGGTCCTCGACGCCGAGAATGACATCGAGTTCTTCTTCCTGCGTCCCCGCGACATCGCGGTGTACGTCGGGTCCGGGCGGCTCGACCTCGGTATCACCGGTCGTGATCTGCTGCTCGACAGCAACGCGGCCGCGGAGGAGCTACTGCCGCTCGGTTACGCACATGCCACGTTCCGCTACGCGGCTCCCGAGGGTGCGTATCCGGATGTGACCCACCTGCAGGGTCGCCGGATCGCCACGTCGTTCCCGGCGTTGGTCCGGGCCGATCTCGCCGGTCGGGGGATCACTCCGGCGGCCGTCGTCACGCTGGATGGCGCGGTGGAAACCGCTGTTCGGCTCGGCGTCGCGGACGCGGTCGCCGACGTGGTGGAGACCGGCCGCACTCTGCGCGCCGCCGGGCTTGAGCTGATCGGCGAGGCGGTGCTCCGCTCGGAGGCGATCATTATTGCCAAGCGGGGCGCGTCGTTGTCCGCGGCCCACGAGCGGCTACTGCGTCGCGTGCAGGGAGTCCTGGTCGCCCGCAGATACGTGATGATGGACTACGACGTGCCGACCGCCGTGCTGGAGAAGGCCTGCGAGATCACGCCTGGCTACGAGTCGCCGACGATCTCGCCGCTGGCGCGGGAGGAGTGGGTTGCTGTGCGGGCGATGGTGCTGCGGGCCGACGTAAACCGGACGATGGACGACCTGTGGGATCTCGGCGCCCGCGGCATCCTCGTCTCGGGAATCCAGGCCTGCCGGCTCTGACCGGCTGACCGGCCGGGCCGCCAACCACGGCCCGGCCGCGCCGTTAGTGCCGGCCGCCGCGCAGGATCAGGGACATTCCCTCGCTGCGGGTGGCGGTGCTGAGGAACTGACCGCGCACGGCGGAGGTCACCGTCGTCGCGCCTGGCTTGCGCACCCCGCGCATCGACATGCACAGGTGCTCCGCCTCAACGACCACCATCACCCCGCGCGGTTCCAGGACGTCGACCAGCGCATCGGCGACCTGTGAGGTGAGCCGCTCCTGGACCTGCGGGCGGCGGGCGTAGAGGTCCACCAGGCGGGCCAGCTTCGACAGGCCGGTGATCTGCCCTCGGTTGTTGGGGATGTAGGCGACGTGCGCCTTGCCGGAGAACACAACCAGGTGATGCTCGCACAGCGACGAGAAGTCGATATCGCGCACAAGCACCATCTCGTCGTGCCCCTCGTCGAACACGGTGGTGAGCACCTCGGTCGGTTCGCGGCCGAGGCCTTCCACCGCCTCCCGGTAGGCCCGGGCGACCCGATCCGGTGTCTTGCGCAGGCCCTCCCGGTCAGGGTCCTCGCCGATACCGATGAGCAGCTCACGCACAGCGCGGGCCACCCGGTCGTGGTCGAAGGGGCGGATCTGCCGGGGACGGCCCCGATCCCGCACCGCCACGCCAGCCGCCGCCGCATCGTCTGTACTGCTCTGAGGAGCCGTGCCGTTCTGAGGGGTGGTGCTGCCCGCCGCGAGATCGACGTCGGGGAGGCGGACGCCCTCCGTCCCCACGGTGCCCACCTCGCGCACCCCCTCGTCGACCGAGGCGAACCCGTTAGGGGAGTCGGAGGTCAACGGCGTCTCCTCTCGTCATCGTTCGGCCAGCTCGGCGGAGCCCAGGGGTTCGCGATCCGCGGTGGCCCGTCCGGCGCCCCCTCGCCGCCTCCCGGCGCAGGGGCGACCGGGCCCTGGGGATAACCGTGAACGCCCGGCCCGCCATTCCCGCCATTCCCGCCGTAACCGGGACCGCCGGGGGCAGACGCGCCCTGACCTATGCCACCGGGGCCGCTGTGCCCGCCAGGCCCTCCGGGGCCGAAACCGCCGGGCACGCCGTGCGGAGCGCCACCCGGCTCGACCCCGGGGCCGCCGGCGGCGCCGTTGCCGGCACCGTGCCCGGCGGCTCCGTTGCCGTGGCCCGAGTCCTTGACGAGATCGGCCACACCGGTGGGGACGAGCCCGAGCTCCGTCGGCGTCTGCACGGGCGGCCGGTCCGACGGGATTCGCCGACCGACGCCGGTGTAGGTGCCACGCACCGGGCGCTTCTGCACCGTGGCGAAGACCTCCTCGACCTGATCCTTGCTCAGAGTCTCGGTGTCCATCAGCCGCAGGACGAGGTTGTCCAGCACGTCGCGGTAGGTGACCAGGACCTCCCAGGCCTCGTCGTGCGCGGCCTCGATGAGCCGGCGCACCTCGACGTCGATCTCGCTGGCGACCTCCTCGGAGTAGTCGCGCTGGTGACCGACGTCCTTGCCGAGGAAGACCTCGCTGCTCTCAGTGCCGAACTTGATGGCGCCGAGCTTGTCACTCATCCCATACTGGGTGATCATGGAACGGGATATCTGGGTGGCCTTCTCGATGTCGTCGCTGGCCCCGGTGGTCGGGTCGTGGAACACCAGCTCCTCGGCGGTTCGCCCGCCGAGGAGGACGGCGAGCCGGTCCAGCATCTCCGAGCGGGTCGAGAGGTACTTGTCCTCCAGCGGCAGCTGCATGGTGTAGCCGAGCGCGCGACCGCGGGGCAGGATCGTGACCTTGTGCACCGGGTCGGAGTTCGGCAGCGCGTGCGCGACGAGAGCGTGCCCGCCCTCGTGATAGGCGATGCGCTTCTTCTCCTTGTCGCTCATCGCCCGGGTCTTGCGCTCGGGCCCGGCCAGGACCCGGTCGATCGACTCCTCCAGCAGCGCCGAGGAGATGAACTTCAGGTTCGACCGGGCAGCGAGCAGCGCAGCCTCGTTCAGCACGTTCGCCAGGTCCGCGCCGGTGAACCCAGGAGTGCGCCGAGCGATGACCATCATGTCGGCGTCCGGGCCGATCGGCTTGCCCTTGGCGTGCACCCGCAGGATCGCCGCGCGTCCGAGCAGGTCGGGCCGGTCGACGACGATCTGCCGGTCGAAACGGCCGGGCCGCAGCAGCGCCGGGTCGAGAATGTCCGGCCGGTTCGTCGCGGCGATGAGGATGACCCCGCCCTTGACGTCGAAGCCGTCCATCTCGACGAGCAGCTGGTTGAGCGTCTGCTCGCGCTCGTCGTGCCCGCCCCCGAGGCCCGCGCCGCGGTGGCGGCCCACCGCGTCGATCTCGTCGACGAAGATGATCGCGGGCGCGTTGGCCTTGGCCTGTTCGAACAGGTCGCGGACCCGGCTCGCGCCAACGCCGACGAACATCTCCACGAAGTCGGAGCCGGAGATCGAGTAGAACGGCACACCGGCCTCGCCGGCGACGGCCCGAGCCAGCAGCGTCTTGCCGGTACCCGGCGGCCCGTACAGAAGGACGCCCTTCGGGATCTTCGCGCCGATCGCCTGGAACTTGGCCGGGTTCTCCAGAAACTCCTTGATCTCCTGGAGTTCCTCGATGGCCTCGTCCGCCCCGGCTACATCGGTGAAGGTCGTCTTCGGTGTGTCCTTGCTCACGAGTTTGGCCTTGGACTTGCCGAAGTTCATGACCCGATTGCCGCCACCCTGCATCTGGTTCATGAAGAAGAACAGCAGCAGCACGACTAGCAGGACGGGCAGCAGATTGAGCAGGAGGGAGACGAGGATGTTCCCGCGGTCGACCGAGACCTCGTACTTGACCCGCTTGTTGCGCAGCTCGTTGGCGAGGTTGACGCCCTGGTCGTTGACGTAGGACGACTCGTACTTGCCATCCTTCGTCGTGATCTGGATGAGCTGTTTGGAGTCCTGGAGCTTGGCCTGCGTGACCTTGCCGTCATCTATCTGCTGTTGGACGAAGTTCAGATCGCGCTTGCCGTACTCACTGGGACCCGAGAGGACACCTGTCGTGAGGATGATCACGAACAGGACCAGGAGCAGCAGTGGCACCCAGCCGCGGAAGATTCTTCTTGGAGTCATCTGTCTGGAGCACCGGACACGAGCGCTCCGCCCTCCTGACGTGTGTACTGCCCTCGATCGGGATTCCCTTGTGCCGAGGGTACCGCCGGTGCGCGTGTCTCACCGCGCGCACATCCGACCAACGGATCGGCGGGCGGCGCTGTTCCGAGTGACCGCCGTGTCGTTCTGGGTGACCTCGCGGGGGTTTCCGGCCGCCATCGCACCAGCGACGGGGCGGCCCCGGCATCCCAGGTGGCCCCTTTCGTCCGAGCCGGCCCTGCCGGGGGCAACTGCGGCGGTCAGGTCAGGTTGGGGCGCCGCGCTCGATGGCCGCGGGCGTCAGCGTTCCCACGAACGGCAGCGTGCGGTAGTACTCCGAGTAGTCGAGGCCGTAGCCGACGACGAACGCGCTGGGGATGTCGAAGCCGACGTACCGCACATCCACGTCGACGGTGATCGCTTCGGGCTTGCGGAACAGCGCCAGCACCTCCAGCGAGGCGGGACCACGTGAGCGCAGGTTCTTCAGGAGCCAGGACAGAGTCAGCCCCGAGTCGATGATGTCCTCCACGACGAGCACGTCGCGGCCCTCGATCGTGCGGTCAAGGTCTTTGAGGATGCGCACCACGCCGGAGGACGAGGTCGACGAGCCGTACGACGACACCGCCATGAACTCCATGGTCAGCGGGACGCGCAAGGCCCGGGAAAGATCGGCCATCACCATGACCGCGCCCTTGAGCACCCCGACGAGAAGGATCTCCCGGCCGGCGTAGTCGGCGTCGACGCGGGCCGCGAGTTCTGCGATCTTCGCGGCGATCTCCTCGGAGGTGACGAGGACCTCGTCGATGTCCGGATGCTCCGGTGGGCGGGCATCCCCCGGCCGGGTGCCGAGCCCCTGGCCGGGGGCGCCGGGCGTCGTGCTGTCGGGCGTCGTGCTGTCGGGCGTCGTCATCACGGTCTGACTCACAGCATCGTCCTCCTCCGGGAACGCCGGCTCCGGGTCCGCCGCCGACCCGAACGGGTCCGCCGACGGGATGACGCCGGTGAGATGGCTGCCCGGACGGTCGGGCGGCCCGGGCGGAACCGCGGGGCCGGTCAGTGTGATCCGATCGGTCCAGCGTCGGGCGAGGACACCCGTGGGCAGCGGCACTGGCTTCTGCCCACGCCAACGGGTGACAAGCTCCTCCACCGCCCAGATGTGCTCGGCCCGCAGTGCGGACGCCGACGCCCCGACGGCCAGGGCGGCCCGCCGCAGCACCCGGCCGCGGATCGCCGCGGGAAGGTCGGCCAGCGCCGCGACCTCGAACCGAACCTCGCCGCGCTGTGACCCGGTGGTGTGCCCGGTGCCTGGCTCGCTGGCCGGCCCAGCGGCTGGGGTGGTGGCCGTCTCGAGGCCGTGGCGGGCGACGGCGGCGTAGCGCGCCGCCGCGGTGGCGTCCAGCGCATCGGCGTCGGCGCGCAGCAGTTCGGCGCCGCGGGCTAGTGACTCGGCGATACCGGGTCCGAGCTCGGCCTCCAGCAGGGGCAGCACGCTGTGGCGTACTCGGGCCCGGGCGAAGGCCCGCTCGGTGTTGCTTGGGTCGTCCCATGGCACAAGGCCCAGAGCGTGACAGGCAGCATGAGTGTCGGCTCGGCGCAGGCCGAGCAACGGACGGCGCAGCAGCCCGTCCCGGGGCCGCATGCCACCGAGGGAACGGGCGCCCGCGCCGCGAGCCAGGCGCAGCAGGACCGTCTCAGCCTGGTCGTCCAACGTGTGCCCGAGCAGGATGGCCTGGGCGCCGAGTCGCTCGGCGGCGGCGAACAGCGCGGCGCGCCGGGCGTCACGGGCGAGGCCCTCGGAGCGCCCGGTGTGCGCGACCAGCACCTCGACCGGACGCAGGCCCAGACCGCGCCCGCGCGCGGCGACCTGTTCGGCCCGGGCGGACGATGCGGCGTCCCAACCATGGTCGACGACGAGCAGACCGCCGCGTAGGGCTCGCCGGGGTGCCACGAAGGCGAGCGCGGCCGCCAACGCGAGTGAGTCGGGACCGCCGGAACAGGCGGTCAGCACCAGCGCGCCGGGCTCGAGATCGGCGATCGCGGTGCGCACGGCGAGCCGGACCGCGGCGAGCGCCGGGTCGGGCGACCGGCTCACCCTGCCTGGTATCTCCGCTGTGGCTGGTACCCGCGCAGCGGCGCCCGCCCCGCAGGGAACCGGCCCGTGCTGGTCGCCGCCGGAGAACGCTGAGGTCACGGGCACCACGGCTGGACTCGGCCGGCACGGCCAGCGGACTTCGTGCGGATCACCTGGACCTCCCGCACCACGCAGGTCACGCCGAGATCGACGGTCGGCTGCCCAGGACGCGCTGCATCCACGCCGTCGGGTCGGTGAGTTCGGGGCGGGTCGGCAGGGTCGCCGGTGACTCCCAGACCGTGTTGAACCCACCCACCCCAGCCTCGGAGACAACGGCGCGGACGAAGGCACCGCCCTGGCGGTACTGCTGAAGCTTGAGATCAAGACCGAGGAGCCGGCGGACGAACCGATCGATCGGGGAGCCGCCGTCGCGCCGGCCTTCGAACTTCGAACGGATGTCGGCGACGGTCGGCACGACCCGAGGGCCCACCGCATCCATCACCTGGTCGGCGTGCCCTTCGAGCAGGGTCATCAGCGCCTGGAGCCGGTCGAGCACGGCACGCTGCGCCGGCGTCTGCAGCGCCTCGACCACGCTCGGGCTCTGCGCCCCGCGGTCGAACACGGCACCGCGCACGGCCGTCACCGCCGAGCGCAACCGGTCGGCGAGGACGTCCGGATCGAGGTCGGTGGCCTCGATGAACGCCCCGATCTCGGACTCCAGATGGCCACGGAGCCAGGGGACCGCGGTGAACTGGCTGCGATGGGTCTGTTCGTGCAGGCAGACCCACATGCGGAAGTCCCGCGGGATGACGCCCATCGTTGCCTCGGCGTGGGCGATGTTCGGTGCGACCAGGCTCAGCCGACCGGTTGCCTGCCCGGAGCCGTCGGGCCCGTCCGCCGCCCCGGTCAGGAACTCCTCGGGTGGAAGGAAGACCTCGAACTGGCCGAGCACCTTGCCGGCAAGATAGGCCAGCGCCGTGCCGAGCTGAATACCGGTGACGCGGCGGCCGACGGCGGCGGAGAACCGACCGCGCTGCTGCTCGGAGAGCTTGGTGATCAGCGGTGTGGTGAGCACCCGCAGGCCCGCGACGTTGGAACGGACCCATTCGGGCCGGTCGACCACGTTGATCGGAGTGGGCGCACCCACCGGCGTCAGATGGGTGTAATCCTCCACATGGCGCTCGGCCTCGACGGCCAGGCGCCGCAGCTCGGCGACGACCTCGGTGGCCTGCTCCCGGGTGGTCGGCGGGCCGGGGCGGACCAGCTTCTTCGCCGTCGTTACGGCGAGTTCCCAGTCGACCAGCTCGGCGTCCACGAATCCGAGCGTACCGGGCCTGCCCGTGGTCTGCCCCCGCGTCGGGCGAGGCTGGGCGAGCTGGTTGGCTCCTACCGTGCTGGTTCACCGCCGTCGATGGCGGCCGCCGTCGACGAGTCTGGCCGGCAGCCACAGCCCGCCAGCGCCGAGGTGAGCCGGTCCAGGGCGGCCTTGGTCGAGGTGGCCTCCTCCGCCGGGGACAGGAAGGCGAACAGCAACATCCGGCCGTCGGTGTCGACGACCTGACCGGCGATGCTGGTCACGTTGCGCAGGGTGCCGGTCTTGGCCCGCACCTCGCCCGCGCCGGCGGCGGTGTCCGGGGTGTCGTACCGGTCGGCGAGGGTGCCGGAGAACCCGGCGACGGGCAGGCCGGTCAGCAGCGAGCGCAGCTCAGGACGGTCGGAGGTCACCGCGGCGGTGCGCAGCAGCGAGACGAGGGCAGCGGGCGGAATCCGATCATTGGTCGACAGGCCGCTGACATCTGACAGGACGATGCCGGCCGTGGGCGTGCCGATCTCCGCCAGCGTGTCGGAGACAGCCCGGGTGGCTCCGGTGAACGACGCCGGCAGGCCCCGGTGGCGGGCGAGGAGCCGGCCGAGGCTCTCGGCCAGGTCGTTGTCGGACTCGGAGAGCATCTTTTCGACCAGCACCCGCACCGGCGGGCTGTCCACCGCGGCGATCCGGCGGGCCGAGGGGGCGGCGGTGCCCAGGCCGACCGAGCCCACCTGGATACCGGCGCCGGCCAAGGCGCTGGCAAAGGCCGACGTTGCCGCGAGCGCTGGCGTGGGATTGCGTGGCCCGGTCGCGCCGGGCGCCGCGCGGCCCGCGTCCAGGGTGAGCGCCGTCACCGGCGAGACGTCCCCGTCGGTGACGTAGTTGTCGCGCCAACCGGGTGCCCGGTCCGGGCCGGTGAACAGCGACGCGTCACCGACCACGCGGGCGACGGCGGTGATGCCCGCTGCTTTGACCTTGGCGACGAGGTCCGCAAGCCGAGCCGGAGCGGGGTAGACGTCGGTGTTCACGGTCGGCGCCGCGGTGAGCGTCGGGTCACCGCCGCCCACGAGCCACAGTGTGCCACCGGGTGTGGTCGGACCCCCACCGGGCGGAGGGCTGTGGAGCACCGACGTCCGCAGCCGCGTGTCGGGGAAGGTGGCGAGTGCCGCGGTGGCCACCGCCGTCTTGAGCGTCGACGCCGGCATGGTCGGCACATGACCCCGGATGTCGACGAGCACCTGACCACTGAGCGCGTCGACGACGTACGCCGCCGGCCCGCCGAGGATCGGGTCGTTCAGCGCTGGGCCGAGACGGGCGGCGACCGTCGGGGGACTCGCGGTGGGCGCGGCCGGGTCGAGGCCCGCGAGAGCGGCGACGCCGGGCCGGGCGGGCGCCGCGCCCGGCGGCGCGGTGGAGCCGGTGGTGGGGCCGGCGCCCAGTGAACCGGCGAGCAGGGCTCCGGCGATTGCGGTGAGCCCCCCGAGGCGGGCGGCGGACGCGGCTGACGTCACAGTCGGACAGTACGCACCCGCCGCCGGCCACGCCGACCCCACTGCCTGTGCGGGCGCGCTGCCGCCTCGCTCGAGCGTCCTGTCGCCCCATCCGGGTGTGCCACAGCATTCCCTGGTGGGGCATTCCCGAGTGGGGCGCCGGCTCGCCCGGGTGTGCCCGGAGTGCTCCGTGGCGCCCCAGGTGGCGGATGCCAGGTCGCTGTGTCACCGTATGGCGCGAGGTCGCCGGATGAGGTGAGACCGGATGGGGTGAGGTAGCGGCCCGCCCCGCGGACCGGCCGTCCACGGGTGCCGGGCGCGCCCTGCGCGGTTCGCGTGCCCCGCCCGTCCACCGCTGGTGGCTGTGCGCCGCGCCGGGATCAGGCCGGTGAACCGGTGAACCTGCGCCCCGACTGTGGCGATGCCTACCGCACGGCTCGGGTTGGAGGTGGCTTCCGGGACACTGGGTGGGCTGCGGTCATCGTCCGCGATGCCCGACCGGCGTCCGGCAGGCCACCGCGGACCTGCGCAAGGCAGTCCGGGCGCAGGACGCAAGGCAGTTTGGACACAGGAGCAGTGCACGTGCGGCAGCCGTCCGGAACGGTCCGGGCGGGCCCGATCATGAAGGAGACAGGGAGCGGAGTGGACCTCGAGTTCGATGTGACCATCGAGATCCCCAAGGGGCAGCGCAACAAGTACGAGATGGATCACCACACCGGGCGCATCCGGCTGGACCGGATGCTGTTCACCTCCACCCACTACCCCTCGGACTACGGCTTCATCGAGGGGACGCTCGGGCGGGACGGCGACCCGTTGGACGCGCTCGTTCTGCTGGAGGAGCCGACCTTCCCAGGCTGCCTGGTGCGGTGCCGGACGATCGGCATGTTCGAGATGACCGACGAGAAGGGTCCGGACGACAAGGTGCTGTGCGTCCCGGTCGGGGACATCCGCCAGGAGCACCTGCGCGACCTGCGCGACCTGCCGGAGTTTGACCGGCTGGAGATCCAGCACTTCTTCGAGGTCTACAAGGACCTGGAGCCCGGCAAGTCGGTGGAGGGCGCCTCCTGGGTGGACCGCGCGGAGGCCGAGAAGGAGATCCTTCTCTCGATCACCCGACTGCGCGAGTCCGAAGCAGTCGGAACGCACGGCCACGGGGCCGAGCCGAAGTCCGCCTGACGCGGACCTCGCCGGACCCATAGCGGCGCGGCGACGCCTCCTCACACTGGCCGGTGGCCAGCCACCTGAGGGGGCGTCCATCGCGCCGGTGGCGCATGGGCGCCCTGTGCGGACTGCTGACCGGACCCAGCCCAGAGCGCTGTCGGCGCGGCCAGTCACCGCCGCGGAAAACCGCTGCTGCGACGGGGAGGGAGCCGGAGGCGGGGATTGAACCCGCGACCTATCGCTTACGAGGCGATTGCTCTGCCACTGAGCTACTCCGGCGATCGGCCAGGATCGCGCTGACCGTGGTCGAGTATGCCAGAAGGCGCGCGGAACCGGCGCCGACGGTGGCGGCTGACGCTCCGGCGCCGCCCGGCGAAGGCGCGGGTCGCGCGGCGATCCGGACGGGATCGAGGGGATGGGCCCCACCAAGGTGGGGGTGCGGCTGGCGGGATGAGCGAGCGGTGGGCAGTGCTTGCTCGTCCGTGTGTCACTGGTGGCAGCCAATGGCGGTGCATGTGTGACCATCCGTACTGGTGTGATCTGCCATTCGTTATAAACCTGTGCTTGCACGTCGGCGAACGGTGCAAATTGCCACCCCGGTCGCAGTGGTTCTGGAGAGGATGCGTAGGGTTTCGCTTCATGACCGGGGCCGGAGACGCTGCGCCTGCAGCGACCACGCGAGGAGCTTCCCTCCTCGTCGCCGAGGATGATGAGGCATCGCGGGTCGCGCTTGCGCGCAGCCTGGAGAGGTTCGGCTATCGCGTGTTGGAGGCGGCGGACGGCGAGGCCGCGCTCCGTCTGTTCCAGACCACGGAGATCGACCTGGTCGTGCTGGACGTCGCGATGCCGCGGATGGACGGGTTCGCGGTGCTCAGCCGGCTGCGCCAGACCAGCGAGGTCCCGGTGATCATGCTCACCGGACGGGCCGAGGAAGTCGACCGGGTGGTCGGCCTGGAGCTTGGCGCAGACGACTACGTGGTGAAGCCGTACTCGCTGCGGGAGTTGGTCGCCCGGGTCCGGGCCCGGCTGCGCCGCCGCCCGGCCGAGCCACCGCCTCAGCGGGCGGGCGACGGCAATGACCCGCTCGTCTACGGCGACGTGTCGATCGACCTGCGGGCACGTGAGGTCGCGGTCGCCGGCGAGCGCATCGACCTGACGGCGCGAGAGTACGAGCTGTTGGCGTTCCTTGCCCGCCATCCGCGGCGGGTGTTCAGCCGCGAGGAGCTACTGGAACAGGTCTGGGGAACCAGGTTCCAGGATCCGGCGACCGTGACCGAGCATGTCCGACGGGTTCGCACCAAGGTCGAGGGACGGCCACCGCAGCGCCGGCTCGTCACCACCCTGCGTGGAATGGGCTACCGCTTCGACCCGTGATCCGGTTATCCCGGCCTACCGCGGCTGGCGGGGCTGCTCCGCCGGGTCGGGCCCCGGCGTCGCCGACGGAGGATAGGCGGCGTCATGGGCCTGCCGGGACGGGCAGACCGCCGCCCGGTCGCAGGCGACCTGGCCGCCTTCATCCAGCGCGACCACCACCTGCTGACGGGGCACGTCGTGACGCAGGACCCGGCCCTCGCCGGCCGGAGTGCAGGCGTGGGCGCCGGGCGCGGGCGCGGCCCGGGTGAACTCCTCGTACAGTGGATGCTCGTAGCGAAGGCAGCACATCAGCCGGCCGCACGCGCCGGTGATGCGCATCGGGTTCAGCGCCAGATTCTGGTCGCGGGCCATCCGCAGGCTCACCGGCTCGAAGTCGGTGAGGAATGTCGCGCAACACAGATCACGCCCGCACGAGCCGATCCCGCCCTGGATGCGGGCGCTGTCGCGGGCGGAGAGCTGACGCAGCCGCACCCGGGCCATGAGCGTCCGGTTCAGGTCGCGGACGAGCTCGCGGAAGTCGACGCGGCCCTCCGCGGTGAAGTAGATCGTGTAAGCACCGGTCTCCGGCACGTGATCGACACCGACGATCTTCATGCGCAGGTCGTGGTCGCGGGCGAGGCGACGAGCGGCCACCCGGGCCCGCGCCCGACGCTTACGGGACAGCTCCGCGCGGCGCAGGTCATCCGCGCTGGCCAACCCCACGAGCACCGGTAGCTCACCGACATCCTCCGACACCCACTGAGCCGCCCAGACACAGGTGGCAACCTCGGGACCGTCGTCGGTCGGCACCAGCACCTCGTCGCCCACGCTGGGGGTGAGCTCGCCCGGATCGGCATAGTAGAGCCTGCCACGCGGGGAGAAAGCCACCGCGCACATCATCGGCATCCGCCGTCACCTCCTCGCGGATGGTTCGCGGGGACGGGCCGCCGGATCAGAATATGCCCCGAACTTTCCGCCGGCTGCCGGTTCGCACCGGTAGACGTCAACCGGATGGCGGCCTAGGCGTCGCGCAGGGCGAGGGCGAGGGACTCGACGGCGAGCAGCGGAACCAGCCCGGGATTGTCGGCGAGGGCCGTGCGGGTGGCGAGGACCACCTCGAGTCGGCGCAGGGTCTGCTCGGGGGTGGCGGTGGCGGCGAGGCTCGACGCCTCGACGGCGTAGTCGGGATGGATCGGGTCGACCGGCGCCCCGAGCTGTTCGGCGAGCACATCGCGGTACAGCCCGGCAAGGTCGACAAGGGCTCGGTCGAGGGTGTCGAGCACGGTACGGCGGCCACGGCTCTTCTGATTGCGTTCGAGTTCCTTGAGCGCCCCCGCGGCGCCACGCACGACCATCGTGCGGCTCTTGGCACCGGCCTTCGGCGCCTTCGCCGACCGCGACTTCCCGCCGACCGCCGTCGCGCCGACCCCCAGCGCGGTCTTGAGCGCCTCTGTCTCGCCCACGTCCCGCTCGGTGTTGGCCGCCTCCGCATCGGCGTTCGCGGCGTCGACCAGGTCCGCGGCCGCGGCCAGACAGGCTCCGACGCGGCCCAACCGGGTGGGGATGCGCAGCACGGCGTCGCGATGGGCGCGGGCAATCTCGTCGCCGGCGAGCCGCCTGGCCAGCCCGAGATGGCCCTGCGACGCCCGGGCGGCGATGTCCGCGGTCCGTTCGTCGACCCCTTCGCGGATCAGCATGGCGCGCACGTCCGTGGCCGTGGGCAGTCGCAGCGCGACCGTTCGACAGCGGGATCGGATGGTGGGCAGGACGTCCTCGACCGACGGCGCGCACAGCAGGAACACCGCCCGTTCGGCCGGCTCCTCCAGCGCCTTGAGCAGCGCGTTCGCCGCGGCCTCGGTAAGGCGGTCAGCATCGGTGAGCAGCAGGATGCGCCACCGCCCGGCGGTCGGTGCGCTGGCGGCGTCCCGGACCAGGGCCCGGATGTCCTTCACCCCGAGCGACAGTCCCTCCGGGGTGACGGTGCGCAGATCGGTGGCAGTGTCGGTAAGCACTGTGTGGCAACCGGAGCACTCACCGCAGCCGGGCGGAAGCCGTTCGCAGGTCAGGCTCGCGGCGAACGCCCGCGCCGCGTCCTCCCGCCCGACCCCCGGCGGACCGGTGAACAACCACGAGTGCGTCATCCCCGACCGCTGCCGCCCGCCCGGACGCACCGATGCCCCCGGCTGGGACGGTGCGCCTGAAGGGGACGGTGCGCCTGAAGGAGACACGGTGCCAGGCCCCGGACTAGTGGGGTCCGGCACCGCGCTCGCCTGACCGGCGCCGTCATCGGTAGAAGACGCCGAGCGCGGCGCGACGGTCGCGGCGTTCACGGCGGCGCGCAGGGTCGCGACAACCGATTCCTGGCCCACGAGGGCGTCCCAGACGCTCACCGGACCATCATCCCCCCGCTGTCCGCACCGGTTTGAACCCCCTGACCGCTCCGTCTGTTCCCGCGGCCCCCGACCGCCCGCGCCGGGCCCGCGGATTCGGACCGGCCCAGAACAAACCGGCCCAGAACAGGCCGGCCCAGAAGATGCTGGCCGAGAAGCGAGCCGGTCCGGGGGACGGACCTGGGCGCGGGGCGAACTCAGACCGAAACGGACACGGTCCGCAGGGCGAGCCGGCGCGACACCGCGGCCCGGATCTCGGCGTGGATGTCCTCTGCCGGCCGTCTCGCGTCGACGACCAGGTACCGAGAGGAAGCCTGCCGAGCCCGCCCGCGCAGGTTGTCGCGTACCCGGCCGTGATAGGCCAGAACATCCGCATCCATGGTCTGCGATGCGTCGTGCGGGCCCGGTGCGTCCGCACCGGAGTCGGCCGGGGCGGAACCGTCCTGACCGTGAACATCCTGATGGGGGACGAGGGGGCGAGCACCAGCCGGGGAGAGGGCGACCGGTGTGGCGGAGGCGGGATCTCGGGTGCGGGCGACATCGGCCGGCAGGTCCAGCAGGACCGTCAGATCGGGGACGAGTGCCTGGGTCGCCCACTCGGCGAGCCGGACCAACTCGTCGGCCTGGACGCCGCGAGCATCGTCGGCGAACGCGATCGACGCGTCGACGTACTGGTCGGCGAGAACCACGGCGCCGCGGGCCAGCGCCGGTTCGATGACCCTGGCCACCTGTTCGGCGCGATCCGCGGCGGCGAGCAGCGCCTCGGTGCGGGTGTGCAGGCGCCGGGCCGGGTCGAACAGCAGCACACGCAGGCCGGCGCCGGTGTCGGTGCCGCCGATGCCGCTGGTGCCGGTGGTCGCGACGACCTCGCGGCCGTGCTCGGCCAACCAGGAACGTAGCAGCCCGATCTGGGTGGTCCTCCCGGCACCCTCGATGCCTTCCACCGCGATGAACAGCCCGCTGTGGCGGGGACGGACGGTCGTGTGCCGGCGTCCGCGCAGCGCGTTCCACAGCTCCGGCCAAACGGCGACACCGGCCCGCTCGTCCATCTGCCGGTAGGCGAACAGGCCGGCGGCGACCGCGAGCAGGCCCCCGCACAGCACGACGACGGTCACACCGTCCGCACGGATGGTGATGTCGCCCCAGAGGTGGACCCCATGCGACCCGATCAGCCCCACCAGGCCGGGCGCGGCGGCGAGCACCAGCAGCAGGTCGATGCGCACCAGTGACTGCACCAGGGCGAAGGTCCGCCCGCGCAGCTCGTCGGAGACCTCCGCCTGCAGCAAGGTGAGCCCGGTGACCCAGGCAACGCCGGCGAACGCGCCCACGGCGACGACCAGGATGCAGGCGATGACCAGGTTCGGGATGATCGCGACCACGACGAGGGTGACGCCGGCAGCGGTCACACAGACGCCGAACAGCCTGGTCCGGCTGTAGTCGCCGAGCAGCTTCGGGCCAGCCCCCATCCCGGCGGCAAGCCCGACGAACACCGCGCCGAACAGCACGCCGTACGCCGAGTCGCCGCCGCCGAGGATCTCCACGTAAAGGCGGCCGAGCGCGATCACACAGCCGGCGCCGGCGAATCCGCCGAGGATGCCGATGACCAGGCCGCGGACCAGCCGGTCGTGGCCGACGTAGCGCCAGCCCTCCGTGATCGAGGCGAGGAACCCGGGGCCGGAGCCGGTTTCCGGGCGCTCCGCGCGGCCGATCCCGCGCAGGCCCCAGATCACGATTGCCGAACCGAGGAAGGTCGCCGCGTTGAAGTACAGCGCGAGGTCCACGGACGAGTCGCGGAAGAAGGACACGCTGGGGCCAAGCGCCCGCGAGATCGTCGCTAGCAGTGTGAAGATCGCGGCGGCCAGCGGAGCCGTTCCGTACGTCATGATCAGGCTGAGCGTGTTCGCGGCGGCGAGCCGCTCCCGCGGAACCAGATGCGGAACACTCGCGTCCTTCGCCGGCGCCCAGACCAGCGTCACGGCCTCCACCAGGAAGGATGCGACGAGCAGCCATTCCAGGGTGCCGACAACGGGGATCGAGGCGAACAGGGCGAAGCGGATCACGTCGGTGACGACCATGGTCAGCCGACGGTCCAACCGGTCAGCGAGCGCGCCGGCGAGCGGCCCAAGGATCACCGCCGGCATCAGCCGGACGATCAGCAGTGAGCCGATCGCGTATGCCTGCCCGGAGAAGCTGTCCTGCAGTTGGGTGACGAGTGCGGTCGTGGCGAGCAGACCCATCCAGTCGCCGAGGCTGGACAGGCTGAGCTGGATCCACATCCGGCGAAACGCCGGGATGCGCAACACGGCGAGGATGTCACCGCCATCCCCCTCCCGCGGGGGCGGGTTTGGCACCGTGGTGACGGGATGCCGGTTGGGCAACCGCGCCGTCCGTAGCCGGAATCGTCCGCGCCGGCCCGCGATCGGCCCGGCGGCGCCGCTGGGCTGCGGTGCGGTGTCCGCGGGAGCCGGGTCGGGGCCCGGTGCGCCGGGTGCGCTCGGGGTTGGGGTCACCGCGGTGGTGTCGTCCACCGGGTCCGACCGTCCGGGCTCCGCGGACTCAGGCCCCGCCGGCTCGGCCGATTCCCACGACTCCTGGAACCGGCCGATCGGCGGGACCATCAGCCGACCTGACGGGCGTCACCGGCGGACGCATCCGGCGTGCCGGAGCCACCGCCGCCGGCCGCACCGCCTCCTCCTCCACCACCGGCCGCACCACCGCTGACCGCGGACTCCGGGGGTGCGGCCGCGTCGTCCCCCACACCGGCGGTCTTGGTACCGCGGGACCGCGACGTTCCCGTCTTCGCCGCAGCTGACTTAGCGGTACTGGTCCTGGCCCCGGCCTTCGCGGTTCCGGTCTTCGCCGCAGTGGTCCGTGCGCTTGCCGTCCTCGCCGTGCGCGGCTCCGTACCCTCGCCCTTCGCCGACTCGCCCTTCGCCGGCTCGGCGTCGGTACCGTCGGCAGTGTCCCCCTTGGCAGTGTCCCCCTTGGCCGCGGCCGACTTCGAGGTGCCGGATTTCGCGGCGGTCGACTTCGTGCCGGCAGCCTTGGACGTGCCTGCCTTCGCGGTACCGGTTTTCGCCGTGCCGGCCTTTGCACTCGCGGCCTTCACTGTGCTGGTCTTCGCCGTGCCGGTCTTGGTGGTACTGGTCTTCGCCGTGGTACGGGTACTGCGCCGACCGGTGGCGGGGCCGCGGGCTCGCCGGTCGGCGAGCAGCTCGGCCGCCCGCTCGTCGGTGATCGACTCGACTGCGTCGCCCTTGCGCAGACTCGCGTTGGTCTCCCCGTCGGTCACGTACGGACCGAAGCGGCCCTCGCGGACGACCATCGGCTTGCCGCTGGCCGGGTCGTTGCCCAGCTCGCGCAGCGGCGGGGCCGCCGCGGCCTGGCGCCGTCCGCGGGCCTTGGGCTGTGCGAGCAGCGCCAGCGCCTCCGGCAGCGTGACGGTGAACAACTGCTCCTCGGACTCGAGCGAGCGGCTCTCCGTGCCCTTCTTGACGTATGGCCCGTACCGCCCGTTCTGGGCGGTGATCTCCTCGCCGTCGTCGGCGGTGCCGAGACTGCGCGGCAGCGAGAGCAGCCGGATGGCGTCGTCAAGGGTCAGCGTCTCCAGCGACATGGTGCTCAGCAGGCTGGAGGTGCGGGGCGGGTCGGTGTCGGTGGTGACGTAGGGGCCGAACCGTCCGGCCTTCGCCGTGATGGTGGCACCGGTGGCCGGGTCGGTTCCGAGCGCCCGGTCGCCGCTGGGCGCGGCCAGCAGCTCGAGAGCATGCGCGACGGTGAGCTCGTCGGGCGCCAGATCGTCGGGGACGCTCGCGCGGCCGTCGCCGTGCTGGACGTACGGCCCGTACCGGCCGACGCGGACGACCACAGGCATGTCGTCGTCGGCGACGCCGAGCGGGATCGAGTTCACCTCGCGGGCGTCGATCTCACCGAGCCGCTCGCTGACCAGCGTCTTCAGACCGGCATCGGTGACCGGATCGGGGCCGCTGCCGGTGCCGAAGTAGAACCGGGTGAGCCAGTCGGTGGACCCGGCGGTGCCGGCGGCGATCTCGTCGAGATCGTCCTCCATCGTCGCGGTGAACCGGTAGTCGACGAGCCGGCCGAAGTGATCCTCAAGCAGGCCCACTACGGCGAAGGCGATGAAGCTCGGGACGAGCGCCGACCCCTTCTTCCACACGTAGCCGCGGTCCTGGATCGTGCCGATGATCGAGGCGTAGGTGGACGGTCGGCCGATGCCGAGCTCCTCGAGCGTCTTGACCAGGCTGGCTTCGGTGAACCGGGCCGGCGGGCTGGTGGCGTGCCCGCGGGGGGTGAGCGAACGGATGGTGAGCGGGTCGCCCTCGCGGACGTCGGGCAGACGCCGCTCGCGGTCCTCGAGCTCGGCCTCGGGGTCGTCAGCGCCCTCGACGTAGGCACGCAGGAAGCCGGGGAACGTGATGACCTTGCCGGAGGCGGAGAACTCCGCGTTCTCGCCGGCCGAGGAGGTCGCGCCGAGCCGGATCGTGGCGGATGTGCCCCGGGCATCGGCCATTTGGCTGGCCACCGTGCGCTGCCAGATCAGCTCGTAGAGACGGTAGGAGTCGCCGTCCAGCTCGCCGCGGACATCGCCCGGGGTACGGAACTGGTCGCCGGCGGGCCGGATCGCCTCGTGCGCCTCCTGGGCGTTCTTGACCTTCTTGGTGTAGGTCCGCGGTCGCGACGGGACGTACTCGGGGCCGTAGAGCGTCTCGGCCTGGGCGCGGGCCGCGGTCAGTGCCGTCTCGGACAGGTTCGTCGAGTCGGTGCGCATGTAGGTGATGTAGCCGTTCTCGTACAGCCGCTGCGCGATCTGCATGGTGCGCTGGCTGGAGTAACGCAACTTGCGTCCGGCCTCCTGTTGCAGCGTGGAGGTCATGAACGGGGGGTACGGCGAGCGACGGTATGGCTTGGTCTCCACCGAGCGCACCGCGAACGCGGCATCCGCGAGCCGCTGCGCGAGTGCCTGGGCACCTGGTTCGTCCAGCCGGGTGACGCCGGCCGTGGTCAGCTCGCCGGTGGGCGCGAAATCGCGGCCGGTCGCGATGCGGGCGCCATCCAGCGCGACCAGGGTCGCCGGCAGCGGTGTGCGCTCCACCGCGCCGGAACCACCCGCGCCGGCGCCTGACCCGTTGTCCGCCGAGCCCCGGGCGACGGTGGCGCCAAAGACACCTTCGATGTTCCAGTACTCCGCGGAGCGGAAGCGCATCCGGGCGCGCTCACGCTCCACCAGCACGCGAGTGGCAACGCTCTGCACCCGGCCGGCCGAGAGCTTCGGCATGACCTTCTTCCACAGCACGGGGGAGACCTCGTAGCCGTAGAGCCGGTCCAGGATGCGCCGGGTCTCCTGCGCGTTGACCAGGTTCTCGTTGATCTCGCGTGGGTTCTCCACCGCGCGGCGGATCGCCTGCGGGGTGATCTCGTGGAACACCATCCGCTTGACCGGCACGGTTGGCTTGAGGGTCTGTAGCAGGTGCCAGGCGATCGCCTCGCCCTCGCGGTCCTCGTCTGTCGCGAGGTAGAGCTCGCTTGCGTCCTTGACCAGCGCCTTGAGCCTGCTGACCTGGACCTTCTTGTCCGGGGTCACCACGTACAACGGCTCGAAGTCGTTGTCGACGTCCACGCCGAGGCGGGCCCAGGGCTTGCCTCGGTGCGCGGCCGGGACATCGGCGGCGCTGCGCGGCAGGTCACGGATGTGCCCGATGCTCGATTCCACCAGCCAGCCCGGCCCGAGGTACCCGGCGATGGTCTTCGCCTTCGCCGGCGACTCCACGATCACCAGCCGGGTGCCGGTGCCGGATGCGGGCGCGCCGGCACCCGCGCCGCCGGCGCCGCTCGTCCCGGTCGCGGGTCGGTTGTCTCCCGCGGGCTCGCTGGGCTCGGGGACGGGTGCGGAGGACCGGGCGGTCGTCCGGGACGTCCGTGTCGTCGTGTTCGTGCGCGGTGGCACTTCTCTCCTCGGTGCGGCGTTGCGTATGCGGCGTGCCGGTGCTCGTTCTCGTCAGGCGGACTCGTGACCGGTGTGGGCATGCGGCGTGCGTTCGGTGCGGACGGGCTCGGTACAGGCGTGCTCGGTGCGGACGTGCTCAGGTGCGGCCGGGCTTGGTTCGGTGACCGCTGGGCGGAACATGGGCCCCAGTGGACTGTAGGTCCCGGATATTGCGGATGTTGCTCGGACGACGTGTGGTGCTGGGTCGGGCATGGGCCGCGGACCGGCGTCCGGCGGATGCTGGTCGAGCGGGACTCCGCCGGAGTGGGAGCGGTGCCACGCAGCACCGTACGCCGCCGTCGCGGTCCGCGGCGCTTCCTGTCCAGGTATGGGTCCCGTGGCCCGACGCCTACCCATCGCATTCACGCTCATGCCTCGACGGCCCGTCAGGGGCTGCACGACGGTGTAACACGTCGATGCGGGCCGACGGGGAGGCGGGGCATCTCGATTACGTTTGGTAGTCGAATGGAGAGGTCGACCTCGGGGATCCGGCGGCGTGGCGCGTGCCGGGGGATGCCCGGAGGCGACCCGTCCCGGTCCGAGGGTAGCCGCAGGTCACGGGACGGGATGGGCCGAGCCCGTGGTCAGGCGCTGATCGTCTCCGGGTTACGTGGCGTGGGCTGCGGGACCGGGGGGTCGTCCGTAATCGTCCCGCCGCGTCGCCGGGACATGATGATCGCTGCGGCGATCACGGCGACCGCCGCGAGCGCCACCGTCACCCGTAGCACAGTGTTACGTTCCGTGCCCACCGAGTACTTCACCACCGTGGGGGCGACCAGCAGGCTGACCAGGTTCATGACCTTGAGCAGTGGATTGATCGCTGGGCCCGCGGTGTCCTTAAAGGGATCACCAACTGTGTCTCCGATCACAGTTGCCGCATGCACCTCCGAACCTTTTCCGCCGTAAGCACCGTCCTCGACAAGCTTTTTCGCGTTGTCCCAGGCCCCGCCGGAGTTGGCCAGGAACACCGCCATCAGGACACCGCTGGCGATCGCCCCGCCGAGGAACGCCCCCAGCGGGGGGTATCCGAGCCCGAATCCGACCGCGATCGGCGCGAGCACCGCCAGGGTGCCGGGCGTGATCAGTTCCCGTAGCGAGTCGCGGGTGCAGATGTCGACCACAGCGCCGTAGTCCGGGCGTTCGGTACCGGTCATGATCCCGGGTCGGGTCCGGAACTGGTTGCGCACCTCCAGGACCACCCGTCCGGCGGCCCGTCCGACCGCGTTGATCGCGAGCCCGGAGAACAGGAAGACCACCCCGGCGCCGACGATCAGTCCTACCAGCGCGTCGGGATAGGCGATGTTCAGCCCGCCGACGAGCCCGCGGCCGTCCTCGGCCCGGGCACCCGCGTCGGCCAGGGCCGAGGTCACCGTGTCGGTGAACGAGCCGAACAGGGCGGTCGCGGCCAGCACCGCCGTCGCGATCGCGATGCCCTTGGTGATGGCCTTCGTGGTGTTACCGACCGCGTCCAGCGAGGTGAGGATCGCCGCGCCCGCCTCGTCGAGGTCTCCGGACATCTCCGCGATGCCCTGGGCGTTGTCGCTGACCGGGCCGAACGTGTCCATCGAGACGATCACGCCAACTGTGGTGAGCAGTCCGGTGCCGGCCAGAGCCACCGCGAACAGCGCGATCGAGACGCTGCCCGACCCCAGCAGATAGGCGCCGAACACGGCCGCGCCGATGAGCAGCGCTGAGTAGACGGCGGACTCGAGTCCCACGCCGATGCCCGCGAGGACGGTCGTGGCCGGGCCGGTGGTGGATGCGCGGGCGATGTCGCGTACCGGCCGCCGGCTCGTCTCCGTGAAGTACCCGGTCAGCACCTGGATGGCGGCGGCGAGGACGATGCCGATAAGCACGGCGCTGGCGGCGATCACTCGCGGATCACCCGACTGGGTGTTGCCCGCCATCGCGGGCAGCTCGGCGAAACTGCCCGGCAGGTAGGCCACGGACACGGCGACGGCACCGATCGCCGAGACGACGGCAGAGACGAAGAATCCCCGGTTGATCGCGGCCATGCCGCTGCGGTCGCGCGCTCGCGGTGAGACCGCGAAGATGCCGATGACCGCGGTGACGACGCCGACCGCGGGAATCAGCAACGGGAACACCAGACCCCGCTCGCCGAAGGCGCTCACCCCGAGGATCAACGCCGCGACCAGGGTCACCGCGTACGACTCGAACAGGTCCGCTGCCATGCCCGCGCAGTCGCCCACGTTGTCGCCGACGTTGTCCGCGATGGTCGCGGCATTGCGCGGGTCGTCCTCGGGAATTCCCTGCTCGACCTTGCCGACCAGATCGGCGCCGACATCGGCCGCCTTGGTGAAGATTCCGCCGCCGACCCGCATGAACATCGCCAGCAGTGCGGCGCCGAACCCAAAGCCCTCCAGGACCTCGGGTGCGGTGTCCCGGAAGACGAGCACGACCACGGCCGCCCCGAGTAGCCCGAGTCCCACCGTGAACATGCCGACCACTCCGCCGGTCCGGAACGCGATGCGTACGGCGGCCCGTTCGCCGTGGGTCATCGCCGCCGCGGCCGTGCGGGTGTTAGACCGGGTGGCCAGCGACATTCCGACGAACCCCACCAGGCCGGAGAACAACGCGCCGAGCACAAAGAACACTGAACGGCCGATACGGGCACCGGTGTCATCCGCCGGAAGCGCGAGCAGAACGAACGGGATGACGACGACAAATCCGGCGATGGTCCGGAACTGGCGCCTCAGATAGGCGGCAGCACCCTCTTGGACCGCACGGCTGACCTCGATCATCCGCGCGGTGCCGGGATCCGCGGCCAGCACCTCGCGGGCCAGGAAACCGGCCACGAACAACGCGCAGACTGCGATGGCCGCCACACCGGCGACCAGACCGATCGACTCGCCGCTGAAGTCGATTCCGGTGCCCTCGGCCGTCAGGTCGTGGATCGGGGACATGGCTCCTCCCGGGTCTGCTCGGTGCGCCCCCCACCGGCCTCGGAAAGCCCGTCGGTGCCAGTACGGATGGTCCCGGCGGTACAAGGACGTCGGCGGCCTGACATCGCATCCGGCGATGCCCGGGTCGGAGATCCGCCGGCTTTGTTCCAATTTCTGGAAATTCCGGCGGGTCGGTCGGGGAGCACGTCAGGATCTCCGCCGGTTTGCTCAACCGGCCGCGAGATGCGGGGAGTCTATCTACGGTGGTGTGAAGTGCGCTGCATTTTTGGCGATCCGGCTTCGGGTCGATCGATACGGCCCTCTTGTCGGGTGAAAGCAGGGCCGGCCCCGATGGGTAAATCAGCTGAAATAAACCCCTATACCCCGTACGCACTCCCGCGGCTAACTTTCCGCACTCCCGAGGGTGAAATTCACCCTCCGTGATGTGGTTCCCGGCGGGAAGATCCAAATAGGTCGCTGTGGGGGCTTTCGTGTCCGATTTGCCCCCCACGACGACCTGTTTGGCCGGATCTTGTCGGGCGACCGGCCGCGAGGTGTAGCGATCATGGATTCGGGGTGGGCTTGCCGGATCGGCGGGGCGGGTTGGCCTGGAGCGTCGTGCGAGCGGAGCTCAGCCCTGCCCGGAACTCCCACTTCTGTCGAGGACTCCCACGTCGTCTGGAGCTGCCACGTCGTCTGGAGCTGCCACGTCGTCTGGAGCTCCCACGTCGTCCGGAGCTCCAACGTCTGTGCGGAACTTCCACATCCCGAGTCGGCCGTCGTACGGAGCCGCCGGGGGCTGCGCAGCAAGACCTCCGCCGAGCCGCCGGGCGAGGCTAGGTCTCAGACGCTCAGAGCGCGGGCACGGACGGCGGGACGACGGCGCCGGTGTGCCAGGTCATGGCGACCACGGTGCCTATCCCGTCAGCGCCTCGGCTGATCTGCACCTCGTCGACCAGGCCCTCGATCAGGGCGAGCCCAAGACCGGGTGGGAAGCCGGCGCTGTCGGCGGCCGGGTCGTCGTCGGCCGGCTCGGACCACCACGGCGGAGCCGTCGACTCCGGTTCGAGGTCGAGCAGGGTGGAGGCGGTGACCAGCCCGCCGTCCGGACCTGGTGCGACCTCGTCCCCGGCCTGGCCACGGTCGGCGACGGTGACGGTGAACGTGTCGGGCGTCTCGGTGAGTGCCACGTGCACCGGCGCCTGTGGCGCATGCCGGCGATTGACCCGCACTGCTCGGGCACATGCCTCCGTGACCGCCAGCTTGATCTCGTCGGTGGCGCCGACGGGTACCCCGGCCCGTCGACTTACCGCCGTGGCGATCATTCGAGCAGTGCGGACGTGCCCGTTCAGGGCGGCGAACCGCAGCTCAACGGTGGGCATACGGCGTGCCTGCCTTTCCGGGGGCGTGATGTCCGGGTAGCTCACTCGTTCGCGGCAAGGGCATCTTCGACGGAGGAATGGATCGGGAACACCTTCGTCAGGCCGGTGATCCGGAAGATCTTGAGGATGCGCTCCTGGGTGCAGACCAGGTGCAGCGACCCGTCGTGCGCCCGGACCCGCTTGAGGCCGCCGACGAGAACGCCGAGACCGGTCGAGTCGAGGAACTCCACGCCCTCCATGTCCACGACGAGGTTGTACGACCCTCCGGAGACCAGATCGATCAACTGTTCACGCAGCTTCGGTGCGGTGTATACGTCGATCTCGCCGCCCACCACCACGACCGTGTGGTTGCCTTCTTGGCGAGTCGTGAGGGACAGGTCCACGGATCCTCCTTGGTGCCTCAGTGCCACTGAGATGCCTCAGCGGCACAGTGTCTCCGGCGCTCCCGTGGTTCGGGAGACCGACATCACGGCGCCATTACCCTCCCACGAGGAGGATCAACCCCATGGCCCACGACACGGGCCGCGGATCCCAACGTCGTCGCGGCGTCGTCGACGACGTCTGCTGGAATCTATCCCCGATCTTGTCCCTCAGGGGGGCGGTCTGCGGTGCGGGCTCGCCGCGGTGGATGAGATTGTCCCGGGAGTGGTGTCCCGTCGTCCTCCTTCGCGGCGACGGTGGTGGCGAGGGCGCATATTCTCGGCGATCGTGGGATCGCCGGCGGACGTGGGCGGCGAGGAGACCGTCCTCGCCGAGTTGCGTCGTGACGCGCGCAGGTCCAGGTGCATGACCCACGTGGAGGCGGTCGCGGCCCGGCCTGGGCAGAGCGCCTCGTGGCCGCAGTGGGTTGACCCTGTGCTACGCGGTCGGTGGACGAGCGCGGGCATCCACGAACCGTGGACGCACCAGGCCGCCGCCGCCGAGGCCGCCCACGCGGGGCGCAGCGTCGTGCTGGCGACGGGTACCGCATCCGGCAAGTCATTGGGCTACCTGATGCCGGTGCTGTCCCGGCTGCTGGCGGAGCCGTCCGCCCGGGCGCTGTACCTGTCTCCGACGAAGGCGCTCGCTCACGACCAGCTGCGGTCGGTGCGGGCGCTGCGGCTGGCCGTGCGGGCCGCGACGTTCGACGGCGACACGCCGCCCACCGAGCGGGACTGGGTGCGGGCGCACGCCGGGCTCGTCCTGACGAACCCGGACATGCTGCACCGGGGGATCCTGCCGCGGCACCGCCAGTGGGCCCAGTTCCTGCGCGGCCTGCGATTCGTGATCATCGACGAGTGTCACGGATACCGGGGTGTCTTCGGGGCGCACGTGGCGGCGGTGATCCGTCGGCTGCGGCGGATCTGCGCCCGCTACGGGGCCCATCCGGTGTTTCTGCTCGCCTCCGCGACCGTCGCCGAGCCGGGCGTGTCCGCCGCTCGGCTCACCGGCCTGGAGGTCGAGGTCGTCGACGCCGACGGCGCACCCCGCGGCCCGATGGACTTCGTGCTCTACGAGCCTCCACTGCTGTGGACGGGGCGGCCCGCCCACGGCGGTGCGGATGAGCAGGCCCACGCCAGCGCGGACACCCGCGCCCATGACGGCGGGCGCACGCGTGACCACGAGAGTGACCAGGCCCGCGGTGGTGGGGAGAACGGTGCGCCGGTGCGCCGCTCCGCCACCGCCGAGTCGGCGGATCTGCTGGCGGACCTCGTCGCCGCGGGCGTGCGGACGCTGGTGTTCGTGCGGTCCCGCCGCTCGGCCGAGGTGGTGGCCGTGGGAGCCCGCCGGGAACTCGGCCTGGTCGCGGCCGACCTGGCGGACCGGGTCGCCGCCTACCGGGCCGGTTACCTGCCGGAGGAACGCCGGGAGCTGGAGCGCCAGCTGCGCTCCGGGGAGCTGCTCGGCGTCGCGGCCACCTCGGCACTCGAGCTCGGCGTGGACATCAGCGGCCTGGACGCGACCGTCACCGCGGGGTTCCCCGGGACGCTCGCCTCGCTGTGGCAGCAGGCGGGCCGGGCCGGCCGGGACGGACAGCGCTCGCTGGCCGTCCTCGTCGCGCGGGACGACCCGCTGGACACCTACCTCGTCCATCACCCGGAGGCGGTCTTTGGCCGGCCGGTGGAGGCGAGCGTCTTCGATCCGGACAATCCGTACGTGCTGGGCCCGCACCTGGAATGCGCGGCCGCTGAGCTGCCGCTGGCCGATGCCGATCTTGAGCTGTTCGGCCCGGCGACGGCGCGGGTCGTCGATGACCTGGTGCGCCGCGGCCGTCTGCGCCGTCGTCCCACCGGCTGGTACTGGACCCAGCGGGCCCGTCCGGACGTCGACATCCGCGGCACGGGCGGACCGCCGGTACGGATCGTGGAGACGTCGACGGGGCGTCTGCTCGGGACCGTCGACGCCGCGGCGTCGCACTCCTCGGTACATCCCGGCGCGGTGTACCTGCACCAGGGCTCGAGCTATGTGGTCGACGAGCTCGACCTCACCGAGTCGGTCGCCTTTGTGCACGAGGAGTCGCCCGAGTGGACGACGATCGCCCGCGAGCACACGGACATCCGGATCATCGCCTCCACCCGTGAGCGGGTCCTGCCGGACCTTGCGGTGCATCTCGGCGTGGTCGAGGTGACCAGCCAGGTGGTCGGTTACCAGCGCAGGATCGTCGCGACCGGCGAGGTCCTCGGCCAGGAGCCGCTCGACCTGCCGCCCCGGCAGCTGCGGACCCGCGGCGTCTGGTACACGGTCACCGACCAGCTGCTCGCCGAGGCCGCCGTGACTCCCGCGCAGGTGCCGGGGGCGGTGCACGCCGCCGAGCATGCCGCGATCGGCCTGCTGCCGCTGTTCGCCACCTGCGACCGCTGGGACATCGGTGGCGTCTCGACCGAACTGCATCCCGACACCGAGCGGACGAGCGTGTTCGTCTACGACGGTCACGCCGGCGGGGCGGGTTTCGCCGAGCGCGGCTTCCTGCGGTTCGGATCGTGGCTGGCGGCGACCCGGGACGCGGTGCGGGCGTGCGAGTGCCCGGTTGGCTGCCCCTCCTGCGTCCAGTCGCCCAAGTGCGGCAATGGCAACGAGCCGCTCGACAAGGCGGCCGCCGCGCGCCTGCTTGCGGCGATTACCGCGCTGGTGGAGTGAATCGCGGATCACCCTGAGCCGTCGGCAGTTCCCGAGTGAGTTGATGGTTGCGCAGGCGTGGGATGCGGGTAGGCCGAGATCGTCAGCTCTGCGTTGCGGGTCCCCCCGCGGATGGACCTGGAGGTCTCGGTGGTAACCATCGGTGTAGTGGTGTTGCTGGTGGCAGGCGTCTTCACCGCGGATCTCGTCCTGGAGAACAGCGGCCACACCGATGTCGTCGTGATGGGCCAGACCCTCTCGTTCGACATCTGGGGGCTGTTCGTGCTCGGGCTCGCCGCCGGGGTGCTGGTGGTTGCTGGCGTGCAGTTGCTCCTGCACGGCCTGACGCGTGACCGGGCCCGCCAGCGGGTGCAGCGCCAGCGTGAGCGGGACCTTGCCGCGATGACGCGCGCGGTGCCGCCGTCGGCGCCGCGCGGTCCCGCGGCGCCCTCGGTTTCTCCCGCGCCCTCGGTTTCCACGGCGCCCTCGGCTTCCACGACTGCTCCGCAGGCGTCGCGTGCGCCCGCCGCCGGCCCGTCTCGCCCCGTGCGTGCGACCGCGACCCCGATCGCGCCGGTTGCGGCGGGCACGGCCACTCCTGCGCCCGCGACCACTGCGTCGGTCGCGACTGGTCCGGTCGCGACCGCTCCGATCACGGTCGGAGCCCCGGCGAACCCGAAGGCGCCGGCAGCCGCCCCGGGTTCCGACGCCGGGCGTGACGGGGTTCGACGCTCCGCCGAGAGCGGGCCCGCCGAGAGCCGGGCTGCCGAGCGGGTTGCGACCCCGTCCGGGTCGCGGTCCGATGCGCGGCCCGACGCCCCGGGTGCGGGGGGCGTGAGCTCGGAGGGCGTCCAGATGCGGCCGCGGACGAACACCCATCCTCGCCGCGGGGATCGGATCGTGGCCCGGGTCGCGGATCTGGCCCGCCGCGACCGTGGCGACTCCGCGGATCAGAACTCCGCGACCTCGGCCGACGTACGGTCCTGAGCCGCCACTTGCCGCCCGGAGTCATCCGGGGCCGTGACCCCGAGTAGAGCGATGTCACGGCGCCGAAGTTGCGGAGGGTGGTTGGTAGGCGCCGGGCGCGCGTCCCCATGGCCCGGCCCTGGCCCGGCTGGTCACACCAGCCTGCAGCCCCAGCGCGGTCGGCACCGCGACCCGGACGCGCACCTCGACCGCATCGGCGACGACCTGGCACCCGACCAGCCGTGCCCCGTTGGCCTCGCTCACCTGCGCGGCGTGCGCGCACGCAGCCCGCGCGTCGGCGGGAGCCATGCTCGCCGCAGCCAGCGAAGCAAGATCGGCAGCGGCTGCTGCCCGGGCCCGCACGGCGCCGATCGTCACGACGGTGAAGGCGACGCCGGCCAGCCACATCAGCGCGAACATCACTGCCAGTAGCCAGACAGTCGCCGAACCGGCATCTGATCGGGCGCCGCTGCGAACGGTGACGTCGCCGGTCGACCGCCAGCCGCGTGGCCACCGGGGCGCGGTCACGGGCCGTCCGATCGGCCGGAGACCTCGGCACCAGCACCAGCACCAGCACCAGTGGCAGCGGCGGGTGCAGGGTCGGGCGCGGCGACGGGGAGATCTGGTTCGGCGGGTGCGACGACGTGCGCTGACACGGCTCGCCGGGGGATGAGCTGGCCGAGGACGGTCGAACCGATGACCACCGACACCTGGACATCGACGAGGCCATCGTGGCGGGTCAGCCGTAAGGCGGCGTGTGCGGGCGCGGCCTGGGCCACCGCGGCGGCCACGACCGAGTCCGATTCGCCGCGGGCCGCGAGGCGGGCGCCGATACGGGCCGCGTCGGCACAACGACCTTGGCCGAACATGACAGCGAGCATCCAGACGGCAAGGAGGAACACCATGACCAGAGATGGAAGCCCGACCGCAAGCTCGGCCGTGGCCTGACCTTGGTCGTCGGCATGGTCGCGATCGGCCGCGGATGCGAGTGACGGAGACGATTGCCACGGCGGCGGCGGCCGGTCTGGCCTGGCGGCGCCGCCGGCCTGCCGGTTCAGAACGACCCCGACAGCGCGCGCTGCACGAGCGAGTCGACTGCTGTCCGGGCGGCGGAACTGGTCACTGCGGCGTATAGCAGACCGGCGAACGCGACTGCGGCAAGGGTGCCGACCGCATACTCGGCGGTGGACATTCCGCGGTCGCGCCATCCACGGGGACCGCGCCACCAGGCGATCAAAGCTCGGCGCAGCACGGTGTGGGCGCTTGACTGGCGGGCACGCGTGCCGGGCGACGTCGACATGGAGTTCCTCCAGGTGGGGTCAGGACCTTGCGGGTGGCAGGGCGAAGGCGGGTGGCGGAGCGGGGGCGGGTTTCAACCGGGAGGCAGCAGGCCCGGCAGGGTGCCGAGCACCACGGGAACGACGCTGAGTAGCAGGAAGGCAGGCAGGAAGCACAGTCCCAGCGGTGCCACGGCGAGCACGCCAGCGCGGCGGGCGGCCGTGATGATCTCTGCGTGGGCCTCGGCGCGGGCTCGTTCGGCCAGGTGGGTCAGCGCCGCGGCCGGTCGGGCACCGGAACGATGCGCCCGGTCGAAGGCCGCGACTGCCGCCTGCGTCAGGGCCGGCCAACGGGTGTGCGGGACGGCGTGCGAGGCACGCGCCGCCAGCCGGCCAAGCCGGCCAAGCCGGTCGCTCCACCGAGGTGGATATGCGACCGCGACGAGGCGGGCGCAGGCGGTGTGGACGTCCGCGCCGGCCTGCAGGGCGCGGGCCGCACCGACCAGATGCTCGCCCAGCGCGCCACCGTTCGCCGCGCCGACGGTAGCGAGGGCCGAACTGATCGTTCCGCCGCTGCGCAGGTGGGCCGCAATCAGATCGAGCGCGAGCGGAAGATCGGCGAGCAGGCGCGTCCGCCGCTGCGCGGCGCTGGGCTTCTCCGGTGCACCGCCCTGACCGTGTGGGCGAGCGGCGTCCATGGCGACCGGCGCCGCCCGGCGTTCCACCCCGTCCGCGAAGGCGCGCAGCCAGCGCAGGCCAACAAGGTCGGCAATGCCGCCGCCGAGCAGGCAGGCGGCACCGGCCGGGGTGGTCAGCAGCACGTGCAGGGGGGCGGCGCCGGCCAGCGAACCCAACGCGAGACCGACGGCCGGCAAGGCGGCGACGAGTCGTCCCGAGGACCGTGGCCCGGCCAGAGCCGCGGCGAGCTCCCCGGCGCGCACGGCATCCGCGCGGGCGAGCGAGGCCAGCATCTCGGCGACCGGTGCGAGCCGGGCGCCGGCCCGGGTGCAGACCCGGTAGGCGATGCCCAGCTGGCGAATGGATCCTGCCTCGGCCAGGCACAGCACCTGGCCGGGATCGTCCGTATCCGCGATGTCCGCCACGAGCCGGTCGAGTGGTAGCCACGCTGTCCGGCTCCGCGCTGCGGGTCGAGTCCGGGTGGTGGCCCGGGACGGGGCTCGCGCGGTGGAGCGCGCCGCGGCGTGCAGAGCGAGACTGGGTGGTCCGCCCGCGTCGAGTTCGGCGGCGAAGGCGCCGAGGAAATCCTCGGCCTGTGCGCGCTCCTCGGCCTGATGGCGTCGATGCCCGGCACGGCGAGCTGCGCGAGCCAGGGGGCAGCTGCCCGCGGCCAGGGCCGTCGCGGCGACTGGCCCGACGAACAGCCAGGCGACGGCGCCGACGCCGAGCGTGACGGCGAACAGCACCGCGCTTCTCATCCGGGATTTCTCATCTGGGTCGGCTCCTCATGCCTGCCGGCGTCCGGACGTGGGAAGTTCGGCCACCGCGGGCAGTTCGGCCACACTGGGCATCGGGACACCGCGGGCATCGAGCAGAGCACGCAGCAACGGCAACCCGGCTGTGGCCACCGGACCGGCGCCCCGCCGGCCGTGCGGCCCGGGTGGTGTGACGAGTGCCGGGAGCACTCGCACCAGACCGTCCGCCATGCGGTGGAACACGCCGATCGCCTGGACCCGGCGGCGCCCCTGGACGTCGCGCCGCAGATGGACGGCAGCGTGCAGGGCGGCCGCGACGTGGCTGTGGACGGCTGCCCGGGACAGGCCGGCGAGGGCGGCGAGGGCCTCCAGCCGGGTGGGCAGGGAGGCGGTGTCGTTCGCGTGCACGGTGCTGAGCCCGCCCTCGTGCCCGGTGTTGAGGGCGACCAGCAGATCGAGGACCTCCGGGCCGCGGACCTCCCCGACGACCAGGCGGTCTGGACGCATTCGCAGTGCCTGGCGGACCAGATCCCGCTGGGTGACCTCACCGGCGCCCTCGATGTTGGGTGGGCGCGCCTCCAGCCGGACGAGACCCGGTCGGTTCACCACCAGCTCCGCGGTGTCCTCCACCAGAACGATGCGCTCTCCTGGCCGCACCGCACCCAGCAGGGCGGCGAGCAGGGTGCTCTTGCCCGTACCTGTGCCGCCGGTCACGACGATCGCGAGCCGGGCGGTGAGCATCGCGTGCAGGACGGCGGCCACTGCCGGGCTGATCGTGCCGGCGAGGAGCAGTTCGTCGAAGGTGAACGGATGCCGCCGCGGTCGCCGAAGCGACAGGCAGGTGCCGCGTACGGCGGTCGGCGCCAGCACGGCGTGCATGCGGGTGCCGTCATGCAGCAGGACGTCGGCGAACGGCATGGCCAGGTCGAGACGCCGGCCCGCGGCGGCGGCCAGGCGTACCGCCAGGCGACGCACGGACTCCTCGTCGGCGAAGGTGACCGCCGAGCGTGTCAGCCGGCCGCGGCGTTCGACCCAGACCTCCTCCGGGGAGTTGACGAGGACGTCGGTCACGTGCGGGTCGGTGAGGAACTCCTCGAGCGGGCCGGCGCCGACGTCACCGGGAATCGGCGCGACGTGCGCGGACGACTCGGGCGTCATGCCCGGGTACCCGGGCCACGGCCTCCAGCAGACGGGAGGTCGACGAGATCCAGCGCGGCAAGCAGTTGGTCGTCGAACGCGGTGGCGCCCTCGGGCAGCACCGCGGCGACCGGAACGCCGAGTGCCTTACCGATCTGCGCGGGATCGCGCATCGGTGTGTCGTCGAGACGAATGACCGCGCGGATGTCGGCGCAGTGCCGTGCGATCGTTGCGCGGACCCGCCGGGCCGTCGTCACCGCCTGGGGGTCCGCGGCCAGCACGATCAGCATCGTGCGGCAGGCGGCGACGGCCATGGCGGCCGACGCGTCCGGTTGCCAGGGCAGGTCGAACACGGCGAGGTCGGACGTGGCGCGGGCGGTGGACAGCAGCTCGGTCATGGCCAGCGGCGAGATCTCGGGACCGGTCGCCTCATCCCAGGTGATCACCGAGAGCTCGCCCCGATGCGTCTGGTCCGGCAATGACGCGGCGTCCGCCCCGCGTAGCGCCCGCGGACCGTAGTGCGAAGGAGACGCGTCGGCACCCGGCAGCAGGCGGGCGAAACCGGGGCCCAGCCCACCGCCCCGCGGGTCGGCGTCGACGAGCATGGTGCGCAGCTCGTTGCGCAGCGCGGCCAGGGCGAGGGCTACGGAGAGTGTTGAGGATCCGCTCCCACGCCGGCCGGCAACGACCCCGATCGTGACACAGGGCGACCGACAGGCGCCGCCCAGCTCGGCGAAGATCCCGGTAAGCCAGGACTCCGCCGCGGGCAGGAAGATCACATGATCGGCGCCGAGTCGAGTGCCGTACGACCACACCCGGCTGTCCGTGGTCTCGTCCCCGACGAGGATCACCTGCGGTCGGGGCGGCAGACCGGCCGCGAGACACGCCGACGCCCGGTCCATCCCGACCACGACCAGCGGGGCCTGGACCCAGCTGCGGCGGACCGCGGCCGGCTCGACGGCGACGGTCGCGCTGACGCCGGCTACCACGGTCATCCGCAGCAGGTCGTCCAGCAGATCCGGCCGGCTGGTCACCAACAGCGGCCGGTGCGGCTGCTCGTCGCCGCCCCGGTCGGACGGCGGGGGTGAGCCAATGGGCGGAGGCGCGCCGGTGGGCGAGTGCGCACCGGGGGGCGGAGTGGTGGTCGGCGGGGGCAGCGCGGGGGACATGGCGCCTCGGTTCCCGGTCGGATGGAAGTGGACCGGCCCACCATGCGCCATCCAGTGGCCTGTGGATGACTGTTATCCACAGGGCACGTTGTCGACTAACGTGCTGGCCGACGTGTCCGCCGGGCAATGCGCGTGATCAGCGCCGCCGTGCCGCCGTGCGGGACAGTGACCAGACCAGACCTGTGGCGGACCGGAGCGAATCGGCCTCGTGGGCGGTCGGGACGTATGGGCGGATGCGCCGACCGTCCGATCGCGGATCTGGGGTGGATTCCAGATGCGGCGTGCATCACGGGCGGCGGTCGAGCATCTTCCAGACGTGGGGCTGCGTTCCATCCCCCGGATCTGTTCGGGGCCTGTCTGGGTTGGCGGGCAGTGGAAGGCCAGGGTGGGCGTCGTGGTGTCCCCGCCGAGGTTCAGGCGCGGGAGAGCGCCTCGCAGATGGCCAGGGACTCTCGCGCGGCCAGTTCCAGCGCCCGGGAGCAGTGCGCCAGCCAGGCGATCACCCCGTCTCGACCGCCGTGTACGTAGGCGTCGGCCGCGGCCTGGTAGTCGAGTACGGGTGTCTGCTGGGCATGGGCGTCGTTGTTGGACGTCTGGCCCGATCGGGCCAGGCCGGCCTCGAGATGACCGACGTCCGTCGCGGTGAGTGCTTTGGGGTCCAAACCGCGGCTGATCAGCACGAGCCGGGCAGCCGCGCGGGCGATCACGCCGTCCAGGGCGCCGAAGGGGCGCAGAGCGAGCAGCTCGCCGTGCACGACCGCGGCAACGATGATCGCCGGGGCCGCGGTCGGCGCGACGAGGAGGCCGGTCAGGCCGTCGAGGCGGACCGAGGCCTCCATGGTGGCCGGGGGAGGTCCCAGCCGAAGCGGATCGAGCTGTGGCGGGCCGCCCGCATCCGGCCGTGGTCGGCCGAGCACCTCGTCGGGCAGCGCGCCGCGCCCGAGCAGAACGTGCATGCGGGCGAGTGCCTGCCGCGGGGCCCGCTCCCAGGCGGGAGCCAGTACCCCGAGCTCGCCGTACAGCCGGACCGTCCCCAGCACGACCGACAGCTCGGCCGGGCCCGCCGCGCTGTCACCCCCCGCGCTGTCACCCCCCGCGGCCGACGCGGGGTCCGCGCCGACAGCCTCGATCACGCCCTGGCCGGACCCGGCGCCGGCGGCGACGTCGTGGCCGGCGGGGCTGCCGGCACCGCCGTCCTGGAGCCGTTGACGCAGCAGATCGAGGTCGACGTCGTGGCCCTCGAGGCTGGCCGAGGCCCGGGCGGCACGCAGGGATGCCTCCGTGGTGACCTCGGCGCTGCGCCGGCGCAGGATGCGGTGCCGCAGCAGGGCGTCGACCGCCGCACGGGCGGCATCCGCGGCATCGCGGACGCCTGGCAGTGCGGCGACGCGGGCCAGCGGATCGTCGGTGAGTACTGATCCGGACGGGCGGGGGTTCACAGTGGGCAACGCTACCGGCATGGGCCACCCGGGGCAGGCGGTCCTCGCTCGGCGCGGCCCGGCCCGCGCAGGCGCGCGGCGAGGGCGGACCGGCAGGTGGGCGCGGTCGCCGGGCCCGGGCGGACCAGCACGGCGGTCGAGGTCAGCGGGGTCACACCGATCGCGGCCGCGTTGTTTCGCCCCCGTGGTCGCCCGGGCGGGGCAGACTGCGCTTGAGGGGTCGATCGGCTGTACGACCCGGACCGTTCGGTCCGATGCCGCCAGCGGTCGGTCGGGTATGGGTAGAGGGAGGGCGCGGGGTGTCGTCGACTACTGGTGTGAAGGCTGGGGAGGGCGGCGAGCCTTCGCTGGGTGAGCTGGTGGCCCTGGCCACCCGCGACGTCTCACTGCTCGTCCGGCAGGAGCTCGATCTGGCCAAGGCCGAACTCACCCGGACGGCCACCGCCGCCGCGGTGGGGATCGCCTGTCTCGCGGTGGCAGGCGGGCTCGGCCTGTGCGCGCTGATCGCCGTGACGATCTTCCTGGGGGAGCTGTTCACCTGGGCCGGGGTGGAACGGTTCTGGTCCTACCTGCTCACCGCCGGGTTGTACCTGGCCGTCGCGGGGGTGATCGCGCTGTTCGGGGCGACCCGTTTTCGGAAGTTGTCCCCGCCCGAACGGACCATCCAGACCGTCCGCGACGACATCGCCTGGCTGCGTCGGCCCACCGTGGCGCCGGGCTCCGTCGCCACGACCTCGGCGCCGGCCCCGACACCGGTCGCGGGGTCGGGAAGCGCGGCTGCGCATCCGGTGCCGCGCTCCGTCCCGGGCCAGTCCGCTGTCCCGGGCGGCCGGTAGGGTCCCACCGGTCGTCCGGTACGGCGGGTCTGCCATCCTGACAGGCAATGGAGGACAGCGTTCCCGAGCCCGCCAGCGTGCTGATCGACGGGCCGTGGCGGCATCGTGACGTGTCGGCCAACGGGACGCGGCTGCATGTCGCCGAGCAGGGAAGCGGTCCACTCGTGCTGCTCCTGCACGGGTTTCCGCAGTTCTGGTGGGCCTGGCGGCACCAGATGGCGGCACTGTCCGCCGCGGGCTACCGCGTTGTCGCCCCCGACCTGCGGGGATACGGCGCGAGCGACAAACCGCCGCGAGGCTATGACCCCTTCACCCTGTCCGACGATATGGCCGGGCTCATCCGCGCCCTCGGGGAACGGGACGCCGCCGTCGTCGGCCATGACTGGGGTGGCCTGCTCGGCTGGACGATGGCGACGCGCCACCCGACGGTTGTGCGCCGCCTGGCCGTACTGGCCATGGCCCACCCGCTGCGGCTGCGGCACCAGATCGCCGCTGATCCCCGTGGGCAGGGCATGGCCAGTCGCTACCTGCTCGGCTTCCAGCTGCCCTGGCACCCGGAACGGCTGCTGGTAGCCGCCAATGCCGCGCATGTCGCGACGTTGCTGCGGGACTGGGGCGGACCGGGCTATCCCGATGCCGGGACGGAACGGCGCTACCGCGGCGCGATGCGCATTCCCGGCGTCGCACACAGCGCGTTGGAGTACCACCGGTGGGTGTTCCGCTCGTTGTTCCGCCCGGACGGGGCGCGCTTCGCCGCCGCCCTGCGCCGCTCGTCGCAGGTCGACACCCTGCAGATCCATGGCACGCTGGACCGCGTCCAACTGCCGGCAACGGCCCAGGGCTCCGGGCGTTACATCAGCGGTGGCTACACCTGGCGGTTGTACGAGGGCGTGGGGCACTTCCCACACGAGGAAGCACCGGACGCCGTCAACGCGGAGCTGCTGCGTTGGCTCGACCCGGCCCACATCTGATCCGGCCTGATCCGGCGGGAAAGCGGAACCTCAGGCGCAGCCCTGGGTGCTGACCGGGTCCGAGGCGACCCTGCCCACGGTCGCGGCGGAGGCGACCTCGGCGGCACTGAGCACGTAGCCGGTGTCGGAGTCGCCGATCGCGGCGGCGAACACCACGCCGAGCACCGAACCGTCGGGGGCCAGCAACGGGCCGCCGGAGTTGCCGGGCAGGACCTTGCCGCGTACCGAGTAGATGTCGCGTACCACCGAGCCGTGCTCGTAGATGTTCGCCGCCTCGGCCCGCTGGTGCTGTCGGACCCGGGCGGCGACCGTGGTGTACGGGCCGTCCTCGGGGTAGCCGGCGATCACCGCCGGGTCCTCGGTGTCGGCGGCCGGTGAGGCACGCACCTGCAGCGGTGGCCGCTGCAGGCTGGGCACGCTCAGCACGGCGATGTCCCGGTCAGGGTCGAACAGGACGACGGTGGCTGGCAGGGTTCCACTCGAGAGCACGATCGTGGGCTGGCGCACCCCGGCGACCACGTGGGCGTTGGTCATCACCCGTTGCGGGGCGAACACGAACCCCGATCCCTCGACGCGTTCGCCGCATGAGCGGGCCACTCCGAGGATCTTGACGATGCTGGCGGCCGCGCTCGTCACGCCGGGAGCCCCCACGGTGGCCGGGTCCGGTGGCGAGGCAGCGAGGACACGTTTTCCATGCAGGCCGGAGAAGACCTCGGGGAACCCGTTGTTGTCGGCGATCTGGCGCAGGTCCGCGAAGGTCTGACGGACATCGTCGGGCATCTCGGCGTCCACCGCGGCGAGCACTCGGGAGTCCTGCACCGAGCGGGCGAGTGAGGTGATCGGGGAGCGCTGCGCGGCGGTCGCGAGCAGCCAGGCGACCAGAAGGACCGACATGCCGGAGAGCACCGCCCCCGCGGCGGCGTCCACCGTTCGGCCCGACTGCCAGGTCAGCCTGGTACGCAGGGCGACGCCGAGGGCCGTACCGGCTATCTGCCCGGTCATGGCGAGGCCCAGCACCACCAGCAGGCCGATGAGCGCACCATGCGCCTGCTGCCCGATCGCCTCGGTGAACGGCTTCGCGACCTTCGCGCCGAGAACGCCACCGCCGAGAAAGCCGACGAACGACAGCAGACCGACGATGAAGCCCTGCCGATAGCCGGAGATCGCAAAGGCAACGACCACCAGCAGCAGGATCAGGTCGAGCAGGTTGGGCACGCGGCTCCCCCGGCCCGGCTCAGGTGATCTTCAGTGTTGCCGTCATGTTTGCATGAATGGTACAGACGATCTGATAGTCACCTGGCCGGGTGACGGTGAATGTGACGCTCTGTGAGCTTCCGGCGGACACGATCGGGGTGTGCGCGGTCGGGATGCTGGGGATGACGAAGTTGTGCGGTGCCGAACCCTCGGGGACGGAGAAGTCCACCCGGATGGTTCCCGGCCTGGCCACCAGCTCGCTGGCGGAGAACTTCATGGCCGGCAGGCCAGACACCGCGAACACCTGCACGCCGCCGGCCGCCTGCCGAGCGGACAGCGTGGGGCCGTCGGACGGAGCCGACCCACCGTTTCCGCCGCAGCCGGTGACGCCCAGTGCCACGAGGACCAGCAGGGCCAGCAGGCTGGACGCCGCCGACCGTGCCGCCTGTGCCGCCTGTGCCGGCCGTGCCGGCCGTGCTGGTCGGCTCGCGTGGGCGGGGACAGCAGCACAGGACATCACAACGGGTCTCTCTCGGGTCGGACCGCGCCCGGTGCGTCGGCGCTACGCGGTGGGAAGGGGAAGTCCACGGTCTCGGCGGGCGTCCACGGGCGTTCCCAGCCGCCGAGTCCGAGCAGGACGTCGAGGATGCCCGCGGTGAACCCCCAGACCAGCAGTCCGCGCACCCGGAACGCCGGCGTCGTGCGTCCGGTGGGGGTGCGCACCAGCAGCCGGTTCGCCGGGTCGGTGAGCTCTGCCAGCGGCACCCGGGCGACGAAGGACGTTTCGGCGAGGTCGACCGGTGTCACCTCGCAGGGCGTGTGCCACCAGCCGATCACCACTGAGACCAGATAGTGGCTCGCCCACAGGTAGTACGGCGACGTCGTGGTGAGCACCTGAACGCCCCGTGGGTCGACGCCGACCTCCTCGGCGGCCTCGCGCAGGGCGGTCTCGGCCCGGCTGGCGTCGGTGTCGTCCGCCGCGCCCCCCGGGAAGGCTGGCTGGCTGGCATGGCGGCGCAAGCCCGCGGAGCGTTCGATCAGCAGCACGTCCGGGCCCTGCGGGCCTTGGCCGAACAGGACGAGCACAGCCGCCGGGCGTGCCCCGGCCACGGGCTCTCCCCAGCTGAGCGGGCTGCGCCGCAGCGCCTCGTCCGCCGCGACGGCGAGCGTGCGCAGCCAGTCGGGAACGTCCGGCCCGCTCGGCGAGCCCGGGTCGCCCAGAGCCGGCGGGGAACCTGGGAGATCATCGGATTCGGGTGGCCAACCAGGCAGGGGGATGTCGGACTCGATCATCGCGACATGCCGATCATCGGGGTACATCGATCATGATGTCATGCCGGCCATCCGTAGCGGCGCGCCGATCACTGCAGCGCCTCGATGTCGCCCTGGGTGCCCCGCACCAGCCGAGCGGCCACCTCGGTCTCGATCGGACCGGCGCCGTACGACGGGCATAGCCGCGCCAGCGCGCAGACCCCACAGGCCGGTCGGCGGGCGTGGCAGAAGCGCCGGCCATGGAAGATCATCCGATCGGAGGCGATCGTCCAGTCCCGGCGTTCGATCAGGCCCGCGAGATCCGCCTCGACCCGGACCGGGTCGGTCTGCTCGGTGAGGCCGAAGCGGCGGGAGAGGCGCCCGACATGGGTGTCCACGGTGATGCCGGGGGTGTCGAAGGCGTGCCCGAGCACCACGTTGGCCGTCTTGCGCCCCACGCCGGGCAGGGTGACCAGGGCGTCCAACGTGTGCGGAACCTCGCCACCGAAGCGTTCGGTGAGCGCCGAGCCGATGCCGATCAGCGAGTTCGCCTTGGCCCGGAAGAAGCCCGTCGGGCGCAGCATGACCTCGAGCTCGGCGCGGTCGGCACCGGCGTAGTCGGCCGCGTGACGGTAGCGCGCGAACACCGCCGGCGTGATCTCGTTGACCTTCTTGTCCGTGCACTGGGCGGACAGGACGGTGGCGACCAGCAGCTCAAGCGCGTTGTGGAAATGCAGCGCGATCCGCGCATCCGGATGGATCTCGCCCAACAGTCGGATGATCCGCCGGGCCCGCCGCGTGCGCGCCAGCGGCGTCTCGGCGGCGACGTCGGCGATGGCGGGCATGTCTGGCAGCGTATCCGGCCGACCGGCCTGCCAGCGCCGATCGGCCGTGCGCCTGGGCATCCCGCCGCGTGGACCGCATCGTGTCCGGGCAAGGCGGCGTCCTGTCCCGGGGGGCGGTGTCGTGTCACCCGGACGGCCGCATTCGCGCGACACGTCCACCCCGTTGGCGATCGGGCGGCGTGGGTCGGCCACCATAGAGGGGCCATGTTTGTCATTGCCGCGATCTGCTTTCCCGTCCTGCTGCTCGCGCTCCTGCTGGCGATGGAGCGGGTGGAACGCCCGCTGAACGCCGCCGACACCGGCAAGGGGCTCGAGGGCTTCCTCGACAACGCCCGGCCGGAGGAGGTCGACACCCTGATGCACCAAGGCCTGCCCGAAGCGCTCGAGCGCTATCGCCGGCGCCTCCGCCCGCCGCCCGGCAAACACCGCGCCATCTGACCGCCCGGACCACCGGACCACCGGACCACCCGGGTGCACGGGCGCCCGGGTGGTCCGGTGTGAGAGGTGCCCGCCACCCCGTGCTGCCTGCCGTGCGCGGCGGGCGCCGACAGCCGCCTTCGCGGGGCGGCACCCGGGCACATATCACACGCCGCCGGCATCGCCGTGGGTCCCTGTCCGGGTGTGGTCCGCACGACGGTGAGATCTGCGTAGGTGCCAGCCCGCGTGGCTGGCCGTCCGCGGGCACACGGCGCTGTTCGCAGCTCGTGGGCGTCGGTGACCGGCCGGACGGCCGCGACAACGGCGTTCGCGCTGGCCTGCCGGGGCCGGGACGGTCGGCCCTGGGGCCGCCTCCCGGGTGGCCTGATGGCGGTAGGGGGCCGATCGGCCCTGGCGCGACCGGGACGTTGGGCCCGCCCGCCACTGGCCCCTCCGAGCGGATCTGGCCCGTGGGCCCACGGGAGACGGTCCCCCCGGGCGACCGAACTCCCCGGAGGTGTCATCCAACAGTGCCTGATCAGGCCCAGATTCTCGCCATCAGTGCGCGTGTGGTTGCAGTATGTTGATGGCGACCGAGCAATTTAGACCCTGGGGGTCCCTGCCCGTGCCCTCCACCGCCAGTCCTGGCATGCTCAGATCCGTGGAGGATCTGCTTGCCCGCGTACCGCTGTTCGTGGGGCTGTCCGAGCAGGATCGACTGGCTCTGTCAGACCATCTTGATCGGCAGGACGTCACCCGAGGCGACGTGCTGTTCCGTGAAGGAGACGTGGGTGACCGGGTTTTCGTCGTCCTGTCCGGAAAGGTGAAGATAGGGCGCCAGTCTGCCGACGGTAGGGAGAACCTGCTGTCTGTTATGGGTCCAGGTGACCTGTTTGGCGAGCTTTCCTTGTTCGACCCCGGCCCACGCACCGCCACCGCTACGGCTGTCACCGATGCGTCGTTGCTCTCGTTGGAGCACACCGCGCTGCGCCCCTGGCTGCGTACCCGGCCCGAGGCCGGCGCGATGCTGCTGCGGGTGTTGGCGCGTCGGCTGCGCCGCACCAACGACAGCGTGGCGGACATGGTGTTCACCGACGTGCCTGGCCGGGTGGCCAAGGCGCTGCTGGACCTGGCCGAACGCTTCGGAGAGCCGGCGCAGCCCGGCAACGAGGCGGCCGGCGTCCGGGTCGAGCACGGGCTGACGCAGGAGGAGCTTGCCCAGCTCGTCGGTGCGTCCCGAGAGACGGTGAACAAGGCCCTCGCCGATTTCGCGACGCGCGGCTGGCTTCGCCTGGACTCGCGCGCCGTGGTCCTGCTGGACCGCGAACGGTTGTCCCGCCGCGCCCGCTGACCTTCGCCTCGGTCGGAGCCGGTCTCGCCCGGGAGAACTGGTCCCTGGTCAGGCTCGGGGCCAGCCGGCGGCGTCGGCGAGGGCGTCGCCGGCAGCGCGCTCGGGCGAGGCTGGTGCGCTGCCAGGGCCGTTGTCCGTGCCGCCTCCGTCCGTGGGACCGGAAGGCGGCGGCGGGCCCGGCTGGCCGCCGCCGGGGGGCAGGCTGGCCAGCAGCCGGCGGGTCTGCGGTGCCTCGCTGACAGCGCCGGTCGCGGTTGCCGCGGCGAGCGCGCGCAGGTAGGCGGCCCGACCGCCCTCGAGATCGCCGTTCGCCACCAGCGCCGTGCCCAGCGCGCGGTAGCCGAGCACCTGGGCGCGGACATCCTCGGCGTCCACCGCGACCGCGCGGTGCGCGACGTCCAGGGCCTGCGCGGGTTGCCCCGCGTCCAGCAGGATTCCGGCGAGATGGGCGTAGGCCTGCCGGCGGGGGAACAGCAGCGTTGCCGGCTCGCTTGCCGCCAGCGCCTCGCGGAGCAGATCGTGGGCGGCGTCGAGCCGCCCACGGGCTCGCGCGATCTGTGCCACCAGCACTTTCGCCCCGAGCTGGGCATGCGGGCGCAGGTCGAGATGTTCCAGGTCGCGCAGGGCGGCCTCGGCGGCCTCGGCGGCCTGGTCGATCTCACCGGCGTCGAGCAGCGTGAGCCCAAGCAGCACCCGCGCGAGTGCGCCGACGACGACATGTCCGCGTTCGGTGGCCTGGGTGCAGGCCTGCTCGAGATGGTGCACCCCGCGCCCCGGCTCGCCGGCGCCGCGGGCGGCGAGCCCGCGGGCGACGAGGACCAGCATCGAGCCCCAGGTGTCCCCGGACGACGCGAACAGGTCCGCGGCCCGCTGCGCATCGGACTCGGCGACGGCGATGTCACCGAGCTCGGCGGCGGCGATCCCGTCGATGGTCAGGCATACCGCCATCCCCCACTGCTCGCCGACGGACCCGGCGAGCTCGATGAGCTCGCGGGTGAGCTTGCGCGCCCGGGTGAGTTGGCCGGACAGCAGCAGCACAAGCGCCTCGGTTCCCCGGCACCAGCCGAGCCCGCCGGTGTCCTCGAGCCGCTCGAAGACCGCGGAGGCCTCTCGCAGCGTCCGCTCGGCCCGCGGGTAGTCGCCGCGGGTGGTGGCGCTCCAGGCGAGATGCTGTAAGGCCCAGCCCACGCCGCGGGGGTCGTCGACCCGCTGGGCGATCGCGAGTGCCTCGCGGTAGCGCTCCTCGGCGGCGCCGATCCGCCCGGCGTTGTATTCGAGCATGCCCAGGCGGCGCAGGACGGCCGCGATGGCCCGCTCGTCACCGGCCTCATGGGCCGACTCGAGTGCGGTGAGCAGGCACTGGGCGGCTTCCTCGGCCCGCCCCTGCTTCTGGCGGAGCTCGCCGAGCACCGAGAAGGCGGCGGCCCGGCGGGCCGGGGCGTCCGCCCGCAGCGCCGGGCGCAACGTCCGCTCGGCCTCATCCAGGTGACGCAGCGCGACGAGCGCCTCGGCGTGCAGCACGCGCACCACGTTGTCCTCGCGCCGGTCGACCAGGTCACGGCCCAGCCGGCGGGCGTTGGCGAGCAGCTCGGCGGCGGCGCGGTGGTCATCGCGGGCCAGTGCCGCCCGGGCCAGCCGGACGTGGGCGTGGAATCCGGACATCCGGGCCGCCCAGGCCGGGTCGTTCGGCGGCAGGCTCATGGACGCGGCGAGGTCAAACGCGCGCAGCGCGTGACTGGCCACGAATGTCGAGACGGACCGGGAGGTGCCGATCATCGCGGTGACGCCCCAACGGGCCGCGGTCGCGTGCCGGCGAGCACGCTCGACCTTGGGCAGTCCGGCGTAGGCGACGTCACGGGCCATCGGATGCACGAAGCGCCAGCGGGCCTCGTGCGCCCGGGGCGGGCGGACGAGCTGCCGCTCGGTCAGTCCCTCCAGCGCCCGGGTCACCTCGTCCGCGGGCCGCTCGTCGACCATCGGCAGCGCCTCGGCGGGGAACCTGCGCCCGAGCACCGCCGCCGCCCGCAGCACCGCCTTGGCGATCGGGTCGAGGTCGTCGATCCGGGCGGCGAGCACCGACTGCACGCCGGCGGGAAGTGGGGAGTCCGCGAGGGCGCCGTCGAGCACCAGTTCGGCGTGCGCGCCGTCCGGCGGCTCGCCCGCCGGGTGCAGCAGGCGCCGGTCGATGAGCAGGTTGAGCAGCTCGACCAGGAAGAACGGGTTGCCGTGTACCCGGGCGAGCAGATCGTCGCGGGTCTTCGGTTCCAGGGTGCGTCCGCCCAGGTGGTTCGTAAGCAGCTGCCCGGACGCCTCGGCGCCCAGCGGCGCGAGGTCGATCCGATGCACGTTCGGCAGCGTGGCCAGCCGCGGGCCGGCCCGGTCGACCAGGACGAGCAGCACCGGGCCGGACAGCCGGGAGGCGAGCCGGCTGATCGCGTCGGAGAGCTGGCTGGTCGCCCACTCCAGGTCGTCGATGACGACCAGGATGGGACCGCAGCGGGCAAGGGCGCTCAGAAACAGTGCGACCGCCTCGACAGTCGCCTCCACCGCGCGGTTCTCGGCCTCCTCGATGCGCGACGCACGGGCCGCCGGATCACCCGGTGTCGCCGCGGGCGCACCGGTCGAGCGCCGGTCCAGCGGTACGCCGAGCAGCAGCAACAGCCGGTCGGCGATGCCGGGGGGCAGTTGGATGCCGGTCAGCGGGTGGGCGAGCCCGGCCACCGTCGACCGCACCCGGTCGGCCACGCGGTCCAGCGAATCACCGTCGGTGATCCGGCAGGCGTTGCGCACGACGTCGACCAGCGGAGCGAGCCCCCGCCCATCGCCGTGACGGACCGTGCGTCCCCACAGCACCACCGCGCCAGGGGCCCCGGCCGCCCGGTCGGCGAGCTCGCTGGCCAGCCGAGTCTTGCCGATGCCGGCCTCGCCGACGAGCAGCGCCGCCTGCGGCGCCCGGCGGGTCACGACATCGTCGAACAGCGCCTGCAGATCGCGGAGTTCGGCGTCGCGGCCGAGGAACGGCGCGTCGTCAGCCAGACCTGGCCGCTCGACGTTGGACGGGCGCAGGCTGATCAGCTCGTAGGCGGGCACAGGCTCTCGCTTGCCCTTGAGCGCGAGGTCCGGCAGCTCCCGCCAGCTCGCCACCGTGCGGGTCGCGAGCGCCGTCTCCCGCCCGGCGTACACCGTGCCCACGGAGGCGGCGGCCGACAGCCGTGCCGCGGTGTTCACCGTGTCCCCGATGACCGTGTAGGACAGCGCCGCCTGCACACCGGCGAGCACCTCGCCGGTGTTGATGCCGACCCGCAGGCCGAGGCGACCTTCGGCACTGTCGCCCGCGGTCTCCTCGACCAGACGGCGCACGGTCTCCTGCATCGCGGCCGCGGCCCGCACGGCCCGTTCCGGATCGTCCTCGTGGGCGGTGGGAGCGCCGAAGACGGCCATGATGCCGTCGCCGGTCAGGTTGTCGACCCGGCCGCCGACCTCGTCGATCTCGTGGGCGAGCGCGGCGAGGACACGGTCGGTCATCTCGCCGACCCGCTCGGGATCGCGGTTCTCGGCCCAGCCGGTGAAGTCGGACAGGTCGCCGAACAGCACGGTCACCACGCGCCGCTCCGGGACATCGGACGCCGCCGCGTCGATCGAGCCGAACTCGAGGCCGCAGTTGTAGCAGAACCGGCCGCCCGGGACGGCCGGAGAGTGACAGCGCGGGCACTGCAGCGGCCCGGTGACCAGGGTGGGGATCACCATGATGACGGCCCGGTAGGACGGGACTGCGCGGGCACCCTCATCGTCGGGCCTCCCGAGGTGTGGGACCTCGCCGGGGCCGGGCATCCGGGCGGGGCGGGCAGTGCCCGCCGCGGACCGGCAGCTCGGCCTCGGGCCGGTCGAGTGAAGTCGTCATCCTGCGCACGAGCGGTTGCCTCCAGCGCCGAGTTTAGTGGCCTGGGTCTCGTTTCCCCGCCCCCAAGCGATCGGATGACCGACTGCGGCAGGATATGTCCGGGCAGGTGGGGACGGGTCCGTTCGACCTCGGGCACGCCCGCCCAGGCCGGCGGGGGGAGGCGATCGGGCCGCCCATCGAGGGCCCGGCCCCGGCGGGGCCAGGACGGATCGCGGCACGTCGGTCCGCACGGCCCGGATCCGGACCGAGCCGCGTGGGCGGCGGGTAGGGTTCCACAGCCCACCGCGCGGGGCGGTGCGCCCTGCCTGGCCCGTTCAGGGGGGCGTCGCGATGGCCGGCCGGAGGTTCCCGGCGGTCGTCGCGTGCCCGCGGGCCCACGTCCCGGAGATCGATGCCCCGGAGATCGAGTTTTCAGGGATCGAGCTCCAGGAGATAGTCGAGCTGCGCCCGCACCGATAGCTCGGCTGCGGGCCACAGCGCCCGATCCGTGTCCGCGTAGACCCGTCGGACCACGGCAGCGGGGTCCGCCTGCCCTGGTCCGACGCCCGCCTCGACGAGTGCCTCGCGCACCTGTGCGAGCCGTGCCTCCCGGTGGGCCAGGTACCGCCGCGCGGCGGCGCCGGCGGCAGGTAGCTCCGGGCCGTGCCCCGGCAGCACCGTCATCGCGCCCAGGTCCCGCAGCAGCCGCAGGCTGGCGAGATAGTCGTCGAGCCGACCGTCCGGATGGGCCACCACCGTGCTGCCGTGCCCGAGGATCGTGTCTCCGGTGAGCACCGCCGCCCCGGCCTCCACCGCGTCGCCGGTGAGCAGGAACGACAGGGAGTCGGCGGTGTGGCCGGGGGTGGGCAGGACGCACAGCTCGAGGCCGGGCCGGGCGACGACGTCCCCGGCAGCGAGCCCTTCGTCGCCGAGACGGTGCGCCGGGTCGAGCGCCCGCACCGGCGCGCCGGTCAGGCGGTGCAACGTGGCCGCGCCGGCGCTGTGATCGGCGTGACCGTGGGTGAGCAGGATGAGCTCGACCGGCCCGGTGGCGGCGACCGCGGCCAGATGACCGGGGTCATCCGGCCCCGGATCGACCACGACACAGCCCTCGCTGCCCGGCGCCCGCAGCAGCCAGGTGTTGGTCCCCTCCAGTGTCATCGGGCCTGGGTTCGGGGCGAGCAGGACGGCGGCCAACGGGGTCACCTGGCGAACAGTGCCAGTCGGCGGTCGGAGCGCGGTCACGACCGGCCCGCCGCGTCGCCATCGTGGGTGGAGTTGTCGAGCATGCCGTCGACCCGCGCTGTCGGCCGGCGCAGCCGGGTGATCAGCTCGGCTTTGTGGTCGACCATGCCGCTGATGCTAGTTCGACCTGCCGTCGCATGCGGCTCCACGCGAGCCAGGTCGCAGCCCGCTCAACCGGGCGCCGGACGGTCTACTCCCCATCCGGCCCGACGTCCCCGCTGTCCGTCCCCGTCACGTGTCCCCGTCACGTGTCCTCGACCGGGACCGCTCCGACCCGCCCCGGCCGCAAGCCGCTCGAGCCCGGCGCTCACGTCGTGTGAGCGCGATCATGGCCGATTCCAGCAGGCAAGATCCAAGCAGGTCGTCGTGGGGGCATTCGTGCCCGATTTATCCCCCACGGCGACCTACGTGGCCGGATCTTGCTGGGTAGCCCGCCGCGGGGCGTGATCATGGGAGCTGGCATGGATGGTGGTGGTGCGGGCGGAGGGGTGCGGCTAGGGCGGGTGCGGTCTGAGGGGGTGCGGTCCGGGCGGGTGCGGCTGGGCGGGTGCGGTCGGCGGGTGTGGTCAGGCAGGTGTGGTGGCGGCGACTCGGGCGATCACCTCGATCTCCACCGGGGCGCCCAGCGGCAGGACGGCGACGCCGACCGCCGAGCGGGCATGCCGGCCGGCGTCCCCGAAGATCTCGACGAACAGGTCACTGGCGCCGTTGACGACGCTCGGCTGGGCGGTGAACCCGGCGGCGCTCGCGACGAATCCGACGATCTTGATGATCCGCCCGATCCCGTCCAGCCCGCCGGTCTGGGCCGCTACCGCGGCCAGGGCGTTCAACGCGGCGACCCGGGCAAGCTCGGCGGCCCGCTCGGGTGTCACCGCCTCGCCGACCAGACCAGTCGCCAACAGTTGACCGTCGACGAGGGGAAGCTGGCCGGCACTCCAGACGAGGTCCCCGTCGCGCACCGCGGGGACATAGGCGCCGGCCGGAGCCGCGACCGGCGGTAGGGCCAGGCCGAGATCGGCCAGTCGCTCGCTCGCGGTCGTCACCTCAGCCCTGGGCCTTGGGGCGCTTGAAATAGGCGACAAGACCCTCGGGGTTGTTGGGGGCCGGGATGACCTGGACGAGTTCCCAGCCATCCTCGCCGAAGGTGTCGAGGATCTGCTTGGTGTTGTGGATCAGCAACGGAGCCGTGAAGTACTCCCACTTCGTCTGCATGACACCGGACATTAGAGCATCCACCGGCGGGTCCTCGGACGGCTCGACGCGGCGTCCCCGGAGGGCTGGACGCACCGGCACGGACGGTCACGCCGATGGGGGTGACCCGGGCCCGGTGGCGTGGCAGTGCGCGCCGGCCCGGGTACGGTCGACCGGTGAGCGGCGAGCGCAGCGCGGCCGAGGACGGCGACGACGCGGACGGACCCTGGGAACGTCGGCTGCACATCGTGACCGGCAAGGGCGGGACGGGAAAGACGACGGTGGCGGGTGCGCTCGCCGTGGCGCTGGCCACAGGCGGCAGGCGGGTGCTGCTCACCGAGGTGGAGGGACGCCAGCAGATCGCTCAGCTGTTTGACACCCCGCCGCTGCCGTACCAGGAGCGAAAGGTGGCGAGCGCCCCTGGGGGCGGCGAGGTGTTCGCGCTGGCGATCGACGCGGACGAGGCGCTGCTGGAGTACCTCGAGATGTTCTACAACCTGCGCCGGGCCGGGCGGGCACTCGGTCGGATCGGCGCGGTCGACTTCGCGACCACGGTGGCGCCCGGGGTGCGCGACGTCCTGCTCACCGGCAAGGTCAAGGAGGCCGTCAACCGGCCGGACGGCACCCGGCCGAGCGGCATGGCCTACGACGCGGTCGTGCTGGACGCCCCGCCCACCGGTCGGATCGCCCGGTTCCTGGGCGTCACCGCGGAGGTGGCGGGCCTGGCGAGGATGGGGCCGATCCGCGCGCAGGCGGACAGCGTGATGGCGGTGTTGCGGCCCGAGCGGGCGGCCGTGCACCTGGTGACGCTGCTGGAGGAGATGCCGGTCCAGGAGACCGTGGACGGCGTGGCCGAGCTCTCCGCGGCCGGGCTGCCGCTGGGCGGGGTCATCGTCAACATGGCCCGCCTGCCGATGCTCAGAGCCAAGGAGTCCAGGCTGGCCCGGCGGGGTGAGCTCGACCGCGAGGAGATCGCCGCGGGTATCAAGGAAACCGGCGTGGAACCCACGTCCGAGCTGGTCGAGGCGCTGGTCTGGGAGGCCGCTCAGCACGCGGACCGGGTCGCGCTCGAGGCGGGCCAGCGGGCCGAGATCATGGCGCTTGGTCGCCCCGTCTACGAGGTGCCCCTGATGGCCGATGGTGTCGATCTTGGCACGGTCTACCGGTTCGCCGAGCTGCTGCGGGCCCAGCAGATGGTTGGGTGAGCGCGGTGGCCGTGAAATCGAGATCGTCAGCCGGAGGGCCGTCAGCCGGAGGGTCGTCGGCAGGACGGGCGGCGAAGGGCTCGCCGGGAGCCGCCCGCCCGATGCGTCCACATCCGGTCGGGGTTCCGTTGTTCGACGTGGACGAGATGCTCGACACCGAGCGGATCATCGTCTGCTGCGGCTCTGGCGGTGTGGGCAAGACCACCACGGCAGCGGCGCTGGCGCTGCGGGCGGCCGAACGCGGGCGCATCGTCGTCGTACTGACGATCGACCCGGCGCGCCGGCTGGCCCAGTCGCTGGGTCTGACGGCGTTGGACAACACGCCGTGTGAAGTGGCCGGGATCGACGATTCCGCCGGCGGCAGCCTCGACGCGATGATGTTGGATATGAAACGGACGTTCGACGAGATCGTCCTCGCGCACAGCTCGCCGGAGCGGGCCCGGGCCCTGCTCGACAACCCCTTCTACCAGTCGCTGTCCTCGTCCTTCTCCGGGACGCAGGAGTACATGGCGATGGAGAAGCTCGGCCAGCTCGATGCCACCGGCGAGTGGGATCTCATCGTCGTCGACACCCCGCCGACCCGCTCGGCGCTCGACTTCCTCGACGCGCCCACCCGGCTCGGCACGTTCCTCGACGGGCGCCTGCTGCGGGTGTTGCTGGTACCGGCGAAGGCCGGTGGCCGGGCCTACGCGAAGATCGTCGGAGCTGGCCTCGGAATGTTCACCAAGGTGCTGACGAAAGTGCTCGGGGCACAGCTGCTGACCGACCTGAGCCAGTTCGTCGCCGCGTTGGAGACGATGTTCGGCGGGTTCCGGGCTCGGGCCGAGCAGACCTACCGGTTGCTCGGCGAGCAGGGCACGTCCTTCGTGGTGGTCGCCGCCCCCGAGGCCGCGGCGTTGCGCGAGGCGTCCTACTTCGTCGACCGGCTCGACGCCGACGGCATGCCGCTGGCGGGTCTGGTGGTCAACCGGACACATCACAGCAACGCGTCGACGCTTACGGTCGAGCGCAGCCTCGCCGCCGCCGAGAACCTCGACGAGCATCGGGAGCATCCCCTGGCAGCGGCGGTCCTGCGTATCCATGCGGAACGGGTCCGGCTCGCCAGCCGGGAGGCCAGGCTACGGGAGCGATTCACCAGCGCCCATCCGGACACCCCGCTGGTGGAGGTGGAGGCGCTGGCCGAGGACGTGCACGACCTCGAGGGCCTTCGGGAGATCGGTGACGCGCTCGCTCGCGTGGAACGGCTGGACCAGGCCGGCTGAGCTGATGGTGGGCCAGGCGGGGATGCGACCAGCCCGCAGGGGGGCGGATCGCGATCAGGCCTCGGCGGTGAACGTACAGCTGACCAGGCGCCACGTGGCTGGTCAGGCGGCAGGCGACCGCGATACTGAGCGGGGGTCCTGCGGTCCGGTCCGGGACGTCGTTGTCCTCGGGCGGAACCGGGCGCGGGTGGGTCGGGCGCGGCCGGCCGTTACCCGGCGGATGCGGACCGGTGATCGGCCTGGGCGTCTGCGAGCAGCTTGCGCCAGGACGTGACGTCCGGGCGGCGACGCAGCAGCGCGCGGCGCTCCCGTTCGGTCATACCACCCCAAACACCGAACTCGACATGGTTGTCAAGCGCGTCGGCGAGGCACTCGGTACGGACGGCGCAGCCGAAGCACCGGGTCTTCACCCGGTTCTGGGCGGCGCCCTGGACGAACAGCTCATCCGGGTCGAGGTCGCGACAGGCGGCATGGGCCGTCCAGTCGCCGTCGACGGTGGAGCCCACCAGGCGGGTCGGGTTGGCACGAAGGGGACTGACGGCGGGGGCCAGGCTTCTGGTCATGCCACCTGCCTTTCTTCTCGAGTCCGGGTCAGGGGGCCCGTGCGGGTGGTGACGTGGCGTTGACCCGAAACCGTACGGAGTGGCGTGGCCACGGCCCAGACCCCACACGGGTGGTTGTCCAAATGACTAGTCCGGGCCATTGATCCCGATCGCGGCGGTAGTGCTGTCTGTGACAGCCGTATGTCGCTTGCGTGACGATCGGATGTCTCCACCGTGTCGCCGTAGCGACTCCATCGCCCCGCGGCCGGCCGGACATGTGATCACGCGCGGCGGGGCGTCGGCGGGGATGGCTCGATGGTGGCTCGTCGAGAGGCGCTCAGGGAATGGTTGATGTGGAAGTCGTCACGCTGGTCCGAGGCTCGCCCGCGTCGGCCTCCGGTGCCCCGACTGTCAGGAGTGATCCTGTCCCAGGTCAGGTCGGTTTTGGCGGCTCAGGCGGGACGTTCATCCGTAGTTGTACCGGCCTGTTCTCCGGGCCGGGCGTGGTTGATCAGATGTTGGCCCGTATGCTTCGACTGGTGTCCCGGCCTGGCTGGACGGAGGTCCGTCGATGACCACGCCCCCCGGGTCGGCGGCGCCCGACGGGTCAGCAAGACGGCTCTATCGTCCCGGTTACGGCGCACAGGGCCGCACGGGCCTGCGTCGGCACCCCGCGGTGACCCTGGCCCGCAGGCTGTCCGGCGCCGGTCTGATCAGCATCGTGGCCGGCGTGCTCGTCGGCCTGCTCGCGCTGCCGGTGGTCGGTGCGGTCGGTCTGACCGCCAAGCATGGCGCCGATGACTTCCTCGGGTTGCCGGAGAACCTGGTCGTGCCCCCGCTCGCGCAGGCGTCCCGGATCCTGGACGCACGGGGAAACCAGATCGCCGTGCTGTCGGGCGAGCAGGACCGAGAGGTCGTCTCGCTCGGCCGGGTGCCGCAGGTGATGCGCCAGGCGATCGTCGACATCGAGGACTCGCGGTTCTATGAGCACGACGGGCTCGACTACAAGGGCCTCATTCGCGCCTACCTCACCAACCGGGAGAGCGGCGAGGTGACCCAGGGCGGGTCGACACTGACCCAGCAGTACGTCAAGAACGTCCTGCTGATGTCGGCGAGCACCGCCGCGCAACGCCACGCCGCCACCGAGCAGACGGTGAAACGCAAGCTTCGCGAGGCCCGCTACGCGCTTTACCTGGAAGCACACCTGAGTAAGGACGAGATCCTCGAGCGCTATCTCAACATCGCCTATTTCGGCGACGGCGCCTATGGCATCCAGGTCGCCGCGAAGCACTACTTCAACGTCGACGTCGACAAGCTCACCCTGCCGCAGGCGGCGCTGCTCGCCGGCCTGGTGAAGAACCCCACCGCCTACAACCCGGTGCTGCACCCGGACGCGGCCCGGGAACGGCGCAACGTGGTGCTCGACCGGATGCGCGAGTTGCACCATGTCAGCGATGCCGACTTCCGCGCCGCGCACAACAGCCCGGTGGCACTCGACCGGCCGGCCCGCTCGGCCGACCCGTGCGCGGACTCCACCGCCCCGTTCTTCTGCGCGATGGTCCGCGACGATCTCCTCAACGACAGAACCTTCGCCCCGACCGAGGACGGCGCGCGAAGGTTGCTGTTCGAGGGCGGCCTGACCATCAGAACCACGTTGGATCCGGTCGCCGAGCAGGCTGCCCAGTCCGCCGCGAGCGAGGTCATCCCGGTCGGCAACCGGGTCGCGGCGGGGGTCGTCATGATGCAGCCGGGTACCGGCCAGGTGCTCGCCGTCGCCGAAAACCGGGAGTACGGCCCGACCGACGACGGCAAACCGTCGAGCCTGTCCACCGACTTCGTCCACACCAAGGAGGTCTATCCGACCGACGAGGACTCGTTCAGCCCCGGTTCCACCTTCAAGGTCTTCACACTCATCTCCGCGCTCAAGGCCGGAATGCCGCTGTCGACGACGCTGCACGCCCCGGTCTGCTATCACTCCAACGTCTTCCCGAACCCGCAGCCGGACGACTGCTACGGGAACGCCGATCCCAGCGAGGACGGCTTCTACTCGCTGACCACCGCGACCTGGAACTCGGTCAACACCTACTACATCCAGCTCGCGGAGAAGCTCGGCGTCCTACGCACCGCGCAGATCGCCCGCGACCTGGGTGTCACCTCCTGCCGGATCCGCCAGCAGGGCAACGACGATCCCGCCTGCAAGGGCGTCAACGGCATCAGCCCGTCGGACGGGTCGTCAATCCTGGGGTCGAACGAGATCAGCACGCTTGACCTCGCGACCGCGTACTCGACGCTCGCGGCCCGCGGCCGCAAGTGCGATCCCCGCACCGTCACCGCGATCAGCCAGCGGGTCGGCGGTGCCGACCGGCCGCTGCCGTTCAATGCCGGCGCACCCTGCGAACAGGTGCTCGACCCGAAGATCGTCGACACGGTGAGCTCGGTGCTGGAGGGCGTCATCAGCCACGGCACCGCCAGCGGCAACGCGCAGATCGGCCGGCCGGCCGCGGGCAAGACCGGTACCGCCGAGGGCTTCAGCACCGCCTCGTTCGCCGGCTACATCCCGCAGCTCGCCACCGCGGTGACTCTCGCCGACCCGCGTGGCCCGACCGCTCATCCTCTGACGGACGTGCTCGGCCGCAACGTGTTCGGCGGCGGCTATCCGGCCCAGATCTGGGCCCGCACCATGACGCGGACGATCAGCGGGCTCAACCTCCCGGTCGCGCCCCTCCCGCCGGAGGACGGCACCCAGCCGCAGGTCCCGACGAAACCGGTCCCGAACGTCGTCGGCCAGCAGCAGTCGGTGGCCGAGCAGATTCTGGTCCAGCAGGGCTTCCACGTGTCCTCGCAGCCCGTGGTCTGGCCCGCCCAGCCGGGGATCGTGGTGTCCATGACGCCGGCCGCCGGCAGCGTCGTGTCCCTGAACACCGAGATTCACCTGGCGATCTCCGGCGGACTTACCGGCGCCCCAGTGCTGCCCGGTGGCGCGCCGTCCGGCGGCATCGGCCTCGGCGCCGCGCCGGACGGGCCCGGCATCCTGGCGCAGTTCTTCCCCCGCTCCCAGCTCGGGGCCACGCTTGGTGGGGCCCAGCCGGCCCTGAGTCCCAACCGGCGCAACCGTCCGCGCTGAGCGCGGCCCGAGCGAGCGGCCTGACGACGGCGTCCGGCCGCTGTGTTCAGGTGCTGGCGAGGCGGGCCTTGACCAGGGCGGCAACCCGTCCGCCGTCGGCCCGGCCGGCGACCTCCGCCTGCACCGACTTCATGACGGGCCCGATCGCCCTTGGACCGGTGAGCCCCAGTTCGCCGAGTACCCGGTCGATGATCGCGGCCAGCTCGTCCTCGCCGAGCTGGCGGGGCAGGTACTCGCCGAGCACCTCGCCCTCGGCACGTTCCCGCTCGGCGGCCTCGTCCCGTCCGGCCGCGGCATAGGCATCGGCAGCCTCGCGGCGCTTTTTCACCTCGCGGGTGAGGACCTTCAGGACCTCCGCGTCGTCGAGGGTACGTGCGGTGTCGCCGGCGACCTCCGCGTCCTTCACGGCGGCGAGCGTCAGGCGCAGCGTGGCCGTCCGTAGCTCGTCACGGGATTTCATCGCGACCGTCAGATCGGCGCGCAGGCGCTGCTGCAGTGGGCCGGGCTCCGCACGTGGGCCGGGCTCCGTCGGGGTGCTCATAGTCAACGCAGCCTATGGTCCGGGCGGCGGGCTGGTCACGTTCGACCACGGGTCGGCGACGACGATGGTGTCAGGCCGGGCGCCGCGTCGGTGTCCGGGCCGCGCCCGGCGGGCCGAGCGGTGGCCGGGGTGAGACGGTGGGGACACCGGCACGGACGGGGCGAGGCCCAAAGGTGCCGGCACATCGCAGATGCCGCTAGAGGTCGGGGATCCCCGAAATCGGGCTCCCCGGGAAAGGTCTGATCTGGATGCGTCGTGGGTCTCAGGGGTCGGTCCGGCGTCCATGGGCGGGCTCAGGCAGAGCGCTCGGAGCTCTGCGCGTCGTTGCGGCGTCGGGCGTCGCGGCGCTGGCGTACGGAAGCCTCTACGAGCGCAGGTCCTACACGCTGCGCCGGGTGCGGGTCCCGGTCCTGTCGCCCGGGACCCGGCCGGTGCGGGTGCTGCACTTGTCTGATCTGCACATCACCGTTCGTCAGGTCGACAAGCTGGCCTGGCTGTCCGAGCTCGCGCGGCTTGTCCCCGACCTGGTCGCGGTGACCGGGGATCTCGTCTGCGCCGACGATGCCCGCGACCCGCTCCTGGCCGCGTTGGAGCCGCTTTTCTACTTCCCCGGCGTGTTCGTTCCCGGAAACAACGACTACTTCGCCCCGACGTTGCGCAGTCCGCACCGCTACCTGCGGCGGGCGGCGCCGGCCGATCCGCACGGCAGGTCGCTGGACTGGTCCACCCTGGCCGGCAAGCTCACGGCCGCCAGCGGATGGCTGGATCTCACCAACACCCGGGCCGTCAGTGAGGCCGGTGGACTGCGCCTGGATCTGCGGGGGGTGGACGACGCCAGGCTGCGCCGTGACCGCGTCGGTGCGATTGCGGGGCCCCCCAGCCCCGGCACCGATCTGGCGGTCGGTCTGTCCCACACCCCCGAGCCCCGAGTCCTTGACGCGTTCGTCGCGGACGGGGTGCGGCTCGTCCTGTCCGGCCACACCCATGGTGGGCAGATCCGTCTGCCCGGCGTCGGCGCGATGGTGACCAACTGCGGGCTGGACCGCTCCCGGGCCCGCGGTCTGTCCCGGTACGGCGGCGGCACCTCCGCCTGGCTGCACGTCTCACCTGGCCTCGGGACCTCGCCGTTCGCCCCGATCCGCCTGGGCTGCCGTCCCGAGGCGACCCTGCTCACGCTGGTCGGCGCGACAACCTGACGAATCTGGGCCACCCCACCCATCGCTCTACCGCCGCGTCGGGGTATGCTTCTCCTCGGTCGCGGGGTGTGGCGCAGCTTGGTAGCGCGCTTCGTTCGGGACGAAGAGGTCGTGGGTTCGAATCCCGCCACCCCGACCCAGGTCAGGGGCATGATCCGAGGTTGAGGATCATGCCCCTGACGCATATGCGGCGGCCTGGCGTCGGCACTGAGAAGAAGCGCGTCGAGCTGCCGGAGAATTCTCCGGTCCCCGCTGCCCGCAGCGGAGCGGGCCTGATCGTACTTTGCCCGGAGAACAATGTGGCTGCAGGACGACCACCCGGCGCTCGTAGCCGCGCCCCAGCCCCCGCAGCGCTCGGGTAAATCCGTCTCTGTCCGCCGCCCTGCCGTCATACCAGACATGTGCGCTGGCCTCCCGCTTCCTTCCTCGGGTCAATGCCTCTCGTAGCAGTTCGCTTTCCAGATGTCGCAGGTTCTTCACCGCCTGACTTGTTACGACCTCATACGACGCAACGGACAGTCGACGGCCAGAGCTGGTGCTGGCAGCACCCTTTACGTGCAGCAAGGTGAGGACCGGCCGCTTGCCTGCCAGATCCAGATGAACAAAGTCGGCGACCTCCATCGCGCCGTCGTCGCAGGCCAGCCACCCGGTTCTGGGGCGCTCGATGGGCCGGCGAGGTACGACCCAGTCGAACAGTGATCTTCCGGAACCAGGCTTGGCCGTCCGCAGGGGTTTCTGCTTTGGCTTCTCCCGGAAAATGTCATACTCGCTAAAATCGCCCCAGGTCCAGTTGGAGAGCCCCAGGTCCAGTTGGAGAACGGAATATCGCGGTACCTGGGAGCTGTAGAGGACTCCGCCGGCGAGGGTGTGGCCGGAATCGTATGGACGGTGACGAGATCCGGATCTTGGAGAAGCTTTAGAACTCTGCCGAAGAGCTCAGGGTCTCGTCTGCCAGATGTACCTGTGACGGCCAGTCGTCACTGCCGACTGCGGGCCTGACGACCTCGCAGTCGAGTTTCCCGATGACGGAACCCCGACTGTGGATCGTAGCCTCGAAGTGGCGACCACTGGTCGATGCGGCGTCGAAGTAGAAAGCGCAGTCTCGCCGCTGATCCTGGTGCCGTGCCTTTCGGCCCGCACATCCCGTTTGAGATGGATTCCGGTTACCGTGTCGAGGATGTTGCTCGCCGTGTTCCCCGCGCCGACGTGGGCGATGAGGAGGCTCTGGAAGGGAGTCGGCTCGGTGAGATCAGTGAACGTGTCGTTCGTCACGCCAGGAGCTCACTTCGTGCGACAGCGGTGCCTCTGACCTGCCAAACTGGCTGCCCGATCAGCTATGGCACATCGCGGTGCGAGTCACCGTTCTCGATCGAAAGCCAGTCGCCCAGCCTCGTTCGGCTACACCCACGTGGAGCGACTTGGATCAGATGTTCGACGACCTCGTCCGCGAATGAGACACCTGCAGAACAACAAAATCTCAACTTTGAGAGCTCTCTGTCTAGATGTTGGGGTGAATTGCCGGTAACGGAAGTGGCATGCGCGGTGTCGTCGCAGGTGATGTCGCAGTAGGGATGCGGGAGGTATGGGTGGGTCGCGTCGAGGTGACCGGTCGCGACCGGCCTGGCTGCGCTGCGGGTGTGAGGTGGCGATCCGCGCGGACCCAGGGGTCGAGACCGGAGTCCGGCCTGGCCTCGTGCGGGCCGGATGGTGACAATCGGGCGGGCTGCGCGCTCTGACACGATATGTCCCGGTATCACGGTTTCCGGTCGGTCGGCCGTGGTGGAGGCGCCGCGGTGATCGAGAAGGGTGTTCGCGCCGGGCGGGACGGTCGGCGAAGGTCGGGCCCCAGTGCTCTACCGTGTACCCAGCACCGGCGAGGTTCATGATCGTTTGACCCATGATCGAAAATGGTGTCCGGCGCGTTAGGATCGCACGATGGAAAAGGGGAAGCGGGAGACTGTGGCCAAATACCGTCGGGTGGTCGTGAAGCTGAGCGGTCGGGCAATTGCCGGTGCCGAGGAATTCGGGTTCGACTCCGGTGCGCTGGAGCATCTCGCCCGGGAAATTATTGCCGTACGCCAGTCCGGCGTCGAGGTGGCCATCGTCGTGGGCGGAGGAAATCTTTTCCGCGGCAACCAGTCAGAACGCTGGGGTATCGACCGGGTCGAAGCCGACAACATCGGCATGCTCGGCACGGTGATCAATAGCCTGTTGCTGCGCGGCAAACTGACCGCCCTCGGCGAGGACAACCTGCGGGTGATGACCGCTGTGCCGGTACCCGCGGTGGCCGAGCCCTATATTCGACTCCGCGCCGCGCATCTGCTGGAAAAAGGCGCGACCGTCATTCTTGCCTGCGGCAACGGGCAGCCCTTCCTCACCACCGACTACCCGGCGGTCCAGCGGGCACTCGAGCTCGGTGCCGACGCGGTTCTGGCGGCCAAGGACGGCGTCGACGGCGTCTATGACAGCGACCCGAAGGTCAACCCGGACGCCCAGCGGTTCTCCCACCTCAGCTACGACGAGGTGATCAGTCGTGGGCTGCGGGTGATGGACCAGTCGGCGTTCATCCTCGCCCGCGACTTTGGTATTCCCCTGCACATCTTCGACATCGAGCAGCGTGGCGCGATGACGGCGATCTGTCAGGGTGAGCACCGCGGCACCGTCATCACCAGCACCGGCGTCGACGGCGACGCGAACTCGGCGGCCCTGGCCGGCTCCACCGAATCGGTAGGCTGAGCCGCCCCGCGGGGGGTGATGGCGCCCGCCTGCCGGCACCGTCCGCCCGCGCCCGTGGGGCGGACGGACGGCGCCGCGATGGGTGTTGATACACCGCTGGTACGGGCACACCCGTGCGGGTGAGACCGCCCAGAGCGCTCGTCAGCAGGAGTAGCCGGCGGCTCCGGAGGCGTCCGAGGCGGTCGCCCCGTCCACCTTCGCGGTGGTCAGCGTCTTGAACTGGCTCTGGGTACCGAAGATGCCGCAGGGGATCGATGCGCCGTCACCGACTCCCGTGCCGCCCCAGAACTGCTTGCTGACGGGCTCGCCGACGCTCGACCACTTCCCGTTCGCGTATTTGCGCAGCTGGTTGGTGATCGTGATCGAGCCGCTGTACCAGGTGGTGCAGGTGACCGAGCCGTTGCCGAAAACGGTCGAGCCTCCGGTGGGCGGCCAGGCGGTGACGTTGCATCCGGTCGCGCCGACAGGTGTCACGGCGGACGCGGGTGTGGCCGTGCCGAGGAAGGCCGCTGCCATGGTGCCCGTGGCGCCGATGGCCGCGGTTCGCAGTGCGGTGCGGGTCCGGGGCAAGGTGTCCTCCTGAGTGGGGTCGGTGCCGAAAGGCACGGTTGGACGCCGGTGGGAATACCGGTGCGCCGAGATCGGACAGGGGTCGCAGGCCGGGTCAGGTCAGGTCAGGTCAGCGTGCTGCCGTAGGTGATGGTCGAGGTCAGCCGGGGCGGCGGACCGAAGAAGGTGCTGATGGACACCAGGCCCTCCGCGTCGAACGTGGTCACGTCCAGGCCCGCGAGCACGATCTGGCCGATGCTGTCGCGCAGCCCCCATTCCCAGCGGGCGCGGTCGTGATGCACGTCGACGGCACTGGTGCGCAACGGGCGGTATCCCGGATAGGGCGCGAGGAACTCGCCGATCAGATCGCTGAACCGCTCGACGCCGACCGCCGCGCCCAACGGGTTCGCATAGCTCACGCCGGCGACGCAGCACTCGGCGAGCTGCCGGCTCCGCAGGACCGGGTCCGGCTGGGCCCAGGCGTGATAAAGGCGGTCGGCGAGCCCGCTGACGTGGGCGGCGACCTGTGCGTCCTCGGCCGCGTGCAGATCGTCGCCCGGCAGTCCGGCACCGGACGGAGCTTGCCGGGCGGGGGGAAGGCGGCTCATCGGGCGAACCTGCGGCGGGCCTCGGCGCGCTGCACCTTGCCGGATGGGGTCTTCGGCACCGACCCGGGTCCCACCACGATCACCTGGTGTGGCGCCACCCCGAGCGTGGTGCGCACCTCGTCGGCGACGGCCCGTTCCAGAGACGCATGATCATCCCTTCGGGTCTCGACGACGACGGCAAGCCCCTCGCCGCCTGGATGGCCGCGCCGGTCGTGGCGAAAGGCCACGATGTTGCCGAGACGGACGCCAGGCGCCCGGGCAGCCGCGCGTTCCACCTCCTCGGGATAGATGTTGCGTCCACCGAGGATGATCAGATCTTTGTGTCGGCCGCAGACGACGAGCTCCCCGTCCACCAGATAACCGAGGTCGCCGGTCGCAAGCCAGACGTCCGGGGCACGCAGGTCGGCCGGCGCTCGCGGATCGTCGTGGTAGCACGCCACCGACGTCCCGCGAACCTGCACCTCCCCGACGGTCCGTTCGGGCAGCACCGTCTCGGTGTCGGGGTCGACCACCCGCACGGACAGCCCGTTGATCGGCTCGCCCAGCAGCACGAGCCGTCGGGTCCGCCCGATCACGGCGCCGTCGCCCTCCGAGCTGTCGGTACGGACCGGGCGTGCGGTGCCGGCGGCGAGGACGTCCGCGTCGACGGTGTCGTAGCGCGGCCCGCGGCCGAGGGCCGAGAAGGTGACGGCGACGGTGGCCTCGGCCAGGCCGTAGGCCGGCATGAAGGCGCCCGCGTGGAACCCGTGCTCGCCCGCGGCGGCCAGAAAGTCGTCGACGATGGCCGGATCGATCGGCTCGCCTCCGCACACGGCGTAGCTCAGGCAGGACAGGTCCAGGCGCGGACCGGCACGCAGCAGTCTGGCCGCCACCGCGTAGGCGGAGCTGGGTCCGACCGTGTTCGTGACGCGATGTTGGGAGATCTGCTGCATCCAGCTCGCCGGCCGGGCGAGGTAGTCGGCGGGGGAGGACAGCAGGGTGTCGCACCGCCCGCACACCATCGGCAGAATGAGCCCACCGATCAGGCCCATGTCATGGGACAGCGGCAGCCACGACAGCATCCGGCCATGCACCGTCTCGTGGCCGGTCGCCACCCGGATGCCCTCGATGTTCGCGGCCACGTTGCCGTGACTGATCCGGGCGATCTTCGGCGCTCCGGTCGTGCCACTGGTGAGCTGCAGGATCGCCGGATCGTCGACGGTCAGCGCCGGTGGACGCCACGGCGTGCCCGGCTGTGCGGCGATCACGTCGGCCAGCGGAGCCACCGATGTGGACCCGCCGGACAGCATCGGTATCGCCTGCTCCCAAGGGGCGCCGACCAGCACCAGCGGATCGCCGAGCGCACGCAGGCGATCGCGGGTGTCGGCGAGATACCGGGCGAGCCCGACGGTGCGTGCCGGCGTCGGGGCCATGGTGACGCTCCCGCCGGCAAGCCAGGCGGCCATCGCCGCGGTCACCGTGGCGCGGCTGGTCGCGGCCAGCACGACGACGGGCCGCCCCGGCCGCACCCCGCGTTGTTGCAGGTCGGCAGCGACGCGACGGGCGTCGTTGTGCAGCACGGCCCAGCCGACCCGTTCACCGCCGTCCGGCGCGAGGAACGTCACTCCGTTCGGGCCCGTGCTCGCGCGTTTCATGCGATCCAGCAGATAGACCATCGTTGCCGGCTTTCCTTGGACGGGTGGTCAGACCTTGGCGGGACGGTCGAGGCACCAGGGGACGGTCGCGGTGGTCAACGGCTGTCGCCGGTTCCGTCCGGCCCGTCCGGCCCGTCCGGGTCATCCCGATAGGCGGCGAGAACCAGGCGATCCCAGTAACGGCCGCGGTAGAAGTCGTGGCGGCGCAGGCGTCCCTCGAGTTCGAGCGAACCGCCCACCGCATTCGCCCGGTCGGCGCCGGAGAACTGCGGATAGTTGAACTCCGGCACCTCGAAGTAAAGTTTTCGAAACGGCCAGATATCAAAGATGTAGCGCACGAAAAGATCCAGCGCCTCGACCGCGAGGCCGGAACCGGTGTAGTCGGCAGCCACCGCCGCGCCGACATACGCGAAGCCGAGCGTGAACTCCGGGTTGTAGCAGATGGCGTGCCCCACCGGCCGGCCCGACTCAACCGACTCGATCAGGAACTGCGTCAGCACACCCTGCCACAGCTCCTGCTCGAACTGTGGGTAGGACGGCACGGATCCCCGGTAGCGCCAGCGGAAGCCGACGTCGGGCGTCACGGCAAGCTCGTACAGAAACGGCGTGGAGGACGGCAGCACCGGCATCAGCCGCAGGTAGCGCCCGGCGAGCCGGGGTGGCGGCGGCGACTGACCGGCGGCGCCCGTCATGCCCACGTCCGGCCGCGTCGCCGCTGGTCCCACTGCTGCTGGTCCCACTGCTGTCGGTCCCACAGATCCCAGCGGTGCGACTCCCGCCGCTGGCGCGGGCGTCATCGCATCGGACCCGCTGGCCGTCGCGACCTGGCCGGCCGGAGCGGTGCCGGAATCGGTGGGCCGCCCGGCGCGGTAATGGTCGTACAGCTCACCGATGGTCTCGACCTCCAGCCAGTTGGCCTCGGAAAGGTCGGTGCCCAGTTCCGTGACGTAAAGGCATAGATCGAGCAGTCGGAAGGAATCGAGGCCGAGATCAGCGTGCAGTCGGCTGCCGGCGGTCACCGTGGAGCCAGGAAATCCGAGCCTGCCGGCAACGAGCTGTTCGAATTCGTCTGGTCGGAGCATGCTACCTGTTCTGCGGGCGCGAAAGGCAAAACGTCATGACGATTTCGGACAGGTGGGACATTGGTGACGCTAGCAAGGCAGCGGAACGACCGCAATGTCGCTGACCCGTTTCGGCTAACGCTCTGCGCGGGGCGCGCCGCGGGTGACGAGGACCGGGTGGGTCCCCACCGGCGGGTGCGCCGGCCGTCCGGCCGGGACCGGAGGGCCGGGCCGGACCGGGGAGCAGACTGCGCCTGCGGGGTGACCGGCGGCCGGCGGCCGGCGCCGGGGATGGTGCCCAGGGGCCCCCCCCCCCCCGCCCCGGGGGGGGGGGGCGGGGGGGGCGGGGGGGGGCCGGCGGGGGGGGCCGGGGGGGGCAGGGGGTCGCCAGTTCCTCCCCCCCGCCCCCCCCCCCCCGGGCGGGGGGCGGGGCCCCCTGGGGGCTGGTGGGCCTGGGCCGCGGATGGGTGCCGGGCCGGGAGGGCGTCAGTAGGAGCGGGCGACCAGGGCGAAAAGGTCGTCGGCGGAGGCGCCGGGGGTGGGGATCTCGCCGTCGGCGGTCTGTAGGCAGCGGATGGTGAGGGCATCCTCGGCGAGGCGTGACTCACCTTCTTCACCCACCGTCGACCAGGGGATGCGGGCGAAGCCGGTCGCGGCGGCCGCCGCGGCGTCGGCGATGGTGGTGACGTCCGTGGTGCGGTTCTCGCGCAGCTGGACGGCCTCGGCGTACAGAGCGGCCTGGACCTCGTCGAGCAGGGCCGGAACGCGCACGGTGACCTCGGCCAGTGGGACCGGTGTCTTGGTGGAGATGTCGCGGCGGACCAGGGTGGCGGTGCCGGCGGCCAGATCGCGCGGGCCCACCTCCACCCGAACGGGGATGCCCTTGATCTCGGCGTCGGTGACCCGTCGCCCGAAGGACAGGCCGGGCCGGGCATCGAGCTGGACGCGAACGCCAGCGCCGGTGAGCGAGGAGACCAGCTCCCGCGCCGCGCTCACCACGGCCTCATCGTCACGCACCGGGAGCACCACCACCTGGGTGGGGGCTAGGCGTGGCGGGACGCGTAGGCCGCCGTCGTCCCCGTGCGCCATGATCAGGCCGCCCACCATGCGGGTGGAGCAGCCCCAGGACGTCGTCCAGGCGAGATGGCGGGCGCCGTCGGCACCGAGGAAATCGATGTCGAAGGCGCGGGCGAAGTTCTGGCCCAGCTCGTGGCTGGTGGCCATCTGCAGGGCCTTGCCGTCGCCCATCATGCCCTCGCAGGTCATGGTGTTCGTGGCGCCGGCGAACCGCTCCCGTCGGGTCTTCACCCCGACGTACACCGGGATCGCGAGGACGCTCGTCAGGAAGTCGCGGTAGACCTCGAGCGCGATGCGGCGGGCGTAGGCGCTGGCGTCGGCCTCGTCGGCGTGCGCGGTGTGGCCCTCCTGCCAGAGGAACTCGCTGCTACGCAGGAACAACCGCGGACGCAGCTCCCAGCGGACGACGTTCGCCCACTGGTTGAGCAGCAGCGGCAGGTCCCGGTAGCTCTGGGTCCACTTGGCGAGGTACTCGCCGATCACGGTCTCGCTGGTGGGCCGGACGACGACCGGTTCCTCGAGCTCCTTCCCGCCGCCGATGGTGACGACAGCGAGCTCCGGGCTGAAGCCCTCGACATGCTCGGCCTCCCGGCGCAGGTAGCTTTCCGGGATGAACAGCGGGAAATATGCGTTCTGCGCGCCCGCTGCCTTGATCCGGGCGTCGACCTCGGCCTGCATCCGTTCCCAGAGCGCGTAGCCATACGGTCGGATGACCTGGGTGCCGCGGACGGGGCCGTTCTCGGCCAGCTCGGCCTTGGCGAGCACATCCTGGTACCAGCGCGGGAAGTCGGTCGCTCGGGGAGTCAGTACAGCCACCGCTCCACGATATTGCCTCGGCACGACAGTTCTGCGCTGGGCCGGGCCCGATCCCGGCCCGGTCGGCGATATGGGAGGACCGGGACGGTGGGCCGGGCCAAGCTCAGGAGCGGTCCGGGCCGACCGGCGCCTCCCGGAACACCAGCGAGACGTCGACATCCCCATGGTGACTCACCAGGCTCGCCGCCGGCGGGACCAGAATCATGGCGGTCGTCAGGTCCGCCGCCGTGGCCCCGGGGGCAAGGGTCAGCTCGTGTCGCACGGCCCCGCCGTCATCGACCGTGGTCACCTCGGCGAGGGACGGGGGGCGACCACCGAAGCCTGGGCGAGGCTCGGGCAGGAGATCGTCGCTGTCGACGGTGTTCATCTTTCGGCTGTCCTCCTGTAGATCGGTTGTGCCAGGCAGGGCGTAGCGGGGGCGGTGCTGTACCGGTCAGGTCTGCACCGGTCAGGTCTGCACCGGGCTGGTGTGTACCGGGCTGGTGTGTACCGGCGGTGGCGCAGGCGGTGCGGTGCAGGCGGAGTGACAGCCGGTGCGGTGCCGAATGGCGTGGTGCCTCGGCAAGGCGGCCGAGGAAGGTGCCGGCGCCGACAGCGCCACCATATGTCGCTATCGGTTGTTGGATGATTCCTTTCAGTGATTAATTCGACTGATGAGCGCGCTGGATAAGCCCAGCGGATATCTCCACAATACTTTCAGCAACTTCGATGTTGCTTGACAGCAAATCATGGAAGAGCGGGAAAGGCTACGGGAGATCTGGGGGCAGAACGGACGTCGGGTAACCGCAGTCGAACATCCTGATCATCTGCGTAGCGCTGCGCGCGGCTTGGCCGCTTCGCCGGCTGCGTCCCACTGTGCGGCCGGACGCAGTGGGCCAGGCGTGGGCATGTGGCGCGTGGGTGAACATTCGGTGCTGCCAGAACATCCGGCTCGACCGTCTCGATGTCCCTTCATGACCATGAAGTAGACAAAAAGGACGTGCGGCCGGCGTGGCCGGTCGGTGCCGAGGCGTGGGAGAGCGGCCTGCGGACGAATCTCGACGGTGGCTGGCTGCCTACGGCCTAATTGTGCGGCGCCACATCGGCACTGTCCGCGACGCCACGCCTACTTGTCACTCTCTAGTCCGCGAATTGTCCGGCGGTGTGATCATCCCGACGAGGCGACGGCCTGGACCGCCCTCGTGCTGGAGCTCGATTGCGGCCGGTCGGGACCGCGTGCGGCGCTTGAATGTAACCCTCCGTAGAGATTAATTATACTTTTTGTCGTCGTGACGCGGGAGGTGACGGATGCCACCGGGTCGTAAATCCTCCGACATGGATGTGTTCTGGTTGGTGACCAGTTGGCGTATGCGCCCGTTCATCCTTCGTTCACTCTGGATCGCTTCGATTCTCGCCGGCACCCCGGTCCGGGGGGCGGACAACATTCGGCGCCGATCATGGCGTTGGGACGAAGGGTTGCTTGTGAAGCTAGGCAGGCGTCAGGCCGCAGCCGGGGCCGCGATGGTGGCTCTACTCACCGTGGCGGCAGCATGTGGAACTGACGACAACAACGACACGGGCGGGTCCACGACGGCCACGTCCAGCGCGAGCACCATCTCGTGTGCCAAGGGCTCGATCACCGGGTCGGGTTCGTCGGCGCAGAAGAACGCCGTTGACCAGTGGGTCAAGGACTACCAGAGCAAGTGCTCCGGCGCGACGATCAACTACCAGTCGACCGGCTCGTCGACGGGGCGCCAGCAGTTCATCTCCAAGCAGGTCTCCTTCGCCGGCTCCGACTCGGCGCTCAAGGACCCGCAGGCGACTCAGGCCAGCGCGCGCTGCGCGCCCGGCTCGGCGGTGGACCTGCCGATGGCCGCGGGCCCGGTCACGCTGATGTACAACCTGTCCGGCGTGAAGGACCTGCAGCTGTCCGCGGGGACGCTGGCGGGGATCTTCTCCGGTAAGATCACGAGCTGGGACGACCCGGCGATCAAGGCGGAGAACAGCGGAGCCTCGCTGCCCTCGGCCAAGATCGCCACGGTGCACCGCTCCGACGGCTCCGGCACGACGGACAACTTCACCAAGTTCCTCAAGGGTGCCGGCGGCAGCGCCTGGACCTTCGACTCGGGTTCTGACTGGAAGGCTCCCGGCGGCCAGGGTGCCAAGGGAAGCGACGGCGTCACCTCGACGGTGAAGTCCACCCAGAACTCCATCGGGTACGCCGAGCTCTCCTACGCGGAGAACGCGGGCCTGTCCACCGTCAAGGTCAAGAACGCGGCCGGCGAGTACGTCGAGCCGAGCACCGACGCCGCCTCGCTGGGCCTGAGCACCGCGACGGTGGCGGGTACGAACGGCGACCTGGCTCTGAAGTTCGACTACTCGAGCTCGGTCAAGGGTGCCTACCCGATCTACCTGGTCACCTACGAGATCGCCTGCACCTCCGGCCTGCCGGCCGACCAGGCCGCCCTGGTCAAGTCGTTCCTGACCTACACGGCGTCGGACGAGGCCCAGAAGTCGATCACCGAGCTCGGCTACGCGCCGCTGCCGTCGAGCGTCGCGACCCAGGTCCGCGCCGCCGTCGCCAAGCTGTCCTGACTCTCGGTCCGACTGATCCCCGGCCCGCCTGATCCCCGGCCCGACAGGCCCTCGGCCAGCTGAGCCTTGAGCCACCGACGGCCACCGGCGGGGCACGGTCCGGACTCCGCTGACCGCGGTGCCGGAACCGCCGCCCCGGCGGCCGAGCACCACCTGAAGTACCACCTGACCGGCCCGGCCGGCACCCGCGGTGGGGCTGCACCAGCCCCACCGCGGGTTCGTCGATGTACGGCGGCCATGGCAGCGACGTCCCGCCGCACCCGCGCGACCGGGACCTGATCGGAAGTCCCGTTCGGGTACCAAGGAGAGGACCATGACGACGGAGCCGGACAGCTCGGCGGACACCGCCGAGCCGCGGGGGGCCGCTTCGGCGACAGTCCCGCCGACAGACGGGCCGCCGACAGACGGGCCGCCGAGCGGTGAGTCGCCGTCGGCGTCACCCAACGCGTTGACTGAGCCTGCTGGTAAGGGTCCTACCGGTAAGGCCCCCATCGGAAATGCCAAGGTCGGTACGGCCGACGTGGTCTTCAAGAACCTCACCAGAGCGGCCGGGTTCGCGCTGTTGGCGCTGATCGTCGCGATCGCGCTGTTCCTGGTGCTGAAGGCCACCCATGCCCTGGACGTCAACAAGGGCAACTTCCTCACCACCAAGGAATGGTTCCCGAACGACCCCACGCCGAAGTTCGGTGTCGGCGCCACGCTGTTCGGCACGGTCGTCACCGCGGCCATCGCGATGATCCTCGCGGTGCCGATCGCGGTCGGGATCGCGCTGTTCATCACCGTGTACGCGCCCCGCCAGCTCTCCTCGGCGCTCGGCTACGTCGTCGACCTGCTCGCCGCGGTCCCGAGTGTCGTCTACGGCCTGTGGGGCCTGATCGTGCTCGCCCCGCACATGACCGGCGTCCAGCTCTGGCTGAACGACTACCTCGGCTGGATCCCCCTGTTCGACGCGGACTCGGTCGGGCGCTCGTACTTCGTCGCCGGTGTGGTTCTCGCGATCATGATCCTTCCGATCGTCGCGGCGCTGTCCCGTGAGGTCTTCCTCCAGGTGCCGATCGCGCACCGGGAGGCAGCCCTGGCCCTCGGCGCCACCCGCTGGGAGATGATCCGCACCGCGGTCCTGCCCTACGGCCGACCAGGCGTGATCAGTGCGTCGATGCTGGGCCTCGGCCGGGCCATGGGCGAGACGATCGCCGTCGCACTGGTTCTGCCGGCCTCGTTCAGCATCTCCGGACACCTGCTCGAACCCGCCGGCAACACGATCGCCGCCAACGTGGCGAACGGCTGGGGTGAGGCCAACACCGTCGGCCGTGGCGCACTCATCGCGTCCGGTCTCGTGCTTTTCATCGTCACCATGCTCGTCAACATCGCCGCGCGGGCGATCGTCGCGCGCCGCCGTGAATTCTCCGGGAGCTCCGCATGAGCACCGCGACCGTTCCCGAGCCCGCGGTGGCGGGCGAGGACCGCCTGAACCTGCGCGGCCGGACCCTGCCCCGCTGGACCCCCCTCGCCGTCGGCGCCGGGTCCGTGGTCGTCTCGCTGCTGATCTACCTGCTGACGCCGGTCGACAGCGAGATCCAGATTGTACTGATGGCCGCGCTGATCTTCGTGATCGCGATGACCGCGAGCTCCATCTCCATCGAGGGTTCGCGCCGGGCCCGGGACCGCTTCGCGACGACGCTGGTCTACACCACGTTCCTGCTGGCGGTCGTTCCCCTGATCGCGATCATCGCCAGCGTGGTCATGAAGGGCTGGAAGCGGTTCCACGTCGCGTCCTTCTACACCCACTCGATGAACGGCATCGGCGCACGCGACGCCGGTGGTGGCATCTACCACGCGATCATCGGGACGGTCGAGCAGGTCCTGCTGGCCAGTGTGATCGCCGTGCCGTTCGGCCTGCTGGTCGCGATCTACCTGGTGGAGTACGGCCGCGGCCGGATCAGTCGGGTGATCAGCTTCTTCGTGGACGTGCTCACCGGCCTACCCTCGATCATCGCCGGTCTGTTTGTGCTGGCCTTCTGGGTGCTGGCGCTGGACCAGGGCTTCTCCGGGTTCGCCGGGTCGCTGGCCCTGGTCGTCCTGATGATCCCGACGGTGGTGCGCTCGGCCGAGGAGATGCTCAAGCTCGTGCCCAACGAGCTGCGCGAGGCCGGCTACGCGCTGGGGGTGCCCAAGTGGCGGACCATCCTGCGGGTGGTCGTGCCCACCGCGCTGCCGGGTATCGTGACCGGAGTCATGCTCGCGGTGGCCCGGGTCTCCGGCGAGACCGCCCCGGTTCTGCTTACCGTCTTCGGGTCGAACCTCATCAACAGCGATCCGTTCTCCGGCCCGCAGAGCTCGCTGCCGCTGTACATCTACTCGCAGGCCGGTCAGCCGCAGCAGTCCGCCATCGACCGGGCCTGGTCGGCCGCGCTCGTTCTGATCGTGATCGTCATGGTGCTCAACCTCATCGCCCGGCTGTTCGCCGGACGTAACCGGTTGAAGTGATCCTGACCCGGGCCGGCGGCCGCGCCGATGCCGTCGCCGTCGCCGGCCCGTCCGCTGCCTCTCCTGCTGCTCGTCGAGCACCATCCGTACAGCAAACACCGTTAGTACAGCGAACACCGTCCGTCCACCGAGCAGCGTCCAGCACAGAGCGTGAGTCGAGGTTGTCATGGCCACCCGTATCGAGGTAACCGGGCTGACGGCGTACTACGGCAAGTTCAAGGCCGTGTCCGACGTCAACCTCACGATCGAGCCGAAGAACGTCACCGCATTCATTGGGCCGTCCGGGTGCGGAAAGTCCACGGTGCTGCGCACGCTCAACCGGATGCATGAAGTGCTCCCGGGAGCCAGGGTCGAGGGGCGGGTACTCCTGGACGGTGAGGACCTCTACGGGGCCGGCATGGACCCGGTGAACGTCCGCCGCACGGTCGGAATGGTGTTCCAGCGGCCGAACCCGTTCCCGACGATGTCCATCTACGAGAACGTGATCGCTGGCCTGAAGCTCAATGGGGTGCGGAAGAAGGCGCTGCTCGACGAGCGGGTCGAGGAGTCGCTGAAGGGCGCCAATCTCTGGGACGAGGTCAAGGATCGGCTGAACCGGCCGGGTGCCGGCCTGTCCGGCGGTCAGCAGCAGCGGCTGTGCATCGCCCGGGCGATCGCCGTCGAGCCGCAGGTGCTGCTCATGGACGAGCCCTGCTCGGCGCTCGACCCGATCTCGACCTTGGCGATCGAGGATCTCATCAACAAGCTGAAGTCCAGCTTCACGATCGTGATCGTCACGCACAACATGCAGCAGGCGTCCCGGGTCAGCGACGCGACCGCCTTCTTCTCGCTGGAGAAGACCGGCGACCCTGGCCGGCTCGTCGAGTTCGACAAGACCTCGAAGATCTTCACCAACCCGACGGAGAAGCGAACCGAGGATTACGTCTCCGGACGGTTCGGCTGACCGCCGGCGGGATACACGGACCGGAGAAGAGAGTCGGAAGAATGGTTCCGACGCGGACGGGCCCCGGTCTGTCAGCGGCGGAGCACGGGCCGGTGGGAGACCGCGGGCCGGCGGGGGAACGTGCGCCGTTCGCGGGCGAGCATGTGCCATCGGGTCAGTACGGATTGTTGGGCAGGGACAGGTCGACGGGAGAGCGTGGGCGCCCGGGCGAGCACGCGGCGGCCGGGGCGGCGGGAAGGCCATTCGGCCCGGCCCTGCTGATCGCCGATTCCGAGGTCGAGGACGGCATGCTCGCCGCCATCGTCGGCGGCGGTGTGGCGGTCAGCGTGGTCGCGGACGGGGCCCTGGCCCTGCTGGAGATCGGCCTGCGCCAGCCCGACGCCCTGCTGATCAGCGCCCGGCTGCCCGTCGTCGACGGGGTGACCGTGGTGCGTACCGTGCGTAGCGCCGCCGGCCACGACGACATACCGATCCTGCTCGCGGTCGGCCCCGACGACCGGCCGGCCGCCGCGGCGGGTCTGGACGCCGGGGCGAGCGCCTGTGTCAGCAAGCCGTACCGGGTCACCGAGGTCCTGGCGATGGTCGGCGGCCTGCGTCCGTACCGGGCCGGGGCGGCGTACGCACGCGGGGGCGGCTTCGAGGTCCTGCGTGGTGGCCCGGTGCTCCTCGACCGGGCCGCGCACGAGGTACGCCTCGACGGCGCGTTGGTGTCGGTCCCCCCGCGAGAGTTCCGGCTGCTCGCCCTGCTGCTGGAACAGGCCGGGCGGGTGGTGCCACGCGAGACCCTGCTCCGCGAGGTCTGGGGCTCGGCGCACACCGAGACGAACACCCTGGCCGTCCACATCCGTCGGCTGCGTCGTCGCCTGGGCGAGGCCGCCGGCGAACCTACGATCATCGAGAGCATCCGCGGCGTCGGCTACCGCTTCCGCGCCGCCTCCGGCTCGTCCTGAGCCTCAGGACGGCAGGGCGTAGACGCCCGGGGCGATCCGCACGACGAGGCCGTCGTCGAGCAGCCCGGCCAGCGCCCGGTCGCGCTGGATCGGCTCCTCCCAGACCTGGTCGAGCAGGTGCCGGTCGACGGGATGGTCCGCGTCACGCAGGACGGCAAGCAGCCGGCCGCGGACCTGGCGGTCGGTGCCGGCGTAGCCCTGCGGCCGCCGGGCCGGGCCAGTGCCGGCGGGGCTGCCGGCCCGCAACCAGGCGCACTGTTCCTGCAGCGGGCACGCCGGGCATCGCGGCGCGCGGGCCACGCACACCAGCGCACCGAGTTCCATCAGCGCGGCGCTGGTGCGTGCTGCGCTCTCGGGGTCGGCGGGGAGCAGCTTGGCGACGCCGGCAAGGTCTGCGCGGCTGACGGTGGTGGGCGGATCGGCCCGGCCTTCCACGGCTCGCGCGTACAGCCGGCGCACGTTGACGTCGACGACCGGGTGCCGCTGGCGGAAGGCGAACGCCGCGACCGCGCGAGCGGTATACGTGCCGATGCCAGGCAGGGCTAGCAGGGCGTCAACGTCGGCTGGGATCTCCCCGGCGTGCCGCTCGACGACGGCGCTGGCCGCCTGATGCAGCCGCAGTGCGCGCCGCGGGTAGCCGAGCCGCCCCCAGGCCCGTACAGCCTCGCCGGATGCCTCCGCGGCCAGGGCCGCCGGTGTCGGCCAGCGGGCAAGCCACGTCCCCCACACGGGCAGCACCCGACTGACTGGCGTCTGCTGCAGCATCACCTCGCTGACCAGCACCGCCCACGGCGTCGTCCCGGGATGACGCCAGGGCAGATCCCGCGCGGCCCCAGCGAACCAGTCCAGCACCAGCCCGCCAAGCCCCGCAGAGTCGACGGCGCGCTCCACCGGGGTGCTCGGCGCCGCCGGGTCCGTGCGGGCGACCGGATTCATCAGAGCGTGGTGCGCGGCCGGTTCCGCCTCAACCTCATGGGTCACGCTGGTCATCCCGGCCATGGTGCCATCCCTGTGCAGGTCCCCGTGGCCCGGGGCGCACCCGGCCGCGGCGGCTAGACGTAGCGCTCGAGGATGCTGGACTCGGCGAGCCGGGACAGCCCTTCCCGCACGGCTCTGGCCCGCCCCTCGCCGATGCCGTCGACCATCTGCAGGTCGTGGACGCCGGCGGCCAGCAGTTTCTGCAGGGTGCCGAAGTGCTCGACAAGCCGATCGACGACCAGCCGGGGCAGCCGGGGGACTTTTGCGAGCATCCGATAGCCGCGTGGGCTGATCTGCCGGTCGAGAATGTCCGCCCCGCCGGAGAACCCGATCACGCGGGCGAGCACGGTGAGGTCGAGCAGGTCGGTGGGAGACATCGCCGACAGCTCGGTGAGCACCTGCGTGGCCGACCCGGCCCGGGACCCGGCGGGCAGGTAGTCGCGCACGGTGAGCTCGCGCTCGGTCTCGACCCCGGCCATCAGCTCCTCAAGCTGCAGTGACAGCAGCCGTCCGTCGGTGCCGAGCTCGACGACGTAACCCTCGATCTCGTCGGCGATGCGGCGCACCATCTCGAGACGCTGACTCACGGAGATCGTGTCGCGGACCGTGACGAGATCCTCGATCTCCAGGGCGGACAGGGTGCCCGCCACCTCGTCGAGGCGCAGCTTGTAGCGCTCGAGGGTGGCCAGTGCCTGGTTCGCCCGGGAAAGGATCGCGGCCGATCCGTCGAGCACGTAGCGCCGCCCGGCGACGTACAGGGCGATGATGTGCATCGACTGGCTGACCGAGATGACGGGGTATTCGGTCTGCTTCGCGACCCGCTCCGCCGTGCGGTGTCGGGTTCCCGACTCCTCGGTGGGCACCGTCGGGTCCGGGACCAGATGGACCGCGGCCCGCACAACGCGTTGCAGGTCCGATGACAGCACGATCGCGCCGTCCATCTTCGCCAGCTCCCGCAGCCGGGTGGCCGAGAACTCGACGTCGAGTTCGAAGCCGCCGGTGCACAGGCCTTCGACAGCCTTGTCGTGCCCAAGCACGATCAGGGCGCCGGTGTGGCCGCGCAGGATGCGTTCCAGACCGTCACGGAAGGGGGTTCCTGGGGCGACCGCGGCCAGTGTCGCCCGGAAGATGTCGTCTCCGGGTGGTCCTGCCATCAGGCTCCCTCAGCTCCATGGTTCCCCCGCCGTCTCCGCCTCTGCCGCGATGCTATCGGGGCGAACGGAGTTGGGGGTCCGCAATCATAAGGTAACGAAAGTCCACGAAAGCGACATCTTTAATTTCTACGTTTTGTACATATGTGTAATAGCGGCGACCAGATCGGGCACCTCGGTGACGGTCATGCCTTCGAAGACCGCCCCCGTGCTGGCAGCCCCCGCGCCGGTACGCCCCCGGGCCTGGTCGTCCGGGCCGACCGCACGCAGGGGGCGACCTGTCGAGCCCGAAGCACCCGTGCCTGCTCCTTCGCGACCCGGCGCGCCCTGTGCGGGACCTGCCCCCGAGTAGGCCCCGGCCGGGGAGCTGGAACCCGCCCTGGAACTGGACGCCGGGCCGAGACCGGACGGCAGGGAGCCGGCGGGCACCAGAGCCCGGCGAAACCCCAGCCTGGCCGCGGCCGCGAGCCGGCGCGGCACCCCACCCACGGCCCGGACCTCGCCGGCGAGCCCCACCTCGCCGAGCGCGATCAGGTCGTCGGGCAGCGGCCGGTCCCGCATCGCACTCACGACCGCGAGCGCGGTCGCGAGGTCAGCGGCGGGTTCCGCGAGGCGCACCCCGCCGACGGTGGCTGTGTAGACGTCACTGCGGCCGAGCCGGATCCCGACCCGGCGTTCGACGACGGCGAGGATCATGGCGACCCGAGCCGGGTCGAGCCCGGAGACCGCGCGCCGGGGCACCTGGGCGGACGAGTCGGCAACCAGTGCCTGCACCTCGGCGACCAGCGGCCGGCGCCCCTCCATCGTCACCGTCACGCACGTTCCGGGCACCGCCGCGCCGACGCCGGAGCCCGAACGAGACAGGAACAGACCGCTCGGGTCGGCGATGCCGTGGATGCCGGCGTCGTCCATCTCGAAGCAGCCGATCTCGTCCGCTGGCCCGTACCGGTTCTTGCCGGCGCGCACGAGCCGCAGCGTCGAGTGCCGCTCGCCCTCGAAGTGGAGCACGACGTCCACCAGGTGCTCGAGTAGCCGTGGCCCGGCGACCGCGCCGTCCTTGGTGACGTGCCCCACAAGCACCGTCGCGAGCCCGAGCGCCTTCGCCGTGCGGATCAGCGCGGCGGTGACCTCACGGACCTGAGTGATCCCGCCGGGGGCGCCCTCCACCCCCGCCACGGAGATCGTCTGCACCGAGTCGACCACCAGCAGAGCCGGGGCGACCTCCTCGACGTGGCGCAGGACCGCGCCGAGATCCGTCTCGGCGGCGATCCAGAGGTCGTCGTGCAGTGCGCCCGTCCGCCCGGCTCGCAGCCGCACCTGCGCGGCCGACTCCTCACCGGTGACGACCAGTGCCCGCGCCCCACCCGCGGCACTGCGCGCCGCGACCTCGAGCAGCAGGGTCGACTTGCCCACCCCCGGCTCACCGGCCAGTAGGATCACCGCGCCGGGGACGAGCCCACCGCCGAGCACCCGGTCCAGCTCGTCGACCCCCGTTGGCCGGTGGTGGGCCGCCGAGACATCGACCTCCATCACTGGCTGAGCCGGGGCGGTGACCGCGGCGGCGCCAGCCATGCCGCCGGCGCCACCACCGAGCCCACCCCGCCTGCTGCCGAGCGCCGATCCGCGCCGCGGCGCCGGCGCCTGGGCCTCCAACGTCCCCCACGCCTGGCACCGGACGCAGCGACCGGCCCACCGCACGGACTCCGCCCCACAGCTGCCGCACCGGAACGCTCCTGTGGCCGCCCGCGCTGACGGACGCGGCGCACCGGAGGCCCGACTCGATGTCATGGCCGCCACGTTAGCCGCCGCGTCCGACACTTCGGCGCCCTCGCTGCCACCGCGGCGTCCACGCCGCGCCCGCGCCCGCCCGACGGTGCCGGACGTCGCATGCCGCGTGACCCCAGTTCGCGGCCACCGCTGTCGCGCGGTCATCTCCGTATCTCGGTCACCAAAGGTAGCGATCTCGCGGTGATAGCGAGGCCGCCGGCGACGTCAGATTGTGGTCGAGCCGACTACGAAAAAACGCCGAGAGTCAGGTGCGGACCCGGGGGCCGGACCCTTCTCCAGCCTTCGACAGGACCCAGATCATGAAGCTCGCTCGGGGCTCCGCGTCCGCTGCCTGATCAGCCAGCGGACGGTGAGGGCACGCTCGCCCCGGCCGCCGGGGACGCAGGCGTGGTCGGCCCGGCGCTCAGGGACGCGCCCGGCTGAGCTGACGTCGACGGCGAGGCGGAGCTCGTCGACAGCGGGCTGGCCGATGTCGGGCTCAGGGCGGCCTCGGTCGCGGAGGGGGAGACGGAGGCGCCCGGAGCGGCCGGCTCGACCGGAACCTGCAGTGTGATGCTGCCCGCCTTGGCGAACGTGAACGTGATCGGGAGCTGGGCGCCGATCAGCAGGTCGCGGGGGACGCCCTGCAGGCTCGGCGCCGAGCCGTCGGCGATGAAGACGTGGCCGCCGCCGGCCGGGATCTCGGCGGGTGACGACACCCGGCCGGAGCCGGCGCTCGGCGACGTGACCGAGACGAGGGTGTCCGGCGAGTCGCTCGAGTTGAAGAACGCCGAGACGATCGGGGCCGAACCGCCCTGCTTGACCGGGCCAGCGAGATAGACGTTGCGCAGCGAGATGGCGCCGATGGCCCCCGCGGTGCTGTTCGTGGTGGTGCGCGCGTAGTTGGTCAGGGCGTCGGTTCCGGCGGCGCAGCTGGTCAGGCCGGCCGCGCCGATCACCGAGGCGAGCAGGGCGACGCCCACCCGACGGGAGGCCATCCGGCGGCGGAACTCGCCGGGCCGGGCGGCGTCGGTGCCGACGCCGACTGCCGCGTGGTGGGCCGGCGCGCCGCCGGCGGCGATGACGGACGAGATACGGGCACCCGGACGGCGGCTCACAGCTCGGTGGCTCCTCATGCACAAGACCGGCGCCTGGAGACACCGGTGCTGGTCGACAGCCGTCGCGGGGACGGCCCACCCGACGGCGATTCCGGCGCCGGCGTGTCGGACCGGCCCGCCGGGTCACCCTCGGGACGCGGAGACCCGGTCGGTGACGACCTGATGATCGCGATGATCGGGTGTCGGCCGGTGCGGGTCTCCGTGCGGGGCTAACACTAGCCATCCGGAACCGGGACGTGCCCAGGCCGCGCAGGGGTTCCGCTCGCATCTGGGCCGGTCTGGGGGTCCCCGGGTGTCCAGCACGGGCCGGAGCACCTCCCTGACCGGCTCGACCGGCCACGATGGGCCGGTCAGGGACGTGGGCAGTCTCACCCCGGCCGAACCCGCCGTACCGGCCGTACCGGCCGTACCGGCGCGTCGGTTGGCGGGTTCGGCCCCGTTCGGTTCGGGGCTGGGGCGCTATGGCTGGGACGTCACGGGGATGTCGCGGGGATGTCACGGGTGCGCGGTATGGCGGCTGGCGACGTCCGCGGGCGGCATACCCGCAGGCTGGGCTGGGCCGGGCCGCCGCCGCCGTCGCCGTCGCCGTCGCCGTGTCGCCGTGTCGCCGTGTCGGCGGGTGGTCGGGGCGGGCCCGCGCTACCGTTTCCCAGGTTGGCACGGCGGGGCGTCTGACTGAACCCTCCTCACCCTGGCGGGTCCTGTTTTACCTGGTAGCGCCGTCGGCCACCGAGTGCGGGATGTGGCTGCTGTCCGCAGATGTGGATCTGATGCCGATCTGTGGCTGGCTGTGCCGTGGCAGCGAACGGTGCTGGAAGACGCGGTCGTGGTCATGACCATGGCCTTGCAGGCGTTGCCCCTCGCCGCGCGCGTCTGACCTGCGGCGATGCGTGCGTGTTACGCTGGTAGAGGCGGAAGGGGCACGTGACACATGGCGTTCCAAGTCGGCGAGACCGTTGTTTACCCGCATCATGGTGCTGCTCTGATTGACGCGATTGAAACCCGCGTCATCAAGGGCGAGGAAAGACTCTATCTCGTGCTGAAGGTCGCGCAAGGCGACCTGACAGTCCGGGTTCCGGCCGACAACGTCGGCATGGTCGGGGTGCGCGACGTCGTCGGGCAGGACGGGCTGGAACGGGTGTTCGAGGTGCTCCGTGCACCGCACACCGAGGAGCCCACAAACTGGTCCCGGCGTTATAAGGCGAATCTCGAGAAGCTCGCTTCGGGTGACGTGAACAAGGTTGCCGAGGTCGTCCGTGACCTGTGGCGGCGCGATCGTGAACGCGGCCTTTCCGCAGGTGAGAAGCGGATGTTGAGTAAGGCTCGGCAAATCCTGGTCAGTGAGCTCGCGCTTGCGGAGGGCACCAACGAGGACAAGGCCGAGGCGATGCTCGACGAGGTTCTCGCCGGCTGATCGGTCTGAATATCCAGACAGAAATTCATTGTGGCCGTCCTGGCCGGCTGGTTCGGGCGCGCAGTCGTCCGGCCCGGCCGGTTTCGACGGCCCGATGGACTCCGCTGGCATGCTCGGTGGGGTAGCCAGGTTCGGTGGATGGCGCTGCCGGCGGACGGTAGTTCCAGCGGATGGCGCAGTGTCGAGCGGATGGCGCAGTGCCATCGGTCGGCCGGAGTCGATCTGGGTCACGGTTCGTGACGGCGATCCTGGGGCCGTGCGGCCTCAAGATCCCAAAGGGTGTTCCTGGGGCTGATCATGCCCAGAATTTTCTCCACGGTGGCCTGTGCGGCCGGATCTTGCCCGGCGGCCCGCCGCACGCGGTGGCGACCGCGGGTTTCGGCTCCTCGCCATAGGCGGACGCGAGGTCCAGCCGAGTGACGTCGTCCGATGCGGCGATTCCCCTTGGTCTGGCCTGGGGGGATCGTGGGCCAGTCCAGATGGCGTAGCCGAACAGTCCGGCCACGCATGTTTGTACGCCCTTCGCGGTCGGCCGGTTCGCATGGGGTCGGCGGGATAGGCGATGCTCTCGTGGTGGATGGCACACGGGAGGTCTGGTGATGGGCGGAAGTCCCCAGCTGGGGGCGAGAGGTGCTCGGGTCGCGGCGATCGTGCCGGCGGCGGGCCGTGGGGAGCGGCTGGGCGGGGGTACCCCGAAGGCACTGCGGCCGTTGGGCGGCCGGCCCATGCTGGTGCGTTCCGTCGAGGCGCTGCGCCGGTCGGAGTCGGTGACCCAGATCGTCGTGGCAGCGCCGCCGACGCTGGTCGAGGTGGTTGCCCAGCTACTCGGCCGGGACGTGCGGGTCATCGCCGGCGGGGCGGAGCGGGTTGACTCGGTGCGCCGGGCCCTGAGCGCCGTTGATGAGGACATCTCGGTGGTCCTGGTGCATGACGCGGCCCGGCCACTGACTCCGCCCGCCCTCGTGGACGCGGTGGCCGCGGCGGTGATCGCCGGGCATCCGGCTGTGATCCCCGTACTCGGTCTTGCGGACACCATCAAGGAGGTGGACCCGGACGGCCGGGTGATCCGTACCCCGCCCAGGGACGGCCTGCGCGCGGTGCAGACCCCGCAGGGATTCCGTCGGGATGTGCTGGCCGCCGCGTACGCCCTGCGGGACGTTCCGGTGACGGACGACGCGGGCCTCGTGGAGGCGCTCGGCGTGCGGGTGACGACCATCCCCGGCGCGCACGAGGCGTTCAAGGTGACCCGGCCACCTGATCTGGTCCTCGCGGAGGCGCTGCTGGCCCGACTGCCCGCGGCGGACGGCAGCGCCACGGGGAACAACAGCGCCACGGGGAACAACAGTGGCGCGGTGGAGGCCTACGGGGGTACGGACGCGCGGAGGCTCGGATGAGCGCGGGCACGGCGCACGGATCGGGCGGCGCCGTTTCGGGCGGCGTGGTGTCGAGCGGAGACGGTGTGGTTCCGGGCGGTGGCAGCAGCGTGGATTCGGGTAGTGACGCAGGCAGCGGTGGGAGCCGGGGACGGGACGCGGTGATCCCCGCCGGTCGCGCGGCGCCGGCGCCGGCGCCGGGCACGGTCACCACGGCGGTTCTGCCCCGCGTCGGCATCGGGGTGGACGTGCATCCCTTCGCCGCGGGGCGTCCGTGCTGGGTGGCCTGTCTGCGCTGGCCGGGAGAGACCGGCCTCGCCGGGCACTCGGACGGCGACGTCGCGGCGCACGCGACCTGCGACGCCCTGCTCACCGCGTCTGGCCTGGGAGATCTCGGGAAGGTGTTCGGTACCGACCGGCCCGAGTACGCCGGCGCCTCCGGCGCGGTGCTGCTCGGTGAGACCGCGCGGCTTCTGGCCGACGCCGGCTGGGTGATCGGGAACGTCTCGGTGCAGGTCATCGGCAACCGGCCGCGGATGGCTGCCCGCCGGCTGGAGGCGCAGGAGGCCATGGAGGCCGCGCTCGGCGCGTCGGTGAGCTTGTCCGCGACCACCACCGACGGCCTGGGGCTGACCGGACGTGGCGAGGGCCTTGCGGCGATCGCCACCGCGCTCGTCGTGCGGGCCTGAAAGAGGGACCAATGACCCGATCGGGTATGCCGATCGGGCATCGGACGGCGGCGTGCCGTGGCGGGGTGAAAGGGTGGGCGGTGACTGGCTGCTCCCGAGGAGTCTCATGGCTGAACGCCTTCCCGAGCCGTTGCGGGCGCTTGCCGACGCGCGGACCTATGTCGTTCTGGCCACAGTGCAGGCGGACGGCTCGCCCCGGATGACCGTGCTCTGGGTGGATCGTGACGAGGACGACCTGTTGCTGTCGACCGCGCGTGGCAGGGCAAAGGAACGTGACATCGCCCGCGATCCGCGGGTGGGTCTGATGTTTCTCGACCAGAACGATCCCTACAGCTATGTGGAGGTGCGCGGCACCGCCACGCTGGCTGAGGAGGGGGGCCGGGAACTGATCAACCGGCTGTCGCTGAAGTACACCGGGGACATCTACCGCTGGGACGATCCTGAGGAGACCCGAGTGGTCATCCGGGTAGTCGCGGACCGGGTGTTGACGGTCGGCTGACATCCCCTCGGCGCGGCCTGACCGCTCGGCTGCCCGCCCGGAGCCGTACCCTTGACAGATGGGTCTCCACCTCTACGACACGCGCAGGCGGCGTGTGCGGCCATTCGAGCCGCTACGCCCCGGTCACGTGGGCGTCTACGTGTGTGGGCCCACCGTGCAGTCGGCGCCGCATGTCGGGCACCTGCGCACGGCGCTGCCGTTCGACCTGCTGCGCCGTTGGCTGGAGCAGTCCGGGCAGGACGTGACGCTGGTCCAGAATGTCACCGACATCGATGACAAGATCATCGTCAATGCCGGGCGGGACGGCACCTCAGTCTGGGAGCTCGCGACCCGGCAGACCCGGGCCTTCGACGAGGCGTACCGGACGATGGGTATCCTCCCGCCGACCATCCAGCCGCGGGCGACCGGCCACATCCCGGAGATGATCGCGCTCATCGCCGCGCTCATCGACTCCGGCTACGCCTATCCCGGGCAGGGGTCGGTGTGGTTCCGCGTCGGTCGCTTCGCGGATTACGGGGCGCTGTCCCACCAGCGGCCCGAGTCCATGCTGCCCTCGTCCGAGGCGGAGCCGGGCAAGGCCGACCCGCGGGACTTCGCGCTGTGGAAGGCCGCCCGTCCGGGCGAGCCGGCCTGGTCCTCACCCTGGGGCGTCGGGAGGCCTGGCTGGCACCTGGAGTGCTCGGCGATGGCCGGCAAGTACCTGGGGCCGACCTTTGACATCCACGGCGGTGGACTCGATCTGGTCTTCCCCCATCACGAGAACGAGCGGGCTCAGACCCTGTGCGCGGCTGGCGCCACGGACGAGATGGCCCGGTACTGGATGCACGTGGGTCTACTGACCACCGGTGGCACGAAGATGTCCAAGTCGCTCGGGAACTCGGTCTTGGTCGCCGATGCGCTGGAGGCGGTGCGGCCTCAGGTTCTGCGCTACCACCTGCTGTCGGCGCACTACCGCTCGACGCTGGAGTACACCGCGGAGGCGCTCGCCGAGTCGACCGCGGCCCATGACCGGGTGGAGACGTTCGTCCGCAACGCGCTGGACATCCTCGGCGGCCCGGGTGAGGCCGCCGCGCTCGGCGCCGACGACGGTCCGGAGCCGGGTGGTCGAGAGCGGACCAGCAGCGTCGGGTCCGGCGGGCGGGACGGGGCTTGCGCGGTGTCTGGGGCGCGGGCCTGGGCGGACTTCGCCGCGGCCCTCGACGACGACCTGGCCGTTGGTCGGGCCCTGGCCGCCCTGTTCGGGGCGGTGGCGCAGGGAAACCAGGTGCTGTCGAAGTCGCACAGCCGGGCGTTGGCCGGCTGGGTGAACGTGACGCGGCGGATGCTCGCTGTGCTCGGGCTTGATCCGCTCGAGCAGTGGCCGATGGCCGGGGCGGAACTTCGCCCGGCGTTGGACGCGGTCATGCAGATCGTGCTGGACCTGCGGTCGGCGGCGCGTTCCCGGCGGGATTACGCCGAGGCCGACGCGATCCGCGCCCGGCTCGAGGCTGCCGGGCTCACCATCGAGGACACCCGCGAGGGCCAGCGCTGGCACCTCGCCTGACCGAACGTGGGGGGGGGGGGGGGGGGGGGGGGGGGGGGGGGGGGGGGGGGGGGGGGGGGGGGGGGGGGGGGGGGGGGGGGGG
>NZ_JALKFZ020000047.1 GCF_023243075.1 Frankia sp. AiPa1 | reverse complement strand
ACGTGAAATATAAAAAAATTGGGTGTGGGGGCGGGTGTTTTTTTTTTTTATAAGCCACGCGCGGGGGGTGGGGGGGGGGGGGGGGCCCCCCGCCGGGGGGGGGGGGGGGGGCCCCCCCCCCGCGACCGGAGCGGAACCCGAGCGTCTGGCCCTCGTGCGGACCCTGACCAGCTTGTACACCGGTCTGACCCCCGGACCCGCACGGGCAGGCGCGGCGCGGACACCGCCCGGCTTCGTCCCCGTTCCGGTCCACCCATGGCAGGCACACGAGCTACTGGCCGATCCACACGGTCCCGTCGGCGCGCTGCTCGCAGAAGGAAGGCTGATCGATCTCGGCGACGGCGGCAGCCACTGGTACCCCACCAGTTCGGTGCGGACCGTCTGGCGTCCGGACAGCCCAGTGATGCTGAAGCTGTCGCTGGGACTGCGGATCACCAACTCGCGCCGGGTCCTGCAGCTCGGCGAGCTGCGCCTGGCCGAGCGAATCACCCGGCTGATCGACGCGGGGCTGGGGCCTGCCCTTGCCGCCCGGCATCCGTACTTCCGGCTGATCGGGGAGCCCCGCTGGGTGGCCGTGACCCGACCGCACCACCACCGTCCCCGGGGGTCTGGCCGAGCCAGCGCCACCGCCCGGACGGACGGCCGCAACGCCATGTCCGACGCCCCGCAGCGTCAGGAGCACGGGCATCATGCCGAGGACACGGTAGGCCTCGAGGTGGCCCTGCGCACCAATCCGTTCGGGCCGTTGGATCGGGTCGCGTGCGCGTCCTCACTCATCGCCGCCCGGCCCGATCGGGCGGCGGACCACCGCGGCCGTGCCCGCGCGGCCATGCTGCCCACGATGCTGCTGTCCCTGAGCGACCGGTGCCATGAGCCGCTTGGAGCACTCGCCGAGGCCTGGTTCTGCCGGTATCTCGAGGTGCTTGCGGCCCCCGTGCTCGACCTTTACCTGCAGCATGGCGTCGGTGTCGAGGCACACCTGCAGAACACCCTGGTCAGCCTCGACGACGACGGGTGGCCGGTCGCCGGTTGGTACCGGGACAGTCAGGGCTACTACGTCGGCGAGTCCGCCGTCGACGCCACGCAGCGCCTGCTGCCCGGCTTCGCCACGGGTCTGGATCTGGTGTTTCCCGACTCACTGGTGATCGACCGGCTCATCTACTACCTGTTCGTGAACAACGTGTTCGCCATCGCCGGTGCGCTGGGTGCGGCCGATGTCGCCAACGAGCATCGCCTGCTTGGACGGGTCCGTACGCTGCTGTGGCAGGCCGACCGCAGCGCCCGCGCGGACCAGACGGAGCACCGGCCGCCCGCCGCACGGCGCCAGCTGCTGTCGATCCTGCTGGACGCCGCCAACCTGCCCAGCAAGGGCAACCTTCGGACGCTGGTCGACGGACGCGACGAACTGATCAGTCCGGTGGCCACCCAATCGGTCTACGTACAGATCCCGAACCCGCTGCTGGAGGTCGTCGCGTGACACCCCCCGTTCCGGCCACCCCTCATATCCAGGGCATGTCCGCCACCCGGGCGACCGAAGCCGACCTGGCCGACACGGGCCAGGCCGACACGGCTCACGCGCCGTCGCCAGGCGGTGTGTACGACGTCGTCGGGGTCGGGCTTGGGCCGTTCAACCTGTCGCTGGCCGCGCTCGCCGACAGCCTGCCCTCAGTTCGCGCCGCCTTCTTCGAGCAGGAACCAGCTTTCAGCTGGCATCCTGGCCTGCTGCTGGACGGCACCACACTGCAGGTGCCGTTCCTCGCCGACCTGGTCACCCTCATCGACCCGACCAGTCGGTGGTCGTTCCTGTCCTACCTGCGCGCTCACGACCGGCTGTTCCGCTTTTACTTCTACGAGCGATTTCATATCCCCCGGCGGGAGTACGACGCCTACTGCCGATGGGTGGCCCGCAGGCTGACCTCGACCCACTTCGGAATCCGGGTCGACGCGGTGCACTGGGATGCCGACGCCGGGCTGTTTCGCGTCGCACTCACCCCCTGCGGGTCGGCCGCAGGCGGGAATGCGTGGTCTGGGCGGGTGGTGTCGGCCCGGCATCTGGTGCTTGGCATCGGCTCCGAGCCAAGCGTTCCCCCCGCCTTCGCTGGCCTGTCGCCTGACCGGGCCTTTCACTGCGCGCACTACCGGCAACGTCGAGACGTCCTGGCCGCTCTTTCCCGCATCACCGTGGTCGGATCGGGCCAGTCGGGCGCGGAGGTGGTCGCCGACTTGCTGCGTGGTCCGGCGCCGTTGGGCCGCCACCTCACCTGGGTGACCCGCACACCCGCCTTCGCCCCGATGGAGTACTCCAAGCTCGGGCTCGAGCAGTTCACCCCCGACTATGTGCGGTATTTCCATGGTCTGCCCCAACGGCGCAAGGACGCCCTGCTACCCGCGCAGTGGCAGCTCTACAAGGCGATCGACGCGGACACGATCGCCGAGATCTACGATCTGCTCTACGAGCGAACCGTCGACGGCGGGGATCCGGCGGCCACGCTGCTGCCAGGAGTCGGGGTCGAGGCCGCGAACCAGAACGGCGAGCATGGCGAGATCACCCTCGACTGCCGGCACCGCGACCAGGACCAGCTCTTCGCTCTGGCCACGGACGCCGTCGTGCTCGCCACCGGCTACACCGCCCGTCGCCCAGGCCTGCTGAGCCCGATCGTGGATCTGCTCGACCTTGACCGCGCTGGGCGGTTCGCGATCGACGACCGGTATCGGGTGGCAACCGCGGCCGAGGTGACCGGCCACATCTACGTGCAGAACGCCGAGCTGCACACGCACGGTGTGGGTGCGCCCGACCTGGGCCTCGGCGCGTGGCGCTCCGCAGTCATCCTCGACGACCTCACCGGCGGTCACGCCCACCGGCTGCCCCCGCCCACCGCGTTCACCACCTTCGGGCCACCACAACCGGCCACCTCTGCCCACGCCGCGGGCCAGGGACGGGCCGGGGCGGCGCTCCTCGACGAGGCACATCCATGACCGACGCGCCGTCGTTGAACTCTCCGGATGGCAGTTCGACCGGCCAGGCCTCCGCCGCAGCCCCCACCGCACGCTGGCGGCAGGCCGGTCAGAACCTGCTCGTCCGGCTCATCGCCGAGCTTGCCTATGAGGAACTACTCGTCCCACTGGCCGACCAGACCGACGCGGTGGATGAGGGCGAAATCCATCTGCGGCCTGGCCCGATCGGGCGAGGCAGACTGAACGCCTATCGGGTGGTGACGGCCGACGCCCGCTACCGCTTTCAGGCCCGACGTGGCACCTTCGGATCCTGGTGGATCGAGCCGGCCAGCCTGCGCCGGGCTTCCTCCCCGGTGGGAGGCACTCCCGGCCTGGAGCACACCGGTCCGGCCGATGATCCGGTGCTGTTTCTGCGCGATGCCCAGCACCTGCTGGGCTGGCCTGATCCGGTTCTCGCCGACGTCATCCGGGATCTGCTCGCGACGCAGGCTGCCGACGCACGGATCCTCGCCGGCGCGCTGCCCGCGGCGGAGCTCGCGGACCTCGTCTTCGTCGATCTGGAAGGCCGCCAGTCCGGTCATCCCTGTCTGGTGGCGAACAAAGGACGCATCGGATTCGCCTCGGCCGCGGGCCGCTACTGCCCTGAATCCAACGTCCCGTTCCGGCTGGTGTGGGTGGCGGCCCACCCCCTCCTCGCCACCTGGTCCGATCTCGCCCGCCAGGCGGAGGCCGGCGAGACAGGGCAGGCCGGCCTGCTGGCCGAGGAGCTGGACGAACCTGTGCGCCTGCGGTTCACCGAGGTGCTCAACCGCACCCTGGCCGACGTGTCGCCCGACGAATCCAGGTATCCGTACGAACGGCAGACGCGGGAAGAGGTGACGACACCCGGCAGGGCCATCGCACAGGGACACATCTGGCTACCGGTGCACCCCTGGCAGTGGGAGAACGTGATCATCCCGCTGTTCGCGGCGGAGCTCGCCACGGGGCTGCTGGTCCATCTGGGCGAGGCACCCGATCGCTACGTGCCGCTGCAGGCTGTGCGCACGCTGGCCAATGTCGACCGACCGGAACGACGCAACGTCAAACTGGCCCTGATGATCCGCAACACCCTGGTCTGGCGTGGGATGTCGGCTGCCGACGCCGTCGCCGGTCCGGCGGTCTCCCGCTGGCTGCTTGCGCTGCGCGAGGCAGATCCGTTCCTACGAGTCACGACCGGCGTTCAGCCCCTGCCCGAGGTGGCGGGGGCCGCCGTATGCCATCCGGCCTATGACGCCATCCCCGATGCGCCCTATCGGCTGCATGAGCTCCTGGGGGTGCTCTGGAGAGATCCGGTAGGGCGCTACCTGACCCACGGGGAGCAGGCCCGTAGCCTTGCCGCGCTGCTCCTGACCGGCTCGGACGGGCGATCGTTGCTTGCCGAACTGGTGGCCCGCTCGGGCCGTGAGCCGCGTGCGTGGCTACGCTCGCTGTTCGCCGCGCTGCTACCTCCCCTGCTGCATTACCTCTACCGATACGGCATCGCTTTCACCCCGCACGGCGAGAACGTCCTGTGCGTCTTCGATGCCGATCAGGTCCCCCGGCGCATAGCGATCAAGGATTTCGGGGCGGACATCGAACTCGTGGACGGCGATTTCCCCGAGCGGGGTCCACTGCCGGCGCAGGTGGACACGCACTGTCGACGCTGGCCCGGCCGCGAACTCGCGCATTCGGTGCTTTCTGCCGTCTTCGCCGGACATTTTCGCTACTTTTCGGTGCTCGCGGCCGATGACCTGCATGTCCCGGAGGAGGACTTTTGGCAGCTGGTCCGCGCGGCCATCGACGAGTACCACGCTCGCTTCCCCGAACTGCGCGCTCGCTTTCGCGAGATCGACCTGCTCGCGCCCCGGTTTGACCGGGTCTGCCTGAACCGAGAGCAGTTTGCCGGGGCGGGGTTCCATGACCGGGCCGCGCGTGACGGCGGATTCGACCTGATGCGGGGTACGGTCGCCAATCCGGTGGCCAGTGTCTCCGCCTGTCCCGCACCACCGGCGCCGACCAGCAGGATGGGCCGAACGGAGGACGCATGACGCCGCTGCCGGCGCCGGTCCCACCTGCCCGATCGGGCCAGGACATCCCGTCCACGCCCGTGCGGCAGGGCCAGCCGGACGATCTCCCCGGCCGCGGTGACGCAGTCACCGCGGGTTCGGCCGAGACGGCCCGCACCGGCACGCCCGTCCCTCCTGCCGGCGCGACGGACCCCCATGAAATGCATCCGCTAGGTGCGCTGAACCACGACTCCGACCCAGTCGACGAGGTGATCGTCGCCACGGTCGACCTGCAGGGCCGGCTGGTCGGCAGCGTGGTCTCCCCCGAGCACTTCACCGAGGAGGTCCTCCCGGACGGGCTCGGGGCCTGTACCTATCTGCATGCCGTCGACATGGAGATGCGCACCGACGACGGCTACCCGCACACTCCCTGGCACAGCGGATTCGGCGACCTGCGGCTACGCCCCGATCTCACCAGCCTGCGCCGGACGCCGTGGCGTCCGGCGGGCGCCGTGGTCCTCGCGGACGCCTACTGGCCCGACGGGACCAGTGTGGAGGTCTCCCCCCGCGCCGTGCTGCGCCGCCAGCTCGACGAGCTCGCCGGCGCCGGCCTGGGCGCCCTGGTCGGCACCGAGCTGGAGTTCCTGGCCTTCCGTGAGTCCTACGAACGGGCGGCGCGACGTTCCTGGACCGGGCTCACCCCCGCCAGTCGCTACAGCATCGACTACGCCCTGTTCGGCACGGAGGGGTTGGACGATCTGGCCCGGCGCATTCGGCAGGCGATGCGGCAATCCGGGATCGCCGTCGAATCAGCGCGAGGGGAGGTCCACCCGGGCCAGTACGAGATCGTATTCCGCTACTCGGAGGCGCTGTCGGCCTGCGATATTCACACCCTGTACAAGACCACGGCCAAGAAGATGGCAGTGGCCGGCGGCCAGGCATTGACCTTCATGGCGAAGTACGACGGCGGGGAGGGCAACTCCTGCCATGTGCACCTGTCTCTGCGAGACGCCGACAGCGGCGCGCCGGTCTTTCCTGCGCCTCCCGGTCACAGCGCGGGGTCCGCGGAACGGGCCGGGCGCTCCGGGCGGACGGACACCGCCGGCATGTCCGCGTTGATGTGCGCCTTCGTCGCGGGTCAGCTGGCCTGCATGGCCGACTTCGCGCTGCTGTTCGCCCCGAACGTCAACTCCTACAAGCGACTGGCTCCCGAATCCTTCGCACCGACCGGCATCAGCTGGGGCCGGGACAACCGGACATGCGCAGTACGTGTGGTCGGATCCGGCGCGGGACTGCGGATCGAACACCGGGTGCCGGGCGGGGACGCGAACCCCTATCTGGCTGTCGCCGGCATCCTCGCCGCCGGGCTGTATGGGATACGGCAGCAGCTCGTCCTCGAGCCCGGTCGGATCGGCAACGCGTTCACGATGCCCGAGCTCCCGCCACTGCCGACGACCCTGCGGGCGGCCGCGGACCGCTGGCGGTCCAGCCCGCTCGCCCGGGCAGCCTTCGGCGAGCGCGTGGTCGCCCATCTGGCTCACGCGGCCGAGGTCGAACTCGCGGATTATGAGCGGACGGTCACCGACTGGGAACGTCAACGCGCCTTCGAGCGAGGTTAGAAGGTCAGCGGAACGGGACACGCAGGATGAACCCAGGACTGCCGCCCTCCCCGCCAGGCAGGTCGCCGGTCGGGGCCAGGCGCTACTCCGAACGGGCCAGGGAGGCCTGATCCGTGTCATCGCGCGGTGCCGGGGGCACCACCGGTTGCTCCGGAAGAGCCCCGCTGTACTCGTGTAGTCCGAACCGGCGGTGCAGGGCCCGCAACGGGCCGGGTGCCCACCAGTTCGCCCCGCCGGCCACTCGCATGAAGGCCGGGACGAGCACCCCCCTGATGAGAGTGGCGTCGAGCACGATGGCCAGGGCGGTGCCCAATCCGAACATCTGCATAAACCGCACCGACGAGGTGGCGAACGCGACAAACGTGACTGCGAGCAGAGCGGCGGCGGTGCTGACGATCCGGCCGACCCGAGCCAGCCCGGTGGCGACCGCTTCGGCGTTGCTCGCCCCGGTATCGTGCACCTCCTTGATCCGCGACAGCAGGAACATCTCGTAGTCCATCGACAGCCCGAAAGCGATACAGAAGAGCAGCACGGGCATGGAGGTGTCGAGCGGGCCGGGCGTGACATCGAGCTGGCCCGACAGATGACCGTCCGTGAAAATCCATACCGAGACCCCGAACACCGCGCAGGTGCACAGGCCATTGAGCAGGATCGCCTTCACCGGCAGCAGGACACTGCCGGTGAACAGGAACAGCAGACCGAACGTCGCCAGCGCGATGAGCCCGAGCGCGAGTGGCAGCTTCGCGGCGATCGTGGCCTTGCCATCGACGAGGACGGCGGGCGCGCCTCCCATCAGGACGGCGCTGCCCGCAGGCACCGGAACCGCACGCGCCGCGTGGACGAGCCCCTGTGCGCGCCCCGACGCGTAGTCCACCGCAGGGACGACCTGCAACAGGTCGGCGCCCGACGCGCGGAACCGGACACTGGTCACGTCCGGGGGTGCGCTCTGATGCCCGCTGACGACCGTGCCCAGCGCGTAGTCCACCCGGGCCACATCAGGCAGCCGCGACAGCGCCGCCGCGTAGGCGGACAGCGCCGGCTGGGCGACTCCGCTCTTCCCACCGGTCTGTACGACCACCTCCAACGAACCGGAGATGTCGGCGGGGAAGCGACTGCGCAGGGCATCCCCGACCACTCGGCTGGGCGCCGAGTCCGGGCGGAGCACACGATCGTCCGGGGTGCCGAAGCTCACGTGCAGGAACGGCGCCGCGAGCACGAGCAGGGCCGCAATCACCGGGAGGCCGGTGAGAACCGGGCGGGCCATCACAGTCGAGGCCACCCTCCGCCAGAACGGCGACTCCGCGGACCGTCCTGGCGCACCCTCCGTGCGGGCCATGCCAGCCTGACCGGGCAGGGTAGGCACCGCAGGCGGAGCGGCGGGCACACTACCGGCGCCGGTGGTGGCCGTGGCCGCGTCCGTCATGGCCGCACGCCGGCGCCGGCTGCGGACCAGCCCGATCAGGCCCCCCACTTGCCGGCCGTTCACCCGTTCACCCAGCAGCATCAGCAGTGCGGGCAGCACGACCACCGCCGCGAGAACGGCCACCAGGGTGACCGAAATACCGGCGTACGCCATCGAACGCAGGAAGAACGGCGGGAAGAGCAGCATCATGATCAGACTCACGATGACGGTGGCACCGCTGAAGAAGATCGTCCGCCCGGCGGAACGTATCGTGATCCCAACTGCTGTTCGCTTGTCGTATCCTGCGGCGAGTTCCTCGCGGAAACGGCTGACCATCAGCAATGAATAGTCGATTCCCAGGCCGAGTCCGAGCGCGGTCGTCAGGTTCACCGCGAAGATCGAGACGTCGGTGATGCTCCCGATCACCGCCAGCACGGCGAGCCCGCCGATCATGCCGAGCAGACCGACTGCCAGCGGCAACAGCGCGGCGACGACTCCGGCGAACGCCAGCACCAGCAGGACCAGGGTGATCGGGAGGGCAATCGCCTCGGCCACGGCCAGATCGGTGGAGACCTGATGGCTGATGTCCTTGCTGACTGCCGCCGCACCCCCAGGCTCCACGGTCACGGCGGGAGGATCGAACGCGCGGGAGGCGTATCGCGCGACGACGTCCGACGCGTCGTCGTCATCCGTGATGCTGGCCACTACCAGAGCCGAGCGACGATCGGCCGAGCGCAGCGCTGCGCCCCCACCGGTCCAGTAGGACACAACATCGCGGGCACCCGGGCGGGCAGCGAGATCCGCGGCGACCTTGCGGCCGGCGGCGGCGACCGGCGCGTCATCGACATCCCCCGAACGGGCGGTTACGAGGAGCACCACGTTCGGGCGTCCGTGGAAGTGAGCGTCGAGGAGGTCAGCCGCCCGGCTGGAATCCGAGTTCGGATCGTCGAATCCCCCGGTCTGCAGCTTTCCGAACACTGTGCTTCCAAGCACCGCGCCGAGGACGAGGAGAACAGCCGTGCCGGCGAGCACCAGGCGCGTCCGCCGCGTGACCAGAGTCACCAGGGAAGAGAACACGACATCCTCCACAGATCGGTCGTCTCAGCCGAGAACACTGTTCTCAATCGACGCTCGCGTCAAGGTCGTTTGCCTGAGCAAGCACATCTGTGCATTGACACCGTTGGTACCGCTACCGATCGTGGGGAACCGTGAGTAGCCCAGTGCCCCGTCGCGAACGACTGCGGCAGGCGACTCTCCTGGAGATCAAGCGGGCCGCCCATGCCCAGCTGGCCGAGGTGGGTCCCGCTGCGCTGTCGCTACGAGGGGTGGCCCGCACGGTCGGGCTGGCCCCCTCAGCGCTGTACCGGTATGTGGCCAGTCGCGAGGCCCTGCTCGCCGAGTTGACCGCCGACGCCTTCGCCTCGCTCGCCGACGCGCTCGAGGTCGCGTTCGACTCCGCCGATCCCGATCGGCACCTGGACCGGTGGATCGCCGTGGCCCGGGCACACCGCCGCTGGGCACTGGACAACGCGATCGAGTACACGTTGGTCTTTGGGCCGCGGGCGGACTCGACGCCGCCTGGCGATGAACTGGTCGCCATGGAGATGGGGCGGTCGGTCGCCGTGTTGTTTCGATGCATGAGCGAGGCGATCGGTGCGGGCCTCGTCGACGCGAGCCGCACCGACGCAAGCCTGACCCCTGCGGCTCGATACCGGCTGAAGGCCTGGGCCCGGGATCACAACGTGGCGATCGGCGCAGCCGAGATGGCCGTCTGTCTCGCCGCGTGGACCCAGCTGCACGGATTCCTCACGCTCGAGGTCTTTGGGCACTTCCCTCCCGCCCTCGACGACCCCGAGGACCTGTTCGACCGCCAGATGGCCGAGATCTTCCTCCAGGCGTGCCGCGCTCGCCCCCAGCCCGACGGCGGCGCCACGCCGGCCACGATCACTGGCGCCTGACCAGCGACATTCGACTGTCGGCGGGCAATCCATCGATGCGAGGCCGTCCGCCGCGGGGAGTCCTCGGCTGCGGACGGCACACCACAAACGGCAGACGCCGGTCCGGTCCACCTGCGCCGACCCGCGCGAGTGGGGGGGGGGGGGGGGGGGGGGGGGGGGGGGGGGGGGGGGGGGGGGGGGGGGGGGGGGGGGGGGGGGGGGGGGG
>NZ_JALKFZ020000046.1 GCF_023243075.1 Frankia sp. AiPa1 | reverse complement strand
AACGGCAGATCACCCAACGCGTCGGCGAGCCGGTCGGCCTCGCTGTCCGTCAACGTGTCATCCCGGCGCCGCAACAAGGCCTTGCTCTCCGCACGCGCGAAGACAGCGACCTCCAAAGACCGCGCCACCCCGGTCCACCGCGAGTCCCGCGAGGTGACCAGGATGTGCCCCCTGACCCCCACGTTCGGGAAGAAATCCACGATCCCGCCCGGGTCCTCCGCATTGTCGAACACCAACAGCCACCGCTGATGCGGCCTGCCGGTACGCAGCGCCTCCCGGACCACCGGCAACGCGGCGTTCGCCTCCCGGCCGGCATCCAGACGCAGGGCCCGCGCGAGATCGGTCAGCCCCTGCACGATCTGCGCGGTGTGCTCCGCCGGTATCCACCAGACCAGCTCGTACTCGCCGCCATACCGGTAGACGTACTCGACGGCGAGCTGGGACTTCCCCACTCCCCCCATGCCATGCAGAGCCTCCGGCAGAACAGCGGTCGTACCGCCACCGAGACGCTGATGCAGATCCCGCAACAGATCACCACGACCCGTGAAATGCGGATTACGCTGCGGAAGAGCACCACCCAACACCACTGGCCACGCCGACAGCACACCCCGCACCGCCCCGGTCGCCGCCCCGGTCACCGCCGTGGCGGCCGTCGTCACCCGGTCCGCATCCCCCCCGCGATCTACGTCGCGATCTACATCGCGTTCCCGCGACGATCCGACTGCGTGCACGGGAGAAATCGCAGGATCGGAATCAGCTCGAGGCGCTGGCGGACGCCCATCCTTGGCTTCACTACTCACCGTCATACCTCGAACACTAGACGTAGTGTTTGCTGACACTGATTCCGGCGCCTCGGGGACGCCCCCCACCAGAAACGCGCCGAGCCGACGGGAGCGGCGGATGTACCGCCCCGCGACGCTGGCGAGCACGGTCTGCTCGACGACCAGGAAAGGACGGTTGCTGTCGGTGACCACCGGCAGGCCGACGTCCTCCGGCCGTTCGCTGGCGAGCACGAGATCGAACTCGCGCAACGCATCCACCTCATCGACGATCACGCTCGCCGCCGCGCGCAGCACCTGCAGCGCCGCCGTACGCTCGCCGTGGGCCAGCAGCTCCTCGCGCACCCCCGCCGCGAACTCCCACGCGATCCGCGCCGCGGACCCGGGCCGGTCGTCGCCGTGAGATCGCTGGGCAGGCAGCAGGATGCCGCTGCCGAGAACCTCGCTGAGATGCCGACGGCCAGCGGCAGGCACCAGCTCGATCACCAGTCGCAGCACCGACCAGGTGAGCGGGGCCGCCGCCAGAGCGACCGCCAGTTCGAAAGCCACCGGTGAGGCCTGCCTGCGCAGCCGATCGACCTGTTGGCGGGGGGTGTCCGGCCCGTCGGCGGGCCCGGCCGACCCGGCCCAATCGGAGGACACGGACCCTTTGGCCGGCCGGACCAGCACCGCCAGCAGCTCCGTCGGCTGGGGCGGTTGCGCGCTCACCATCTCGGCCCAGGGGGCCAGCCATTCGGGGGCAAGTTCGAGCACTGGGACCGGCAGGGCCCTGGCGAGTTCACGCTCCGACATTCCGGTCAGCTCACGGTCCCAGGAGCGGGTGAAATCCCAGCGGGGCGCCGTGCCCGCGACGCCGTCCCGGGCAGGCACCATCCGAATCCGTCGCGGGTTCAGCCCGCCCCATCGCCACACCCGTTGCGGCAGCAGGTTGACCAGGGCCACCGGACCGCGCCTCGCCCAGTGATGCAACGCCGGCGAGAGGACGTTCAGGCGCCATGCCGGAGCCAGCGTGTCCGTGACGATCCAGACGATCCGGCGACCGGATCCCGCCGTGTCCGCCGCCGGCGTTGTTCCCGGCCCAGCCCGGCTCGCGCGCAGCCTCACCTGCTCGGGCCGCTCGGCCGACGTGTCGAGGTAGCTCACCCGGACATCACGGAAGCGCCCCTGTTCCAGCAGCCGGGTCAGGGCTGGGACGAGGTCAAGCCACAAGGTCATGGTGGGGCTGTCGTCCACGACGAGGTGAAGCTCGTAGGCGGGCTCCATCCGCGGCCGTCGCGCGGGGATGCCGAGTTCGTCCGCGCTGAGCCGCTCGGCCGTGGCCGTCTCGTCCAGCTCCCACCGATCGACAGCGGGCTCCGGGCGGTAAAAACCGTGCAACGCACGGTGCAGGAACAGGGGATCGGCCACCATCGACTCCGCCCGCGGGCCGGCCGCGTACCGGCGAGCCAAGGAGGCGCCGCCCGGCCGGCGCACCGCACCAGCCGGCGCATCGTCCGACTCCGACTCCGACTCCGGCTCCGGGTCCGGCTCGATGAGCATCGAGGTGAGACCGATGGTGGACCGGATCGGAGGGTTTGGCCGGACGGTGGGCGTCCGGCCGGTGTCCGGGACGCCGGACGCCGACGCGCCGGACGCCGAGGCCGGATCGATCGGTGGCACGCGGGAGGGCAGTCCGCCCGGTGCGGCCTCGCTCTGCGCGGAGCCGGGCCGCGCCACGCGGGAGGATGCGCCCGCGACCGCCCGGTCGTGACGCTGTGCCGGTGCACGAGGCTCGCGCGAGCCGAGGGCGGCCGCGACGTCCGCGGACGGCAGGTCCACCGCGCTCCACAGCCACAGCGTTTCGGCGAGCATGCGGGCAGGGCTACCGCCGCGCGCCAGCTCGCCGTACCAGGGAGAACCAGACCGGTCGACCTCGCTCACCACGAACCCAGCGTCGGCGACAACTCGTGCCAGATGGCCTCGAGAAGATCAAGCCAGTCCGCCTCGTCACCGTCGAACGCTCCCGCCCTGGCCAGGTGGGCGGCATTGAGCAACTGGTCAGCGGCCAGCCCTCCGCCGACCAGTTCGCGACGCCGCTCGAACTTCTCGATGAGCTGGGCCCTGGCCTGCGAGTCCGCCGGAAAGTGCGCGGCGATCAACCCGGCCAGCCGCCTGGTGTCGGGCGCGGGCAGGTCGAGCAGTGTGCAGCGCCGCCGGAATGCCGGGGAGAACTCCCGCTCGCGATTACTGGTCATCACGATGATCGGAAACGCGTGGCAGCGGACCAACCCGCCGGTGACCAGCGCGGTCCGTTGTCGGTCGGCGGTGTGCACCTCGACCTCGGGTGTCGCCGCACCCAGCCGGGACAGCTCCGCAAGCAGGAACTCCCCGTCCTCGAAGACGTTGAGCAGGTCGTTCGCAAACGCGAAGTCACTCTTGTCGAGCTCGTCAACCAACAGGACGCGCGGCAGGCGTTGGGGAAGAAGCGCCGTACCGAGCGCACCGAGGCGGATGTACTCACCGATGGACGACGCGGCCGGAGCGCGCCTCGCCCCGCTCGCCTCGTCCGCGCGCACACGGGTCAGGCGGTACGAAGGCACGCCCCTGGCCTGTACCACCGCCTGCGCCCGTCCGATGGCGTCGTATTCATACAGCCCGTCGCGGACCGTTGTACGGCTGGTGATCGGCCACCGCAGCACCCTGCCCAGGCCGAGCTCGCTGGCGATCAGGTACGCCAGGGCGGACTTCCCCACCCCGGGCGGCCCGGTGACCAGCACCGGACGCCGAAGGTGGATGGCAGCGTTCACCAACGAGATGTGCACCGGGTCAAGCAGCCGGGACGGGACCCGGCCAAGCCTGCGCTGGGTCTCCCGCGGGTCCGCCGGCGGCGGCGCAAGCAGCGGGGCTCCGTCAAAGTCCCGCCACGGCGGCGGCGCGGGCCAACGACGGTCCCGTTCCGCCTGGTCCAGCGGCCGGCCGGTGCCCTGGAACAGCCACCAGGCAGGCCTCTGCTCCTCGACGTCGTCCTCGGTGCTCACGGACCGTTCCCCTCCGGGACGTCGAGACGGAGCGGATCATCCCACAGCAGCGCGATCTGCCTGCCGAGATGACGGTGCCGCGCGTGCGTGGGCACCTGCTGCGAGTCCAGTCGCAGGCGGTGCGCCGCACGGGGGAGCTCTGCCACGCGGTGTTCGCGCAGACAGTCCCGCAGCCTCTCATCCGTTTCCGCCGCCGCATGGTTGTCGGCTCGCCGCCAGATGAAGCCCGCCATACCGGCGGACAGCCCGACGAGCAACTCATCCATTCCTCGGTTGCCGAGCCTGGGCGGCTCGCTGAGGACAAGCGTCATCAGCTGCTCGTTGGCCTGCAGCTCCGCTTTCAACTGACGTCCGTCAAAATCAGCCATGGCATTACACCAGTACGTCACCACGGCGGCAGGATGCCCCGTGGGCTGCCACCGCGCACGCCACACCCGATGCCACTCGCGTTCTTCCTCGCGCTCGAGACTACGCAAGGTCACGGAATAGTCAAGGGCGAGCGGCTGGTCCGGCCCATACCGTTGCTCCTTCTGCCACCACTCGACGTGCAGATCCAGCAGATCGAAAGGCAGGACGAACTCGAGCGCGAGCTCATCATGGGTATGTGACAGCGTGCGCTCCGCCTGCCTCACCACGGAACTCACCGCACCCTCGAGCTCCGCACGGCCTAACCGCTCGTGCGGGTCTCCGCCCTCGAGAACCTCCCGCGGGGGGTATCGCTCCAGATACCAGGAAAGATCGTAGCGGCCGGGACTCGGACCGGAGCCCCTGACTCGCATGACGAGATGCGCCATGAGCCGGTCGGAAGACTCGTCAGCTCGGCGTGCACGCAGCGCCTCGAGATCGACCAGGCAGCCGTGTTCCGTCGCCACCCGCCGGACCCAGGCCTCCACCAACGGCTCGACGTCGCGATCGAGCTGGTTTCCGTGCAGAAGCCGATCCAGAAACACCAGGTAGGGCGGCAGGAGTCCCGGAAGCGCACTCCAGTTGACCAGATGAACGAACACCTTCCAGGCGGTGTCGCAATACCACGGCGGCGTCGTCCTACGGTCCCCGACGGCATACCGGAACTCGCGCTGGACGTCGGTCGCCTGCTTTTTGGCAAACGAGGCACGCAGCTCCGCCCAGACGTCCACGACCCTGGTCTGGCGGACCTGTGTCTCCCGGTCACGCCCGGCCCACTCGGCTGGGCCGGAATCCCGCCAGGGAATGACGGCGGTGGCTGCCGTGTCGACGGTATACCAGGAGTCGATCAGGTGTGCCAGATCACCCGAGAGACCAGACCGGCCCAGCAGGTCACGCACACTCTCCCCCAGCACGCTCAGGCCTCGCCGCAGGCGGATGCACTCCTCGACCAGGCCGAACAGCCACAGCCGTCGCAACGAGCTCTCCGGCACCCCGAGCGGCTCCCCGGCATACTGCGCGGCTCGCGCCGCGAGCCGGCTCCTGGCGGACTCCTCCTGGAAACCAGGAGCCTTGTCCAGAAGATCTACGATCTGTTCCTCCAGCTTCAGCCGGAGCTCCCTACGCTGCTCCGACCATTCCGTCAGATCCGGCACGAATCCCCCGAACGAGCCGCCCCGGAACAGGTCAGTAGACCACCCCGGGTCTGTCTGTCATCAGACTACTTACCTTGCTGGCACGCCGTATGGCAGCCGAAGCAGCCCGACGGATGTTTTCTCGCCCAGCGCGGGTGGCGCCTGGGCACCGGCATGCCGGCGTATCCGCGCTCGGCTCCGGGTGAACGCGGGACCCGCTGCCGCCCGGAGCACCATTCAGCCAGCAGCCATCCAGGGATTCGCCGGGTACTCCGCGGCGGCTTCCCGAAGAATGCGCGCCCGCCCGTCCGGGAACGCTCCGATGATGACCAGCCAGTTGACCTCCGTCCAGAAGGCCTCGCTGTTACGCCCGACCCAGGGGTGACGATAACGGGGCAGCCCGGCGCGGGACAACAACTGGCTCGCGGCGGTCGGATCGCTGTAAACTGCGGCAAGCGCACTGAGTTCTGCCGCGGTCAGGCCCATCAGCTCTGCTGCCGAAGGCGCGGGGGCATCAGTCACCTGCCGCGCTCGGCCAAGGCGGTCCACCAGATCCACCACCGCGCGGTAGACCCTCCCCCGTCCCTCCAGCTGCCCGATGGTCAAGGTCATGGCGGCCAGACCGTTGTGGGTCATGGCGCATTCCGCGACGAAGGCGAGCAGCCATTGCCGGCGCAGCGGTATCTCCGGAATCTGGAGAGGCAGCCCCAGGCGTCTCCCGGTCCGCGCCACGAGCAGGTGCCGGCTCACGGATTGTTCGAGTAGCGGCTCCGCGGCGAGGACCTCCACAATCGCCTCGACTATCCCGTCAATCTCGGCGGCGCTGTCCGACCCCGTTGCCGCTTCCCCGTCCGCGCCAGGCATACTGATCATTCTGCCACCATCGCGCGGTGCGCCGGTCCGGATTCATCACGTACGACGGTCTCGGACGACAGGAACAGGTTCGCGGGCCCTGGCGCCCGACACGCCGATGTTCGCCGGACGCCACCATGGTGTAACGACGACGGCGGAGAGTTTCCGGGGACCGGACCTCACGAACGCCGGCCAGGCAGCTGCGGGAGGTGCGCCGGATGGGGAAGGAACGCCGTCCTGACCTGCGCCGCCTGCTCCACCGGCAGGCCTGGGTCCGCGGCCGGATCGCGCACGGCGCCTGATCGCGTCACCTGACACATCGAACCGGTCCCGCCGCGTCCGGCCAGCAGCCGCACCAGACCGGACGAAACGGGACGGACCGGCTCCGTGCAGCCGATACCGCGCGCGGCCACAGCACACATCAGACTGCCAGCTCCCCGCCCTCGTTCCGGCGGCGCACATTCCTACACCTGCGAGGCTTCCACATGCCAGATGGGCCAGACACGATCACCGCCTCCGGCGGACTGCCCGCCGACTGCACCTTCGATCCGGACGACTGGACGATTCTCGCTCGGCACTGGTTCCCGGTCGCTCTGTCCCGGGAGGTCCAGGCCCAGCCGGTCGCGATGTCCCTGCTCGACGAACGGCTCGTGGTCTACCGGGCCGGTGAGCAGGTGGTCGTCGCCCGCGATCTGTGCCCCCACCGGGGAGTGCCGCTGAGCCTGGGGATCGGCGACGGGACAACGCTGGCCTGCGCCTACCACGGGCTGCGGTTCGGGGCCGAGGGCGCCTGCGTGGCGATACCCGCGCATCCCAAGGCCAAGATCCCGACCCGGATGGCTCTGCGAACCTATCCAGCGCAGGAACGCTACGGACTGATCTGGACCTGCCTGCGCCCCGCCGCCGACGTGTCCAGTCAGACCGTGCCAGGCATCCCCCGGATGCCGCACTGGGACGACCCGGGCTTCCAGCAGGTGACCTGCCCCGGCTTTGACCTCGCCGCGTTCGCCGGCCGCCAGGTCGAAGGATTCCTCGACGTCGCGCACTTCGCCTTCGTACACACCGACACCTTTGCCGACCCGGGCGACACCGAGGTCCCCGAGTACACGGCGACCCCCACCGAGCACGGCTTCACCGCCGACTACTGGAGCTCGGTCGCCAACTACCCGCGCGGCAGCAACCTGTGCGCGCCGTCCGGTTTTCGCTGGCTGCGCCGCTTCGACGCCCATCTGCCGTTCACCGCCACCCTCGTCGTGCACTTCCCGGACGGCGGCCGACTGTCCATCATGAACGCCGCATCCCCGGTCTCCGCCCGCCAGACAAGGATGTTCGCCCCGATCGCGAAGAACTTCGCCACCGATCAGCCCGAGCGGGAGATCTACGACTTCAACCTGCGGATCTTCGCCGAGGACCGGGCGATCGTCGAGGCCCAGCGCCCGGAGAACCTCCCACTCGACCCGCGCATCGAGGTCAATATCGCGGCCGATCGCAGCTCCGTCGCCTACCGGCGTGGCCTGCGCGCACTGGGCCTGTCCCACTTCTTCACCGCGTGATGTCCGAACCAACGAAGGGCGCTGCACCCATGACGACCTCCCGTCCCGCCGAGCGCACCGCACCGGCCGCTGCCCACCCGGTCCCGGTCGCCGGGCTCGACATAGCGCTACCTGTCTGGGTCGATGACGAGGTCCGCGCCGCCGGCAGCGTCCTGCCAGGCGTCGAGGACCGGATGCGCCTCGCCCTGCGGCTCGCCGCCCGCAACCACGTCGAAGGCAGCGGCGGCCCGTTCGCGGCCGTGGTCGCCAATCCGGACACCGGGCAGATCCACGCGGCCGGGGTGAACCTCGTCCTGGCCACCGGGCTGTCCACGATGCACGCCGAGGTCGTCGCGCTCTGTTTCGCCCAGGCCCGACTTGGCTCCTGGGACCTCAGCACCCTGGGCGGCCCCGTCGAGCTCGTCGTCAACTGGCGGCCCTGCGTCATGTGCTATGGCGCCGTCATGTGGTCCGGCATCCAGATGCTCACGATCGCCGGGGACGGCGACGAGATCGAGAAGCTCACGGGTTTCGACGAGGGCCCGATGCGCGACGACTGGGCCGAGCAGTTCGAACGCCGCGGCATCACCGTGCGCACCGACCTGCTGCGGGACGAGGCCCTGGCCGTCTTCACCGAGTACGGCAGCCGCGACGACGTGATCGTCTACAACGCCCGACGCGGCACCCCGAAGCCCTCCTGACCAGACGCCCACCCACCCACCCACCCACCCACCCCCCGCTCCGCCGCACCCCCCGCCCAACCCATGATCGTCACCCCGCGCAACGCCCCACCGAGCAAGATCCGCCCAAACAGGTCGCCGTGGGGGGCAAATAGGACACAAACACCCCCACAGCGACCTGTCTAGATCTTGACCCGGTCCGGCTTCGAGAATTCCGTTGCGGAACGTGACTTCGGCCGCCCTGGTGGCGGGTGTCGGCTCCGGATTGGCCAGCGGGGTCACGGAAGCGGCGCGAGAACCTGCCGGGCGGATCAGCAGATGCGCGGGGCGGCGGATGGCCCGGGGCAGCGGATCAGCGGGGCGGCGGGGAGAGCAGCGCACGGACGAGGTACTTCTGCGCGAACGCCCGTCTGTCGGCCGGGGACTGAGTGGACCAAGGAGCGCCCATCATGATGCCTCCGGCAGCGATCAGCCACCGGACAGTCTCCCTCAGGTCGAGATCAGCCCGCAGCTGCCCGTTCTTCTGCCACCGCGCCACCAGTGGTCCGACGCGACGGTAGACGGCGTCGACGATCGGATCGGCCGTCAGGGGCAGCGGCTCCGCCGTCGACCGGCCGCCCGCGGCGAACAGCACCTCGGTCAGCGCATCGGCGTGCATCAGGCTGGCGCCACGCAATATCATCTCGGCGAGTGAGGAGCCGGCGTCGTCCGGGTCCGGCAACGAGCTCAGGGTTCGATCCATCGCAGCGTCGACCCGGTCGAGCAGCACGGCCAGGATCAGCTCGTCGCGGCTACGAAAGTACCGGTAGACGGTGGAGCGGGAGACGCCCGCCTCAACCGCGACCTCCTCGACCCGGATGCGACTCGAACCACGCCGCACCACGCACCGGACGGTTGCGGCCACCAGGCGGCGGCGAGCCTCCTCGTCGTCGAGCAGAGCACTCTCACTGCCCCACCAGCCCTGTGCACGCCGCGGGGCGGCGTCCTCCCGCGAAGTCCCGGCCCGCGCGGTGTCGGCTGGCGCGGTGTCGGCTGGCGCATGGTCGGCCCGTGGGGTCCCGGCCCGCGGGCCGTCACCTCGCGCGGAGTCGGCCCGCGTGGTGACGGCGCGCGGAATGTCGGCCGCGTGGTGTCGTTTCATCGTCGGAAGGGCGCCGACGGGTCAGGTCCGGGTGTAGCGGATGCGGATGCGGTCGTACGCCGGGTGAACGTCGCCGGCAGGACCTTCGGCTCCCGCGCATCCACCAGCACCCAGGCCGGGATCCGGCGCAACAGCTCCTCGAACATCACTCGATCCATCACCTTCGCCCGCGGGCCAGCGGCGACGATGGTCATCAGGCGAGTACCTCCTCCGCCTCGCGCCGCGCGCCGCGCGCCAAGGCTCGTACCCCACGACACCCCGGCGACCAGTACCGCGCTGACCAGTTCCGGCGCCCCGAGGCGGCATCCGTTCACATCAGTCGCCCTCGAGCCGGTCACCCTCAGACCATCCCACGCCGCGAGACGCCCGCCGCCGTCGCTCGGGGCACGCATCATCCGCAATGGCTGGACTGTCTCATGGCGACACATTATGACATGGTTGTCTCGCTTGGCTCAAGGTCGATCGCCGCGGCTGCGATCGCTCGCCGGACGCGCGGAAGGTGGCATCTCATGGTCAGCACGCGAGCGGCCCTGCTGTTCGGTCCGGGCCAGGACTTCAAGATCGAAACTCTCGAGATCGACGAGCCGCGGACCGGCGAGGTCCTGATCGACGTCCGGGCCTGCGGCCTGTGTCATTCCGACGAACACGCCCGCACGGGTGGGGTGCCGGGCTCGCCCTAACCCCTGGTCTGCGGGCCAGTGGGCGGGGGGGAGGGGGTCCACGTGGGGGCGGTCCTCAACATGGTCCACC
>NZ_JALKFZ020000045.1 GCF_023243075.1 Frankia sp. AiPa1 | reverse complement strand
CCTGCGGTCAAACCTGACGCAACATCAACCGAACTGATCCGGCCTCCAATTCAAAGAACCAGGATGGAAAAGGTTCAATCATATTGATGAACCCTGGCCCAAATCGAACGCTGCTCAGATACGGTCATAGGGGATGGCGTGGTATCGTCTGACCAGTTCATCCGCGAAGTCCGATCCGGAAAAACTGTGGTCGTCAATCGTGGCGACGGGGGACAGCCCGCGCGAGTTCGTCACGACCGCGGCGTCATAACGAGTCAGGTCCGCCAGCCGAACGGGTGCGCACACGTTGCCTGTGGTCTGTTGAAGGAGAGCCATGGTGACGCCGGTCAGGCACGGCGCGTCCGGCCAGGTGACGGTCTCACCGGCGAGAAGTCCGAGGTTGGTCCGAGCGCCTTCGGCGATGGTTCCGTCCGGCCCGGTCAACAGTGCCTCGTCGAAGCCGCGGCGGTGGGCGAGCCGGGCATACTCCAGTTGACCGAAGGTGCCCAGATGCTTGATATGCGGGAAGGGCCTCAGGTAAGGCACGGACATCAGGCGCAGCGGCGCCGTCGGTGCCTCGACTGGCGGCCCGACCGCGACGACGAGCCGCCCCGGGCCGATGCCGGCGGGGTCCGTGGCAATGACGCGCACCGTGGCGTCCACAGCCAGGGCGTCCGAGCGGGACGCCGCCGAGCCGGGAACGCCGCCCGCGGCGGCAATCGAAGAAAATGCGGGCAACGCCTGGCGTATTCGCGCGCGTACGAGCTCGCCATCAAGCGGCTCGCCGTACAGCTCGCGATGAGCGGAATCCAGCCGGTCCAGGTGCAGCCTCAGGCCGCGGGTCCCGCCGGCGCGCACCTGCATGACGGTGAAATGTCCGTGGGAGTGCAACGCGAGCTGTCCCCAGGACGCGGGTGCGGCTGCCTGACCATCGACCTCGACGTAGGGCTGCACGGCGGCGACCATCCCGCGACGATAACGACCGGCCCGGCGCGGCTCACGCCAAGGTGCTACCAGGCGACGTACGCCACATCCAGGTTCGCTAGCGTGCACACGTGCCCGCGAAGCCGGCGGGTGTCAATGCCGAAGCCCGGCATCTAGCAGGCGCATGGCCTGCCGAGACGAATGGAGTGGTCAATGTCCGACCTCGCCGTCGACCCCGCCGCTGACCCGGCCAAGCTCGTCACCACGCTGACCGGGATGTCGGAGCGGGAGGTCTCCGACGTGCTCGCGAGCCCGGTCGGAAACGACGTCCTGGATGTGATCTTCCAGGAGATGCAGGCCAACTTCCGTCCCGAGCAGGCTCAGGGTGAGAACGCGCTCGTGCGGTTCGACCTCACCGGCGGTCCGGGCGGCGAGACCCGTACGTACGAGCTGCGGATCGGCAACGGTCAGTGCGCACTTGCGCATGAGGCTTCCGCGGCCGCCGCGAACGAGAAGCAGCTGAAGATCACTACCGACCGGGTGCGCTTCATCCGTGTGCTGACCGGGCAGGCCAGCGGCGCCAAGCTGTTCCTCACCCGCAAGATCAAGGTGGATGGGGACATGAAGTTCGGTGGCAAGGTGATGAGCTGGTTCGGCGTTCCGCAGCAGGAGGACTGACCTGGTCCGGACGTTCGAAGCAGGCGCGCCATCCCGACCATCCTCGCGATCCCTGTACGGAGAGTATTAGTCTCTGGCGGTGAGAGTGATGATCGGCCGACTGTAGCTGGTCGGCTCGTCCCCGCCCCAGGCGGGACAGGGGAGGTTGGATGATGCGCCTGCTGCTCGACGGTCAGCAGTTCGACCTGCCTGCGGGCACCGATCCGGTTGCTCTGCGTCGCCGGGCCGGCGAGGTGATGAGCGGCGAGCACGGCAACACCGGGCTCGACCGGATCCTGCTGGCCAGTGGCGATGTCCTTGAGGTGAACTGGCGAGCCATCGGCGTCGTCGAGGTCATCGACGTCGACCCGGACGACGACGTCGACTGAGCACCCGCCGCACACATCGAGCGCAACCGGTCTCCGGGGCATCGCAGGCCAAGCACGGCGCGGCGCGTCCGCATGGGACCCGTCCGAACGGAGACCGACGCGGCCTGCTGCGACCGGCGTGGGCGTCAGAGAGCGAACTCGGCCGGGTCCAGGCCGAGGACAAGCGCCGCCTCCCGGACGACCGCCTGCTCGCTGGCCACGAACTCGCCGTCCACCAGCCCGATGACCTGGCCGAGCCGGATCACGGCCGAGGCCTGCGCCGCCCGCCCCCGCACCTTGGCGATCTCGGCGAGAGCCGTCGTCCGGCCGGCGGTGAGATCGGCCGTCAGCCGGGCAAGATGCCCCTCGAACAACGTGACCGTCTCCCGCTCGGGGAACTGCGACAGCACCGGGTCGGTCGCGGCGAACGCGCGCAGGCCCTCCCGCTCGGTCGGGTCGATGCGGCCGTCAGCCACGGTGACCAGTGCGCACATCGCGATCGCCGCGTCCCGGAACGCCAACGTCCGCAACTCCTCGCGGCGGGCGAACAGCTGGGCTCGCAACGACGCCAGTGACGGCAGCCGCCGCGATCCGCCGATCGGGTCGAGCCCCCGCCACAGCGGCCAACCCTCGGCGAGCCACCCGCGGACCACCTCGGCCATCGACACCGGACGCAGCCGGGTGGCCAGCAGAACGCCGATATCCACCGGGACGAGCGTGTGATCCCCCCAGCGCGACGGAGTCGGGATGTCGGTCGGCCAGATCCCGCCGAACAGCACACTGAGCACATGGTCGTCCGCCGTGGCGGAAGGCCGCCCCGAGACGCTGCCGTCGTGCTCGACCGCCCCGACGAACTGCCGGGACACCACCCGCGGGCCCGCCAGCCGCCCGACCAGCCGCTCGAGCGCGTCGTCGGCCGACTCGTCGCCCTGCACCGGCCCGCCGGGCAGCACATGCCAGGCATCGTCGGGCGGCCGTGCCAGCAGCACCCGGTGATCGATCCGCAGCAACAACCGGACATCAAAGCGAACAGCGGTCCGCAGCGGCATACAACAGCCTCCCGGCGACGCACGGCGCAGGGTGGATCCCTCGCTCTGCGCATCATCTCGCAGACGGGTCGACAACGACACACAGCGGTGCGTCCGGGTCATCCCCCGGCCGGGATGTCCGTCTCGTACAACGTCGTACGCGGGCCCGGGGGTGGCATCCGGGCGGCAGACCGGTCGCGGGTGGGTCGTAGCGTCGGGGTGAACCGTCCTATCCACCCGGATCGCGTGGGCCGTGTCGCAGTGAGCGCGGCCGGGCGCGGTCGGGTGCACGCCGCGATGAGGTGTCCGTGAACAAGTTCCTGCTCAGCGTGCACGTCCTGACGGCGATCATCGCCATCGGCCCGGTCACCGTGGCGGCGAGCATGTTCCCGCCGGCCGCGCGGGCCGCGCTGACCCGGCCGGGCGACGCCCATGCCGCCGCGGTCAGCCGGGTGCTGTACCGGATCTGCGGGATCTACTCGGCGGTCGGGCTGCTCGTCGTCGTCTTCGGATTCCTCACCGCCCAGAGCCTCGGCGTGCTGAGCCAGGGCTGGCTGATCGCCGCGATCGCGCTGACGGGCCTGGCCGCCCTGGTCCTCGCCTTCGCCGTGCTGCCTGCCCAGCGCGACCTGATGGACGAGATCACCGCCGCCCTTCCGGTGGCAGCCGCCGGTCCCACCAGCCGGCGGCTCGCGATGAGTGTCGGTGTCTTCAACCTGCTGTGGGTCGCCGTCACCGTTCTCATGATCATCCGCCCCGGCTCCACCACCGGCGTCTGATCCGCCCCTGGGGTGCGCCCGTAGGAGTGTCATGAATCGTCGCGGGCCGGAGTCGGAGGTGGCGGCGGCCGCATTCGCCAGCCAGACGTGGGGACTCCTTGCCTGGTCACGACACACCTGAGGGAGACAATGCCTCCCGGGAACGACGCGCTTCGACGGTATCGTCCCTCTCCCCACCATCAAGATCGGAATCTGAGGTCGCTGGGCGGAGGCGAGGATCTGGCCTCGGTGTGCGTTGCCGAGTGGGACGATCACCCTTGGTGTGCCGGCGGGTGCCGGCTACGGCGGGGGAGGCATGGGTGGGGCAGGCCCTGGATACGGTGCGGCGAGCGCTGGATGCTTTCGACTCCGGCGATGTTCCGGCTGCGCTGGCCCTGATGCACGAGGACCTGGTCGTCGAGGCGCCCGGCGGCGTGCGGGTCGAGGGGCGGGAGGCCGGCGCCGGCCATAGCGCCGAGTTTCTCGCAGCCTTCGGCGATGTGGACATCGACACGCATGTCCTCGCCGAACAGGGGCAGCTCGTCGTGGAGGAGTACACGCTGTCCGCGACCCACACCGGCGTGCTGCGCGGCGCCGACGGCACCGTGCATCCGCCGAGCGGTCGCCGGATCACCCTGCGCGTTGTCGAGGTGTACCGGGTGGAAGGCGGTTTGATCACCGAGAACCGCCTCTACTACGACCAGACCCGCCTGGCCCGTCAGCTTGGCGGCGCCGATGTCCTGGGCGGCCCAGGCGCCGTGACCGAGGCCACCGACCTGCCCCGCCCCGCCCCTGCCCTCGCCTCCGACCAGGCCCCCGACCCCGACCACGAATCCCTTGGTCGTCACGCCGCGCGGTCGATTGGCGAGCAAGATCCGCCTATGCAGGTCGTCGTGGGGGGCAAATCGGACACAAATACGCCCCCAGCGACCTAGTTGGATCTTGAGACTGACGATGCCATTGCAGAGAGTGAATTTTGGCAGCGGGAGCTTCCGTCGAGGCCGGCGGAGACAGGGAGGCGGCTGGCTCGGGGTGGTGGGAGGCCTCCGTCGGGCCCGGCGAGGATGGGAAAGCGGTCCGCGGGGCGGCGGGAAACGGGAGGCGGCGAGAAACGGGGAGTAGGCCAGCGGAGTCTGTGACGGGGCTGGTCGGTGTGAAGTGCGCTTCGGCGGCGGGGTCGATGTTCGGCGGCTGATCGTCCGGGACATACTCCATCCGGAACCTGGCACACCTGGCACACCTGGCAAGCGGGCCAGCGGGCCAGTGGCGGCTGAGCGGCTGAGCACGCCGAGCCGCCGAGCGGCTGGGCGGCTGACTGGGCGGCGGGCCGGTTGGCTGAGCGGTTGAGTGCCGAGGCGGACGGCCGGAGGATCGGCGGAGGGCGGGGCATGGAGTTCGACGACCAGCGGGTGGATGCCTCCGAGCTGGAGGACCAGCGCGGTGGCGGCGGGGGAGTCGGGCGGGGGGTCGCGTTCGGCACCGGGGGTGCGGGCATCCTCGGGGTGGTCATCTACCTGCTGGTCACCGTGCTCGGCGGCGGGTCGGGGTCGTCGTCACCGTCGTCGCTGTCGGGCGGTGGGACGTCCGGGGACGTCGCGCGGCGCTGCAACACTTCCGGCGCGATCGACCAGTACGACGACTGCTTCGTCCTCAAGGCGTTCAACGAGATCAACGAGGTGTGGGGAGCCCAGTTCAGCCGCTCCGGCCAGACTTACACCAAGCCACGCCTGGTCTACTTCTCCCAGGCGGTGAACACCGGTTGCGGTACCGCGTCGTCGCAGGTGGGGCCGTTCTACTGCCCGCCGGACCGCAAGGTCTACATCGATCTCGGCTTCCTTGACCAGCTGCAGCGGAACTACGGTGCGCAGGGGCGGTACGCGCAGGCGTACATCGTCGCCCATGAGGTCGGGCACCATCTGCAGACGCTGACGGGCCAGGAGGCCCGCGTCCGCCAGGCGCAGCAGGCCGATCCGTCCCAGGAAAACGCGCTGAGTGTGCAGCTCGAGCTGCAGGCCGACTGCTACGCCGGGGTGTGGAGCACGCTGGCGAACGCCGGCGGCAACCTGACCATCGGCGAGGCCGAACTCGACCAGGCGCTCGGGGCCGCCCAGGCCGTCGGCGACGACCGCATCCAGGCGCGGGCCGGCCAGGTCAATCCGGAGACGTGGACCCATGGCTCCGCCGAGCAGCGCCGCAGCGCCTTCCTCACCGGCTACCGTGGCGCCACGATGGCCTCCTGCGGCACCGTCCCGCACGCCTGACGGCGCCCCCAAGCCGCATCCGTCCTGGTCCGGAGCATCGCGGTCCGCGAGCATCCGACCGTGCGGGGGGATCGCGCCGTGCGTCGACGGCAACATCGGCATCATCCACTTCGACCGCCACGTCGACACCCAGGAGCTCGACCTCGACGAACGGATGCACACCACCCCCTGGTTCCACGCGACGAACATCCCGCCTGGGGTCCCTACCCTGGCGACGACCCTTCCACCTCGCCGGACGTCCCCGTCTCGTAGCGGTGGCCGTTGGACGTTCGACCCCGGTGACACACCGTGAAGGGATGACCCGGTCTTACCGGTCGTGGTGGGTGGGTACGTAGAAGGCCGGTGGCGTCCGACCTCCGGCTCGATCACGGTCCCTGATCGCGGACGTGGGCAGGGACCGTGACCGGGGATCTCGGTCGGGGAACCTCCGGTCGGGGAATCACCGGTCGGGGACATGGACGTGAAGGCGTGTGCGGGGAGGACGCCGGCATGGACATGGAACTGGTGGGACGGGCACCGCAGCTGCGGTTTCTCGCCGAGCGGCTGGCGGAGACCCGCACGGGACGACTGCGACTCGTCGTCGTCCATGGTGAGTCCGGCTTCGGCAAGACGGCGCTGGTGCGGGCGTTTCTCGAGGAACTGTCGTCGGACACGGAGCTGTCCGACGACACCCGATCCACCGTCCCGCACGTGCGTCGGGGCAGCGAGCGAGCGTCCGGTGCGCGTGTCCTCATGGCCAGTGCGGACAGCACAGAGGCGGCCGTGCCGTTCAGCGTGGTCTCGCAGCTCGCAGCCTCGCCGGAGATGGCAGCCTCGCCAGAGATGGTCTCCTTGACGGAGATGGCGGCCTTGACCCAGACGGCGGCCTTGACGGAGATGGGCAAAGCGGCCGGTGAGGCGGAGGTCTTTGCGGTCGGTGAGGCGCTCGTCAGGCTCGTCCGCGGGAGCCCTGACGTCGGCGGTGCCACGACCGTGCTGCTCGTCGACAACGCACACTGGGCGGACGAGCTCTCCCAGCAGGCACTGGCCTTCGCACTGCGCCGCCTGCGTGGCGACCGCGTACTCTGCGTGCTCACGATGTCGGGCGCGCTGTCCGAGCTGTCTCCGGGGCTGCGGCGTCTGGCCACCGAGCCCGCCAGCATGCTCCGGCTCACCGGGCTGGACCCGGACGAGCTACGCGAACTCGCCGCGCGGCTGTCGCTCCCACCGCTGTCACTCTGGGCGGCGGACCGCCTGCACGGGCTGACCGGCGGCAACGTCCTGCACGCGCGCGCCCTGCTCGAGGAACTGCCCGCCAGGGCTCTCGATGGTTATGCCGATCCACTGCCCGCATCGTCCGCCTTCGCCCAGGAGGTGCTCGCTCGGCTTGCCGAGTGCGGCGAGCAGGCCAGGCGGCTGGTGGACGCTGCCGCCGTCCTCGGCCTGACCTGTCGGTTGGCGGACGCGGCGGGGGTCGCCGCCGTGGACGATGCGGCGTTCGCCCTCGAGGGTGCGGTCGAGGCCTCGCTGCTTCTCGAGAAGACCACGACCATCGACCGACTGGTCGTCTTCCCCCGGCCGCTCGTACGTTCGGCGGTCTACCACGGGATCGGCCCGGCCCAGCGCAACGAGCTACACCTGCGCGCGGCCGTCCAGATCGACGATCCGCAGTCCCGGCTCTGGCACCGGGCCGCGGCGGCGGTCATCCCAGACGAGGGGTTGGCCCTGGAGGTCCAGCAGGCCGCCCGGCGGCAGGCCATGGCCGGGCGATGGCGGTCCGCGGCCGAACATCTGCTGGCCGCCGCCCGGCTCAGCCCCCACCGCCCCGCCCGGGAGCGGCGCATCACCGATGCTCTGGACTATCTGCTCTGGGGCGGCGAGCTGGCCCATGCGGCCAGCCTGCTGCCGGATCTGTCCCGCCTGCTGGACCAGGTACGAGGGGACTACCTGCGGGGACGACTGGCGATGCTGCGCGGTTCGCTGCCGGAGGCCACCGCGCATCTAAGCCGGGCATGGCACATGGTCGATTCCACCGCCCGTCCGGCCCTGGCCCGTGCCATCGGGGAACAGCTGGCCTTCTGCCACTACTGCGCGGGAGACGTCGGCGCGGCGACGTGGTGGGGCTGGCAGGCGCTGCGGCTCGGCCCCCCGCCGCCGGGTGATCCCACCTACCTGCGGGACATCCTGATTCTCGCGCTGTCCGACGCGGGGGACAGAGAGGCCGCGGACCGGCTGGCTGCCGAGGTCGTGTCTGGCGCCGTGTCGGCCGATGGTCGTGCCGACGGGCCGCCCGGTGCGGCTGGCGCGGTACCGGTCGGTGGGCGGGATTTCCAGCCGGACGGCCTGGTCGGACGAGGAATGGTGCGGCTCGCCTCGGATGACACGCATGCGGCCCGGGACGCGTTTCTGGCGGCGATGGCGGTGAGCAACGGCCAGGAATGGACGATGCCGTTCGGCCTGTTCGCCCTCATCCAGTTGGCGCGGACCGAGTTCCAGACCGGCCGCTGGGATGAGGCGATCGAGCATGCGGAGACGGCGGTCACCCTGGCCACCTCGGCTGGTCAGGGCTGGCTGCTGGCAGCCTGCCATGCTGTCGCCGCGTGTCCGCTGGCCGCCCGCGGCAACCCGAAGGCCCAGCAGCACGTGGACATCGCCACGAGTCTGCCCAGCGCAGCCCTTCCCTTCACCGAAGTCATGATTATGAAGGCGCGGTTGTGGCTGGCTCGCGCCGTCGGGGACGCCGAGGCCGCCGTGGCGCAGATGAGCGAGTACCGCATCGATGGGCGCCAGGAACCGCCCGAACCCCGCTGGATGCTCTGGCGTCCCCTCTACGCGGAGGCGCTGGCACAGGTCGGCCGGCCAGAAGAGGCGGCGACGGTGCTCGCTCCGTTCGCGGAAGCAACCCAGGCACGAAGCCGCCGGTCGGCGCGGCTTGCCTGCCTGCGGGTCGGGGCCGCCATCGAGGTCGCCCGTGGACACGTCGAACAGGCCGATGCGCTCTACCAGGAGGGTCTGACACTCGCGGCCGGGCTGCAGCTTCCCTTCGACCAGGCACTCCTGGAGTTCGACTATGGCGCCCTCCTCTCGGCCAGCGTCCGGCGTACCGGCGCGGCTGACCTGCTCCAGGCCGCCCGGGTCCGATTCGCGGGTCTTGGGGCCGAGCCCTACGTGGCGGACTGCGACCGGAAACTGGCCAGCTGTGGGCGGATCTCTCCGCAGCGCCAGGACGCCGCTCTGCACGCCCTCACGCCTCAGGAGATTCGGGTGGCGCGGCTGGTCGCATCCGGGCAGTCCAACGCCGGAGTCGCGCACGAGCTCGTGCTCAGCGTGAAGACGATCGAATATCACCTGGGCAACGTGTATGCGAAGCTCGGTCTTCGATCCCGCCGGGAGCTGGCCGCCGCACTGCCCGCGGATCTGACGGTCCAGGAGAGCTGACCGGACAGCCGTCCCTGTCGCCCGCGCTACCTGCCATGATGGTGCGAGGTTGCCGGTAGCCGGTAGCCGGTAGCCGCCGCGGCGAGGCTCGCCGTCTTCCCCGGTCCCCTGGCCAGGTCTGGTCCCGGCCCGTCCCGGGTGGAGTTCGCTGCCCATACCGTGGCGACTCGCTCTGCATCCAGGCCCGAACATCCCGAATCCGGACGTTCGGTGTTGCGGCCGCATACTGCCGCTTCGCGGGCCCCCAAGCCGTCCACCCAGGGTTCGCATCGGACCAAATCCGGATGAAATTCCTGGAAACCCTGGTATGTGGTGCCGGCCGGCGCGGTTTCCAGGGGTCCCTGGGGTGCCGGTGGTGGCCGAGCCCCGGGGTATTTGATTCCCGACCCCTCACATCGCGCGGACGGTACGGGGATGAAAGCAGAGGGCCGCCAAGCCCTCGATTCATCGCCGTGCGTGACGCGTGGCGATGCGACCGCGCTGTGAGGAGTGTCATGACGAATCTGAAGAAGCGGGCCTGCGTGATGCTGGCAGCGATTCCAGCAAGCATCGCTATCGCCGTCGCACCACCAGCCATGGCTGCCGACGGAAACACGGCCGGCGGCACGACGGTCGGCGGAAGCCCCTTCGGTGGTAACACCGCGGGTGGTACGACCGTTGGTGGCGGTGGTGGTAACACCGCTGGTGGTACGACGGTCGGTGGTGGTGGCCCTGGTGGTGGTAATACGGCGGGTGGTACGACGGTTGGTGGTGGTGGCCCTGGTGGTGGTAATACGGCGGGTGGTACGACGGTCGGTGGCGGCGGCGGTGGTGGTAACACCGCTGGTGGTACGACGGTTGGTGGTGGTGGCCCTGGTGGTGGTAATACGGCGGGTGGTACGACGGTCGGTGGCGGCGGTGGTGGTGGTAACACCGC
>NZ_JALKFZ020000044.1 GCF_023243075.1 Frankia sp. AiPa1 | reverse complement strand
GCCATACGGGATCAGACTGGCGCAATCCGCATCTCCTCAGTGCGCAACCCTATGACGAGCTGTGCGCATCTGCTAACCGAACAGACCGGGAGAGGCGTGACCATCACAGCCCCAGCGGCCACCAGTTCCGCACCGACGTGGCCATGGCCGACCCGACAGCACGCGGGGGTGCGGACGTGCCGCGGACTGGGGCCGCAGGGGTCGAGCGGGGGTGGGGTCAGGGGCTGTCCCAGCGCCGGTCACGCTCGCGCTGGGCACGCAGCACGGCCTCCCGGACGCCCGGCGAGAGGTTAGTGCAACAGTTGCCGGGTTCCTCGGCACGCCTGTGAGCTGATCGCGCCCTGACCAGGGCCTACGGCCGCGCTCCACCCCTGTTGCCCCACTTTGAGGCTTCTTCATCCCCTGTGAGAGTATCTCGCTCATTGCGAGCTTCCTTCAGCAAGGCTGAAGTTCAGGGGGTTGGGTTGGCTCTCGCGGGGGTGCGTGACCTCCGGGAGTTACGGGCGCCGGCGAGCGAGGAGGAGCTCGCCGGCTTCGAGTTGGAGGTGTTGTCGGGGTTCGTGCTGGCGAGGGCGTCGGCGGGGCTGACCGACAGCACGATCCGCAACGACACCAACCACCTGGACCTGATCCGGATCTGGTTCGCCCGGCCGTTGTGGGAGATGCAGCCGGCCGACGCCGACCGCTACTTCGGCAAGGCGCTGCGCGACGCGAAGCCGTCGACCCGGACCGGGCGGGCCGCGGCGCTGACGGTGTACTTCGAGTTCCTCGAGCTCCGCCACAAGGTCGAGATCTACAATCTGACCGGGCGGGTGGCCGAGTGGCCGCTCGACGAGGTGAACCGTCCCCGGGCCTTCGTCGACCCGCAGGTGCGGATCCCGCCGACCGAGGCCGAGATCGAGCAGCTGTTCGCCGGGCGGCGTCAGGAGCTCGCCACCTGCCGCAAGTTCGCCCCGGCTGCCCGCAACTACGCCGCCGCGCGGCTGGCGGCCGACGTCGGGCTGCGGATCAACGAGATCCGGATGCTTGACCTTGACGACGTCCGCTGGGAGTTGGGCCGGTTCGGCAAGCTCAACGTCCGCCACGGCAAGGGATCACGGCGGAAGGGGCCGACGGCCCGGATCGTGCCGATGATCAACGGTGCGGATCGGAACGTGCGCTGGTTCATCGAGGACGTCTGGGCTCACTTCGACGGCGACCACACCCGGCAGGGAGCCCCGCTGTTCCCGTCCGAGCGCAAGAACCAGGACGGCTCGTGCGGCCGGGCAAGCGCCGACGTGTTCCGCCGTTCCCTGGCGCAGGCCGCTGCTGAGCACCTACCGGCCTGGGCGGGACGGCTGACCCCGCACGTGTTGCGGCACTACTGCGCCTCCGAGCTCTACCCGGCCGGCATGACCCTGTTCGCGATCCAGGAGCTGCTCGGTCATGGACTGGGACGACGGCCAGGTATGTCCACGTCCACAGCTCCCACGTCGAGGACGCCTGGGTCACCGGCCAGCAGCGGGTCGCCGAGCGGTGGAAGGGGCTCGCTCCATGACCGTCACCGTCACCTGCAGGGAGAAGAGGGCGCACCGTGAAGTGGAACCTGCGGCTCGCCGCCGCGAACCGGGGCATCTGGAAGGCCAGCGAGCTGCACCGGATGCTCGCCGAACGCGGCATGGTGATCAGCGCCGGGAAGATGTCCGGGCTGTGGTCCGGCAACCCCAACGCCGTCAGGCTCGACGAGCTGGACGTCATCTGCGCGGTGCTCGGCTGCGGCATCGACGAGTTGCTGCTGCCCGAGCCGGAGAAGGTGCCCACGGCGGTGCCGGCCGCCGACGGCGAGCAGGCCGTCACCGCGGCGGCGCAGACCCGGGCGGTCACGCCCCGGCCCCGCACCGGCCGGTCGTTGCCGCCTCGGTGACCTGCCGGCGCTGCGGTCGCCCGCTGCCCGCTGGCGGCCGGCGCGACCGGCTCTACTGCAACGCCAGCTGCCGGAACATGGCCTACGCCGCCCGGCGCGGAACCGGCGTCCCGCCACCCGACCGCTGGCAGCATCCCGCCCTGGAATCGGACACCCCCGCGCTGCGGGCGGCCGCGACGCGGGCCCGGGAACTGGGCGAGGCCCACGGCTGGTCGCCCTCGACCACCCGGTGCGCGATGGACGGCCTGACCGTCGTCTTGGACGGCCTGACCGCCGGCCAACCCGTCAGCCTCACCGAGGTCCGCGCCACCCTCCCACGGCAGGCCTCCAGCGCGCGGGTCGCCGAAGTCCTCACCGACCTCGGACTGCTCGAGGACGACACCGCGCCGCCGATCCCTGCCTGGGTCGAACGCCGCGCCGACGCACTGTCCGCCGGGTTCGCCGCCGCAGTGCGGGCCTGGCTGCTGGTGCTACTCGACGGCGACGCCCGCACCCGGCCCCGGTCGCACGCCAGCATCTACGTCTACTTCGGCGGCGTCCGCCCGCACCTGGACCGCTGGACGGCAACCCACGGCCACCTGCGCGAGGTCACCACCGCTGACGTGAAGGCCGCGCTGGATCCGCTGCGCGGTGAGCGGCGCAGCAACGCGGTCGTCGCGTTGCGATCGCTGTTCCGGTTCGCCAAGAAACACGGCCTGATCTTCGCCAATCCCACCACCCGCCTGGCCGCTCCCCGCGCGGGCGGTCGCAGCCTGCTGCCGATGACCGACACCGAGATCCACGCCGTCGAACAGGCCGCCGTCACCCCTGCGCGACGGCTGATCGTCGCACTGGCCTCCGTCCACGCCGCACGCGCCGCGGCGATCCGGCACCTGGCCCTCGACGACCTCGACCTGCCCAACCGGCGCATCACCCTCGCCGGACACACCCAGCGCCTCGGCGAGAGACACGCCACCTGCTGCTAGCCTGGCTCGAGCACCGCCGCACCAGCTGGCCTCACAGCCCCAACCGGCACGTGCTGATCAACGAGAGAACCGCCCTGGGAACCGGCCCCATCAGCCCCCACTACCTCAGCGAGCACCTGCTCCGGCATGGCGTCTATCTCGACCGCATCCGCGCCGACCGCGTGCTCCACGAGGCCCTGACTGTCGGCCCCGACCCCCTGCACCTAGCCCTCGTCTTCAACCTGTCGCACACGACCGCCAGCAGATACGCCACCATCGCCCAGAACCTCCTCGACGACGACCACCCGCCAAACGGGGACTGGGCGGGCACTGTCGGCGAGAACCACAGAGCAGGTACCTCGCTCGCGCTTCAGAATGTATCTGTGGCCGTAGGGGTTCCGGGGCGCAGGTGGAGATTGATCGTCATAGGCGCCACGCTGGGGATGATGGGGTTAGCGGCCCTAGCAGGATTGATCATTTTTCTGCCGAGTGTCGTCGTTGATTACGATCTTGCTGGGGCGCACGTCAACCCGCAAGATCGTCTTGATGCGGTAAGCAAGGTACGCACGACCTTCCTCCAGGCCGTGGGCGGTGTGGTCGTCTTCTTCGGCGCCTATGCCACCTGGCGGCAGCTACAGATCGGCCGGGACGGGTTGGCCGCCACCCGCGAGGCCCACGTCACCGACCGCTTCAGCCGCGCGGTCGACCAGCTCGGCAGCGACAAACTGGACGTACGGATCGGCGGCATCCACACGCTCTGGCGCATCGGCGACCACTCCACCCGTGACCGCGAGGCCATCATCTCGATCATGGCCGCCTACGTCCGCACGCACCTGCCCTGGCCACCTCCGGCAGGAGCCCTGCCTGCAGCTGACACGCACATCAACGCAGTACCGCCGTTGGAGACGCGAGCCGCGGACACCCAGATCGCCCTGACCGCAATGGGTGTGCTCTGCCAGGAACGCCAGCCGGAGTGGCTGAACCTCAGCAGCACCGACCTGCGCCGAGCCGACTGCGACGGGCTATGGCTCCAGGGAATCATCTTCGACCGCTCCTGCATGGAGGCCGCCTCCGTCTTTCAGGTCAACCTGACCAGAGCATCGCTGGCCGGGGTCAACCTGCGGCACGCCGCGCTGGGAACGTCGATCCTGCGCCAGACCCGCTGTGTCGGGGCCGACCTACGCGGGGCACGCCTTGTGGAGACAGATCTCAGCCACGCCGACTTCAGCGATGCCGACCTACGCGAGGCGAACCTGCGCAAAGCCCGCGTCAGCAGCACCTGCTTCCTGCGCGCCGACCTGCGGCTGGCCGATCTGCGAGGAATCGACCTCAGCGACGCCGACCTACGCGAGGCGAAGCTGAATGGCGCGCTGGTCAGCGCCAGCACGACATGGCCAGCCGGCTTCGACACCGGCCTAGCAGGAGTCACCCTGACCGACGACCTCCCCGTGGAACCCGCTGTGCTGAGCGGGGCCACGCTCCGCCTCGACGTCGCCCCCCTGCGCTCGGCGCCATAACCGTCCTCGATACTCCCGACCCTCCTTCATCGAGGCCGCTGCGTACGCGCGGCGCTTGGCGGACAACCGAGGCCGGTCACGGACCCGATCATCGAAAAGGCCGTGGGTTCGTTGAGAAGAACCTTCAGTCAGGCTGAACTTGCGGAGGTTGTGCCGGTAAGAAACGTGTCACCAGCCGCAAACGCGGGTGATCTAGCTGGCCTGTGGCTCGGCCGCGGTGAGCCGGCGGCGGGCCCGAACGACCGTGCAGGTTCCTCCGTTCTGGCTGGTGTGCGTCTAGGACGGCCGCATGGCCGAGATGTGGACGGACCGCGACAGCACCGCCTGACATCGGCGGGACATACCGGCTACGTGCCGTGGGCCTCGATGTCACTGACCATCTGGGCGGCGATTCCCTGTTCGAGTCGCTGGTCGGTGGAGCCGGGATAGCTGATGTAGGTGATGGACTCGACGTGCCCGGTCAGGACGAACAGGACGTCGTAGTGGATGACGATCTGCTGGCCGTTGAGGAGGACGTCCTCGTCGATGTGAATCACGCTGGTGATGCCGGGCGGCGCGGGGCGGTGGGCTGTGCCGGTGACGGTTGCCGTCGCCGTCTGGTCGGGATGGTTCTGGCGCTCGCTCTGCAGGAGGGCCTCGCGGAAGTACTCGCCGACGTATGCCGGTGTCTGGTCGGCTGCCACCAGCATCCGATCACGCTGTATGTTCCCGGTCCGCGCGATCTCGACATTGCTGACGACCGACATCCCGCTCTCCTGGGCGAGGTAGAGCGCCACGGTCTGGTAGGTGGCGCGGGGGCTTGGGGGATGGGACGGAGCCCCGGACTGGCTTTCCACCGCGGCCATCAGCTCGCCCGCGCCGCTGTCCGGCCCCTGAAGGACCGAGCCCGACAGCTGGAAACCTGGCAGCGCCGGGCCGGCGTTCAGCAGGTAGTTCTGCGCCGACAGGTTGCCGTACCCGCGGTTCGCCTGCCGGTCCTCGAGCTGCTGGTTCACTTTCAGCGGGTTGTAGCCGAAGGGGATGAGGAGAGCCGTGCCGGGTATCTGCCCGATGATGGAGGCGAGCACGAGGAAGGCAACGACGCTTCCCGCCCCCAGCCTCCAGAAGTACTTCCACAACCGGACCATGTAGATCCAGGCCGGAACCCCGAGCACGGAGCTCACGGCCACGACAAGAATCCGCGACCAGGGCGTCCCGAACCACAGGAGAATTTCCAGCAGCAGGGCGAACGGGGTGGAAAAAGCGCTCGCGAGGATGAACATCGTGAGGATCTCGCGGCTGCTACGCTGCACTCTGGACCGGCGTCTCGCCAGCCATGAGAACACCACTGAAATGCCCGCGAGGTTGACGGCGAAATAAATGGGAAGAATAAATTCCTGCTCGAGGTTGCTCAGCCTCAGGAAGGTTCCCGCCAGCCCCAGGGAGGAGATCAGAATGATGATCTCCAGAATTTCCATGGCGGCGCGGAAGTTTCTTTCCTCGAAGATGTCGATGGTATGCCCCACCGGGCGTCGCGCCATCCGCCACCAGGCACGCAGGAAGGTTCGCCACGCGGGCAGGCGCAGCAGGACGTTGAGGACGGCGAGGACGCCGTTCTGCTCGCGGCCGAACTCGGCGCCGCAGCGCGCGCAGAACTGCCCCTCACCCTGTTCACCACACTCCGGGCAGGCCGCCATGGCCGTCCCCTCCCCCCGTTGTCACTGGCCGCAATTATGCTTCATGAAGGTAGGGTTTCAGCGGTAATCGGGCCTTTGACCTGTCGGCTACCCAACAGGTCCCGGGGTTACCCCGTGCCTGTCAGCAGCGGTTCGGGGCCGTGGAAGAACTGCGGCGGATCAAGCGCTGCCCGTAGGAGGGTCACCGGACTTCCATGACGCCGGCCGCGCCAGCTCTTCGGGCAGGCGTGTCCGTACATTCCCCGTGCGGCCTCCACCTGTTCCTGCACCAGACCCACCGCGTCGCTGAGGTCGGCATTGTGCAGGCGCGCGCCGTGAAGGGCCGTGCCGCGGAGATCCGCGTCGCTGAGATCGGCGTTGCTGGCGATCGCGCCACGCAGGTCCGCGCCGCGGAAACGGACGTGGGCGAGGGTGCCGCGGGGAGCTTGCAGGCGGTGCAGAGCGGCGGGGCCGGTGAAGTTCGCGCCCAGGAGGTCGGCACGGGGAACGTCGGGGACGACGGGCAGGCGGGCCAGCACGGTGACCGCGGCGTGGAGATCGACGGCAAGCCGAAGGGGAGCAGCCGGTTCGGGATCCGGGCGCAGGGCGGGATCGGTGCTGTGGACGCGGGCGAACGCGGAGAGCACCTCGACGACGGTGCGCTGGTCAGCGACACTGTCCCGGGCGACGGCGACCAAGGCGCGCAGCCGGCCGGCGACGACGGCGGCCAGCCGAGCGGCGACCCGGGCGGTCAGCGCCTGCTCGGCCTGGTGCAACGCGGACCGCGCGATCCGGTCGATCCCGCCCGGCGGCCGGCGGCTCGATCCGCTCGGCGCGACACCGCGCCAGCAGCTCGCCGCGGACCAACTCGGGGTCCCAGTAGTAACCGCCGAAGAATCAACGCTTGGCGCTGGTGATCAGTGGTCGGTGATGAGGGTGCCGAGCGCGACGGCGCGGTCGGTGCTGGTGGGTTGGGTGTAGATGCGGGTGGTCTCGAGGCGGCTGTGACCCATGAGGTCGGCGACGATGACCAGGTCGATCCCTTTGCGGACGAGCTGGGTGGCGAAGGTGTGCCGCAGGACGTGGGGTCCGAAGGGCTCGTCGTCGATGGTGAGGTCGGCGGTGGCGCCGAGGTCGGTGATGATCGTGCGGGCGGCGCGGTCGGTGAGCCGGCCGCCGCGGCGGTTGAGGAAGACCGCAGTCTGGTCGGCGCCGATGAGGGTGGCGCGGTGGTCGAGCCAGCTGGCGAGGACGGTGCGCAGGTCGGGGTGGATGGGCAGGGTGCGCTGGCGGCCGCCGTCGCGGCCTTTGCCGGTGACGGCGAGTTCGCCTTTGCGGGCGGAGAGCCTGATGTCGAGCAGGTCGAGGGCGACGACTTCGCCGATACGCAGGCCGGCATAGTAGGGCAGCAGGGCGATCGCGCGGTCGCGGGGGGACGGGCAGGCTTCGACGGCGCGCAGGTAGCGGCGGGTCTGGCGGGCATCGAGCGCAGCCGGCGCGCGTAGAGGGAGCACTTCGGTGCGGGCCTGGTGCGCGCCGAGGCCGAGGCGGACGTAGAAGTCGCTGAGCGCGGCTAGGTGGTTGTTGATCGTGGCGGGAGTCCGGCGCTGGGATTTCAGCCAGCGTTTGTAGTCGCGGACCGCGCCATCACGGGCGGCCCGGTTTTGCAGCGGGTCACCGAGGACGTCGACGGCCCCGCCGTCGACGAGCCAGGCGAGGTAGCCGCGGACCCGGCTGGCGTACTTGGCCCGGCTGTCGACGGCGAGCGGGGCGTGGACGAGCTGGACGACGTAGGTGTCGAGAACCGCGTCGTAGGGGGCGGGCAGCGCCGCTGCGGTGCGACCGCGGCGGCGGGCCGTCGTGTTTCCGGAAGTTGTTTCAGACTCCTGGACCAGCCGCAGGGCCATGTTTCCGGAAGTTGTCACCGGTCAGTGCTTCCGGGATTGGGTATTTCCGGAAGTCCGTGCTGATCCTTGATTGGTGGTGACGCCGCGCCGCTTCTGACAGCTGTAAGGACGTTCTCGACGGCCGTCCGGCGATCAGAGTCGGACAGGTACTCGAGCAGACTCGCTAGGGCGAGCGCCCGATCGCTTGGGGTGTCGATGGCTGTGGCGGCGGCGAGCGCAGCGCCGAGAGCGTTCGCTCGGGCGGTGGCAGGCAAGTGCGGAATGAGTCCGGCGAGCGCCTCCACCCGCGCAGCGGGCTCATCGAGTGCCGTGGCCCCCGCGAGGGCGTGTGCGAGGAGATCGGAGGGTAGGTGCGGAGCGAGGCCGGCCAGCGCCTTCGCTCTCGCGGAAAACTCAAGCGCTAGGGCGGCGTCCAGTGCTGGGCTGAGGAATTCGTGGGGCAGGTACGAGGCGAGACTGATCAGCGCATCGGCGCTGATACTTGCTTCCTCCTTTGTCGACCCACCCATGAAATTATTCGTGATCGTTACAAAGTTTCCCGTCGATCCGGTGAAGTCGACGGCGTTCCTGCCCGGGAAAGAAGGGTTCAGCTGCCCCTTGCCCTCGATGCTGGCGGAGATTTGCCGGAGGAGCACTGTTCGGCTGTCGTGCTCATTCAGGCCGACCAGATCGATGTGGGCCACGCTGCGGAGCATGCCGGTGGGCTGGCAGGGTTCGACCCTCACCGGAATCAGTCGACGGTGAAGACCCATGGGGTCTTCCTGGTAGGCCGTCCTCCACTCGATGGCCGCCAAATTCGAACTCAGGTAGCTGTTCGAGAGGACAGCGATGACACGCTGCGAGTGTGCGAGGCCTTCCTCGAAGGCTTCGCTCCAGTTCTGACCGCTCACCACGTCCCGTGCCCCCACGAAGGTCCGGAAGCCGGCGTCTTCCAGCTGGGCCGCGATCCATGCAGCCCACGATTCGTCAGGGTCGACGTAGGAGATGAAGAAGTCCCTGCCCCGAGAGTCGGAGTTGGCCAGGGGTAGGGGTAGGGGCCGGGCGACGGGAACATCCTTCGATGCCCACCGCCATGCGCTGGCGCCGTCCATCACACGACCTGGTGCCAGCGCGACATCGTCGCCGAGCTCATCGGAACCAGGAAGCAAGATCGCGTTCGGTGAGGCGTCGAGGGCGAGGGCAAGAGCGAGAAGGTCATCGACGTCGACACGCCTCTGACCATTTTCGATCTTCGACAGGGAAGACACCAAGATGGGCCTGCCCAGCTCACCGAGCCTGCTTTCCAGATCGGCCAGTGTCAGGCCGAGGCCGCGGCGCAGTTCCCCGATCCGGCGAGCGGCACGCTCACCACTCGGGCCGACGATGCTGGCAGTAGGAGTCTCCTCGGGCCTACCGCGGGCGATCTCGCGCAGCGCCTCGACGTCACTAACGGTGAGTTGACGGTAGCCAGTCTTGATCAGTCCGTTCTTCCGGAACTGCCGAAGCACCTTGTGCACCGCGGGCTCGCCTGCCCCCACCAGGTCCGCCAGCTCGGGCTGTGTCAGAGCGACCAGGATCCGCGATCCGGGCTCCTCAAGAACGCCGCGTTGGGTTGCCAGCTCGACCAGGACATGCGCCAGGCGGGCCTGCACGGTCTTGCCGCTGAGCGCAGGCGCGAGCCGCTCCGCGAGCTCGGGGGCGTTCAGCATACGACGAGTCTCCCACAGTTCTCGTTTCCGGAAAACAAGTCGATGCTACCGCCAGTTGACCTACCGACTTTCCGTCATGGAGACTCAGACTTGGTTCTGGGTGCATGGATCTCCACGAAAGGGGCGCCTGCCGGTCTCCCGATCGGGTCGACAGTCGACTCGTCCCTCCAGGCCAGGAGGGAGCCATCGAGGGAGGCTCCATGTCCCGAGCTCACAGGAAGATCGCGATGATGTGGTCGCTCGACGGGTTAGCCACCGTCACGGAGATCACCGCAGTGGTGTTGAGTCAGACGCACCACGTGGCCCCCGCTTGTGCGGCGGGGGCCATCGCGGTCCTGGCAGGGAGGGTGGCTGAAGCGGTACGCGGCCAGCGATAGGCGCTACAGCCCCTCGTCGAGGCCCCGGGTGAAACTTGCCCGGGGCTTCCCTGTTTCCCACCGAAGATCATACCGAGGTAGGCGGCCGTCGGGAAGGCCGTGTTAGCTGGGGAGCGGACGCAGCGGCCGGTAGCCGGCGGGGTCGAGCTTGGCGAGTTCCCGATCGATGTCGATCGGGATCGACCCGAACAGGTGCACCGGTTCGCTGTGCGCCGGGGAGATGTGGGCGAGGACCTCGTCGGCGACGTACAGGCCCTGGGCACGCCGTGCCGCTACGGCCAGGCCGATGTACTCGGTCATCCAGGTGTGGAACACCGTCTACACCGCCCGCGCCCTCGACCAGATCCGCGCCGAAGGCCGCCCCGTGGCGACCGCCGACATCACCCGGCTCTCACCCCTCGGGTTCGACCACCTCCGGATGCTCGGCCGATACAACTTCTCCCTGCCCGACGACATCCGCGACGGCCAACTCCGGCCCCTGCGCACTCCGCCACCCAGCCCCTGACGGCCCGGCCCGGCTACTCGCCGGCGCCCGGTGGAACAGCTGCGAGCGTGCGACGGACCTGCTCGTGCGACAGCCCGACGAACGCGCCGATCCGCCGCAACCCCCACCCCTCTGCGTTGGGGGGGGGCCCGCCCCCCCCCCCCCCCCCCCCCCCCCCCCCCCACCACCCCCCCCCCCCCCCCCCCCCCCCCCCCCCCCCCCCCCCCCCCCCCCCCCCCCCCCCCCCCCCCCCCCCCCCCCCCC
>NZ_JALKFZ020000043.1 GCF_023243075.1 Frankia sp. AiPa1 | reverse complement strand
CCGCCTTCGGCATCAGCGGCACCAACGCCCACGTCATCCTAGAAGAACCCGACAAACAGGACACCAACCCCGACGGCGCGCGACCAGCCCCACCCGACCACGACGAGGACCCCGCCGACGAACACCGCGCCCCCTGGGTGACCGCCGGCACGGTGGCGACCCTGGCCTGGCCGATCTCGGCGCACACCGTGGACGCGCTGCGCGCACAGGCGGCCCGCCTGCACGAGTACGCCACCGCACATCCTGACCTGACCGTCGCCGACGTCGGCTTCTCGCTCGTGACGACCCGCACTCACCACGACCACCGGGCGGTCGCCGTAGGCAGCGACCGCGACGCGCTGCTTGCCGAGCTGGCCGCCCTGTCCGGCGGCCGGCAGTCGACCGACCTCACCCCGACGGACGCCACACCGGCCGGCAGCACGTCGGCCAAGCTGGTGCAGGGGAGCGCGACGGCGATGGGCGGAACCGTGTTCGTCTTCCCGGGCCAGGGTTCGCAGTGGATCGGGATGGCCGTCGACCTGGCGCAGTCCAGCCCCGCCTTCCGGGCCGCGCTGAATTCCTGCGCCGAGGCGCTCGCGCCGTACGTCGACTGGTCGCTGTGGGACGTGCTGCGCGGCGCGCCGCAGGCTCCATCCCTGGACCGGGTCGACGTCGTGCAGCCCGCGCTGTTCGCCGTGATGGTCTCGCTGGCAGCGCTGTGGCGACACCTGGGCGTGCAGCCGGACGTGGTGGTCGGGCACTCGCAGGGCGAGATCGCGGCGGCGCACGTCGCGGGCGCGATCTCGTTGACGCAGGCGGCCCGCATCGTGGCGCTGCGCTCCCGGGCACTCACCCGGCTTCCCGCGGGCGGTGCCATGGCCGCGATCGCCCTGTCGGCCGAGCAGACCAGTGCCCAGATCGCCCGGTGGGGTGACCGGCTGGCCCTGGCGGCAGTCAACGGACGCGCGGCGGTCGTCGTCGCCGGTGATGCGGACGCGCTGGCGGAGTTCACCGCGCAGTGTGTCGCGCAGGGGGTGCGGACGCGAACGCTCCCGGTCGACTACGCATCGCACTCCGCTCAGGTGGAGGCCGTACGCGATCCGCTGCTCGCGGATCTGGCCGAGTCGGATGGCGAGGCGGCGGCCACGGCGGACAGCGGGGTGGGCGCACCCGGCGCCATCGCGTTCTATTCGACCGTGACGGGCGACCGGCTCGATCCCCAGGAGCTCACCGCGCGGTACTGGTACCGCAACCTGCGGCAGACCGTGCGTTTCGCCGACGCGGTCCGCGCCTTGTTGGCCGCTGGGCACCGGACGTTCATCGAGGTCAGTGCGCATCCCGTCCTGACTGCCGCCATCGAGGAGACGGCCGAGGAGCAGGGCGTGGCCGAACCAGTCGTCACCGGCTCGCTGCGCCGGGACACCGCGGGGCCGGACAGCTTCCTGCGGGCGCTAGCAGCCGTCCACACCTGCGGCCTGCGGGTCGACTGGCCGGCGCTGTTCGCCGGTGCCGGGGGCCGGCGTATCGCCCTGCCCACCTACGCGTTCCAGCAGGAGAGCTACTGGCTGGACGCCCCGCCCCTCGTCGGGGACGTCGGCTCGGCGGGTCTGGGGACGCCCGACCACCCGCTGCTGGGCGCCGCACTCGACCATGCGGACGGCGCCGAGCACCTGTTCACCGGACGTGTCGCCACCACCACGCACCCCTGGGTGGCCGACTACGCCGTCGACGGCCTCGCGGTGCTGCCCGCCAGCGCCGTCCTCGACCTCGTCCTGTACGCTGCCGCCCGTGTCGGGGTGCGCGGGGTGGAGCATCTGACGCAGGAGTCCTCGCTGGTGATTCCGCGTGAGACAGCCGTCGACCTACAGGTCGTCCTCGGCGGCCCGGATGACACCGGGCGCCGGGCGGTCTCCGTGTACAGCCGGGACGCGCAGGGCCGGTCCGGGGGATGGACCCGGCACGCCACCGGAATCCTTCCCGCCGCGGTGGCGAGCGCCGACCGCCCGGAGCAGACCGACACGTCCCCGGTCACGCCCGCCGCCGGCCGGCCGGACCCGGCGGACCTGCGGACCTGGCCGCCACCCGATGCCGACGAACTCGATCCCACGGACCTGGCCGGGGCGTTGGCCGACGCTGGCCTCGAGCACGGGCCCGCGTTCGACCTGCCGGTACGGGTCTGGCGCGACGGTGCGCAGCTGTACGCGCAGGCCGAGCTGCCCGCCGGGCGCCAGGACGGCCACACACTGCACCCGCTACTGCTCGACGCCGTGCTTCGCCCCCTGTTCGCCTCGTCGCTCGTCGACCCCGACCAGGTGTTGCTGCCCCGAGCCTGGCACGGTGTGGCCCTGCACGGCTCGGCCACGTCTGTCTCGGCGATCCGAGCCAGGCTGACCACCACCGGCGCCACCGCGGACATCATCGGCGCGGCCGACGTGCTGTTCACCGACGGCGACGGCGAGCCGATCGCCTCGGTGACGGACCTGGCCCTCGGCCCGGTCCGGCTCCCGAGCGCGGCGATGTCGCCGAGGGCGCTGCCCCGCGACGCCCTGCTCGCCCTGGACTGGGTTCCGCTCGCCGCCGACCCGTCCCGTCGGGCCGCCATCCGGCTGGCGGTCGTCGCAACTCCCGCGGGCACGGAGGAGGATGATCCCGGCGGCCCACACGCCACGACCCAGGACTACCAGGACGACACCGCCGGTCTCCCGCAGCTACCGGGCGTGACAGCACACCCGACTCTCACCGCCCTGGCCGAGGCGGTCGCGGACGGACTGCCGCTGCCCGACGCGGTCGTCGTGACGATCACCACCACCACCGCGGCGGCCGCCAGCACCAACGGGGCCACACCGGACCTGCCGGACGCCGCGCGGGCCGCCGCCGGCCAGGTGCTCGCGCTGGCTCGCGGATGGGTCGCCGAGACCCGACTCGGCGCCAGCAGTCTGGTGGTGCTCACCAGTGGTGCTGTCGCCGCCGCCGCGGGCGATGCTCCCGACCCGGCCGCCGCCACCGTCTGGGGCCTGCTGCGCTCGGCGCAACAGGAGGAACCGGGCAGGTTCGTTCTGTTGGACGCGGACCCCCGCGCCGCCGGTCAGCGGCCGCAGGCCGCCGCGCGCCTGCTGCATCAGACCGTCGCCGACGCCCTCGCCGGCGGTGAGTGGCAGGTGGCGCTTCGGGACGGTCAGCCACGTGCTCCCCGGCTGCGGGCGCTGCCCCCGACGGACGCCCACGCCGCCATCGACGCCACGGCGCCGGCCTGGCGGTTCGACAAGGACGCGACCGTGCTGGTCGCCGGGGACGAGCCGGCGGACCTGGCCCTCGTCGTCGACGAGCTGGTCGCCGCGCACGGGGTACGCCACCTGCTCGTCGCGCTCGGTCGGCCGGCGCAGCGGGCCACCGCGGGACCCGCGCCGGAGAGCGCCGACGGTCCGGTGCGCACCGCCGCGGCGGCCGCGCGGGACCAGGGCGCGCGGGTCGAGATCGCGCAGTGCGACACCCGGGACCGGGCGGCGGTGTCCACGCTGCTGTCGGGCATCCCGTCCGACCACCCGCTGCGCGCTGTGGTGTATGTCCCCGACCTGGGTGTGCGCGGGATGATCGACTCGCTGGACCCGGGTCAGCTCGACACCGTGCTCGGCACCGGCGCGCGGACGGCCTGGAACCTGCACGAGCTGACCGCCACCTGGCCGCTGACCGAGTTCGTGCTGTTCTCCAGTGCGGCGGCCACGGCCGGCGCGGCTGGCCGGGCCGGCCACGCGGCGGCGGGCGCCTTCCTCGACGCGCTGGCGGAGCACCGCCGTGCCGCCGGCCTGCCGGCGACGTCGCTGGGCTGGGGCCCATGGCAGCGGGCCGGCGCGGCGGACCAACGGCGCACGGCCGGCGCCGTCTTCGCCCCGCTGTCCGCGGACCTGGTCCGGACGTTGTTCACGGCCAGCGCAGGCGCGGGACGGGACCGGGCCGTGCTGCTGCCCGCCCCCCTGCACCCCGCCGCCCTGCGCTCGGCTCTTGGAGCAGGCACAGCGGCGCCGCTGTTCGCCACGCTCACTGGCCGGACGACACCGGTCGCCACCACCTCGACCGCGCTGCGCCGCCAGCTCGCCGGCATCCCCGCCGGCCGTCAGCGGAGCGCCCTGGTCGATCTGGTCCGCGCCCAGGTGGCCGCCGTGCTGCGCCTGCCCGACGCTCGGACCGTACGCGCCGACCGTGCGTTCACCGACCTCGGCTTCGACTCTCTGACCGCGGTGGAGCTGCGCAACCGGCTCGCGGCGGCTACCGGTCTGCGCCTGCCCACGACCGTCGCGTTCGACCAGCCGAATCCGCTCGCGCTGGCCCGTTTCCTGCTCGCTCGCGTCCAGCCCGAACAGTCCTGGGTGCGCGCACGCGGGCCGGCGAACCGATCCGGACAACCCGACGACCCGATCGCGATCGTGGCGATGGGCTGCCGCTATCCGGGCGGAGCCGACTCGCCGGAACGGCTGTGGCGCATCCTCGCCGACGGCACCGACGCGATCTCCGACTTCCCCACCAACCGCGGTTGGGACCTCGACCAGCTGTTCCACCCCGACCCGGACCGGCCGGGCACGACCTACGCCCGCCAAGGCGGCTTTCTCCACGATGCGGACGGTTTCGACGCCGAGTTCTTCGGTATCAGCCCACGGGAGGCGCTCGCCACCGATCCGCAGCACCGGCTGCTGCTGGAGACCGCCTGGGAGGCGTTCGAGCGCGCCGGCATCCCCCCGGACACGCTGCGGGACACCCGCACGGCCGTCTACGTGGGAACGGTGGGTACCGACTACAGCTCGCGGCTGCGCTCCGTGCCCGACGACCTGGAGGGATACCTGGGGATCGGCAGTGCCAGCAGCGTCGCCTCCGGACGACTCTCCTATGCCTTCGGGCTGCGCGGCCCGTCCGTCAGCGTGGAGACGGCCTGCTCGTCATCGCTGGTCGCGCTGCATCTGGGGATGCGGTCACTGCGCAGTGGGGAGTGCGACCTGGTACTGGCCGGGGGCGCAACGGTGCTCGCCACCCCCGACCTGTTCGTCTGGTTCAGCCGGCAGCGGGGACTGTCCCCCACCGCACGCTGCCGTGCTTTCGCCGCGACGGCCGACGGCACGGCTTTCGCGGAGGGTGTCGGTCTGTTGCTGTTGGAACGGCTCTCCGACGCCCGGCGCAACCAGCACCCCGTGCTCGCCATCCTCCGCGGTAGCGCGATGAACTCCGACGGCGCCAGCAATGGACTGACGGCGCCCAGCGGTCCCGCGCAGGAGCAGGTGATCCGGCAGGCCCTCGACGACGCCGGCCTGACCCCCGGCGATGTGGACTCGATGGAGGCCCACGGCACCGGCACGAGCCTCGGCGACCCGATCGAGGCCCAGGCCATCCTCGCCACCTACGGCCAGGATCGCCCTGCCGACCGGCCGCTGTGGCTCGGCTCGTTGAAGTCCAACATCGGCCACACCAACGCGGCCGCGGGTGTCGGCGGTGTCATCAAGATGGTGCAGGCGCTGCGCCACGGCCTGCTGCCCCGCACGCTGCACGTGGACGAGCCGTCCCCGCACGTCGACTGGGAGCAGGGCGACGTGCGGCTGCTCACCGAGGCCCGCCCGTGGGCTGCCGACGAGCACCGCCCTCGCCGCGGCGCCGTGTCGGCGTTCGGGATGAGCGGCACCAACGCGCACGTGATCCTCGAAGAGGCACCGCCGATCGCGGCGCCGGCGCCGGCGCCGGTCGCCGTCGCGGCGCCGTGGCTGCTCTCAGCGCACAGTCCCCAGGCGCTGCGCGCGGTGGCGGCCCGGCTGCGCGGGCATCTCGCCGAGCACCCCGACCTGGCCGAGGCCGAGGTGGCCGCCGAGCTGGCCACCACCCGGGCCTTCCTCGGGCACCGCGCGGCGGTGACCGGCGCTGACCGCAATCAGCTGCTCGACGGACTCGCCGCCCTAGCCCAGGGCACGTCGGCTCCCGGCGTCACCCGGGGAGAGCCGGGCAACGCCGGTCCCGTCGCGTTCCTGTTCTCCGGGCAGGGCAGCCAGCGCGCAGGGATGGGTCGCGAGCTCCATGCGGCCCATCCCGTGTTCGCCCGGGCCCTGGACGAGGTGTGCGACCACCTCGACCCCCATCTTCAGGTACCGCTGCGCGAGATCCTGTTCGCGGCGGCAGACGATCCGCGCGCCGGGCTGCTAGACCAGACCCGTTACACCCAGGCCGCGCTGTTCGCCGTGGAGGTGGCCCTGTTCCGGCTGGTCACCCACTGGGGTGTCGTCCCCGACCACCTCATCGGCCACTCCGTCGGCGAGCTGACGGCGGCGCACGCCGCCGGGGTGATGTCGCTCGCCGACGCCTGCCGACTCGTGGCGGCCCGCGGCGACCTGATGCAGGCCGCCCGGGCGGACGGCGCGATGGTCGCCGTCGGCGTGGCGGCGGCGGACGTCACCGCGGCGCTGGCAGGGCTCGAGGACCGCGTCTGCATCGCCGCCGTCAACGGCCCCGCCGCCACGGTCATCTCCGGCGACCGCGACGTCTGCCTGAGCCTGGCCGAGCAGTGGCGGGCGCAGGGGCGACGAACCCGGCGGCTCACCGTCAGCCACGCGTTCCACTCCCCGCACATGGACGGCATCCTCGACCGCTTCCGCGAGATCGCCACCACCATCGACTACCAGGAACCCCGGATCCCCCTCATCTCCAACCTCACCGGCCACACCGCCACCCCCGACCAACTCCGCTCCCCCGACTACTGGACCGACCACATCCGCCACCCCGTCCGCTTCCACGACGGCATCCACCACCTACACACCCTCGGCGTCACCACCTACCTGGAACTGGGACCGCAGGGTGCGCTGACCCACCTGACCCAGGACTGTCTGCCCGACGCGCCGGGCGTGGTGACCCTGCCGGTGCTACGCGCCGACCGCGACGAGTCCGCCGCGGCGGCACTGGCGCTGGCAGTCCTGTTCGTGCATGGCGCCGAGGTGCGTTGGGAGTCGGTGTTCGGTGGCCGCGTCGCCGCTGCGACCAGACTGCCGACCTATCCGTTCCAGCGCGACCGCTACTGGCTCGCGGACGAGGCAGCCCCGGCGGACATAACCGCCGCCGGTCTGCACGACGCCGGCCATCCGCTGCTCGCCGCCGCCGTCGACCTGCCGGACGGCACGGCGGTGTTCACGGGCGTCCTCTCAGGCCGAACGCGGCCCTGGCTGGTGAATCTCTCGGCGCAGCTGCTGGCGGGGGTCGGCGTGGAGCTGGCCCTGCACGCGGGCCTGCGCACCGGCACCGGACATCTGCAACGACTGACGGTCACGCCGGGGACGGCCGCGTCGGGGGCCGCGCTGCGGTTGCGGCTCGTCGTGGCCGCCGAGGACCCATCCGGCGCCCGGGCCGTCTCGGTGCACACCCGTCCGGTCGGTGCGGGCGACGATGACGGCACCGGGGACGATGCCGTCGACGGCCAGTACTCCGCGTCCGCCTGGACGCCGTTCGCGCTCGGCGTGCTCACCCCCTCCCCCATCGGGGGCGCGACCGCACTCGGCGGCGAGCTCTCGCCCCAGATGAATCCGATCGGCGAGAACACGCGGCGATGGCCGCCGACGGAGGCGGTCGACGTCGACGACGACGAGTTCTCCGCGCTGGTGGACGCGGCCGCACCGGCCCTCGTCCGGGGAGCCTGGCACCGCGGCGCGCACGGCTTCATCGAGGTCGAGGTGACACCGGGGACTCGTCCCGAAGCCGAGCGCAGCGCCGTGCATCCCACCCTGCTCGCGGCGGCGGTGCACGCCCTGTCCCGGACCGACCCGGGGGCGGCACCCATCTCGCTGACCTTCACCAATGTCCGACTGCACGCGACGGGTGCTACCGAGGTGCGCGGCCAGGTCGGCGGAGGGGAGCAGGGCAGCTCGATCGTCCTCACCGACGGCGCCGGGCAGAAGGTCCTCACCGTCGGGTCGCTGCGCGTCGACAGCGCCGGCACCGGTACTGGCAGCGCGGCAACCACCGATCTCGGCCAGCGCCTGCCGCTGCACGTGCTGAGGTGGGCGCCGCCGACGGCGGACCTCGACGAGGGTTCCGCCAGCCCGTCCGATAGCGAGGGACTGACGGGTGCCGCCCCGCGACCCAGCGACCAGTGGACCGTGCTCGCGGACCCGGCCGAACACGAACCGGTGCGCCGGCTGCTCGGCGTCGACGCCGTACGGCTGTGCTCCGACCTACGCGAGCTGCGGGAGACGATCGCTGCTGGAACGCCGCTGCCCCCGGCGGTCCTGCTCCCGCTGCCATCATCCGCCGCCGCTCCCGACGTCCGTCCGGCCGACGGGGAGCACGACCCGGCACTGCCCGCAATCGTGCATGCGGAGGTCTCCGCCGTGCTGCGGATCATCCAGGACTGGCTCGCCGAGCCGGCGTTCGCCGAGGCCCGGCTGGTCGTCGTCACCCAGGGCGCGGTCGCGACCGACCCGCGCCAAGGCGTCCCCGACCTGGCCCGCGCCGCGGTGTGGGGGCTGGTCCGGACCGCCCAGTCCGAGAACCCGGGCCGTTTCGTTCTCGTGGATCTGGAGCCGGCGACCGGTCTGGCGCAGCTGGTGGGCTCGGCAGCGGACGGGCTGGCGGCGGCGGTCGACTCGGGCGCCGGGCTGTGCGCGGTGCGGGCGGGCACGGTTTTCGTGCCCCGCCTCCAGGTCCCCGGCCCTCGGACGCCCAGCCCCCAGCTGGTGCCACGCGCCGGTGAAACACCGGATTCCCCCACCCACCGCCACGGCGACCGGACCGTGGCGGCCTCGCTGCCGCTGTCCCCATCGGGAACCATCCTGATCACCGGTGGTACCGGGGCACTCGGCGGCGTCCTCGCCCGGCACCTGGCGAGCGTGCACGGCGCGCGGCACCTGCTGCTACTCAGCCGGCAGGGCTCGCGGGCCGCCGGCGCCCGCCGGCTCGTCGCCGACCTCGCCGACCTCGGCGCGCAGGCCACGGTGGTGGCTTGCGATGCCAGTGATCGTGCGCAGCTGGCCGCCGCGTTGGCCGCCGTGCCGGCCGATCAACCACTGACCTCGGTGATCCATCTGGCCGGAGTCCTGGACGACGGTGTCCTGGCGGCGCTGACTCCGGCCCGGCTCAGCACCGTGCTGCGCCCGAAGGTGGACGCCGCATGGAACCTGCACGAGCTCACCACCGGCGCGGGACTGGCGGAGTTCGTACTCTTCTCCTCGGCCGCCGGGGTGCTCGGCAGCGCCGGTCAGGGTGCCTACGCGGCAGCCAGCACCTTTCTGGACGGGCTTGCCGCGCACCGCCGCTCCCGGGGCCTACCCGCGACCTCGATGGCCTGGGGGCTGTGGGCGTCGGAGGGCGGCATGGCCGGCGGTCTCGACGACGTCGCCCGCGCCCGGCTCGGTCGCACCGGCCTGGCACCGCTGTCACCGGTCCAGGGGATGGCGCTGTTCGACGTGGCCCGCGCCACGCCGCACGACGCCGCCGTGGTGACCGCCCGGTGGAATATCGCGGCGCTGCGGCGACAGGCCGACGCGGGTCGGCTGCACCCCATCCTGACCGGACTGGTCCGCCGCCCGCCGCGGCGAGCGGCCGCGGCCGAGCCCGTCCGGGAGGTCCCGCTCGTCGAGCGGTTGGCCGGTCTGCCGGCCGACGAGCGTGCGGCCCACCTGCTCGCGCTCGTCCGGACGCAGTGTGCGCTGGTATTGGGGCACGGGCGGGCGGACGCCGTCCGCGCCGACACCCCGTTCCGGGACACCGGGTTCGACTCGCTGACCGCCCTGGAGCTTCGCAACCAGCTGAACGCCCGCACCGGGCTAACCCTGCCCACCACGCTGCTTTTCGATCATCCGACACCGGCGGAGGTCGCCACGCTACTCAGCGCGGAGCTGCTCGCCGCCGCCGGCGGCTCCGGCGGGCGTCCGCCCGGCGCGGACCTACCCGCCGAGGCCGTGCTCGCCGGGCTGGCCGAGCTGGAGACAGCGCTGGAACGCCTCACCGCGAGCGATCCCGCGCTGGCGGTGATCCGGCCGCGCCTGCTTGCTCTGGCCGGCCGCGCGCCGCTCGTCGACGGATCACCCACGCCGGACGAGCGCCTGTTCACCGCCACCGACGAGGAACTGTTCGACGCACTCGACCAGGAGATCGGCGCCCCCTGACGGCGGGTCGCCACGGCGCGACGGACTCCCCGCCGTGCCCCGACGAGAACGGTGCCCCGAAGAGAACGGTGATCGGATGTCCAACGAGGAGAAGCTGCGCGAGTATCTGCGGCGGGCCACCACCGATGTGCGACAGGTGCGCCGCCGGCTGGCCGAACTTGAGGAACGCGACCGCGAGCCCATTGCGATCATCGGGATGAGCTGCCGGTTTCCGGGCGGCGTCGAGTCCCCGCAGGACCTGTGGGAGCTGCTCGACGCCGGCCAGGACGCCACCGGGGAGTTTCCCACCGACCGCGGCTGGGACCTGGGCGGCCTGTACGACCCCGAACCCGGCCGCCCGGACCGTTCGTACGTGCGCCGCGGCGGCTTCCTGCGCGACGCCGGCGCCTTCGATCCGGCCTTCTTCGGCATCGGACCGCGGGAGGCCACCGCCATGGATCCGCAGCACCGACTGCTGCTGGAGACCGTGTGGGAGTCCATCGAGGCTGCCGGCATCGAACCGCGGACGCTGCGGGGCAGCCGCACCGGCACGTTCGTGGGCCTGGCTGCCAGCCGCTACGCACCCGAGCGCGGTCGGGTGCCCACCGAGTTCGACGGCCACATCATGACCGGCAACGCCACCAGCCTCGCCTCCGGCCGAGTGGCCTACACCTTCGGTCTGCGCGGGCCGGCGGTGACCGTGGACACCGCCTGCTCGTCCTCGCTGGTCGCACTGCA
>NZ_JALKFZ020000042.1 GCF_023243075.1 Frankia sp. AiPa1 | reverse complement strand
CCCACAGCTGTACGGTTTTGTCGGCGCTGGCGGTGGCCAGGAGGGCTCCATTTGGGGCGAACGCCACGCCTTCCACGCTGCCTGAGTGTCCGGTGAGGGTGGTGAGGTGACGGGGTTGGGTGGGGTCGGTGACGTCCCACAGCTGTACGGTTTTGTCGGCGCTGGCGGTGGCCAGGACGGCCCCACTCGGGGCGAACGCCACGTCATCCAGACCGCCTGAGTGTCCGGTGAGGGTGGTGAGGTGCCTGGGTCGGGCTGGGTCGGTAACGTCCCACAGTCGGGCGGTCTTGTCCCAGCTGGCGGTGGCCAGGATGTCTCCATCAGTAGTGAACGCCACCTCGCGCACGACTCCTGCGTGGCCGGTGAGGGTGGCGAGGTGCAGGGGCCCGGCTGAGTCGGAAACGTCCCACAGTCGAGCGGTTTTGTCGGCGCTGGCGGTGGCCAGGAGGGCTCCATTTGGGGCGAACGCCACGCCTTCCACGCTGCCTGAGTGTCCGGTGAGGGTAGTGAGATGCCGGGGCCGGGTCGGGTCGGCGACGTCCCACAGTCGGGCGGTCTTGTCCCAGCTGGCGGTGGCCAGGATGTCCCCATAAGGGGAGAACGTCACGTCGAGGATAGCGATGGTACGGCCAGCAAGCCTGGTGAGGCGGCCGGTGAGGGTAGTGAGGTGCCGGGGTCGGGTTGGGTCGGCGACATCCAACAGCTGCGCGCTCTTGGCCGGGCTGGCGGTGGCCAAGAGCTCCCCATCCGGGGTGAATGCCACCCCGTGCACGGCTCTGGCGTAGCTGGTAACGATGGCAGATACATGCGGGCGGCGGACCGGCTGGCGGGCTGCCACCGACGTGGGCGAACTCGGGTCGATGATGTATGCAGGGCTGGGAGGGGCCGCGGAGTCGGGGAGGGTGGGCACGGGCAGTCCGGAGGGCTGACCGGAAGTGAGTCGGGCAGTGGAAGCAGGGAAGGCCGGCGCAACGGCGGGTTTCCCCCGTCCCTCCATCGCAGCTTTGATGTTGTCGCGAAGGGTTTGGCGGGCAGCGTCGGGTTCGTAGTCGAATAGGTCGAACGACACGACCCCTCCGAGCAGGCCGGGGCGCGGGCAGTCCTCGACCCGCACCGGGATCAGTTTCCGCTCGAATCCGCGAGGGTCGGCACGCAACGCCGCTTCCCACTCCTGCTGGCCGTACACCGACGTCAGGTATGCATGTGAGAGGACCGCGACGGTTCGCTCGGCGTGCTGGATGGCTTCGCTCATACGGGTGGTCCAGTGTGAACCGGGAACAAAGTCCCACACCTGAACGAGTACCTGATAGCCGGCGTCCTCCAACTCCCAGGCAATCCACTCCGCCCACGCCTGGTCGGCGGCGGTGTAGGAGATGAAGAAATCCCACCGCTGCGCCACGGTGCCGTCCCCTCGGCCGGATAGATGATGTTCGCTCTAGAGAGTGCCATAAGGGGCGAACCGGTCGGTGGATAGCCGGTAGGTGGCAGGTGGCGATCATGGAGGTGGACTAGCGCTGCCTCCGATGCTCCGCACGGGCGGCTGGTCCGACGCGTCGGCCGGCCGGAGAGGGACGGGGCCCGGAGCTGTTGATCCGGCTATGAGTCGAACTCGTGGCCCTGTACGCCGGCGAGGAAGGCGGCCCATTCGGTGGCTGTGAAGTGCAGGACCGGGCCGCCTGGGTTCTTGGAGTCGCGGACGGCTCGGCCGCCGTCGGGGAGGGTGGCGACCTCGACGCAGTTTCCGCCGGTGCCTCCGGAGTAGCTGCTCTTGCGCCAGTTCAGTGGGGCATCCGCGCTGGGGGTGGTCATCGCTGTAGGTCCTCACGTGCCGCTTTGATGATCGAGAGGGTGTTGGGGTTGGGCGCGAGGGCGGAGCTGCGGAGCTGGTTCATCCAGGTCTCGTAGCGTCGGACCTCGGCTTGTTTCTCCAGGTAGAGGCTGCCCGTAGGAGCTTCGATGTAGACCGTCTCGGAGGCTCCGCCGGTGTCGGGGAAGCCCAGGATCGTGAAGCTTGCGATCATGCCGGCGTGGGCGCCCGCGGTGAACGGCACGACCTGGATCGTCACCGCGGGTTGCTCGGCCGCCTCGATCAGCCGGTCCAGTTGCCGGGCCATGACGGTAGGGCTTCCGACGTGGCGACGGATCACGGCCTCGTCGAGGATCGCCCAGAGTTGTACGGGCTGATCTCCGGTGAGGATCTTCTGCCGGTTCAACCGGACTTCCACGGCCCGGTCGACTTCGTGGGCGGGGAGCTCCGGTGAGGCGGCGCGGATGACCGCCCGTGCGTAGTCCTCGGTCTGGAGTAGGCCGGGGACGAGCAGGCTCTCGAAGGTCGTGATCGTGGAGGCCTCGGCCTCCAGGCCGATGTAGACCTGGAACCAGCGGGGCACGAGATCGCCGTAGGAGTGCCACCAGGCGGGCTTGCGGCTCTCCTTCGCCAGCGCCAGCAGGGCTTGACGCTGCTCGTCGTCGGTGACGCCGTAGAGATCGAGCAGGTCCGAGACGTTGCGCAGGATGAACCGGAACTGGCCGGTCTCCATCCGGCTGATCGTCGGCCCGCTGCGGTGGATGTGTTCCCCGGCCTGGTCGACGGTCAGCTCCTTGGCCTCCCGCAGGCGGCGCAGCTCCGCGCCCAGGCGCCGGCGCCGCACGGTGGGGCCTGGTGTGCTCGGCATCGCCCTCCCTTCTCCCGGTAGCAGTCTGCCAGCCCCTGTCTCAGGCCGATCAACACAGACTCACGTATCAGCCATACGTACTTGCGTATGAGAGTTCAACGGGTGCATTCTGCCAGTACCCCCGGCGCTGCCCATGACGGCGCTGGGGCGTGGAACGAAGGGCACGCCAGGAGATCGTTTCCGGTCGGCAAGGGGGCAGGGCCATGAAGGAACACCGGTACGTGGTGTGGGACGCGGAGGGACGGCCGCTGGGCGCGTTCGGCGACTTTGACACCGCCCACGAGTGGGCGCACCGGCGCCTGCGGCAGGCGCTGACCCGCCTTCCCCTGACCGTGGATGACCGGGTGGCGAAGGTCAGCCGCCGTCTGTCGCAGGCGCGCTGCGAGCTGGTGGCGTGGGTAGAGTTCGCCGTTCTCCCGCGCTGCGACCTGCCCAGCCTGGCCCAGGGCGTGGGGGACTCGTCGCATTGCCTGCCCGCGCGACCCGCACGCGGATGAGCGCCACGATCACCGGTCGCCGCACGCGCAGCGCTGCGCGGGGATCGGCATGACCGGGGGCGCCTCGTCCGCGATCCGGGTGGCGGTGGCGCACTTCCCGTCCACGACCGCCGCTGTCCCCAAGGTGCGCAGGAGCACCGTGCACATGCTCACCACGTGGTCCGTCGACCCGGACGCCGTCAGCGTCGCTGAGGTCGTCGTCTGCGAGCTGGCCTCGAACGCCGCGAAGGCGAGCTACCCGGACGACGTCATGGCCATACGGCTCACCGCGACCAGCGGAAGCGTCCTGATCGAGGTGTGGGACAGCAACGACGCCGGCCCCCGCATCACCGACCCGAACACCGACAGCGAGGACGGCCGGGGCCTGCTCATGGTCGGCGCGCTGAGCAGCCGATGGTCGTGGTACCGCGCCAAGACCGGCGGCAAGGTCGTGTGGGCGCAGATCCCCGGCGGCCTGCGGCCGGAACCTACGGACAGGGATGCGGCGATGCCGACCCGAGCACCGACCGTTGGGCCGGAGCCCACGGAGCCGGTCACATACCGCACCGACCCGGAAACCCTGCAGCGGGTCGCCGATGCGCTACGCGGACTGGACACCTGGCACCGCCCCTATCCACCCGAGTCCGTCGCGAACCGCGTGCGTGTCAGGACCTGACCGGGAGGGCGGCCATGAGGAAAGCCAGCCTGAAAGCGGAACAGAAGGATCTACGAGACCGCATGCTGGATGCCGGGTCAACATCCGCGGAGATCGCGGACGAGTTCATCCGCCGCTATCGGTTCCGTCCCCGGGCGGCGTTCCGCCACGCCCACGGATGGACGCTCCTCCGCGCTGCGGAGCACATCAACGATCACGCGGCCATCCTGGACATCGACACCGACGGCAGAGCGACTATGACCGGTCCCCATCTCTGTGAGCTGGAGCACTGGCCCCACCCGGCCGAACGGCGGCGGCTCACCCCGCAGGTTCTCGCGCTGCTCGCGGCCACCTACGGGACAGACGTGCACAGCCTGCTCGACGTCCACGACCGCGCCTGCCTCCGACCCGCAGACAGGCTGGTGATCGACTCCATGGGTGCCAGCGCCGTGGCCACATGCAGCTGCGGCTTACACGGAGAGCGAAAAGCGGTGATCTCGGCTGCGCGGACGGCGCCACTCCGCGCGCTCTCAGTGGTTCGATCCAGCGCCCCGGTGCAGCCTTTGCCGGTCGTATAGACGAGCACCTCGTCCTGGCCGCTGGTGGGCCTGGAGGTTCGAGGGCCGGAAGGGAACGCGCCGGCAGCCCAGGGCGAAACCTGGCCGGTCTCAGTGTCTCCGCGGATCTCGGCGGCCACGGTGCGCCGAGTCCCAAACATGACAGCGATCATCTGGTTCATATTTCCTACTCGCATCACCCAAACAGGCCATCAGCGTGGCTGGCTGAAATGGGCTGAAAGTGTCAAATCTTGCTGGCTGGCCGTTCCGACTTCAAAGTTGGAACGAGACCAGTCCGACCTCGCGCGGTACGTATGGGTGGAGACGGTCCGCAGCCGCTATGCCACGGGCCGACGCCACGACCGGTGCGAGGTGGACGCGGTGGCAGGTCGCAACAGCTCTCGGTATCAGCACCGACCAAGCCGGACGATCATCGTCAGTGGTTTGGCGGCCGTCGTACTGGTGGTCGCCGTCACGGGCTGCGGCTCCGATGGCGATCCCGCACCGCCTCCACCCCCGACGCCGTCCAGCACACCAACGCCATCCCCAACACTGGCGTCGGCTGCGGCCGACGCCGAGCGGCAGGCGGTTGATGCCTACGTCAGCTTGTGGAACGCGATGGCGGAAGCCAGCCAGACCTCGAACTGGCAGTCCCCGGCGCTGGGACGCTACGCCTCGGGCTCGGCCCTGCAGGTGCTGTCAGGCAGCCTGTATGCAGATCATCTCAATGGCTTCGAGTCACGTGGTGCGCCCGTCCTGCAGCCACGGGTTACCTCCGCGGAGCCGTCCGATGCCCCGACCGCGGTGATGCTGTTCGATTGTGCGGACAGCACGAACTGGCTTCAATACCGCACTGACGGCAGCCTGGTCGACGACGAACCGGGCGGTCGGCGGGCGGTGACCTCCGAGGTGCGCCTTCACCAGGACGGGTCGTGGAAGGTCACCCGGTTCGCGGTCGAAGGCCTCGGATCATGCTGAGGTCGTGGCGCTCCGCGGCCGTGGTCGCGACATCCTTGGCTCTGGTAGCCGTGTCCGCGGTTCCGGCGCTCGCACGGGATCCTTACGCGTTCACGACATGCGCGCAGAACCCGCATCCTGGATGCGAGCTTGGCGCGGGCCAGGACGCGGAGCCCGCCGCCCCGCCCGGCCAGGAAGCACCGCCGGCGCCCGACCACGACACTGCATCGCCAGGCGGCGGTACGCGCACCCGTCCGCCGGGTGACACCTCGCTCGATCCATCGGAACTCGCCCGCTGCTCCTACGTACGCAGCGCCTTCCAGCCGCCCTCCGACGCGACCCAGCCGGTGCTGTTCCAGACCGTGCCGCACCGTGACGGCCCACGCATCGTGACCGCGCTGGGCCACCCCGGAGGTCTACGTGTGCAGCTGGCCGCGACCGTTCCGGACGGGCAGCCCGGGGCCTGGTACGTATACCAGCGCCAGACCCAGGGCGTGCGAGACGCGCTGTATCGACCTCCGGTGTGGATCGCAGATGGGCAGGGAGGGCCGGCCGATGCTGCCCCGGATCCAGCGGCGCTCGCGGAGCAGGCCCGGAGCCAGTTGCATCTGCGGGGGCCGGCGATTGGGCTGAGTCCGACGGGCCGGCAGTTGATCCGCCTGCCGACGTGGATGTGGCTGGATCCGGCCGGCTGGAATCCGGCCTCCGCGACGGCCGCCGCCGGCGGCGTCTCCGTCACCGCCACGGCCATCACCGCCACGGCCATGCCTGTCGGCGTGGTGTGGACGATGGGTGACGGCTCCGAGGTTCGCTGTGCCGGGCCGGGCACCCCGTACCGCGCCGATGTTGATCCGAAGGCGTCGTCGCCGGACTGCGGCCACACCTACCAGCGTGTGTCGGAAGATCAGCCGGGTGGGACGTTCCCCGTGACCGCCACGGTGACCTGGAACGTGACCTGGGCCGGCGCCGGTCAGACCGGAGCGTTCGAGGGCCTGACCACGGTCTCGACGGTCCAGGTCGAGGTGATCTCCATTCCCGCGTTGATCATCGGGGGCGGATGACCAAAGCCCTTTGCTGGGTCGGGTCCTGGTGGCCGCTATCGCTTGGTCCTGTCGACGGCGTCCGCCCAGGAAGGAGTTCGGGGCCGTGGTGGTCGGCGGCCAGTGGAGGTGGGTCCCAGGCCCGGGATGGGATCATCCCAGGTCACGGCCAGCCTCCTGTTGGCTCCCCACAGTGAAGGGAAACACGGCATGGCAGAGCAGCGGACCTGGGACATTGTCACCGGTCCCGGCATCACGGCCCTCGGTATAGCCGCATCTCGGAGCGTGGAGTCATCGATGCCCGACGCGCTCATCGACGACCCGTTCGGGGCCGTGTTCCTGGGCGCGGTGGACTCGCCGGTTCCGTTCCCACTGCGCTGGCCCGCCGAGGGTGAACCGGTGAGTGACCAGCACAGACTGTACCTGCACACCTCCCGCTTCATCGGCGTGCGCTCGCGGTTCTACGACGACGTCATCCTGGACGCGGTCCGCGACGGAGCTGGCCAGGTCGTTCTGCTTGCCGCGGGCCTGGACACGCGGGCGTTCAGACTGCCCTGGCCGTCCGACGTCACCCTCTACGAACTGGACCAGCCGGGGGTGCTCGCCTTCAAGAACGACGTGCTGCGCGGCAGCCGGACTGCGCCTGGCTGCCGGCGTGTCGCGGTCGGCACCGACCTGCGCGAGGACTGGGTGGGCGCGCTCGCCGCGGCAGGGTTTCTCCCGACGGTGCTGACCGTGTGGGTTGCGGAGGGTCTGCTCGGCTACCTTCCTGCCACCGCCGAGGAACACCTGCTGCGGAAGATCCACCAGCTGTCCGCCGTGGGCAGCCGCCTCGCGCTGGACCGCGTCGCGGACCTGGACCGCCTGGCCTCCGACACCGCGACGCTGGAGCAGCTCAGCCGCCGGTCCGGTATCGAGGCGCGATCGCTGATCAACACCGAGCCCCGTCCGCACCCGGCCCAGTGGCTGTACCCGAATGGCTGGACCGTCCGCGAGGACGACGACACCGAGATCGCCGACCGTTACGGCCGCGACCTGACCGACCCGTTCACCGGACAGACCACCCGGCCCTGGCTCGACACGCGCTTCCTCACTGCCGAACTCGGCCGCAGGTGAAGGTGTTCTGCGGCATCGACTGGTCGGCACACCACCACCACCACGACGGACCGGGTACGGGTCGCTGAGGTCACGAACGGCTGATCGGATGTCGCGCCACCGGGCGCTGCCATGAGTGTGCCGCGTTCTCCCTTCCCCGGGCCGAGACCTGGCCGCCGCAAGCGCGGGGAGACAGGGGTGGCGGCGTCTCGCCGCGGCGCGAAACCGTCGTCTGCCCTCCGTCCCAGCCTTTGCTCAACCTATCGATATTCAATAGATTCCCATCGTGAATCGATGGAAGGATGGGTCATGGGACGGCTGACGGTGGGGGCGCTGCGCGCTGTGCTCGGGGTGGTGCTCGCCGGCACCGTGTTTGTCCAGGCGGGGATGGTGTGGGCGCTGGTCAGTGGGAGCGATCCCGAGGACGGGTCGCTCCCGCTGACCCCGCTGCGCGTGATCACGATCTTGGGCATAGTGTCGGTCCAGGTTGTCCTGCTCTGCGTGGGGCGGCTGGTGACGATGGTGCGGCGCGGAACCGTGTTCTCCCGCGCCGCCTTCCGGTACGTGGACGTCGTGATCGGTGCGATCGTGGCGGCTGCCCTCGTGTGGTTCGCGGTCACGGTTCTCAATGCGCCGGGTCAGCGGGACGACCCGGGAGTCACCGTCATCATGGGCGGGGTCGGCTTGGCCGTCCTGGGGGTCGCGCTCATCGTGCTCGTGCTGCGGATGCTGCTCGCCCAGGCCGTTGCTCGCGATGTCGAGGCGTCGCAGTTGCAGGCCGAGCTGGACGAGGTGATCTGATGCCGATCGCCGTCGACATCGACGTGATGCTGGCCAGGCGGAAGATGTCCGTGGGCGAGCTCGCGGACCGCGTGGGGATCACTCCCGCCAACCTGGCGGTCCTCAAGAACGGCCGCGCCAGGGCGGTGCGCTTCGCGACCCTCGCGGCGCTCTGCGAGGTGCTCAACTGCCAGCCGGGCGACCTGCTGCGCTGGGAGCCCGAGGACGCCGCGGGCGCAAGCGCCAGCGGAACAGCCGGACAACCGCTGCCCCAGCTGGCGATCGCTGGCACGCCAGCAGACTGCGCAGCAGGAGCGCTGCGAGACCGTGACCAGCGAACCTTGCCAAGTAGGCCGGATCGGCACGCCAGCTCCTGACCAACTACAGCGGCGGCCCGCCGGTAGATCCGTCTCCTACACGCCCTGGAGGGAACGGATCTACCTGGCCACTCCGAGCTGGCATGCCGCGGTTGTTGGCCAGTGCCAGGGCCGCCGGACGCGGCCGTTGTTGGCCAATGCGGCGATTGGCCCATGAGCGTGCCCGCGGACGTCGGAGGCCGTGAACCCGGCCAGGTGGACGGGTCTGATCGGGAGCGCGGTCATGCCTCCTGCCGCCAGAGCGGTGTGACCTCAACGCGGGTGAGCCGCCACCCGTCTTGGGTGCGGAGCGCCTGGAACGCGAAACGCAGGCCGACTAGCCTCAAGAGCGGGGGAAAGACCTGTCTCGACGGGAAGTACGCGACAAGCTCATTCGCCGTCATGGTGGCGCGGTCCCCGTCAAGCTCGACGAGCACGTCGGTGATCAGATGCTGAGAATTTTCGTTGTCGTCGCTGGTGCGCCGCGAATAGTCGAGTATGTCGTCGATCCCCGTGGCGCCGCCGCGAGCGCTGTGGATGATGGCGTCCTCGTGGAAGATCGCGCGCCCCTCCTTGTCGTCGCCGGTGTCCAGCCAGCGCCCAAGCTGACTGACCAGGGAGGCAAGTTCTGCTCGGTCGGTGATGTCCCTCAGATGAGGCACGGTGCTCCTTAGTGCTCCTGCGCCGAACGGCCGTCGTTGATAAGGTGTGGGGCCGATAAGACCGCTTGGCCCTGCGACGGTCAGGCTAAGAGTTCAAGTCCGCTTGAGGTCAACTCCTTCGTCGGCCTGCTACCGGCATCTCCCGGCGCTTCCCGCAGGCTGGCCAACTATCCCGGCTGTTGACCATCTACTGGTCAACCATCACGACGGGTGGCCATCTACCCCCGATCGCTACACGCCCATCGGAGAGCCCGTCCGTTAGCCCATCCGGTACGCATCCCGGTCTCCCATTTGATGAGCTACCCTGCGTCGAGGACTCGTGCAGGTCGGCGTCCTGCTGGCACCGCCCAAGAACAGCCCGACTGGTACCCCCGGGTACCGGGAGATAGTCGGGACGGCGGCGGGAAGACGACGGAGAGTAACCCGCGAGCCAGCCATAAAGCCCCTTTTCTGGGCAGCCTCAATCCATCGAAATCATTCGCATTTCACCTCCCCTGTATTTGTTGTTTATTTGACGCTGGCCGTCGGGGTTCGTTCTTCCCTTTCCTTTTTCTGTGCCGCGATTTAAAGGGGTCTCCGACCTGCAGAAATGTGGCCGAGGAAATCTTCGGAGAATCCAAGAAAGGCCATCTCGGGGTATTGATTTCCGCTGGAGCGAGAGGGATTATTAGTTATCGGCGTGTTGCGCCCGGCGCGCGGCGCTAAATCCCCTTCTTGCGTGGAGTCTTCCATGTCGCATTCCTTCATTTCCTCGTTCTTCTCCCGGGACATTCCTTCCGTTGTTGCCGAGGCGGTCACGGCGGAGGACATGGCGCGGGTCACCGAAGCGGACTGGGTCGCGATCGTCGAGCACGCGCACCGGTACTGCTGGAAGGCGGACTCGGCCCGGTCCCGCAAGCGCGCTGACCGCTCGGCCACGATCGCCCGGGACGGACGCGGGATCTACGGCAGTGACGATGTGTCTGACGACATTGCCCAGGACGCAGTCCTGATCTTCGCCCGCCGGTTCGGAATGATCACTCGTGGGTGTGTGGTCGCCTCGGTCGACGTGGCCACCCGTGAACCCGACCAGTGGCAGTACCAGCCGAAGAACGGAGAGATGTTCCTCGCGGACCGTGCCCTGATCCGTCAGTGGGCCGTTGGGGACGCTGCCAAGCGCAACGGTTACCGTCCCGGCAAGCCAGAAGCGGCCACGCCGGACGTGGCGGAGCAGCAGGCGAAGCATCTGGCCGCGTCTACCTTCCTCGCGGCCATGTCGGAAGTGATCTTCGATGCGGCGTGGGGAGACGGACGTGAGTTCCCGACCCTGCAGAAGGTCATGGACGTGGCGAACCAGGCCGATGACCTTGGACGCACCGGCATGTTCGCGACCGTCGCCCAACAGACCTACGGCGGCAAGTACGGATCACGTCGCTCCGTGATCAAAGTCCGGGACGCTGCCCACGCGGAAGCGCGCGAACTCACCGAACGTTGCAACTCGATCCGCGACGAACTGACCCACCGTGACCAGCCGAGGAAGCGTCTGACCTCCGACGACTGACACAGCCGCTACCCCCAAAGGAGCCTCCGAGCGTCATGCTCGGAGGCTCCTTCCTGTTCAATCCTCTCGGTGGCCTCGGTGGCCTCGGTGGCCTCGGTGGCCTCGGTGGCCTCGGTGGCCTCGGTGGCCTCGGTGGCCTCGG
>NZ_JALKFZ020000041.1 GCF_023243075.1 Frankia sp. AiPa1 | reverse complement strand
ACGACGAATACCTGAAAAAGCAGCCCGCCGCGTAGATCAACCTAATAGAGACTGTCCGGATTTAAAAGGGCACATCAAGGAGACCGTCGGGCACACGGTGCGTCATCTGGTGGTGGTGCCGGTGCGAGCCGACGCCCACCGAGCGGATCAGCTTCTTCCGGCGTCAAGCCTCACTGGAGACCACGCTCCGTCGCCGCCGCATGTGCACCGGAGGCAATCTTGAAACAGTCCCCTGGTCAGCCTGGAGCGGCGGATACCCGCATGGCACAGGCATGATCGCTCTTGTCGTTGAGGAAAACCTGGGTGCGTCCCTTCGGATCGAGGACCACGGGGGCGGCGCCGTCGCTTTGCTGGACGGTGTGGGTGTCGAGTTCTTCGCCGTTGGTGGCGTCGTGCAGGGTGGGGGAACAGTTCCCGGTGCCGTTGAAGTCCACGACCTGTACGGTCACGCGGGTCGGGGTGGTGAAGGCGGCGGTGTCGCCCTGGTTCGCGGGTTGGGTGAAGGGCAGTGTGATCGTGCCTGTGCCGGCGAGCGCGGTGACCAGGCATCTGGGGTCGTTCACCTCCCATTGGAAGCTGCCGATGGCCGATATCTGGAAGGTCCAGGTCCCGTACAGGTCGGTCGCGTTTCCGATTTCCTTGCCGTTGGCGTCGCTGTCGCGCAGTGTTACGGCACAGCCGTGGTCGGCCTTCTCGATTGTGTTGTGGATGGCGATCCGCCACGGCGCGTCCGCCCGGTATCTGGATGTCAGCGCGGTTGGTGCCGGGTTCGGCGTCGTGGTCTGCGTCCTTGCTGGTGTCGCGGACGGTGGTGTTGATCCTGGGGCCGTGTTGCTGCTGTGCGAGCCGTTGCTGTTACCTGCGCCTGTGTGGGATCCGGCCACGATCGCCGTTGCTATGAGGGCGAGCGCCCCCGCTACCGCATAGGGCCAGCGACGCCGCCGCGCCGGCGCCGGGGTTGGCGTCGGGGTCGGGGTTGGCGTCGGGGTCGGGATCGGCGTCGGGATCGGGATCGGCGGGTGGTGCCAGGCCGGCGGTGGAGCCGGTCCGCCGGCAACCCTGAGGTCCGGTGGCATAACCCGGGTGACGTCGTCGGTCGTCGCAGTGGTGTGCGCAGCCGTCGGTGCGACGGCACCGCCGACGAGGTCGGCGAGTTCGTGGCGCAACGCCTCGGCGGTCGGTCGTGAGGCCGGTTCGCGGGAAAGCGTGCGTCGGACGAGGGCTCGTAGCGGTGCCGCGACCTGGTCGTAGTCGATGTCGGGCTCGGCGGACCGGACGCGGTCCAGGACCACCTCGGCCCGGCCGCCGCCGAACGGCGCCCGACCGGAGGCGGCGAAGCAGACGAGCGCGCCCCAACCGAACACGTCGGTGGCGGCGCTGGCTTCGCCGCCGGCGGCCTGTTCGGGGGAGAACCAGGCGGGGGTACCGATGAACTGGCCGGTCGCGGTCAACGGACGGGCATCGGCTGCCGCCGCGATCCCGAAGTCGATGACCTGCGGGCCATCGGTCGTCCACAACACGTTGGATGGCTTGAGGTCGCGGTGCACCAGCCCGACGGCGTGAATGCCGGCGAGCGCTTCGGCGAGGCCCGCGGCGAGGGATTGCTGGGCGGCGGCGGGCAGCGGACCATGGGTCCGTACCCACCGTTCCAGGTCCGTGCCGTCGATGAACTCGGTCGCCAGCCACGGCTGGTCGCTCTCGAGCTCGAAATCGACCAGTCGAGCCGTGTGGGTGCTCCCGACCCGGAAACAGGCCTGGATCTCGCGCTGGAACCGGACCCGGTAGTCGGGGTCATCGACCAGCTCGGCGCGGATCAGTTTGAGTGCGACCCGGCCCCGCGGTCCTTCGGCCAGGTAGACGACACCCATGCCGCCACTGCCCAGCCGGCCGACGAGCCGGTGCGGACCCAGCGTCCGGGGATCCGATGACTGCAACGGTCGCAACGGAACGGCATGCTCATCCGGCATCACGATCACTCCTGGTTCTCCTGGCGCCACGGCCGCGCCGTCCCGCCCCCGGACATGCGTGCGGGCATCCCAGGGCCGTGCCCTGAGTGCGCCGGAGGTCGGCCGGGGTGGGATCGGCGGCCGGCCGAGGGAGCGTGGCGTGGTTCCCTCGGCTGGTTGTCCGGTGGCTAGGTGAGGTTGAGGGTGATGTCGGCGTCGTTGGTGTCGCCGAGGGTGTGGACGTGGATGCTGCCGGTCGCTCCGGCGAAGCGGCCGGAACCGCCTGTGATCGTGGCGTCGAAGTCGCTGTCGCTACCGGTGCTCGTCGTGTCGAGCGTCGAGTCACCGAAGGTCGCCGTCGAAGTGCAGTGGCTGTCGAGGTTGGCGCTGTCCGCCACCGCGGCGTCGGTCCGGTGTGTGCGTGCTCCCGCATGGGGACTCCTCGTGCTGTCGATCGCCGGCGACCGCCGGCCTGCCGGCACATCGTGGAGTTGGGCGTGTCCCGCCCACACGGGGGCGGATTCCCGGGTCGATCGGGAGAATTTCCCGGGTCGGCGGGATCAGCGGACGTGCACACTGACCGAGTGTTCTTCCGCCGCGGCGGCGTCCGGCCAGCCGGCCGGGACGCTCGCCGGCTCCCCGCTCATGCCCTGGCCTTCGCTGCCGTCGTCCTCACGGCGGCCGGCGTCGCGCTGACCATCGCCAACCGGCACGCGGGGGTCACGGTCACCGGGCAGCGGTCGGACAGTCCGTGGACCCAGGTCGTGCCGGTCGCCGGCTTCGTCCTCGCGGGCTGGTTACTGGCCACCCGACGTCCGGATGTCGTCTTCGGCTGGCTGGCACTGGCCGCGGGCGTCGGCCACGGGCTCGCGATCGCTGGTATCGAGTGGGCGATCTTCTCCCACGATGGGCGCCACCTGCCCGGTGCAGGGCTGGCGCTGTTCGCCGCCGGGCTCGGTGAGCCGGTAGAACCGGTGGTGATGGCCACGACGTGGGCGGCGTTCCCGACCGGACGTTTCCCGCCTGGCCGGATCGGACGGGCCGCCGTCGCCAGCGTGACGCTGTGTGTCGCCGGCTGGGCTGCCGGGCTGCTCGGCCCGCACACGATCCCCGATGCGACGCCCGCCTTCGCCGCTCTACGCAACCCGGCGGGGATCGACGCGTTGCCCGACTGGCTCGGGATGGCGCTGTTTCCCGCGGGACTACTGCTCGGCTCGGTCGTGATGATCCTGCGGTGGCGGCGCGCGCACGGCCGAGAGCGTCAGGTACTGCGCTGGCTCGGGGTGGTCAACATCGGCGGGATCGTGCTCACCCCGGTCATCGTCGCGCTCCCGGCCGGCCAGGTACTCGGCTCGATCACCACTGTGCTGCTTCTGATCGTCGTCGTCGCGGTCGTGCTCGCGAACCAGGTCTACGGGCTCGACGTCGTCCTCAACCGCGCTCTCGTCTACACCCTTCTCGTCGCGGTCGTGGCCGGGGTCTACGCGGCCGGGGTGGGGCTGCTCGCGCTGCTCGGCCTGCGAGCCGGCGGGCCGTGGACGGTGGCGGCCTCACTCGGCGCGGCCTTCAGCCTTGCCCCGGCCCGGTCACGGATCCAGCGGCTGATCAACCGCTTTCTCTACGGCAATCGCGACGAGCCGTACGCGGTGGTCAGCCAGGTGGCGTCCCGCCTCGAAGCCGCAGGCACCGTCGAGCAACTGCTGCCAGGCCTGCTCGAGGCCGTCGTCGAAGCCCTGCGACTGCCGTGGGTGGCCGTCGAGATGCGTGGCGACCACGAAGCCGCCCGTCGCATCACCCACGGAGACGACGCCGAGCGCGCGGACACGATCCGGTTCCCTCTCATCCACCAGGGCCGCGATCTCGGATCGCTGGTGGTCGCGCGGCGCGTGGGGCAGGCCGAGCTGGACTCCCGGGAGTCCCGGCTCATGGAGCACATCGCCGGGCAACTCGCGGCTGCCGCGAGCAACGTCCTCCTGACCGAGGACCTGATCCTCTCGCGGGAACGGATCGTCAGCGCGACCGAGGAAGAACGCCGTCGGCTGCGCCGCGACCTGCACGACGGTCTCGGTCCCGTCCTGACCGCCGCCGCGACCAAGATCGACGCCGCGCGTAACCTCGCCCGCCGCGACCTCCCGCGAGCCGATGACCTCCTCGGCGGGGTCCGGCGTGACCTGACCACCGCGCTCGACGACCTGCGTCGCCTCGTCTACGCGCTGCGGCCCCCGGCCCTCGACGAACTCGGGCTACTCGGTGCGCTGCACGAGCAGCTCCGCCATTCCAGCGTCCCGGTGACGCTCTCGGCGCCCGACGTGATGCCCGACCTGCCCGCCGCTGTGGAGATCGCCGGATACCGGATCATCACCGAAGCCGTCACCAACGTCACCCGGCACGCCCACGCGTCGCACTGTGTCGTGTCGATCGAATGCGGTGAGCGGCTGACAGTGGAAATCCGCGACGACGGCACGGCCCGGACAGCGTGGACGGCCGGCGTAGGCCTGACGTCCATGCGCGAACGGGTCACCGCGCTGGGCGGGAGCTGGGCCGCGGAACCCACTCCCGACGGCGGCCGGGTACGCGTCGAACTCCCGCTCTCCCTCGCCGGCAGCGCCGTCACCGCGCCGCCCCCCATACCCGCCCAGATCACCACGGCCACCACACCGATCGGCACCGCCTGATGACCGAGAACACCGGCCCGGTGCGGGTCCTGATCGTCGACGACCACCGCATCGTGCTCGAAGGCCTCGCCGCCCTGCTCGACTCCGTCGACGGCATCGAGGTCGTCGGCGAAGCCACCTCCGGCGAACAGGCCGTCGCGCTCGCCGGTACCGCCAACCCGCACGTCGTCCTGATGGACGTCGACATGCCCGGCATCGGCGGCGCCGAAGCCACCCGCCGGATACGCGCCACACACCCCGGCGTCGCGATCCTCATGCTCACGATGTACGGCGAAGACCAGTTCGTGTTCGCCGCACTCCGCGCCGGCGCCCGCGGCTACCTCCTGAAAGGCGCCCAGCAGGACGACGTCATCCGCACCATCGGCGCCGTCGCCCGCGGCGACGCCGTCTTCGGAGCCGACATCGCCGAACGCATCCTGCGCGCATTCACCAACCCCACACCGACCGCCGCTCCGTTCCCCGAACTCACCGACCGCGAACGCGACGTACTCGGCCTCGTCGCCAACGGCTGGCCCAACAACCGCATCGGCCGCAACCTTGGACTCACCCCCAAGACCGTCGCCAACCACGTCTCCAACATCCTCACCAAACTCAACGCCCCCGACCGCGCCGCCGCGATCCTGCGAGCCCGTCGCGCCGGCCTCGGCGAACCCTAAGGAGCCGTATTAGAATAACCTGATTATTCTATATCAGGCTGCCGAGACGTGATCATGTAGTTCCATTCGCCGTGGAATTCGTCGCGTTCGACCGGGATCTTCTCCTGTTCCTTTTTGGAGAGTTTGATCCCCGTCGGGTAGTCGGCGGGATCGAGTGCGCACCGGACGACGAGGCCTGTCGTGGTGGTCGTGTTGGCGATGAGGTTCACTACGGTCTCGTAGGTCGTGAGCGGCCGGCCACGCCAGTTGACGCTGATGTACGAGAACAGTCTGTGTTCGATTTTGTTCCACTTCGAGGTCGCTGGCGGGAAATGGCAGACGGTGATCTCCAGGCCGGTCGCGGCCGCGAGCCTGGCGAGTTCCTGTTTCCACAGCCAGACCGTGTTCCCGTTCGACCCACCACAGTCGGCGGTGATCATGAGCCGCTTCGTGTCCGGGTACTTCTCCCGGCCCATCTCGTACCACCATTTCTCGATGGTTCCGACCGCGAACCGCGCCGTGTCGCTGGTGACCCCGACCGAGACCCACGCGGAGTTGTCGGCAACATCGTAAACACCGTAGGGAATAGCTTTCCCGTCGGCAAGGTAAGGAAAGTCGTAGGCGCTCACCTCGACTGGCTCACCCTTACGGTGCCATTCCCTGCCGCCCTGCTGGAACGACCCGACCAGCTCCTTCTTCTTCGTGTCCACACTGATCACAGGGTCTCCGGCGGCCATGAACCTCGCCGCGGCGGCATGGATGTGGCGGAACTGGGCGTCACGATCCGGGTGCCCACGCCCCTCATGCCTCTTACGCGTCCCCTGAAGGCTGTACCCCATCGATTTCAAGATGTAGGCCACCACGGTATGGCTGACCGGATGACCCATCCCGGTCAACTCGACCGCAAGCTTCCGGGTCCCCTTCGTCGTCCACCGCAGCGGCGTCATCGGGTCCCCACGGCTCTCCGGCTCGACCAGACCGTCGAGAGCCTCGACGACCTCCGGATCGGCCTCCTCGACTTTCTTACGGCCGCCGCCCGGCGCGCGCACCCGGCCAGTGGGCCTCAACGACGGACCGGAGGCCTCCTCCAAGCCCCGCTTGATCGTGTTCCGGGCAGCACCCGTCGCACTGGCAACAGCCGCAATACCACCATGACCCCACGAATCCGCCTCAACACCCATCGCGATCCGCCAACGCCGCTCATCCAGATGAGGCCTCTGCGCCTCCAGACGGGCCCTCATCGCGACAAACTTCGCCGAATATTCATCCACCACGAACATGACCCTACCGAGGCAATCACAGGGGAATCACATTCATAGATCAAATGATCAACTTATTCAATGGCGCCCCCTAACCACCAGAACATCGCTCCTATCCGGCATCGTTCCGGGTGACCGGGCCGTCTCGGAAACGCCCGAGGCCGGCTGGAACCCAGTCAGCCCAGGGCCCACAGCCGGACCGACTCATCGGAGTTGCCGCCGCTGGCCAGGGTGCGGCCATCCGGCGAGATGGAATCAACCGGGGTTTACTGGAAACCTGTCTTCCACATATTGGAAGACAGGTTCGAGTGCTGGCTTCTCAACGCCGCGCATGTGCGTAACGCACCAGGCCGGAAAACGGATGTGGCGGACGCGGCGTGGCTCGCGGACCACGAACGACGAAACGGGGCCGGACCAGGGTGATCCTGGTCCGGCCCCGTGGTCGTGCCGGTGCCGGGGCCGGCAATAGGGTCTCCGAAGGGGTCAGGAGCCGGTGGTCCGCCAGGTCAGGCCGACGGCGATCGGGTCGTGGTCGGAGAGCATGACACCCGAGGAGTTGAGGAAGTCGGCGTGCTTGTTGGCGTAGGAGGTCGCGGTCAGGGTGACCTGCGCGCTGCCGCGGTAGAGCACCTTGTCGACGACCTCGCAGGTGTTCGTGATCGCGTTCTCGTCGCAGAGCAGGGCGTCGCTTCCGGGCGCGGGTGCGGAGCCGCCGCGCACGAGCTGGACCCAGGCATCGGTGAGGCCGCCCGCGGCGGCGAACGAGCCGATGGTGTCCCCAGCCCGGGTGTAGCGGCTGTTGGTGTCACCGAAGACGATCACAGGCTGGCCTGCCGAGTGCGCGGCGATGTACGCGCCGACCTGGTTGAGGTTGGCCGCGCGGGCGGTCTCGTCGTCGCGGCTGGTGCCGGCGTCGGTGTGCAGGTTGTAGACATCGACCGTCACTCCTGGGGCCAGCGTGACGCGGGCGAAGGTGAATCCCTTCGGGGTAAGGCAGTCGCCGCCGCTGAGGCTGCACGTATTCCACTTGACCCGCTGGAAGCTGGCGGTGTCGTACGGAAACGATGAGAGGGTGTTCAGTCCGCTGCCGATTCCGGCTCCGCCGCTGGTCGGAGTCCGGTACGGATGGTTGTCCGCCGCATACAGAGCAGCGTGGTAGTTGAAATCCTCCTGAACGTTGACGATGCTGTACGGTCCGATGCGCTGACCGATTGCCGTCGTACTCTGCTGGCGCGGCGAAGGGGCACTCGACAGCAGTTCCGGAAGGCCGGCGATGTTGTAGCTGAGTACCGCGAAGGACCCGCTGGACCCAGTCGCGGCGTGCGCGGCCGGGGTGGCCGCGAGGCCGAACGCGACAGGTGCGGCAACCGCCAAGGCGAGCAGGACACGGTAGGGCGAACGCCGGGCCTGACGGCGTCGGAACAGGGTGGGCGTGCTCATCGCTACTCCGTTTCGAGGGTTCGGACAGGGAATGGCGGCAGGCCATACCGGTCATATCCGGCGTCGAGGAACGTATGTGCTCAGCGCCGAGCGGTCAAACGATCGAGAAACTGCTACCCGTGCCCGGTCCCGCGCGTCTCTGAAATGTTCCCCGGAGATTCTGGAGAAGGTCATCCCCGCGTTCACCGGTCGTTCTTTGAAAGCGCCCGCCCCGCTCCGCTACGACGGCGGTGCCGGCGCCGCTACCGGCCGGCAGCCACGGAGGTCGCGGGCCGCTGGGCCGCGATCAGATCGCGGTACCAGTACCAGGAGTCCTTCGGCGTCCGGGCCAGGGTTGTCCAGTCGACGTGGATCAGCCCGAAGCGCTCCTGGTAGCCGGCCGCCCACTCGAAGTTGTCCAACGCCGACCACACGTAGAAGCCGCGGACGTCCACCCCGTCCGCGACCGCGGCCGCCACCGCGCGCAGGTGCGCGTCGAGAAACCGGATCCGCCGGGTGTCGTGCACCCGGCCGTCCGCGTCGGGCTCGTCGTGGAACGACGCCCCGCACTCGGTGATGATGACCGGCGGCAGGTCAGGGAAGCGGGAGTGCAGCTCGTCGAGGATGCCGCGCAGCCCGGACGGGACGATCGCCCAGCCGAAGTCGGTACGCTCGACGTCCTCGATCGGCACCGGGGAATATGGCAGCCCGGCGGGGATGTCCACCTCCAGCACGCCGCGGTAGTCCTTGCCGGGGCGTGGAGCCTCGATGCGGGTGGGCTCGTAGTAGTTCACGCCGTAGAAGTCCAGCGGGGCGGCGATCACAGCGAGATCGGCGGCGAGCTGCTGTTCACTCAGGCCCGCTCCGAGGGCGACGCCGGCGGCGATGTCGTCGTGCGGGTAGCGGCCGCGCAGGATCGGGTCGGAGAACGTCCAGTTCGTCAGCGCCGCGAAGGTCTCCGCCGCCTCGACGTCCGCGGGGTCGTCCGAGGCCGCGATCACCGGGAAGTGCTGGCTGACCACCCCGACGCGGCGCGCGCCCGCCGCCCGCAACGCGGCGACGGCGAGGCCGTGGGCGAGCAGCTGGTGATGGGCGGCGGGCAGCGCGTCGAGCCCGAGCCCGAGCCCGGGTGCGTGGTCGGTGAGCGCGTGCCCGTAGAGGGTGTGGACGTTCATCTCATTCAGGGTCAGCCAGTCCTCGACCCGGTCGGCGAGCCGCTCGGCGACGACGGTGGCGTACGCGGCGAGCGCCTGCGCGGTCTGACGCGCCATCCAGCCGCCGGCATCCTGCAACGGCTGGGGAAGGTCCCAGTGGTACAGCGTCGGCACGGGGCGGACACCCGCGGCGAGCAGCGTGTCGACGAGGCGGTCGTAGAAGTCGAGCCCGGCGGGGTTCACCGGGCCCGTTCCGTCGGGGATCACGCGCGGCCAGGCGATGGAGAACCGGTAGTCCGCCACGCCCGCGTCCGCGATGAGCCCGATGTCGGCGGCGAACCGGTGGTAGTGGTCGGTGGCGACGGCCGGGGTATCGCCGGCTCGGACGGTGCCGGGGCGCGCGGCGAAGGTGTCCCAGATGCTCGGCCCGCGGCCGTCCTCGGCGGTCGCGCCCTCGATCTGGATGGCCGCGGTGGCCATCCCGAACCGAAACCCGGCAGGGAGACGGGGAAAGTCGGAGATGGCCTCTGCTCCTTGGTACGGGCTACGGCTGGCGGCGGTCACGCGGGTGCTCCGAGCTGCCAGCGCGGGGCGGAGCCGATCCGCCGGACCAGCGGAAGGACCAGCGCGAGCACGGCGGCGGGCAGGAGGAAGGCGACGCCGAGGTCCGGGCCGGTCGCGACGAGGCCGAGCAGCACCGCGCCGGTGACCGCGCCGCCGTAGTTGAACAGGTTGACCCGTGCGATGATCTCGTCGCCGCGGGCGGGCAGCAGCTCCCCGGCGGCGCCGAAGGCGAGGGGCACGAGGATGCCGGCCGTCAGGCCGGCGGCGGCGAAGCCGACGACCGCGCCGGCGAGGTGCGGGACGGCGGCCACGACGGCGCAGCCCGTGATGCCGGCTCCGAGGGCGATCGCCGCCATCGTCAGGCGGCCGAGCCGGCGCGACGCCGGATCGGTGGCGAGCCTGGCGAGCAGGAGCGTGGCCTGGTACGCGGCGTAGCCCAGCGGGGTCGCGGCCGCGGTGACGCGCAGACCGTCGTCCAGGTAGACGGTGCTCCACGTGGAGACGGCGGAGTCGATGACGAAGGCGGCGAACACCAGGGCTCCGATCGTCCAGATCCCGCGGCGCGGCAGGGGCGGCAGGTCGGGGCCGCCGGCGGTGGGGCGCTCGCCGCGGGACGGGTCGAAGCGGCGTGCGCCGACCGCCATGACGCTCGTGGCCAGTACCGCGGCGAGCAGCAGCCCGGCGACGGCCGCCCCCAGGGCGAGCAGCCCGGCCATGATCAGGGCGGCGGCGATCGCCGCGGCCGTGTTCGTGGCGTAGAGGCGCCCGAGCAGGGGAGTGCCGGCGCGGGTCTGGACGAGCACGCCCTGCATGGCGGCGGACGCGTCGCAGACACCGAGGCCGACGCCGTACACGGCGATCGCGGCGACGAACACCGCGACGTTCGGCGCGACGGCCGCGCCGAGAAGGGCCACGGCCTGCGCGGCGAGCCCGGTGCACAGCGCCCGACGGCTGCCCCGGCGGGTCGCGATGGCGTCGGCGAGCAGCGAGCCGCCGGCGGCGGCCAGGCAGGTGCCGAGCAGGACCGCCGACACGGCGGCGTCGCCGAGGTCGAACCGGTCCTTGAACGAGGGCAGGGCGGTGACGACCATGGCGTAACCGGCCCCCTGGGCGGCGTACGCCGCCGAGACGCTGCGCAGGGCCGCATCGCCACGCAGGGCTGAGTCGCCGCGCGGCGCCGCATCGCCGCGCGGGGCGGGGCGAGCCCCGGTCACCAGATTTGCGCCGTGGATGCCCCGGTCTTCAGGCCGGGGAGGAAACGGCGCCTCACGCTGGAACACATACG
>NZ_JALKFZ020000040.1 GCF_023243075.1 Frankia sp. AiPa1 | reverse complement strand
CACGGGCCGACCGGGCCGCGGCGCTGGCCCGAGCTGCCGGCGACGGCCCGCTCGCCGCCCGCGCCCTGGCCCTGCGGGCCCGCGTGGTCCGCCCGCACAGCCCGGCGGTCGCGCTGCAGATCGCCGGGGTCGCCGCCCGCATCGCCGGATTCAGCGCTACCCGTGCGCTTATCGCCGGCAAGGTCGTCACCAGCTCCTACGCCGCCACCGGCGACGCGGCCGGGGTCCGCGACGGCGTCGCCCGCGCCTGGCAGGCCATGGAGCGTCTCGACGACAGCGCCTTCGGCAGCCCCGGTTTCGCGCTGGAGACCTACTCCCCGGCCGACCTCGCGCTCGCCTGCGCGGAGGCGCTCACCACCGTCGGCGCCGCCGACGAGGCCACCCCCCATCTGGAGCGCGCGGCGGCGCTGGTCACCGGGACCGGCCAGACCGGGATGGTCGTCTCGGTCCGGATGGCTCAGGCCCGCGTCGCCCTGGCCCGCGAGTTCCCCGACCGGGACGAGGCCGCCGACCACGCGGGCCGGGCCGTGGCGCTGTCCGCCGCGCGTCCGGCCGAGTGGCTGGCCCGCCTCGTGCGGGACGTCTCGGACCTGTCCGAACGGCGCACCGGCGAGGGCCTCGACGACCTCGTCGATGCCACCGCGCCCTGGCTGCACCATGAGCCCGACGCCGATCGAGGCGCGGCTCTCGCCGCCCGCTTCGGAGTCGGTGGCAGGCGCCTCACCACCGGGGCGACCGGGGCTACCGAGGTCACACGATCTGCCCGAACGGTCGGCAGCAGCTCGGCCGGCGGCTCTACGGCCGGCGGCTTCGGTTCGGCCGGCGGCGGTGACGCGGCTGGGATCCGAGCCGGCGGCGCTGGTGCGGGCCGTGGAGGTCAGGGCGTCATGGTGCAGCGGGCGGGCGGACCACCGACTGTGCCTGCGCCCCGGCCCGCACGGTGACCGGCCCGATCCCCAACACGCCCACCACCGGCAGGTCGACGGTCCGGGTTCCCTCCACCTGGACCGTCGCCGCGTCGACGAGGCTTCCGGTCAGGGACGTGCGACCGCTCGGATCAGCCTGCCGCTGATACCGCTGGACGGTCGCGTCGACATCGGTGAGCGGCAGCCGGTCCAGGGTGCCCGCCGCGGAGTAGACGGCGGTCTCGTCGATCCGCTGCGCCGCGGCGAGCGCCGCGCCGTCCGCCGCCGACGCCACCGACCGCCGCGCCAGATACACCGCCGACACATCGGTCACCACCACCACCAGCATCGCCGCGACCAGCAGATAGCCAAGGGTGAGAATCAGGATCGTCCCGCTGTCCGAATCCCCGGCCAGGGCTCCGCCCGGCGGCCGGCCGCGCCCCGCGACGAACCTGGCCTGCCACTTTCGCCGCAGGTCAGGCATATGGTTCTCCTCCCCGCGCCTGGGATGCCGCAGGTGCTGCACACCTGCACCCACCGCGAACACCCCACGCGCACACCGCGCCCACGGCCGGAGTGCCTACCGGGGTGGTCGCATTGTAGAAGAACCGGTGGCGTTGCCGGACTCGTGCCGGCACGGTACCGGCCGCCAGAATGGTCGGCGTCGAAGGCTAACCGCGTAGGGCGCGGTAGGTCGCGGCGGCGGCGGGGTGCAGCGGCAGTGGCTCGGTGTTGATGAGATTGCCGACGTCGAGGTACTGGGTGCCGCGGGCCTGGGCGGGCACGAGCTGACCGGCGTGGTCGACGAGAGCGCGGACCGTGTCGCGGACCTCCGAGTCGCCGGTGCGCGTCCCGGTGAACAGCAGGTTCGGTACTCCGACAGTCCGCACGGCGCCGACGGTGCGGTAGATGCCGGCCGGCAGGGAGATCTCGTTGTAGTACCGGCCGTATCCGCTACGCAGAGCGGGGACGTAGCCGCCGAGATCGAGCAGGCGGATGCCCCAGGCCTGGTCGGCCTTGGCCAGTACGGCGGTCGGCACCCCGCCGGACCAGAGCATGGCGTCGATGAGACTGTCCCGAAGGGCCCCGACGGCATCGTTGAGCGACAGATGCCGGGCCTGGCCGAGCTGAACACCCGCGGTCGCGAACAGCCGCTCACCGAACAGCGCCGCCCCCGAACCGTTGGCGCCGAGCGACACCGACCGGCCGGCGAGGTCGGCGAGGGTCTGCACCGGACTGTCCGCGCGCACGACCAGCTGCATGTAGTTCTCGTAGACCCGGCCGAGCGCATACAACGTCATCGGACGGCCACCGAAGGCCGGGCCGCCGGTCCGGGCCGCGTCGAGCGAGTCGGCGAGCGCGAGCCCGAGATCGGCGGTGCCGGCGGCGACCGCCCGGATGTTCTGCACGCTGCCGAGGGTCTGCATCACCTGGGCGTCGAGCAGGGGCCGGAGCAGGTTCGCGAACTCGATGTAGAACCCGTCCGGCTCACCGGCCGCGATCGAGATCGTGTGATCGGAGGACCCGCAGGCCGCGCTGAGTCCGGCGGTCACCACGCAGGCCGTGCCGAGCGCGCCGCCAAGCAGCATCCCCCGTCGAGAAACCATCATGCCCCCGGACCTCGTGACCCATCCGTCGCACTGTCCCCACCCGGCGGACCATCCCCGCCGGCTTGGTCGTCCTTGCCGGCTTGGTCCTCCTTGCCGTCGCCTCGGCCGGCGGTGTCGGCGCGTGGCCCTGTGCTTCGGCCGGGACGCGGCCGATCGGTCCCCGGCAGACCCGGAAGGTGGCTCTCACGCAGACCCGGAAGGTTGCTCCGCCGCAGACCCGGAAGGTTGCTCCCGCCCGGAGGCGGCGGGTCCGCGACAGGGGGTTGGTGCGCAGGCGGCTGGTGCGCAGGCGGCTGGTGCGCGGGTAGTTGGGGAGCAGGCGGTGGGGAGGCAGCGGGCTCAGGGCTGCCGGGACCAGACGCCGGTGGGTGGGCGAGCCCGGGCAGGCGCGGTGGGGTGGAGGGGCCGGAGGCAACACGGCGGTGGGCGCGGCGGCGACGCATGCCGGGCAGGACCACCGTGGGGGTGGTGTCGGCACGGATCGAGTCCACCCGGTGCGGCCGTGCTCCGATCGGCCCGGTCGACGCGGACGGGCCAGGTGGCGCGGACGGCGCTGGCCGGGGGCCGGCGGGCAGGTCGACGGCGACGGACAGGCCGTGCGGTGACATCCGGGAGAGGATCAGGCGACCGCCGTGGTTGGTGGTCAGTCGTTCGGCGATGGCGAGGCCGAGGCCGGATCCAGGGGTGATCTCCGGTCCACCCGGGCGCACGTCCAGCCGGCCGCGCCGAAAGCGTTCGGTCAGATGTGGCAGTTCCGACTCGCTGACGCCGGGGCCGTCATCAGTGATGGTGAGCCGGCCCCGGGCGGCCGGCCAGCGAGCACCGACCGTCACGGTCACAGTGCTGCCCGGGGCGTATTTGATGGCATTGTCGATCAGCACGTCCACGATCTGCTCCAGGTCGGTGTCCGTGCAGCGCAGGGGGACGGATTCCGGTGGGGTCCGGTATCTCAGCGAGACGCCGCGGGTAAGCGCGGCCGGCGACCAGAACTCGATCCGATCGCGGACGATCACGCCCGCGTCGCAGGTCACCGCCGACGGCGGGTACGCGGCGAGCTCGGTGGCGGCGGCGTCGGCAACGGCCAGAGCCCGCATTCCGTCGAGCAGGGTCTGCAGCCGCGCCGCCTCGGCCACCATGGAGGCGTAGGTGTCCTGGGCGCCGGTGGGCACCCGGTCGGCGAGGGTGTCCATCCGCAGCCGCATCGCCATCAGCGGGTTGCGCAGCTGGTGAGAGGTGTCATCGATGAGCGCCCGCTGGCGGCGGGCCGACTCGGTCACCGCATCCGCCATCCGGTTGAACGAGGCGAGCAGGGCGCGCACCTCGGACGGCCCCTGCTGAGGGGGAACGTAGGCACTGTGCACGCCTTTGCCGACCGCGCGCAGGCCGTGTTCCAGCTGGGTGATCGGACGCAGCACCCATCGCACGAGCAGCACGATCAGGGTGGCGAACAGCGCGGCGATGGCCAGCACGCCGAACAGCACCCGCTCCCACAGCCGGCCGACCTCGGCGGCGGCCCGGTCTCGGCTGGTCAGCAGCACCACCGCCCCGGACACCTCGATGCCGTTGCCGACGGGCCGGGCGAACACCACCCGGCCCTTCGACCAGGGCCGCAGGTCGGGCAGGGTGGCCAGGCGCTGGTTGCGCAGCGCGGCGTCGATCGCCCGGGCGACCTCCGGGCCGTCGGACAGGTCACCGCGGCGCACGAGCGGATGGCCGGCGGCGTCGACGACGGCCACGGCGTCGCCGTAGAGCTCGGCGTGCGCGTCGATCTCCGGCCCGAGCTGGTCCGATCCGGTCATGGCGAGATCGGCGAACCGGTTGATGTCGGCAGTCCGCCGACTGACGAACCGGTCGGTGCGTTCACCGGCGGTGGTGTAGAGCAACGGGACGGCGAAGGCGGCGAGCGCCGCGAGCCCGGCCGCGATGAGCACGATCAGCAGCCGTCGACGCACCTCAGTCGCCCAACCGGTAACCGAAACCGCGGATGTTGTGCAGTGGGCTCGGCCGGCCGAGCTTCTTGCGCAGCTTCGACAGGTGAACGTCGAAGGTGCGCGACACGGCGACGTAGGCGTCGCCCCACACCTCGTCGAGCAGCTGCTCGCGGCTGACCGCCGTGCCCGCCTTGCGGGCCAGTACCGCGAGAATCTCGAACTCGATCCGGGTCAGCACCACCTCCTCGCCGGCCACCGTGACCAGATGGGTGTCCAGGTCGATGTCGATGCCATTGATCCGCACCCGGCTGACCGACGGCACTCCCTCCTCTCGCTGGGCGCGGCGCAACACCGCCTCCATCCGGGCCAGCAGCTCGTCCATCCGCACCGGCTTGAGCAGGTAGTCGTCGGCGCCCAGCCGCAGGCCGCGGACGATGTCCCGCTCGTTCGTGCCCGACGCGGTGAGGACGACGACCGGGGTGGCGGCCAGTCGCCGCAGTCGGCGCAGCACCTCCAGTCCGCTGATGTCCGGCAGCCCCAGGTCAAGGAGCAGCAGGTCGGCACCCCGGTGACGCAGCAGCGCGTCGGCCCCCCGGGTCACCCATTCGACCGGATGTCCACGAGCGTCGAGCACGTCCTTGATCGCCCCACCCACGCCACGGTCGTCCTCGACCAGCAACACACGCATTGACGCCTCGATCCTCCAGCCACGACGTGCGCCGCGGAAGCCCCTCCACCCTCGATACGTGCGTCGCGAACCAGACCAGCGAGCGGACGCCTGTCGGGGGACAACATCTGCTCTCTGTCGGCACGTTGCGGCTACCGCTGTGCGCAAAACCCGCGAAGTTCAGCGAAACATCCGAAAGCCCGACCCCAGCCCACACCACACCCACCACACGCCAAAGATCGGAACTGGCGATCACGATCGGCGATCAGAAGAGCCGCCGCCCGCACCGTCCGCAGCTGTCCGCGACAGCACGCACAGCCAACCCCGCCGCCACATCGACAAGAACGGACGAGCCCAGCCGAGGAGGACGCACAACCTTCACGCCCATCAAGGCATCCAGGAGTGAAGTCCGGCATCGGGTCAGTGCGCGGACACTTCGGGGACGCGCCACAGCCGGATGGTGTTGTCGCGGCCCGCGCTGGCGAGCAGGCGACTGTCCGGAGAGAAGGCCACCGCCTGCACGAAGTCCGTGTGACCGGTCAGCGGGCCGCCCAGCGGCCGCGGCGACGTACGGTCGCGCAGATCCCACAGCCGCACGGTGCCATCGAAGCTGCCGCTCGCGAACAGCGCGGCGCTCGGCGCGAAGGCGACCGCCCACACCGAGCTGGTGTGGCCGCGCAGGGGCTGGCCGATGAGGCGCGGTGAACTCGGGTTCGTCATGTCCCACAGCCGGATGGTGGTGTCCTTGCTGCCGGTGGCCAGCGTGCGCAGGTCCGGCGAGATCGCCATCCCGTAGACAGGGCCCGAGTGACCGGTCGCCAGATCGGCGGTCCGCTGCGGCTCGGGCCCGTCACTCATCCACCACAGCCTGACCCGCTGGACGCCCCCGCTCTGACCGGAGCTGGCCAGGTAGGCGCCGATCGGATCAATCGCCTGTCGCACCCAGTCGACGGAGGAGCTCCCCGCGGACAGCTGACTGACCAGGCGCGGATGGCGTGCGTCGGCCATGTCCCACGCGCGGACGATTCCGGCCCGCGTGCCGTCGAAGAGCCGCTGGCCGTCCGCGTTGAACGCGAGCCAGTTCACCGTCGAGGCACTTTTGGAGAAACTGGCCGGTATGCGGCGCGGATGAGACGGATCGTGCACGTCCCACAGCTGCTCCGTACCATCCCAGTTGCCCAGGGCGAGGGTGTTCCCCTGTGGGGAATACGCGACGCTGAGCACACCTGCCGTCGGCGGCGAGGTCGACCCGAGGGAACGCGGACGTTCCGGATCGCTGATGTCCCAGAACCGGACCGTGCCATCCTTGCTGCCACTGGCCAGCGTGCGGCCGTCCGGTGCGAACGCGAGGGCCGCCACCCAGTTCGTGTGGCCGGTCAGCGGCTTGCCGATGAGGCGAACCGCCTGCACCCGCCCGCCGTCGCTCTCGCCGGCCCCGATCAGCAACAGTGTTCCCGTGACGGCGAGGCCCGCGACCACGGCGGCAGCGCCCACGCGAACCGTCCAGCGCCGGTTACGCCCCGACCGCCAGGGCCTGGTCCCGGCTCGACGCCGCGCGGCACCGGCTTTGCCGGCTTTACTGGCCCCCTCGGCCGTTTCACCAGCCTCACCAGCCCCGCCAATTTGATCAGTGTTGGCCGGCCTTTGGTCGGCTGGCCGCGGGTCGGTGAGCGCACTCTTCGACGTCCCGGGGGGCGATGCGGTCTCGCCGACCATCGCCAGGGATTCCCAGGCGTGTCTGGAGGGCCGCTCGGCGGCGGCCCGAACGTCGTCACTGAGGCGGATCGGGATCCCGGACCGCGCGATCCAGGTGGGTCCGTAGGCGTCCGCGGCCGCACGGGCCAGCGCCAGGGCGAACACATGCGCGGAGTCCGGGCGGTCCCCCAGGTCAGGGGCCAGGGCCGCGAAGATCACGTCCGAGACCCCCTGAGGCACCTCGGGTGGCAGCGGTCCGGGCGTGGTCGGTCCAGGCCGGACCGGCGACGACATCGAGCCCCGCGAGCGCGGACCCGGTGAGACCGGCTGCCGCGAGTCCGGCGGCGGCGAAAGCGGCCGCGGCGAGGGCCGCCGCGGCGGTGCCGCCCAGGCCGCGGGAGATCCGAACGGGACCGTCACGCCGTCGTCCGGGCGGTCGGCGAGCAGGAAGTGGAGCAGCATCGCGAGTCCGTAGAGGTCCGTCGCCGGGCCGAGCCGTCCGCCGGCCAGCTGCTCGGGGGCCATGAACAGCGGTGTGCCGACCACGGCGCTCGCGGTCACCGGCGTGCTACCGACCAGTTTCGCGATACCGAAGTCGACCACCTTCAGTACGCCGGAGGTGTCGAACATGACGTTGTCCGGCTTGATGTCACGGTGCAGAACACCCCTGGCATGCGCGCAGCTCAGGGCATCCGCCACGGCGAGCCCCACGGCGCAGACAGCGTCCGGGCCCAGTGTTGCCCGACGCTGGGTGAGTGTGCCGCCGGCAAGTCGCTCCATGACGATCATCCGCAGCCCCGCGGCCTCACAGTAATCGAACACGCGTACGATATGCGGATGGTCAAGCCCGGCGAGGATGCGCGCCTCGGCACTGGCAGCGGCGTCGAACCTCGGGCCGCCACCCGCGGCCAGCACCTTGATGGCGACATCGCGCTGCAGGCTGGTCTGCCAACCGGCGAGCACCAGCCCGAATCCTCCGGAGCCGATCTGATCACCCAGTTGGTAGCCGGGTAACGCATCGGCGACCAGCCCGCGGTCAACGAGCACGAGCGGCACCCCGACAGAACCCGCCCCGGCGGGGGCGATGCTCCCGGACACCTGCCGTTATTGTGCCTTTTCCTCCCAGCACAAGGCGTGAGTCTACGGCCGCCTCCTCACGCCGCTCACACTGCGGCAGCAACCTGCCCCATCCTGTCCGCAGGAGACAGTTCCGGCCGACACCGGCCGGCCTGCCTGGACCGGGTCGCCGAGACGCATGCGCGGGACCCGTAGAAGAACGGGCGGCGGCTCGGACCTGCTGGCGACCCTGGCCGCCCGCCAGCGCTCCTGCCACTCGTCGAGATTTCCCCCGCAGGCACGGACATAGGCACTGGCCACCTCCCAGCGAGGCAGCGCACGGCCGTCGGCGGCCCGGGCAAGATGCGCCGGGGAGAAATGAGCGGCCTTCGCGAGCTGCCGATAGGGAATCGCACCGGCCTGTTGACGCAGCTCGCGCAACGCCGCCGCGAAGTCGCGGACGGGCCCGGGCACAGATGGAAGCGGACTTTCCGGTCGAGCCATGGTCATCTCCTTGGCGCGCGCCCGGCCAGCCGCCCCCCGTAGACAGCCGTCCCCCTGCTTCCCGGCCACGCGTCCCGTCGACTTTATCCGGACGTCCGCCCGATCCGCATACAGAAGCGGGCGTCGTCGGAATTCGGACACCACCACCAGGCGCTCTCCTCCCGGTACGGCCGCCCGCCGCCCGGCCATTAGCCGGCAAAGGAATCCCCACCCGCTCGGTATCCGGACCGGCTCAGCACATCGGATCCGGCATCTTGACGCCTGCGGATGGCCCGACCGTGCGGTGTCGATACGACGAATCAAGGACCGGGTTTACGCCGGTTCCCACCGCCAGCCGTTGTTGTCGGTGCAGACGATCGCCTCGCCGTTGCCGGCAACCCCATGCACGCCATGATCGGAATTGCGGCAGAGCTGACCGGGCGCGTAGCACTTCCCGCCATTTGTCAACGGCTGGCAGGCAGGAGCCGCGGCAGCCTGCGCCGGCGGATTGTTCGCGGGTGGCGCGACGGCAGCCGCAGGGGCCGCTGCCTGGGCCTGAGCCGCCGGCACCGGCGCCCGCGCCGGCCGCGCTGCCTGCGCCGGCACGGCTGCGGTCTGGGCGGGCACGGCGGCAGCCGAGGGTGCCGCGTGGGTGGCGAGGACGGGGGCCGCCGGGGCCGCCGTCCGACCCTGAACACCGGCCGTCGGCACGGTGGCCGGCAGCGATGCGGCGGCCACGGTCGCGGCGGCCGGCGACGGTGACGGGACTGCGGTGGCGGGACCGGGCGACGGGCTTACCGTAGCGGCGAGCGGCGCACTGGCCGCGGCGGCCACCGTCGGGTCCGCCGACTTTTTCGACGACGGTGACAGCAGCGCGACGACCGTCACCAGCACGACGAACAGCACCGCCCCGGCGGCGATCCGCGGCCGGGTCAGGCGGCGGGACAGCCACTGGTTCCACCGGGTCATGAGCTGGTCGTAGCCGGAACGGCCGTCCGGTGGACGCATGTCATTCATGTTTTCCCCCCGAATCCACTGTGCGAACGGAGGTTACTCGATGGCTCGTCAAGGCCGACTTGCGCCCCCGGCCCTTGGACGCAGGCGGATGTTCCGCCTGCTGGTTCTCGGCGGGACGGTCAGGCGGTGCCGACGAGGAACGAGTAGGTGCTGGCGCTCACCAGCCAGCGGCCCTTGATACGGATGGCGGTCACGTCCCGCCTGATCTCGTATCCCCACTGCGCGCCGAGTTTGGGATCGGTGTGGTTCAGGATAATGGTCGCCGTGGCGTGGTCGCCGTCGACGAGACTGATGTTCTCGAGCCGCACCTTCAGATTGCCGACGAGTCCCGGATAGCGCTGCCCAAAGCGCACGGTCATGTCATGGAACGTCGAACCGTTCTCCACATAGGCCAGCCCGTCGTCGACGTTCTCGTCGGCGTCGAACGCCTCGGTGAAAGCCTTCGTGATCTCGCTGGCGGCCGCCTGGTCCGATTGCGCGACGCCGGTCGCCGGGCTGCCAGCCGGCCCGGACGAGCCTGCCGAGGAGCCGCCTGCCGGGACGCCGTACGTCAGGGGTGAGCCCGCCGAGGGCCCGGCTGGCGACGAGTCCGCCCCGCCGGGCCGGGGCATGGACGGTGACCGGCGCACGGTGGCGGCCGGGCCGGGCCGGGCACTTCCGGTAGCCGGCGCGATGACGCTCGCCGCGCCACCGGTATCCCCACTGCCGCCGGCAAGGTGCCGGCCGAAGACCAGAGCACCCAGGACCACCGTGCTCGTGGCCAGCGCCGCCGCGGTGAGCATGAGCCACCGGCGACGTTCCTGCCTGCGTGGCCTCGCGCCGGCAAGAACGCGGGCGGCCAGGCCAGGTGGTGCCGTGACGGTCGCGGTGGACTGCTCGAGCAGGTCACGGAGCACCCGTTCGAAGGCCCGGTCCGCGGCGGAGGATTTCCGGGAGTCGGCGCCAGGATGGGCACCCCGGCCGGAGGAAACGTCGGGAGGAGCATCGTCGCCTGGCATCAACGTCTCCCGTCGCTTCGCACGCCAATGTCCCCGAGGTGCCGGCTCGCCCGCAGCCGGGCCAGCGCCCGCGATGCGTGCGTCTTCACCGAACCGACGCTGCAACCGAGGATCTCGGCCACCGCCGCCTCCGGCAGATCGTCGTAGTAACGCAGGACAACCACCGCACGTTGCCGCGCCGGCAGCTCCTGCAACGCCCTGAGTACCTGGTCCCGCAGCGCCAGATCCGGCCCGGCGTCCACACCGGGCGGATCGCCCGCCGCTTCCAGCGGTTCCTCTCGGAACTGCCGGGCACGCCACCGGCTCGAGGCGGCATTCACCATCACCCGTCGGACGTAGGCCTCCGGCGTGAGGATTCGTTCCCCGTCCCAACGCCGGTAGGTACGTTCCAGCGCCCCCTGGAGGAGATCCTCGGCCGCATGGCTGTTGCCGGTCAGCAATAAGGCTGTCCGCATCAGATGGTCGGCCGAGGCGGTGATGAAATCCTCGAACGACCCGTAGGACGCCACGTCCATCGAGTTGCCCCTATCGATGGGGCCCGCGCGGCCCGCTACCGCTTTGCAGGCGGATCTGCCGGGTACACGGGCCGGCGGCAAAAACGTCGCCGCCGTGTACACGTCGGCGGGGGGGGGGGGGGGGGGGGGGGGGGGGGGGGGGGGGGGGGGGGCGGGGGGGGGGGGGGGGGGGGGGGGGGGGGGGG